>JAXLQU010000020.1:0-91774 GCA_046331425.1 Acidobacteriota bacterium
TGGCCAGCAGCGCATGCACGGCGGCAATCACCAACAGCGCGGCCGTGAGCCCGATGTGCGCAAACAACCACAGTCGCAACGTGCCTTGCAGTGCATAGTGAAAGTCCAGATCGTCCTTGCGCTCGATCAGCGATACGAGTTCATCACAGGCGGTGCGCTCTTGCGGCTCGAAATATTGGTGCTGCGCGGAGAGCTCGCGAAGCAGGGTGCGTCGCGGCAACGCACTGCCGCACAGATGCGCAACCGCGTGGCGTGGCTGGGCGAGGAACGAGGCCAAATGCTCGGCGTGAAACTGCGCAAGCGTGGTCGCCGAGGTCGACTCCATGACGCCGCGCACCACGTGGTGAGCGCTCTCGGCCAGTTCACGTCGCTGCGATGGAATCTGCTGCCACAATGTCTCGCCGCCGCGCTGACGCAGGCGCTCGGCAAACCAGCGCGAGAGCGCCAGACCCAAGACGCCCCCCAACGCGGTGAGCAGGAACAACCACCACAGCACGATTTGAACGGCGCCGTGGGGCCAGTGCCGCCCCGCGTGTGCTGCAAAAATCCCTAGCGACACGATTCCCAAATAGGCATGAACGTGCAGCCAGAGTCGCCCGCGGCCGAGCGGTAGCGCGGCGAGCTTCTTGCGCAGATTCAACAGCGTCAGCGCGACACACACCGCCAACAGGGTCCAGCCTGTGGTGCGCGCCGTCGGCCGAAGGGCCTGCTGCTGCATCGATTGCCAGATCCACAGCGCTGCGATGCACAACAGCGACAGCGCGAGCGACACAGCGCGAGCCAGTGATGCGGCGCTCATCGCCGATTCATCCAGGCGGTCAACGTGGGCAGGTCGCCCATATCGACGCGACGCAGCGCATCGTGAGGGCAGGCGCGCTGACAGGCCGGCCCGCCGAGTTGCTCTTGGCACAAGTCGCATTTGGTCGCTTTGAGAATCGGTTGCCCCGTGGCGGCGTCGGCCAGCGGTGTGCCGCGTGGGGTGCGCACTTCAACCATCCGGATTGCTTCGTAGGGGCAACTGTTGGCGCAGGTGCTGCAGCCGATGCAGGTGGCATCGTTGATCACGACCTGTCCGCCGATGGCGGTGCGATGGATCGCGCCGGTGGGACAACCGATCATGCAGACCGGATCGACGCAGTGCATGCAGGCATTGGCCACCATGAACCGCTCGCCGAGCACCGGTCCATCGCGTAGAAAACGCGGATTGCCATCGTGCGTCTGCGAGCACGCGCGCACGCAGTCGTCGCAACGCGTGCAGACCGACAGGTCGATCACCATCGTGGCGGTGCCGTTGACGAAGCGGCGATCGACCAGCTCGTCGAGCACGCCGGATGGAAGTCCTGATGGGGCGACCGATGGCGCGATCGACTTGCTGACGCGTGATCGCACCAGCGTCGGCACGACCAAAGCCTCGATGATTGCAGTCGGGATGCGCAGCAAATCGACGTATCCCAAGGCGCGCAACGAGGCGCGCAACGGTGCGGCCGTGCCGGTATCAGCACCGGCGAGCAGCTCTTCGAGGCCGAAAACTCGCCCCTTGCCGAGGTATCCGATGGTTCGCTCGCCTGCTCCATGGCGCTGCGAGAGCCGCGCGAAGCCGGCCCGCACGAGGATTACGCCGTTCGGATAATGCCCTTCTTCGGCAATCAGCGGTTCGTCGACGTCGCCGCGCTTTTGTTTGAACGATCCATACCAGTCGAACGAGCCGAAAGACTCGAAGCTGGTCGCATCGGCAACCTTTTGCAGCGCGTCGCTACTCAGGCCCGACAGAAGCGGCGTCTCGCCCAACTGCACCTTCAAGCTGCGCTCGCGATAGCGGCGGTCGATAAACTCCTTCAGCGCGGGAGCGTGCTTACGAATGTCACGAAGCCCCTGCCAGCGGATCTCGAGCAGCAGCGCGTCGCTGTCCGCGAAGACGGTGGCGGTGCGTGGCGTGCGCCCCAACGCCGCCAACTCACCGAACATCTCGCCCGACTCCAAGCGCACCGTGCGATGGCGATCGAGCACGCCAGGCACGTCCTGCAGAAAAACGCGAGCGTCGCCTGCGTCGCTCTCGCGACGACCGAGCCCGGCAGCGTCGCGGTAGCGCGAGAGATCCCGCGCTTCGGGTTCGCGCGCGTTGGACCACAGTTGCGCGATCACTCCCCACAACGATTTCTTCGGCGCTTCACGCCGGCCGAGCAAGGCAGGGGGAAGATCGTCGAGCGCCACCCGCACGGCGCCCTCCAGAACAAAGAACGCCGAGCTGCCGTAGTCCCCTTCCCGAACAATCAAATCTCCCGGGCGGCAACGCACCAGCCTGGCGTCGTTGAGCAGAATCCCGAGCAGTGGGGTGGCGGCCGGAAATCGTGTCGCATCCAAACCGGCGAACGGCTCGCGCGACAGAAGCCAAGCGACATCTTCGTCGCGCATGGCGGCGGAGAACGGAACATCCCAACGTTGCGGTCGCTCGATGGCTGTCGTCATAAAAAAACTATCGATCTCGTAGAAACACGAACGGAGGTGAGCACTGACTCACCCCCGTCGTGATCGATCGAAATCGAAGGCTCAGGGGGCTGTGCCTTTGGGCGTGGTCGGAATCAAACCATCGATCGCGGCCCAACCCTTGCCATCGTTGGCGGCAACCTTGGCAGCCAAGGGTGCAATCTGATCGGCGATACCCGCCGCCTTGTCGGGCGAGACTCCGGCCAACTTGCCGAGCGCCTCGGCAACCTCCGGAATCGGCTGCTTGGCGTTGATGTCGGTGAGTGCCTGCTTCGCCGCCTTGGTGCGTGCTGCAAACGATGTGGCGAACGCCCCGGCCGCATCGGTGATCTTGGCCAAGCCACGCAAGCCTGCTTCGAGGTCCTTGAGTTTTCCAACGACGTACTTCACGCGGCGCCGCTCGGGGGTGGCGGCCGCATTCGTTTGGCCTTTGCTGACAAGGTAGTTATGACGCACTTCGCCTTCGGACCAACTCACCAGCTCGAAGTCGGAGCCGGCCTTGTGACCGCCCACATTGACCAACTTCTCGTTGGGCACGCTGTGGCACGAGAAGCAGTTGCCGGCGACGAGGTCGATGCGTCCGGGGCGAATCATTCCAGCCGCTTCGGCCTTCTTCCAACGTTCCGCGCGATGCTCGGCCGACTCTTGATCCTTGGTGACCTTCTCGCCGCCGAAGTCGTTGTGCACCTTGACCCAGTCGGCCGCAGCGCCGTGGCACGACTCGCACGAGACGCCGCTGAGTGGCGTGGCCTTGCCTTCCTTGGTTTGCGCTGTGGTGTGACAGTCGATGCAGAAGCCATCGCGCCGGAAGGTGCGGCCGAGTTCGAGCTTGTCGGCCACCTCTTGCCCTTCGCGCAACGCGTCGAGCGACTTGTTGTGATGCGTGTTGAGCCAGCCTGCGTGCTCGGCGGTGTGACACTCCTTGCACGCGTCCGAACCGACGATCTTGTCCGGGTTGTTTGCGGCAAGCGCGGCGATGCCGGTCGCAAGCGTTGCCGTGACGATCGTAAGGGTGAAGCGTGCCTTCCGTGGGTGATGCATCTGCTGTTCTCCTCTCAGGCTTCGAGTACGACCGCACCTTTGGGCTTGGCCACGCAGGCGAGGCAGGTGCCAGGGTCGGTCGGATATCCGGGCGATGTGGTGTAGCTCACCTCGCCGCTACGAATCGCGACGAGGCAGGTACCGCAGTTTCCGGCGCGACAGCCGGAGTCGATCGAGATGCCATTCTGTTCGGCGAGATCCAAGAGTGAGCCGGTGGCAGGAGTCCAAGCGGCACTCTTGCTGCTGCGATGGAACGTGACGCTGATGCCAGAGCCCTGGGCTTCGGGCCCCGTCGTCGCGGCAACGGCGGGGGCTGCGCGTTTGACGCTGGCTGGGCCGAATGCTTCGAAGTGCACGTGCTGATCCGGCACGCCCCACGCAGCCAACCCTTCGGTGAGCGATTGCATCATTGGCGGCGGGCCGCAGATGTAGAACTGGTAGTTGTTGGAAGGGAGCGTTTTCTCGAGAACGTCGACGCCTACGCGGGAGTGATGCTCGTGCACCGGACCGTTACCTTGCGTCGGTTGATGGTCGCTGAAGCACAGATGAATCGAGAGCCACTCGTGCTCGCGAGCGAGCGCTTCGAGGTGTGCGCGCTGCAACGCTTCGTCCGGTTGACGCATGCCGTAGAACAGCCAGGTCTCGCGACGCGCCCCTTGCTTGACGAGCGCATTGACCATGGCTAGCAGTGGTGTGATACCAACACCACCCGCCAGCAGCACGACGGGATCGCGCGCATCGAGGTCGAGGAAGAAATGTCCCGATGGCGCACGCACATCGACGAGTGCGCCATCCTTGATTTGGTCGTGTACGAAGTTGCTGACCAGGCCGCTGGGCAAGACACGCTTGATCGACACTCGATAGCGGTTGGCGTCGTGTGCATCGGAGAGTGAGTAGCAACGCACCACCGGTTTGTCGGCGCCGGGCACGCGAAACTGGAAGGTCAAGTACTGGCCAGGTTTGAACGGCGGCAGCGGTTTGCGATCATGCGGTTGGAGATAGAGCGAGCAGATGCCGCCCGATTCGTCGACGCGCTGCGCAACCTCGAAGACGCGCCAGCCGGCCCAGGCGGCCGGCGTTTCAGCGGCCGCTCGGGCGCGGGCTCTGGCCGCCTCGATTTCGCCTATTAATAAGGTCTGTTTGAGGGCCTCGACCCGGCCGGCCCGGCGAGCACGCACGGCGGCGCCGGCCGCAGCCCCCAATCCTTGGAGCAGCACGACCCCCGCAAGGCCTAACCCCAAGTACCAGACGAGTTCAGTCACGTCCGAATGATGCCACCGAAGTTCGAGTTTCGAGCCCAAGGCCGGGGCACTCGCGCCGAAACCGCCGCCCCGAGCCGCTTTCGGCCCGATGAGGAATCTCGGCCCGTGCCGGCGCCGGGCAAGTCGCGGAACAAACCACGGCACGAGCCACGAAGGTGCACGGTGGATCGAGCGTCGCGCAAACTTCGCAGCACACTCATCTCACGCTGTTCTGATGGCGCTCGCGCCGATCACCCCTCCGATCGACACATCGCTCATTGCGATACCAAACACCGTCATCAACGGGCCCCACGCGCCACGCACGCTGCAACGGCGTGCCGCCAGTAACACGCAGATACCCGCCGTGCTCGCCGTGTCGATGATGCGTCGGACACAACGCATCGCCGTTTGTGTGATCGTCGCTTCCACCGCGCGATCGATAGTGGCGATGATGCCATTCCACGCGTCGCGAGGAACATCCAGGCGCTTCGCAGCGATGCCCCGAGCGCACGAACACCTCCGAGCGCGAAGCCGAGCGCGCTGGTGCGATATCGTGGCTCACACAAAACTCTTCGAGCAACGCGAGCAAGCCAACCCACGCCGGAAGGCAACGTGACGCTGCGGAGAATGTCCGGGCAACACGCCATGCTGCAGCGCACGTATCGGTAGCAGGCTGTGATTCTTCGTTGGCACTCGCCGCAGCATCGAGTGAGCGGCAGCGCGCCTCGACACACGCCGACAAGTCGTTGGCCAAATCAACCGGCAAGCGCAGTCGGAGCACGCTCCCGACCGGGGGCGGCGAGGCTGCTTCATCGCACGCTGCGTTTCCGGCGCGCCGCACCGCAGCGACGGTGTCCCCCGGTGCACAACGCAGCGATGCGTACCATGCCTGATCGCTCATGGGCGCCGGCGCTTCGCAACGGCCCTCGATCGCGCTCGCCCACAACAGCGCGCGCTTCTCGTCGCGCAGTCGCTTCACCGTGCACTGCTTCAGATGCGCAACCCATTCAGCTTCTCGCGCAGCACTGACATATCCCGGTCCCAGAATCTGAATCGCAAGCAGCCCCTTCTCGAGGCCAATCGCACCGGTTACGTACGCGCGCTGCAGCAACGGGCGCTTGCGCAGCGAGCGCGCCACGCGCACGCGATTCTCGATGGTGGTCCGGCCCTGACCCAATCGATTCTCACCGTAGGCGCCGATGCTCTCGAACCCCAACTCTCGCAAGACACCTTGACCGCTCATCTCGACCAGCAATGCCGCGAGGTTTCGTTCGATCAGGTCAGCCGCTGCAGACAGAACATCCAACTGATGAAGCACCTCGCGATCGGGACCCACACCCGCTCGAACCGTCATCTCGTCGAGCGTCGCCAACATCTCGCGCGCCACCGACAGCGCGGGAAGTTCCGGCCTCGGGCGGTCGTCGAGGTTCTGTTCGGCCAAGTCCGTCGGGCTGAACATCGGTTGGAGAACGTCCGGGGGATAACCGCTCGCATACTCCTCCGCGACCAGCGCCTCGACAAACGACGTCACCGTTGCATCGCCGCCTTCCAGGCGACGATACAGATCGAGCGCACTCTCGAACGCCGCATGCACTGCCAGCGGTGCCGGGATCGACCATGAAACACGTGCTACCTCACCGACCTCGGCGATTGGCAGAGCACCGTGCTGAGC
Organism: Acidobacteriota bacterium; assembly: GCA_046331425.1. Taxonomy (GTDB): domain Bacteria; phylum Acidobacteriota; class Polarisedimenticolia; order J045; family J045; genus JANNUT01. The sequence goes on from JAXLQU010000020.1 coordinate 6,439, forward strand.
GTCGACTTGGCTCTCGCATGTCGCCCCCACCGATATTGCTTCGTTGCCCGCGCTACGCGGAGCCATCGCAGGAAAGTCGCCGGCACAATCGGCGCCGAACTCCAACACCACCGGAGCTCCATCGGCGCGCCCTCGCACGAACCGCTGCAGTGCCGATACCGTCAACTGGCGAGCACACGAGACCCAGTCCGAGAGCGACTCCTTCGTTGCGACGCGAGCCACCGTAAGCGCCCTGCACAATCCGAGTGGCGCGCCACCATCCTCACCGGTCGTAGCGCTGCGCAACGCCGGCAACCGCTCGATGGCATGATGCAGTGCTGCATGCTCACGCACCCATCGGCTGTTGCGCTCCAGCCGCTCGCGCGCCAGATCGTGAAGCGACGAGTACCCCGCGCTGCGCCACAGCTCGCGACTCAGTACTACCGCGCTGACCTTCGCCAACGGCAACAACACGCGTACCGTTTCGGAGGCAAGCCGACATGCAACCGCGTCGACTTGCAATGCCGCGACCCGATGCGACAGCGATGAACTGTGTGTTGAACGTTGAGTCGTATGCGACATGCGTCACCCTTGATGTGCAGTGACTGTACGTGATTCGTGTGCGCAGAACAATCGAAAGTGCACGTGGAAAGCAGAAATATTTTGCGCTTGCGAGATGCACTTCGTCGGCTGTGGAGTTGATCGCACGCGAACACATTCAGCGCCGCGCAGCGTCGCATCGTCACAATGCTTTGCCTCTACGTTGTCACGATGTGCCGCCTCCGCATTCTCACGATGTTGCAACTCCGCGGTGTCTTCATGCTTCGCCGCCGCATTGCTTCGCCTCCGCATTGCTTTGCCTTCGCGATGCAGTGCGCTCGCGATGCAGTGCCTTCACGTCGTCATGCTTCCTCGACACCTCATCGTGACACCGCGGCGCCCTCCCCTCCCCGACCGTCCGCACCCTCTCGTTCTCACGCCCCTGACTAGCGCGCTGCCTGGCCTCCGCATCGAGCGACGCACCAGCTCTCTTCACAGCATCGCTGCCTCACCGTAACACTCCGCTCCTCGCAAGAGACGCAACCTCGTTCCACACGCCATGCGAAACACTGAAGCGCTTCACCTCACGACCCCTCCAAAGCAGCGCCAACAACCGCACACGCCCCTCGCTCCTTCCCTCCCCGATAAAACCGCAGCACGCTCGACTCGACCCCCTAACCGCGTCTCGTCACTCGTAGCACCGTTCATCTCCACCACGACGCACTACTGACATCAGTCACCGCGGGCAGCACGCGCCGCTCGCGCAGCGTCGTGCGCACCATCAGCCCTTCGAAAAACTTGACCCGCCGATTGCCAACACCGCCGCTCGCCCCAGCACCAAGAGCGATCACTCCCACAGCGGTCGGCGCCAACGCCACCGGAAAGACAACCACCATCGATCTCACTGCGACCGCGCCACCCATCGCGATTCCGCCACGAAGGCGGCCTTTCCCCCACGATCCCCCGTCAGCATCGCGTAAAACGAGGCGCGCCAGCGTGCGACCGCATTGCCCACACCACCGATGCCAGTAGAATCCGTCGCTCGCTTTACGTTCCGATCAACCACGCACTCTGCGTTGTCCCCACGAAGGAGCCTTGCATGTCCCCTACTCGATGTCCCTCGACCGCCTTTCTTACGACCGCCGCACTGACCCTCGCGTTTGGCGCCAGCGCCGTCTTTGCGCAGAGCGCTCTCGAAACACCAGCCCCCAGCCCGAAGGCGCGCGCCGAACAACGGGTCGGAATCACCGACTTCGCGATCGACTACTCGAGCCCCGGGGTGAAGGGCCGTCCGATCTGGGGCGCACTGGTTCCGTACAACCAACTGTGGCGCACGGGAGCCAACTCGGCGACGAAGCTCACGGCTAGCCGCGATTTCAGCTTCGGCGGCAAAGCAGTCCCGGCCGGTTCCTATTCGATCTTCACCATTCCCACCAGCAGCAGTTGGACGGTGATTCTCAACAGCGATTGGGAGCAGGGCGGCACCGACAGTTACGACGAGAAGAAAGATGTCGCCCGCATTACGGTGACACCGGAGCCGCTACCGGCAGCGCGCGAGCGGATGACGTTTCTTTACTCCGACACAACCGACTCGTCGGCCAATCTCGATCTGGAGTGGGAGAAGTTGCGCGTCAGGATTCCGCTCGCCGTCGATACCAAAGCTCAAGTCATGAAAGGAATCGACTCGTCGCTCAGCGATGCGTGGCGTCCGCACTTCATGGCGGCACGCTATCTGCTCGATAGCGGCGGCGACCTGAATCAAGCGCTGGCCTACATCAACACTTCGATCGGGATCCAGCCGGGCTGGTGGAACAACTGGATCAAGGCACAGGTGCTCGCCAAGCTCGGAAAGAAGTCCGAAGCGATCACGGTCGCCCAGCAATCGCAGAACTTGGGTAAGGGGAACGAGACCTACGCGTTCTTCAGCGCTCAAATCGCCAAAGCGATCGAGGACTGGAAGAAGTAGGCGAGCCACACGGGTGTCTTCCAGTCTGTTCCAAGCGTACGTAACGGGTGAGGCTCGACGATTCTTCGGGCCTCATCCGTTTTCTGTCGACGAGCGCCGCGCAGCAGTCCGCCGAGCGGTGCGTCCACTCGAGGCAGCCGTCGCGAGTGGTCTCACGACCCAGAACGCGCGATACGCATCGAGCGCCGCGCGCGAGGCACACCTCGATGCGCTCCGATCGGGCGCTGCTGCGGTCGTCACCGGACAACAAGTCGGACTGTTCCTCGGACCGCTCTACACCATCTACAAGGCGGCGACCGCCGTGCGTGTCGCGCAGTCGTTGTCGCAAGAGTCGGGGCAGCCCGTGGTTCCGATCTTCTGGCTGCAAACCGAAGATCACGATCTGGTCGAGATCGCGAGTTGTGCTGTCTCCCATGGCCAGGCCGAGACGCTCACGCTCTCGCTGCCTGCCGACCCGCATCAGCGCGTTTCGATCGCGCATCACTCACTCCCTGCGTCGGTGATCGAGCAACTTTCCGTACTGCGCACGGCTCTCGCGCACTTGCCTCATGCCAACACTCACCTCGAGCGACTCGAGCGTCACTATCGAGCGGGCGTTGGATGGGCGGATGCGTTCGCGCACGTGCTTGCGGAACTGTTCGCAGACGACGGTCTGGTACTGATCGATCCGCGTGATCGCGCGTTCGGCGTAGCTGCGGCGCGGGTCCACCGAACAGCGCTGCGAAACGCCAGCCCAATCGCGGACGCCTTGGCGCAGCGTGTCTTGGAACTCGAGGCGGCCGGATACGAGGCTGCGATCGCTGTGCGCCCGAAAGCGCCACTCGCGTTCTTCCATCCGCTCGGCGCCACCGGAGCACGCTATCGACTCGAACCGGCCGCGGGCCGATTCGCCGAAGTCGGCGGCAACAGCGTGCACTCTCTCGAGGAACTGTGTGCGGCACTCGATGCCGACCCGCTGAGCTTCAGCACCAGCGCGCTGCTGAGACCGATCCTGCAGGACACGTTGCTTCCGACCGCCGCCTATGTCGGCGGCCCAGGCGAGGTTGCCTACTTCGCGCAGATGGCGCCGCTGTACGCTGCGTTCGATCTCGCCATGCCGCTGGTGGTTCCACGGGCGCGGTTTCGGGTTGTCGACGATCGCGCGCGCCGGCTGCTGGAACGCTGGAGACTCACGCCCGCCGATGCAGAACGATCGGAAGATGCATTGCTCGCGCACTGCCATGCGTTGTCGGGTAAGGCCGTCGCAACCGACTCGCTCGAGCAGGCGCTGCTCACGCCGTTTTGCACCGCACTCGAGCAACTCACGCCGCAACTCGTCAGCGCCGGTCCGGGGGTCGACGTGGCGATCGAGAAGACACGAGACAGGGTCAAGTCCGACGTGTCCAAGTTGCTCGCCAAGTACCAGAAGGCCTCGATCCATCGCGATGCGGTGATGGTCGATGAAGTGCGCCGGCTGAGGCGACTTTTGTTTCCCGAGAACAGACCTCAAGAGCGCACCTACGGACTGGCGTCGTTCGCCGCACGATTCGGAGAGCGCGCCTTCATCGACAAAGTGCTTGCGAGCGTCGTGCCGTTCGATGCTGCGATAAGGGATCTTGCATGAGCGACTTCGGAGTCGGCATCACCGTGGGGCATCTTGCATGAGCGACTTCGGTATCGACGTGCTTGCCTTTGGCGCTCACCCGGATGATGTCGAGCTGTTCTGCGGGGGCACGATGATTCGGCTCGCCGACCTCGGTCATAGCACCGGCATCGTCGATCTCACGCGTGGCGAGCGGGCCAGTCATGGAACGCCCGAGCAGCGGGCGATCGAAACCGCCAACGCCAGCCGTGTGCTCGGCCTGCGACATCGCGAGAACGTGGAACTTCCGGACACCGGCCTCGACCCCGCGTCACGGCCGCAACTCACCAAGGTGGTCGAGGTGTTGCGACGGCTGCGACCCGAGATCGTGCTCGTGCCGTGGACCGAGGAACGACACCCCGATCACGCCGCCGCAGGCGAGTTGCTGCTACGCGCCGTGTACTACAGCGGTGTGCGTCAGTTCGAGTGCAGTCCGCCAGCCGATCGATTCGTGCCGCGACAGCTTCTGCACTACCCGATGCGTTATCGCATCGCCCCCAGTTTCATCATCGACACCTCAGATGCCGCCGAGCGAAAGCTGCAGGCGATCGCCTGCTACATCAGCCAGATCACTCGCCAACCGGGCGATGATCCAACGCTCATCAGCTCGCACCGCGCCATGGCGGCGATCGAGGCGCGCGATCGCTACTACGGCAGCATGATCGGCGTCGCTCAGGGGGAACCGCTGCGCACCGTCGCAACGCCAGGGTTGGTCGATCTGGTGAAGCAGTTCCGCGACAACCCATTCTCCGACGCGCACGCCTTCGAGCCACTGCGGTGAGCCGACCGCTCTCGATCGGCATCGTCTGTTTCCCGACTTTGGGGGGCAGTGGAGTCGTCGCCTCCGAGTTGGCCGCAGGACTTGCGCAGCGCGGACACGCGATTCACCTCATTGCGAGCGCGCATCCGATTCGCGAGTTCGCGCCCTCGTCCAAGGAAACGTTCCACGAAGTGCAAGTGCCAACCTATCCATTGTTGGAACACGCGCCGTACGCGCTGGCAGTTGCCTCCAAGATCGTCGACGTCGCGCAAGCTCACGGGCTCGACCTGCTGCAAGTGCATTACGCGGTGCCGCATGCCGCCAGCGCGCTGCTTGCACGGCAGGTGCTTGGCCGTGCGGCCCCAGCGCTGGTCACGTCGTTGCATGGCACCGATGTCACCAAGGTCGGCGCTCATCCCGCCTATCGTGCGGTCACGGCGTTCGCTGTCGCCGGCTCCGATGGAATTACGGTTCCCTCCGACTTTCTGCGTCGCGAGGCGCGCGCGCAACTTGGGATCGCGGACACACACGCCATCGATGTGCTGCCCAACTTCGTCGACACCGATCACTTCGTACCGGCCGCCATCCGCGATCGCTCGCAACTCGCCTCGCTGTTTGCGCCCGGCGCGCACGCGAGCAACGGCCCGTACCTCATGCATGTCTCCAACTTTCGCGAGGTCAAGCGCGTCGGCGATTTGATGGAAGTTCTCGTGCGCGTTCGGCGCCACCTGCCGGCACGACTCGTGTTGGTCGGCGACGGGCCGACGCGCGAGCTTTCAGTGAGTCGCGCCAACGCACTGGGTGTTACCGATGCCGTACGATTCCTCGGCCGACGCGCCGAATTCGTGCAATTGCTCCAACATGCCGACGGCTTCTTGCTCCCCAGCGAGTCGGAGAGCTTTGGAGTGGCTGCACTCGAAGCACTCAGCACCGGCGTTCCGGTCTTTGCGTACCACGTGGGCGGGTTGCCAGACGTGGTTGTCGATGGTGTCGGCTGTCTCGTCACCCCCTTCGATCTCGACGCCTTGGCGCAGGCGGTGATCGACGTCCTTATCAACCCTGAGCGACACGCTGCGATGGGCCGGGCCGCACGCGCACACGCTGTCGCCACATTCGGCGAGCAGCCGGCACTCGATCGATACGAACACTACTTCCGGCAGGTGATCGCCCGCCGTCAGACCGAGACGACATCATGAAGAGATTTGCCCTTGCCTTTGCAATCATGAGCGCAGCCGCCACCGGCGCGGTGGCGTTGGAGTCCGGCATGAATGCAGGAGCCTTGGCGCACGAGCTCGATCGTGTCGCAAACACCACCCGCGTGTTGTACGTCGCCGCGCATCCCGACGACGAGAACACACGACTGCTTGGGTATCTCGCCAACAACCGCCACATGCTGGCTGCGTATCTTTCGATGACGCGTGGCGGTGGCGGGCAAAACCTGATCGGTTCGGAGCAAGGTGTTCTGCTCGACGTGATTCGCAACGAGGAACTGCTCGCGGCGCGGCGTATCGACGGCGCGGTGCAGCGCTTCACGCGGATGCGCGACTTCGGCTATTCCAAGTCGGCCGCCGAGACCTTGGCGATTTGGAATCATGACGAAGCGCTGGCCGACGTGGTCTGGGCGATTCGCTCGTTTCAACCCGACATCGTGATCGCCCGCTTCGATGAAGATCCGCCCAATCACGGGCACCACACGGCATCGGCGATTCTTGCGCGCGAAGCGTTTACCGCCGCCGCGGACCCCAAGCGATTTCCCGAGCAACTCAAAAGCGGCGTGATACCTTGGCAAGCCGCTCGGCTGCTGCGCAACATTTCGTCGTGGAGCGATGAACCGCCGCCACCCGAAGCGATCGCCTTGCAGGTCGGCGACTACGACGTGCGACTCGGTGTCAGCTACGGCGAGTTGGCGGCCCAATCGCGCAGTCAACACAAGAGCCAAGGCTTCGGTGTTTCAGGGTCGCGCTCCCCTTCTGTGGAACGTTTCCTATGGTTGGCCGGCACGAAGCCACAATCCGACATTTTTGAAGGGCTGGACTCCACCTGGGGTCGCTTCGGCGCGCCGGCCGCAGCGCTCGAGAAGGCACTCGACGAGGCGCGCGCAACGCTCGAGCGCGATCGTCCCGAGCGCGCCCTCCCGGCTCTGCTCGCCGCGCATCGCGCCTTCGACCCGCTGCCCGACGAACCTCGTGTGCGTGACGCCAAGCAGCGTCTCGATCGCCTGATTTGTGTTGCCGCCGGTGTGTTCGCACGCGCGACAGCCGAGAAGCCGGTTGCTGTTCCTGGCAGCGACGTGAAGCTGAGCATCGAGGTGGTGATGCGTCAGCCCGCGTCGATCACTTTGCAACGGCTGCTGCTGCCACAAGGGCCGGCGATCGATGTTGGCGCCGCGCTGGTGCCCGGCACGCCAAAGGTGCTCGAACAAAGGCTCACCATTCCAGGCGATGCCGCCATCACCACTCCGTTCTGGTTGGCGTCGACACCGCAAGCGGGGCACTACGTCGTCGCCAACCAACGACTGGTCGCCGAGCCAAGCACGCCGCCGGCCGTCGCCGTTGAACTTCAGTTCACGATCGGCGATCGACAGATCGTGCTGCACGAGCCGGTGCTTCATTCGTGGACAGACCCAGTGCAAGGCGAGCGGTTGAGACCGTTGATGATCGTGCCGCCCGCCACCGTGACACCGACGCGCGAGGCCGTGATGTTCCCCAACGGAAGAAGCACGACGGTATCGCTACGCGTGCGCACCGGGCGCGACGATCTGAAGGGTGACTTGAGCTTGCCGATGCCGGCAGGCTGGAAAGTCGAGCCGGCATCACAGCCGGTAACGTTGGCGAAGGTTGGCGACGAAGCGACGCTCGAGTTCACCGTCACGCCGCCTGCCGACGCCAAGGCGGTCGCCGCTACGCCGGTCTTCACGAGCGACGGCCGCAACTGGTCGTATCGCGAAGACCGCATCGACTACCCGCACATCCCGTTTCAGCTCGTGCTTCAACCCGCCGCGCTGAGACTCGTTCCCCTCGCGCTGAACCTCCCCAAGGGGACCATCGGCTACATTCGCGGTTCGGGCGATAGCGTCGCCGACGATCTCGCGCACGTCGGCTTGCATGTCGAGATGCTCGACGACGAGGCGCTGCGAAGCGGCGATCTCGGTCGCTTTGCCGCGATCGTTGTCGGCATTCGCGCCTACAACACGCGCGACGTCGTGCGCGCTGCGCATGCGCGCCTGATGAAGTATGTCGAGGCCGGTGGCACGGTCGTGGTGCAGTACAACACGAACAATCGGCTTTCCTCGTTGGACGGATCACTCGGTCCGTTTCCGCTCGAGATCGGGCGCGATCGCGTCACCGACGAGAAGGCGATCATGACCACCTTGATACCCGATCACCCTGTGTTGAACAGGCCCAACAAGATCTCCACCGCCGACTTCGAGGGCTGGGTTCAAGAGCGCGGCATCTACTTCGCCCTCAAGTGGGATCCGCGCTACAAGCCGCTGTTCTCGGCAGCCGATCCCGACGAGAAGCCGACGCAGGGAAGCACGCTGATCGCGGAGTACGGCAAGGGGCGATACGTCTACACGGGGCTGGCGTTCTTCCGGCAGTTGCCTGCCGGCGTGCCCGGTGCCTATCGCCTGTTCGTCAACTTGATTGCCGGACAATAGCTCGTGGACGTACGACAACAGGCAATCCCAGCAACGGAAGAGCCGCCACCGGTGGTGAAACACTGGCGCACTGTCTATCTGCTGGTCGTCGCCGAACTCGCGCTGTTGGTGTTGCTGTTTTGTCTGCTGAAGCAGTGGGCGTCGTGACCGCTCTCGACTGGTTCGTGCTGATCGGCACGTTGGCCTTCATTGCGATCTACGGAGCTTGGAAGTCGCGCGATGTGCGCACTGTCGACGACTACATGCGCGGCGGCAACACGCTCCACTGGCCGACCATCGGCCTGAGCATCATGGCGACGCAGGCCAGCGCCATCACGTTCCTCTCGACGCCCGGTCAAGCCTACGAAGACGGCATGCGCTTCGTGCAGTTCTACTTCGGGCTGCCGCTGGCGATGATCGTGATTGCTGCCGTGTTTGTGCCGATCTATCACCGGCTGAAGGTCTACACCGCATACGAGTACCTCGAGCATCGCTTCGATCATCGGGTGCGCTACCTGGGAGCGGTGCTGTTTTTGATCCAGCGCGGCCTTGCGGCCGGAATCACGATCTATGCGCCGTCGATCATTCTCAGCACTCTGATGGGCTGGCCGTTGCATCTGACCAACGTCGCAATGGGGTTGTTCGTGGTCGCCTACACCGTTTCAGGCGGCACCCGCGCGGTGAGTCACACGCAGAAGCAACAGATGATCGTGATGCTCGGCGGGATGGCGCTTGCCGGTGTGGTGATTGCGTACAACCTGCCCGAGTCGGTGTCGTTGCCGAGCGCCGTGAAACTCGCCGGCGCACTCGGTCGCATGAATGTGGTCAGCTTCGACTTGGATTTCAGCAATCGGTACAACTTCTGGTCCGGTATCACCGGCGGGTTCTTTCTGGCGTTGGCCTACTTCGGCACCGACCAATCGCAGGTGCAGCGGTACCTCGCCGGGCGATCGGTAGGCGAGATCCGTTTGGGCCTGCTCTTCAACGGTCTGTTCAAGATCCCGATGCAGTTCGGCATCCTGTTCATCGGCGTGCTGGTCTTCGTGTTCTACCTGTTCAACGCGCCGCCGCTGTTCTTCAACAAACCCACGCTCGATCTCGTCGCACAGACGACGCACGCGGCCGAGCTCCAGTCGCTGGAGCAACGATTCGGCGAGGCGTTCACCCTGCAGAAGGATGCGGCGAGCGCGTATGTAGCGACGCTGCGGTCGGGTCAGGGCGAGGACGCCGCAAAGTTGGCGCTACAAGATGCGTTCAAGCAGACCCAGGCATTGAGGCAGGAGGCAAAGGCGCTCGTCGCCGACGCGCTTCCGGGCAAAGAGACCAAGGACACCGACTACGTCTTCATCTCGTTCGTCCTGAAATACCTGCCGCACGGCTTGGTTGGACTGTTGATCGCGGTGATCCTGTGTGCCGCGATGAGTTCAACGTCGAGCGAACTGGCTGCACTCGGGTCGACCAGCATGATCGACTTGTACAAGCGGCTTGGCTCTGGCTCAGCCGCGACGGTCGAGACCTCCGCATCGGATCTTCGAATCTCCAAGCTGTTCACGGTGCTGTGGGGATTTGCGGCTGTCGCATTCGCCACGTTCGCCTCGCTTGTCGACAACTTGATTCAAGCGGTGAACATCTTGGGTTCGATTTTCTACGGAACGCTTCTAGGGCTGTTTGTGGTGGCCTTCTTCTTGCGTCGCGTGACGGCCACACCGGTACTGGTTGCAGCGCTGATCGCGCAAGCTGCGGTGATCGTGCTGTTCTTCAGCTCCGACCTCGGATTTTTGTGGTTCAACGTGGTCGGCTGCGGAATCGTCGTGGTGCTGTCGTCAGTCTTCGAGGCAATGCGGCGGAGGTGAGCCGCGAGCGTTGCAGTGGTCACGATCGACCTCGGTGTGCTGCACTCGTCAACTGCTCGGCGATCACTGTCTCCGCAACCAGCGATCAGAGGTGCACGACTCTGCACTCGGAGCGCACTCTGGATCGTTCTTCGCTAGCTTCAGTTCAACCGAGCTATGGGCAGGCGCGTCCCGTGCGCTGGACGCCGTTCGATCTCGCGCCAAGCGTGCCGACCCCACACGAGTTCTTGGCGCGCACGAGGTAGAAGTACGCGTTCGCTGCAACTGGCTTGGACGGCTCGGCCGTTGTGTTGTCCGTGCCATCGGACTCCAGGCACGTGGCGGTTGCGCCGAAATCGGAGGCGATGCTCGAGCGCAGCGTGTCGTAAAGCGGCGCCGTGCCGCCGGGAGTCAATGGCGCACTCCAGGTCAGCGCAGTCTTCGTCGTGAAGATCAGTGCCCGCGCCTCACCTGGAATCGACCAGACGGTGTTGCTCGCGTCGTTGCAGTCGAATTCCGGACCGAAGCGCCCATCGCCATCGTCATCGGCGAGGCCGAGTGCAGAATTGGAGCGAATCGAGTGATAGTCGCTGCGATGATCGACCCACGCCACGTGAGTCCATCTGTCCGCGCTGAAGCTGAGCGCAGGCCACGCGGCGTCGGAGCAGCCTGGACCGTCCCCGGCTTCAACGCGGATCGAAGCCGCATGCCACGATTGCCCCGCGTTCTCCGAGTAGTTGACATAGGTATCAAACCCCGGCTTGCCACCGCAGCTATTGCGGTTGTCGACCCAGGTGACACGCGCGTTGCTGCCGCGAAGCGCCACGGTCGGGACGATGAACCCCTCGGTCATCGCCGATTGATGAGCCCCAGGCGCATCCCCCGTGTCGACCTGTACGGCGCTTGCAAGCCAGGTTGCTCCTTGGTCTGTCGAGCGATTCGCAAAAACCTGGTCTTTTCCAGTTCGATCGTCGGTCCAGGTCACGAGCACGTTGCCTGCGTCGGCCGCCATCACCACGTTGAACGAACTGTTGGCGCCGAGCGCGTCGCCATCGAGTCGCTGGTCCGTGCTCCAGGGTGGATCGCCGTTGGTCACCGAGCGTCTGACGAACACGTCGTACGCACCATTGCGAGCATCAAACCACGCGATGTAAGCGCCGCCCGAGTTATCCGCGGCAATCGTGGTTCCGTTGGGAGGCGCTCCGACGATTCCACCCGCGAGGTCGATCGCCCCGCGCCAGGTGTTGCCCGCATCCCAAGAGCGATTGACATAGTAGTGCCACGTTCCGAGCGGACCATTAGCGGCGTTGAACAACACATAGACATGCCCGCTGGCATCGGACGTCATTCCGTCGAGCCATGCACCGCTGACACCGGTACCGTTGACCTTCGTGTCGGTTGGAAACTGCCACGTCGAGCCGCGGTCGTGGGAGACGTTGACGTAGGCGTCCATATCTTGGTCCGAGCCGGACCCGGTGACGCGATCGTCTGACCAACCGAGATAGACGTTGCCGCTCGCATCGCACGACAGGAATGCGGGGTTGATCATCGAGGCCTGTGTTCCGGCGTGGTCGACTCGGACCGGGGACGCGAGCCAGGTGCTGCACAGGTCGCACGATTTGTTGAAGTACACGGATGGACTGGAACCGTTCCCCATCTCGGTCCACGCCACATAGACACAGCCACTGCCGTCGGTACAAACGCGCGGGACGAACGAAGCGGCCGATCCTGCGCTGGTGTTGGTGTCGAGGCGCACATCGTTGACTCGCCAGGTTGCCCCGTGGTCTGCCGAGCAGTTCGCGTAGATGTCCTGGCGTCCATCGCGTTCGTCCATCCATGCGGCGAAGACCCGGCCCGTTCCATCACTCGCGACGGCCGGCAACATTGCTGCGCTGTTGCTCATGCTCGGTGTGCTGTCGAGGCGCGTGTCGGCCGCGTTCCACGTGTCGCCGCTGTTGCTGGAGTGGTTGGCGAAGATGTCGTTGTCGGCGCTCGGCCGCGCGTCGTTACGGCGGTCGTTCCAAATCGCAAACCACCCGGTCGATGTGTCGTGCGCGAGCCGCACTTGTCCCGCCGTGGTGGCGGCCGCCGTGCCGGTGTCGAGGCGTTGATCGCCCAGCCATGTGGCCCCTGTATCGTGCGAGCGATTGGCGTACGGCTCCTGACCACCGCGCCGCGTGTCGAGCCACGCGACTCCCGCGTCCGTGCCGCTTGCTGCAAGGCGCGGCGCTGATGAAGTGCCGGCAGTATTGCCCGGATCGAGTCGCTGGTCGGGACTCGCCCAGGTGCTGCCGAAATTCGTCGAACGCGTCGCCCAGACATGTGTCGCACCGGTGCGGTTGTCCTGCCACGCCACGTGAACCGCGCCCGCTGTGACCGCGATGTCGGGCAGCTCGGCTTTGGTACCCGCCGACGCGTGGTCGACGCGCGCCGCAGTTCCCCATGTCGAGCCGTTGTTGGTGGACACGTTGACATACACCATCGAGGCCAATCCTGCGGCACGTTGCCACACGACGTAGACACGAGAGCCGGCTGGTTCGAGAGCGATGCGCGGCTGAGTCGACGCGGGCGTTGCATCGTTGTCGAGTCGTTTCGCAGCGAGCCACGAGGCGCCGGCCGTCGTTGTGCTGCTGGCCCAGATCTTTCCGCTGCTGTCGGCCCACGTCACATGCGCGAAGCCACCCGAACGAGCGACGAGACTCAAAGGACTCGTGCCACCGTTACCGCTGTCGACGATTTGCGGCGCGCCCCACGTCAAACCTGCGTCCGTCGAAACGCTGACCGAAACGCTCTCCGTCGACCAGCTCCAGGACCATGCTGCGTAGACGGTTCCCGATCCGTCGGTGGCGATCTCGGGTGAATGCAGTGTCTTCTTGCCGCGGAACTCATCGGTGTTGAGGCGCTTCACTTCGCGCCATGTGGCCGCGCCATCGATTGACGAGACGGCGTAGAGGTCATCGTTGTCGGTGATCGCTTCTCGCCACAGGACGACGACTCGCGACGAAGCATCGCAGGTAATGCGCACTTCGGGCGGGCCGAACGGCAACATCCCCGCCGGAAGAGTGCGCTTCACGCGCGTCGCCGCGGACCAGGTGGCTCCGCCATTGGTTGTTTTGCTGAGGTTGATGTCGCCGGAGAAACCGGAAGCGCCATGGCTGCTGTCGATCCAAACCGCGTAGGCAACGTTGGGCGATGGCGAGCAGATCTCGGCACCGGAGGAATCACTCGGCCCGGCGAGGCCGGTCCGTCGCAGGGCTTTGTCGGGAGACGAGAACTGGCCCAGGGCAAGGAACGGAAAGGCGATCGCTACGAGCGAGACGAGTAGCTGGCGCGCGGTTCTGTGTGACGTCGATCGGCCGACTGCTGCTGTCCACATTGTGTCGCCCTCATGCGATTGAGCCGATGGCCTACCGAATTAAGCCGACGCCCGAGGTTGCCGCTCCCTGCGCTTCCCGGCGGTGCCGGCATTGTGTCACAGCGTGGGCGTTGCCGAAGGTACGGGCAGGTTGGGTCGGCGTCTTGTCCTTTTGCAGATCACAGGTCAGGGCGCTGTTCGGAGAATAGGCCGGAGGCAGGTAACGACCGTTGAGCGTGTGATCGGCGTGAGGTGCGCGAAGGTTTGATTGACGCACCGTATGCGCGGCGGGTTGCGCTGGCGATCGAGATGAACCATGAGGCCAATGGTACCGATCGCGTCGTCCCGATGGCCGATGACAGAGCGCTTCTCGTGCCTGTATGTCAACGTCGACCGCCCGTTGGTCCCGCCGAAGCAGATTCTTCGAGCGTTGTTGTTGTTGGACTTCTACTCGATCCGAAGCGAGCGACGACTGTTCGCTTTCGGGAGTGCTGCAATCAACCTGGTGCGACTCAGAAACATCGCGAGCGGCAACGTGACGTCGACATGTTCTTCAGGGCTTGCCCCCCTTCTTGGGCTTTACCTCTCGGCCGGCGTACCGAAAGCCATCGAACTCGCCTGTCTCACTGATGTCAAAAACAGTGGGCACGGCTGTCGCGTATCCAAGAACAGCATCCGTGAATGGGTACTCGACAAGATAAACCGGAAACCTCGACCGAACAGTCTCATAGAGCTGGCCTTTGGTTGTGTAAAACAAAAACACGAGGTTGCTTTCGCCGTCTAGTTGCCAGCCCGCAGCCTCGATTTGCTGGAAGAGCTGTCTCCCAGCTTTGCAGTTCATCCCGAAGAAGACCACCTTGGCTCGTTTCCCTCGAATGACCTCGGAAAGTCGCAGCTTCGGTTGTTGGTTGTTGGTTCGAGCCTCGGATGGCTCCAACAAAAGTTCCGGATATGGCTTTCCCAACGCGTCGCGCAACCTCTTGCAAGACAGCTCGTACGCGCGCGCGTCTTCCTTAGCAGCGTAGAGTTGTGCGAGATCAAGTGGTAAGTCCCTCCTCAGTGGGCGTCGTCCAGGTACATCACCAACTGTTCCGCCACATGCGGTGGCCAGCCCAGCAATGGCAAGGATCATCGCCCAGCGTTTGAAGACAACTCTCACGTGTTTTCCATCCGTTCAGTCGTGGCGCGGAAGCAATTCAACCGGCGTTTCATTGTCTTGGCCGACTATCGCGGATATCTGGGCGCAGGGAAAGCGATCGTTCTCGCGGTGAGGGCCAGGTCGACGCCACCGTGATCAGTCTTCAGCGCGCTATCTGACTCGCTGCGCAATCGCGCCGGTACACACACTCGCCAGCCTGACACCTCAACCGAACGAGGTGCAGAGACTTGGTTGCAATCAACAGCAAGGGCGTTGGCAGGTACGCACAATGGCTGACCAGCAACATCGCCGTGAAGCCACCACGGTCGGCGAGCGTGTCAGAAACGACCGGGACTGTGTGCGACAGCAGCGGGAGTAGGTTCGGTTTTGTGATCGACTGCATCGATGGCGAGGCTCCAGGACGCAACCCGCACACCTTCTCAGCGCAACGAGTACCAGACCCCGCGCCCACGTCCGTGCTGGTTGAGATGGCCATGCTCGACGAGCGCCCGGAAGTGCTGCTTGAGCGTGTTGCGGCTCGTGCCGGTCAGCTTGATTGCCTCGCCAATGGTCACGCGGCCGTGCGCGCGTGCGAACTCGACGATCCGCAGCGAGAGATCCGGCAGCACGCCAAGGACCAGCTTCTCGCGCTCGACCTTCCTCTCGAGCCGCCGAACCTGCTCAGCCAGCGAGCGCAGGAAGAACTCGAGCCACGGCTGCCAGTTCGGAGCGTCGGTCCTGATCGTGCACTGGGTCTGTCGCAGCGCAAGGTAGTAGGCCTCCTTGCTCTGCTCGATCACGCTCTCGAGCGAACTGTACGGCACGTACGCGTAGCCAGCCTGCAGCAACAGCAACGTCGTCAGCACGCGGCTGAGTCGACCGTTCCCGTCCTGGAATGGGTGGATCTCGAGGAACACGACTGTGAACAGGCCGATGATCAACAGAGGGTGTAGGTGACGCGCCTCGCGCTGCTCGCGCACCCATGTCACCAGTTCGAACATCAATCGGGGCGTGTCGAAGGGTGTGGCTGTTTCAAAGACAACACCAAGCTGCGTGCCGCTCTCGTCAAACGCGGCGACGCTGTTGGAAGTGGTCTTGTAGTTTCCTCGGTGCCAGGTGTCCTTCGCGCTGTGGCGGAGCAGGATCTGATGCAACTGCTTGACGTGGTTCTCGGTAATCGGAATGTCCTGCCACGAGGCAAACACCAGATCCATCAGCTCCGCGTAGCCGGCGACCTCCTGCTCGTCGCTTGTGGAGAGCGTCGTGATCTCGAGGTTCGAGAGCAGACGTTCCACGTCGCGGTCGGACATCCGATTCCCCTCGATGCGGGTGGACGAGCCGATGCTCTCGATCGTCGCCACGCGTCGGAGGGCCGAAAGTCGTTCCGGAGCAAGCGCACTCAGAGCGCGCCACGCGCCCTTGAACTCGTCGATCCTGGCAATCAGCCGCAGGATCTCGGGTGTGATCTGGACGGTTTCGGACCGGAGCATGGGCCATCACTACACCCAATTGCACCCATTTTCGAGCACCAAGACCACAAACGCGCCCGAGTCCACCGGGGGGCTGCGGCCACCCAGTTCGGCTCTCCAGCACGTCGCGGACATTCATCCGTCTGTGGAATCCCCTAACGCTCGGCTGATTGCACTCCGCGCACTCCTTGCGCGCCAAACTCGCACTCTTGGTGGACCGGGACTAGGAGGCAGCGACTCCTGCCGCCGCAAAAATACGAGTCAAGCCGCGCTTCATTGACCGGACCGTGTATCGCGGATATCTGGGCGCAGGGGAAGCGATCGTTCTCGCGGTGAGGACCAGGTCGACGCCACCGTGATCAATCTGCAGCGCGCTATCTGACTCGCTGCGCAATCGCGCCGGCATGTTGGGCGATGGGCGCGTCTTTCAACCCAGACACTCGAGAGTCTGGCGCGAGGTCTCGCGCGCATGGCTCTGCGCCGCGATCTGCATCGGTGCTTGGCGGCGTGCACGCTGAAGCACGTCGATCGCATGCACGCCGCGCATTAGCGTCGCCCAGGTGTAGTAGCAGACCTGCTGTCCGTGACCGAGAGCCGCTCCGAGAAGTGTTGCCTTACACGCCAGCACAAGAGGGCCCCTACGGATGAAACCGTTGCCGGCAGTCGACAACAATTAATTGTCGCCGACCAGCCAACTCATGTTGTATACTGAACCATATGGTACAGTATAGCCAGGCCCACCTCGATGCCTCGTTCGGCGCACTCTCGGACCCCACCCGACGCGGCGTGCTGGAGCAACTCGGGCGTGCGGACGCTTCGATCACAGCACTTGCCGAAAGGTTCCACATGACCCTTTCGGGCATGAAGAAACATGTAGGCGTGCTGGAGCAAGCGGGGCTCGTCAGAACAGAGAAGGTTGGACGCGTGCGGACCTGCAAGCTTGGGCTGCGCGGACTGGAAGAAGAGGCGGCATGGATCGAGAGGTATCGCCAGCTCTGGGCCGCGCGCTTCGATGAGCTGGACATTGTTGTCGAGGAACTGAAACGGAAGGAGAAAGCAAATGGACGTAAATGGAGAAAGTGACGCCGCGCCCACGAAGAACCGCACGCGGGTGGAGCGGAAGTCCGAACGCGAACTCGTCGTCGAACGCACCGTCAACGCGCCTGCGCGCCTCGTGTTCGAGGCGTGGACCAAGGCAGAGCTGTTCAGGAGGTGGTGGGTACCGAAATCCTACGGGCTGAACCTGCTTTCGTGCGAAATGGATGTTCGCGTCGGGGGGCAGTATCGCCTGGTGTTTCGCCACGAAGACTCGACCATGGAGTTTTTCGGCACGTACCTCGAAGTGATACCGAACTCGCGCCTCGTTTGGACCAACGAGGAGGGTGGCGACGGCACAACCGTCACCACGGTGACCTTCAATGAAACCGACGGCAAGACGCAGTTGGTGGTGCACGATCTTTACCCATCGAAGGAAGCGCTTGACTCCGGATCGATGGACGCGATGCCCGAGTCGCTCGACCAACTCGACGAGCTACTCGCGAGCCTAGGATCAGGTACGGAGACAAAATGACCCGGCCAATCGACCAAGCAAACGCATCTGGACGGCGTTCGGCAGTGCGGAAGACAGCTTTCCTCTTGATGACGCTCGCTGTGACCGCCGTGTCGGCGCAGCAGAAACCAGCATCGGGCTACGCGCCAGTCAATGGAATCAACATGTACTACGAGGTCCACGGCAGCGGTGAAGCGGTGGTGTTGCTCCACGGAGCGTTCATGACCATCACCAACAACTGGGACGGGTGGATCAGCGAGCTCTCCAAAACACGGAAAGTCATTGCCGTCGAAATGCAAGGTCACGGCCGCACGGCGGACGTCCCACGAGATATCACCTACGAACACCTCGCCGACGACGTGGCCGCACTGCTCGATTATCTCGAGGTCCCGCGAGCCGACCTTCTCGGTTACAGCATGGGTGGAGCCGTGGCGATGCAGTGTGCGATCCGCCATCCGGACAAAGTGCGCAGGGCAGTCATCATTTCGTCTACGTTCCGCCGTGACGGCATGATCGCGGAAGCGGTCGAGGCTATCCAGAAACTCACGGCGGATGCTTTCAAAGGCTCGCCCATCGAGGCCGAGTACAAGAAGCTGAGTCCGACTCCGGACGACTTTCCGAAGTTCGTTCAGCGAATCGTCGCGACGGCCTCGAAAGGGTACGACCTTGGAGCCGACAAGCTCAAGGCCACCACGACGCCCATGTTTTTCATCCACGGCGACGCTGACGGCGTGCGGCTCGCGCACGTCGCGGAGATGTTTCGCCTAAAGGGTGGCGAGATTCACGGCGACATGAGGCCGCGCTCCGCATCGCGCTTGGCCATCTTGCCCGACACCACGCACGTGACACTGATGCAGCGCATACCCATCATCATCCCGATGGTGAACGACTTTCTCGACGCCAAGCCGTAGCCGTGCTTCGACTCGCGCCGTTTACCGAAAGCGAGACTCGTACCGCAGTCAACACGACCGTCCTGCTGATCGAAACGGCACCGTCGACAGTTCCTCCTCCTGCTTCGCGCCGCATACCTGCGCGGATCAGCGATTCAAGCTGCGGGTCACGAGTCGGGCCGGGTATTGCGGATCTTCGGGTGCATGGAGATCGATCGTTGGCGTGGTGCAGGTGACGGCATCAACACCGTGGTTGATCTGCCGCGCTCCACTTGACTCACTGCGCAACCGCGCCAGCACACAAGCCCACATTCGCGTCACATCGATCAGGTGGGGTTCAACATCGGTCGCCGGTCGGGCGTTGCTCATGCCCGTGCAAACACGCGAAACACTGACTCGGCCCAGGTGTAGTAACGGTCACGGGGACTTCGAGATGTTCCCGGCACTCGTGGTTGCGTGGCGCCGGCCGCGAGGTTGCCGGGAGCAGGGCTGCGTGACCAGCACGACGATGATGCGCTCTCTGCCTCATCGCACTGCGGCACGATCCGATCGCGTTTCGTGGCACCGAGCGCCAGCACCTCGGCGATTTTGCTCATCGCTTCGAACCGATCGAGGACCGGTATCAGTCCTTCACCGTCGCCCCAGAGATGCAGGCGGGCAACGAGGCGCTCACGAGCGCGCTGGATTCGAATACGCGCTGCGCCGGCATCGAGGTTGATTTACACCAGCTCGACGAGTGCATTGCGCAGATCGAGCTGCGATTAGGCCAGCCTGCGGATCAACGCGAGTGGATCGTGCGGCCCCACCCTCCCGCATGCGGCTACATGACGTGATTTGGACGGTAGCTTTCGCGACATTGACGTGGATCCTGTGCCGAGCTGCGCAGACGCAGCAAGGGATTTGCTCGACGCGTCGGTTTGCAGCCGGTGGCGCTTCCGTGAGCATGGTTCCCGGAGGGTGCTATGCGGCCGACACTGATTGGGACAGGACGGGTGATCTGATCGCAACACGGACGACGCCACCAAGTTGTCACACCGTTGCGTGGCCGGCGCGGGCCGTTTTGTGGTCAACTCCGCGCCGGGAAACCAGATCATCACAGCGTGACCCAGAGGTTTGCATGGGTGAGCAGCGCTCCGTTCGGCTGGGCTTTGCGGAAGCTCAACAGAAGCTCGGCCTGACACCAGGGGACGTGCTTTCGTTGGTGGAATCGGGACGGCTCAGTGCGGTGCGCGCGCCGTTCGGGCTGCGATTCGAAGCCGACGATGTGAATCGCGTCGCAGAGGAGCTGCTCGCAAGCAAGCGCAAGCGTGGCGAACCAGGACTGGATCACTGAGCATCTGCTTCGCGGCGAGCAGCGCTTGCCGAAATACGGCGCTGGAAAATCGTTCGTCGGACTCGTTCACGACTCCACGGCGAGTGTGTGCACCCCGGATTCCAACGTCGGATAGACCAGACTAGGGATCAACTCCTCGCGCGCGCGGCGAGTATCCCCCCAATACGACACT
This sequence comes from Acidobacteriota bacterium, assembly GCA_046331425.1. Classification (GTDB taxonomy): domain Bacteria; phylum Acidobacteriota; class Polarisedimenticolia; order J045; family J045; genus JANNUT01. Next base: position 26,680 of record JAXLQU010000020.1, read on the forward strand.
CGCCCGATCTGAATGAAATCTCGCGTCAAGGGTGACGCACTGCCGGTCATCGTCGCGAAAATCTCGCACAACCTGGCCGCTGTGACGATGCTCCAAACCGGCAGCCGCATCGGCGGTGCAACGCCCCAGACTCGACAGGCTGCATCGAGAAACTGCTGCAACGTGACAGGTTGCTCGTCACCAAGGTGATACGTGCCGCGCACTCCTTGCTTCACGATGGCCGCTTCGGTTGCGTGCAGAAAGTCCACCTTCGACAGCAGATGAACCCATGTCGGCTCTCGCCACACTCCCAGCAGATGTCGCCTTGCGAGCCAGCGCGCCGCATCGATCATCAGTATTCCGCTTCCGTAGACCATCCCGAGTCGCAGCACAGCGGGCACCGTTGCGCTGCCTTCGGTTTTTGCAAACAAGAGCCGCTCTTCTTCCAATCGTGTCTGCGCATGAACCGAGATCGGCTGCCGATCCAGCCGCCCTGTGGCCGGGTGCTCGACACTCGTCGGGCCTTCGACATGCGGAAACGAGATCAACACGACTCGACCGACACGAGCTCGAAGGCACACGTCCAGCAGATTGCTGAACCATCGCGTGTTGGTCTCGGGAAGAAAGCGCTCCGGTCGCGGCGCGAATAGCCGCCCCGCGAAGTGAACCACCACGTCGCTACCCGCCACAGCGCGTCTCAAAGACTGCATGTCCGCCAAGTCGGCCTGCACGGCAGTCACATTCGCTGCCTGCGCGATCTCCAGCGCCAACGGCGTCTTGTGGAACATCAGCCGTAGCGGGTAACCCGCCGACTGCATGTGTCGCGCGAGCAGCCCACCCAAGTTGCCGGCCGCGCCTGTTATCAGCACGGGGCGCATTGCATCCCCTGTGTCGAGCGAGTCGATCCTTGAATCCGCGCCACACTACTTTCCCCAACCGAACCCGAGCACGAGCCCAGCCTGGAAGTAGTCGGCATCGCCGAACACGTCGAGCACCTCGCCGTCCGTGCCACGCAGCAGACGAGCATCAACTCCAAGATTGAATCGCTTGCCAAGTCGCCAGTCGACGCCGGCGTTTGCGTCGTAGCCGAGTGAGCTCTCGTTGTCATCGATGTCATACGGCCCCGTATCGACAGTGATCGTCGCGGTGAGATTGGCCAATCCAAAACCGATGTAGGGATGCACGACGCCTTTGAGCTTCGGCTTCCAAAGCATACCTGCCGAGACATCGCGGATCGCACACGTGATGTCGTCCTCTTCGCGGGCTGAACCGTGCGCGCGTTCTGTCGCGAACGGCAAGGCCGTGGCGAGCACGACTCTGCGCTCGATCGCGACCCGCAAGGCTGACGCACACGCGACTCTGCGCTTCGGGATGTTTCGGTCAAGCGACGTCGGCTCCTAGTCGCCCCCAGTCTGGTTAGGCCGGCTGTGCCCCCCGCTCTGGCAGCCAGGATCGCATTTTATGTAAAGAAAACTTGACACCGTGTATGGTTTTCCATACCTTGGCTCCCGAAGGACACCCGATGACCAACCGCGTCCGCCATTACCGGTTCCTCCACGGCGAAATGACCCAGGCCCAACTTGCCGACCGGGTCTCGGTCTCGCGGCAGACCATCGTTGCGATCGAAAAAGGGAACTACAGCCCGTCGGTCGAACTCGCGCTGCAACTCGCGCGAGCGTTTCAAACGACCGTCGAGGAGTTGTTTCAACTCGAGGAGGTTTCGCGATGACACGGCGCTCGCTGTTCATCATCCGTTCGCTTTGGATCGTGGCAACCGCTGCTTTGGCTGCGCTATGGCGCATCGAAGCGTTGGTATTTCTCGTGCCGCTCGCCTTCATCGGGCCGGTTGTTTCCGAGGTTCTTCCCTGTCGCGATGTCGACGAGCGCGAGCGCAACTTGGATTACCACGCAAGCCACCTCGCACTGATGGCGGTTTACCTGTTGGTCTTCGGTTTGTTCTGCCGCGCCGTCTTCGTCCTTGGGAGCGAACCGAACGAGTTGTATCTGCTGCTAGCGGTGCCGCTACTGGTTCGTGCCGTGATCGCGATCGGCCGAGGTCGTGGGGGACGGCGCTTGGGGCTGGTGTTGGGTTTCGTATTCAGCGCGGTCTGGCTGACGTTCACTCTTCTCTCGCATGGCATCTCGTGGGAGTCGCTCGGTGAATCGGTGGTCGGAGGGGTGATCTTGCTGGGAACGTTGCTGGCGTTGCGCTGGCCGCGCATCGGTGGCGGTGTGCTGTTTCTGGCCGGACTTGCGTTCTTGGTTTTCGTCCGCGCTCCCTTCGAGCGAGGGCAGTACCTGTCCGCGTTGCTGATGATGGCGACGCTTGCGCTCCCGCCGATGATCGCCGGCACAGCGCTGTTCGTATCGCGAGGGAGTGACCCTGACGACGAGTTCGAGGATTTGCGTGGGTCGTCATCGACCTTATGACTGAGGAGACGTTCCAATGAGAATCTCGAGCAGCTTGTGGCTGACGATACTGACAACCGTAGTGGTTTCCTCGGCGTGCGGCGCTGGAGCGGGCGAGCGGCGTGAGCGAATCGACGGCATGCGTGAAATCGAAGGCATTCCGTGTACCGACTACGCTTGGTACGAAGCGGAAACCGGGCGATTCAAGGGGTGCACGCTAGCGCGCGAGATCGTGGTCGATACCTCGCGTATTCCCGCCGGCACAAAAGTCGACGTCGACACCGATCACAAGCCGGTCATGCTTTTCCTTCCGCACGACACCGAGATCGATGGCCATGTCTGCCGTGGAGAGGGGCACGAGTACCAGACCAAGTTGCACCCCAACGGGCGTCTCGCGTTCTGCAATCTCCCTTTGCCGGCCAAGATTGACGGCGTGCCTTGTGAGAAGTCGACGTTCTGGACTTGGACTCTGGTAGGCCCTGCCGGTGTTGACTTTCATGACGACGGTAGCCTGAAGGGGTGCCTGCTTGCAGAGGATTACTCCCTTGATGGGACCACCTATCGGAAAGGAACGCGGTTCCAACGCGACGCTGCGGGAAGGGCCATCGCCGCGCCGCACTGACAGCGAGCGGACCGCTATGTAGATTGCGGATGCAGCGCGCTCCACAAAACTGCCGTCAATCGTGCAATGCTCCGCAACGCACGTCTTGTTCGGGCGTCGCTAGGGGCATGCAATGCAGGCGGATTCGGCGGGATCGTCTTTGTCCAGCAACTCTTTCGCGCCGCGTCTCGAACGGTTCGTCGTCGCCGTGTTCGTCTGTGCCACCACTATGCCGATGGCTTATGTCGGACTGCGCGGACTCTCGATCTCGGCATGGGTGGCGGGGCCAGTAGCGCTGGCAGCCGCGGTTGTTTTCCTGCGACCGCTTGCGCGCGCGCTCCCAACCAAACTCGATGGCTGGTCCCGCGGACGGGCGATGTGGAGTTCGATCTGGCTGCTCGGAGCGCTGCTCGCCACCACGCAAAGTGCCCGGCTCTCGGTCTTCATGCTCGATCCGAACCTCCCGTCCTACTCACTGATCCCCTCCGATCGATGGCTGGTAGAACACTCGTGCCTCACCGCTTACACCGAAGGGGCACGACTGGCGCTCGAGGGGGAGTCGAACGTCTATGTTCCCGAGCTATATCTCGATCGCAAGATAGGCAATTTCACTGTCGATGCGTTTCATTACCCGCCGCCGTTTCTGTTTTTCACGCTGGCGGTTCGTTGGCTCGGCGGCGGTGACTATGTCTCGATGCGCGCGCTCTGGTACGCGGCGAGCGGGTTGGGGCTCATCGCTGCGCTGATGTTGGTTGCGTGGCGCCTCGACGAGCGCGTACGGCTACGGATGATCGCTACGGCACCGGCGCTTTGGGTCGCGATGCCAATCCAGATCGCGCTGCAAATGTCGAATGTTCAGATCTTGGTGGTGGTGGTCTCGATGCTGGCGTGGGTCGCACTGCCAAGCAGCCGATTGCTTGGCGGGATTCTCCTAGCCTCTACCACGGTGGCGAAACTGTTCCCCGGCATACTTGCGGTTCTGCTTACGGTTCAGCGGCGCTGGCGCGAGCAGTTCTGGGCTGTCGCCACGGCCGTGCTGATTACGCTTCTCACGTTCGTCGTCTTCGGTTGGGCGCCGTTTCAAACATTCGTTCGCTACGAGCTGCCGAAACTTTCCAGCGGTGAAGCTTTCGCGCGGCCGTTGTCCCGCCCGTTTGCAGTGGCAAGCAACAACGCGCCGTTTGGAATCCCGTTGAAGCTCGCGGAACTAGGGGTTCCTGGAATGTCACTCGGCGTTGGCCGCGCGATCTCGACGATCTACGGGCTTGCGCTACTCGCGCTCACGATCCGCGCCGGACGCAACCGTGATCGCGGCGGCGCACAGGAAGCAGCGGTCTGGCTGTCGCTTTTGAGCCTGGGGCAACTCGCCAGTCCGTTCGCTCCAGCAAACTACGTCATGGTGGGAACGCTCTGGTTGGTCTGTCTCGATCGCGAGCGATTCTCGCCATGGAGCGTCGCTCTGATTTGGATCCTGCTGTGTGCACCGTTCATTCTGCCGCGCGAGATCGAGTACACGATTCGAGCCGCCGCGTTCTTGCCGTCGCAGGTGGTCTGCCTTGCGGTTCCTGCGTGGGTATTGTGGCAGCTCGGTGCCCGGGCGGACGCATCGGTGGCGCGCGCGTAACGCGCGTCGATCGGGAGTGACGGTGTCGTTTGTGTGCGTGACCGCGCTGCTTGCCAGGTCCCGAAACCGAGTTCGAGTTTGCGTGGGCCTGCGGTCACCGATTCCATCGCGATTCGAAGTCTGAATCGGTGATGCGCGAGGCCGCGCTCCCCTTCACTTCCCGCGCCGGTGCCAGAACAGATACGCGGGGATTCCCGACGCCACGATCAACAACCCCGGCCAGGTTTGCTTCGGTTGATAGATGAAGAGCACCAGCAGGATCACACTCGCCCCCACGATGTACAGCGCCGGAACGAGTGGGTAGCCGAATGCCTTGTAGGGACGCGCCGCGTCGGGCCGCGTGCGGCGCAGTCGAAATAATCCAGCAATCGTCAGAATGTAGAAGATCAACGCGGCGCTAATCACGTACGCCAACAGGTCGTTATAGAGGCTCGAATACTTCGGTGCACCGGTGGCAGCGTCGGTACCGCTGACCACGCGCGGCAGCACCAATGCGCACGACCACAACCCCTGCAACCACAACCCCCAACTTGGCACGGCGCGTTCGTTCAGCTCACCGGCTTGGCGGAAGAACAATCCGTCTTTGGCCATCGCGTAGTAGGCGCGCGCACCCGAGAGAATCAAGCCGTTGTTGCAGCCGAAGGTCGACACCATGATCGCAGCCGCCATGACGGTGGCGCCCAAACCGGGCCACAACACCTCGGCCGTCGCCGACGCGACACGATCCATCGGCGCAGCTTGGATTCCGTCGAGCGGAAGCGTGACCAGGTAGGCGATGTTCGCCAACAGATACAAGACGATCACGAAGCCGGTGCCCATCGCCAGTGAGAGCGGTATGTTGCGCTGCGGGTCGCGAACCTCGCCCGCCGTGAAGGTGATGTTGTTCCAAGCGTCGGCGGAAAACAGCGAGTTGGTTTGCGATACGCAGAGCATCACGAACAGGCCGAACGCGGTGATAGCGGTCACGCCCCCCGCTTCTTGCAGCGCACCGCGCGGCGTCCACAGGTCGCCGAAGTTCGCACCGGCGACAGCAGCGCTGTAGCCGACCGTGAGTCCCAGAAGGATCAGCAGTGCGAGAGCCAACGTCTTGGCCGACGTGAATACGTTCTGGATCCACTTGCCCAATGCCAGGCCGCGCGTGTTGAGGAAGGTGAGCAGAATGACGCTCGCGATTCCAAACGCTTGCGCGGTGGAAAGCGAGATCGCGTAGTTGCTCGTGATGTGGATCGGTCCCAGCAGATAGTGCGATTCAGCAATCCCCGGGATCAGCACCCCTGTGTATTTGGCAAACCCCACCGCAACCGCCGCGATGGTGCCGCATTGGATCACCAGAAAGAAGGTCCAGCCGTAGAGAAATCCCCAGAACGGCGAGAACGCTTCGCGCAGATAGACATACTGCCCGCCGGCGTGCGGCATCATCGCTGCCAGCTCGCCGTAGCTGAGGCTCGCGGCCAACGTCAGCAAGCCGGTGACGATCCACGCCACCAACAACCAACCGGGTGCGCCGAGTTGCCGAGCCATGTCGGCGGACACGATGAAGATTCCGGAGCCGATCATCGAGCCGGCAACGAGCATGGTCGAATCGAGCAACCCCAAGCCGCGGACAAATCCAGATGCGTGTTTGGACATGGGTTGGAGTCTATGTCACAGGCCCTCGATCTAGAGCAGCCCAAGCCGACAACCGAAGCCCGCGGGCAGGCAACAACGGACGCCGATTGTGAGGGGTGGTTTCGCCCGGAAACGCTTATCAGCCGGGGGTTTCAGGGGCCGGCGGTTGCGAGGAGGACGGCCGCGGAGCGAGCCGGGCGCCGTTACAAGCTTTTGACCTATTAATACAGCCTCCGCTCTTGACGATGAATGAATGTTCATTCACTGTGCCTGACTCTATGACTGGACACCTCCCCCACCGGTCCGCCGCGCCGCTAGAACAACGCCGCCTTCAGATCATCGACGCAGCGATGACCTGCTTTGCCCGTCGCGGCTTTCACCAAACCACGATGCAGGACATCAGCCAGGCTGCCGGGATCAGCGTCGGCCTGATCTATCGCTACTTTCAGAACAAGGAAGAAATGATCGCTACGATGGCGAGCGAGCATATGCGCGAGTTGCAACGCAAGCTCGACCACGCCAAGTCAATCGCCAATCTGTTTGAAGCGCTGGAGCACGTGGTGTGGTGCGACCAGCAAGAAGTCGAGGCCGACATCGAGGCTTCGTTCGTGGTCGATCTGTTCGCAGAGTCGTCGCGAAATCCAGGCGTTCGCGAGTTGGTATCGCAGATACAGATTGCCGTGCTGGCGGGAGTGACCGATTTGATCGCTGCATCGCCCCAAGCCCCACATCTGGCAGCGGGGATGCAGCCGCAGCACGCGGCCGAGTTGATATTTCATACGTTGCATGGACTAATGTTCGACGAAATTCTCAACGCTAGCACCCGGACACCAGCGCAGACCCGGCAGAATCGAACCGAAACGCTGCGCAGACTGTGGATTCTCCTCTTCCCCACGCTGAATGCCCCCGCATCCGGCGCACCGGCAACCGAACATGCGTAAATACTTCATTGCAGGACTCATCTTGTTCGTGATCATAGGCAGTCTCGTCGGCGTCAAGGCATTGCAAATTGGCGCCATGATTCAAGCGGGAGAGAGTTTCTCGATTCCACCCGAAACTGTCAGCAGCGCCCAAGTGCGTCACGAGACGTGGGAAGCATCGCTTTCCGCAGTCGGTACCGTCACCGCAGTGCAGGGCGTGCTGTTGCGCAGCGAGGTCTCGGGCACCGTCAGCCGCATCGCGTTCGAGTCGGGCGGCGTTGCCAGACAGGGCCAGTTGTTGGTCGAGCTGGAGGCCTCTACCGAGCAGGCGCGATTGCGCGCCGCTCAAGCGCGGGCCGAGTTGGCGAACTCGAACCTCATGAGGATGCGCGACCTTCGTAAGCAGGACCTGGTGTCGCAGTCCGACCTCGATTCGGCAGAGGCGGCATTCAAGCAGGTTGCTGGTGAGATCGACGAGATCCGCGTTGCCATCGCCAAGAAGAGCATCCGCGCGCCGTTCACAGGCCGCATCGGGATTCGCCAGGTGCAACTTGGCCAGTACTTGGATGTGGCCGCACCAATCGTGCAGTTGCAGTCGATCGACCCGGTCTACGTCGACTTCACGCTGCCGGAGCAACGGGCCAGTGGCGTGCGCCCGGGAATGGCCGTGCGTGTCATCACCGACGCTTCGCAAGGACGCGACTTCGTGGGGCGCCTGACGGCGATCGATCCGCAGATCGACGCTTCGACCCGCAATCTCAAACTGCAAGCAACACTCTCCAACAAAGACGGTGCGTTGGTCCCTGGCATGTTCGCGCGCGTTGCGGTGATTCTGCCCGAGGTCAACAACCCGTTGGTGATCCCGGTCACGGCCGTACTGAACGCACCGTACGGTGACTCGGTCTTCGTGATCTCCGACGAAAAGGACGAGAAGACAGGCCAAATGGTCAAGCGCGTGAAGAATGTCACCGTGCGCTTGGGAGAAACGCGCGGCGATTTGGTCGCAGTGGAAACCGGGCTGCAGGAGGGTCAACTGATCGTCTCCGCTGGCGTCTTCAAGCTGCGTAACGGAACAGACATCGTGATCAACAACGAACTGGCGCCGGCGGCGGAAGCGAGCCCTCGCCCCGCCGATTCTTGATGGACTGAGCGATGCAATCGATCACCGATATTTTCATTCGCCGGCCGGTGCTGGCGATCGTCGTCAACATCTTGATCGTGATCGCCGGACTGCAGGCGATGCGATCGTTGATTGTGCGCCAGTACCCGAAGAGTGAGAACGCTTCGGTGAAGGTCACCACCGTCTACGTTGGCGCCAACGCCGACTTGGTGCGCGGCTTCATTACCGCACCGATGGAGCGCGCCATCGCGGCGGCTGACGGAATCGAGTACCTCGAGTCGCAGAGCGTGCAGGGACTCTCGACCATCACCGCACGACTGAAGCTCAACAAGGACGCTTCCAAGGCGCTCTCCGAGATCAGTTCGAAGGTCGATCAGGTGCGCGCCGATCTGCCGCCATCCGCCGAGGTGCCGGTAATCAACATCGAGCCGGCGGACTCGACGTTTGCCGCCGCGTACCTGAGCTTCAGTTCCGAGCTGTTGAAACAGAACGAAATCACCGACTACTTGGTGCGGGTGATTCAGCCGCGACTGTCGGCGGTCGACGGCGTGCAGCGCGCCGATATCTTGGGAGCGCGCACGTTCGCGATGCGTTTGTGGCTGAAGCCCGAGCGCATGGCGGCCCTCAACGTTTCCCCCGGCGATGTGCAACGAGCGCTAGCCGCCAACAACTACCTGGCGGCCGTCGGACGCACCAAGAGCCTTTTGGTGCAGGTCAACCTTACCGCCAACACCGACCTGCGCTCAGTCTCCGAGTTCGAGCAGATGGTGATCCGCGAAGACGCTGGCAACTACGTGCGCCTGGGCGATGTCGCCGATGTCGCGCTTGGAGCCGACGACTACGACACCGAGGTGCGCTTCTCGGGCGAAACCGCGGTGTTCATGGGGATCTGGGTCTTGCCCAGCGCCAACTCGGTGGACGTGATCCAGGCGGTGCGCAAGGAAATCGATTCGATTCAGGCCGATCTGCCGACCAGCATGAAAGCCAAGGTCGCCTACGATGCAACTGCCTACATCAAGGACGCTCTGAGCGAGGTGATCCGGACACTTGGCGAGACGTTGATCATTGTCGTGATCGTGATCTTTTTGTTCCTCGGATCGTTGCGTTCGGCATTGGTGCCCGTGGTAGCAATCCCGGTGTCGCTGATCGGTGCGATCTTCTTGATGGAGGTATTCGGTTTCACGATCAACCTGTTGACGCTTCTGGCAATTGTGTTGTCGGTTGGACTGGTGGTCGATGACGCCGTGGTCGTGGTTGAGAATGTCGAGCGCCGAATGCGGCAAGGGCTGTCGGCGATCCAGGCCGCGCTGCTCGGCGCACGTGAACTGGTCGGCCCGATCATCGCCATGACGATCACGCTCGCTGCGGTCTACGCACCGATCGGCTTTCAGGGTGGACTGACCGGGACACTGTTCAAGGAGTTCGCATTCACGCTTGCCGGCGCCGTCACGATTTCTGGAATCGTGGCGTTGACCTTGTCGCCGGTGATGTCATCGGTGCTGATCAACCCCAAGGGACTCAACAAAGGGTTCACGGGGCGCATCAACCGCGACTTCGATCGTTTCCGAAATTTCTATGGCCGCCTGCTCGACAAGACGCTTGGTGCGCGCCCCGCTGTCTACACCGTGTGGATTGTGTTGAGTTTGCTTACGGTGCCGTTGTTCATGATGTCGCCCAAAGAGTTGGCGCCAACCGAGGATCAAGGGGTCGTCTTCGGGATCTTGGAAGGACCTGCCAACTCGACGATTGACCAAGCGATGGTCTACGCCAACGAGGTCAATCGGATGTTCATGGAGATTCCCGAAACACAGTTCACATTCCAGCTCACCTTCCCCAGTGGCGGATTCGGTGGCGCGGGGTTGAAGCCGTGGGGCGAGCGCGATCGTACGGCATTCGAGATCATGCCGGAGATTTCGGAGAAGCTCGCGAACATCTCGGGGCTGAGGGTGTTCCCTGTGATGCCGCCGGCATTGCCGGGCGGCGGCCAGTTCCCGGTTGAGTTCGTGTTGGCCTCGACGGCCGAGCCCGAGCGGATCTTGGAATTCGCAACGCAACTGGAGCAACGAGCAGCCGCCAGTGGTAAGTTCGCTTTCCCGCCGATCATCGACACCAAGATCGATCAGCCGCAGACAGAGATTGTGATCGATCGCGAGAAGGTCGCCGCAATGGGGTTGAGCCTGGAGCAAGTCGGCAACGATATCTCGGCTATCGTGGGCGGCAACTTCGTCAACCGCTTCAACATCGATGGGCGCAGTTACAAGGTGATTCCGCAAGCCAAGCGCACCGCGCGGCTGTCTCCCGAGCAGTTGACCAGCCTGTATGTGACGGGGCCCGAGGGAAAACTCGTACCGCTGAGCACTCTGGCGACGCTGAAGAACAGTACGGAGCCGCGTTCTCTCAACCGGTTCCAACAACTCAACGCGGTCAAGCTCAGTGGCGTTTCGATGGTGCCGCTCGATCAGGCTTTGAAGTACCTGGAGGACGAGGCCAAGAAGATCCTCCCCGACGGCTATCAAATCGACTACACCGGCGAATCGCGCCAGCTCCGTACCGAGGGAGACAAGTTCCTGCCGGCGATGACGCTCGCGGTGGTTTTGATCTTCTTGGTGTTGGCGGCACAGTTCAACAGCTTCCGCGACCCACTCGTGATTCTCGCTGGCTCGGTGCCACTGGCGATGTTCGGCGCGCTCACGATGACGTTCCTCAAGCTTCCCAATCCCAACATGCCGTTCTGGACCGACGGTTGGACTACCACACTCAACATCTACTCACAGGTGGGGCTGGTGACGTTGGTCGGGTTGGTTTCGAAGAACGGAATCCTGATCGTGGAGTTCGCCAACGAGCTGCAGCGCGAGGGGAAGTCGAAACTCGATGCGATTCGCGAGGCGGCGCGGACACGACTACGCCCGGTGCTGATGACCAGCGTGGCCACCGTCGCCGGGCACTTCCCCTTGACGTTGGTGACGGGAGCCGGCGCCGAGGCCCGCAACTCGATCGGCCTGGTGCTGGTGTCGGGGATGGCGATCGGCACGGCATTCACGCTGTTCATCGTGCCGTCGCTGTACATGTTGTTGGCCAAGCAACATGCGACTAACGAGCTGACGGCGATCGAAGAGACCGAGGTACCGAACGAAGATCCGATCGCGGTCTGATTCTCGCGGCGGGTCACAGCCCTTTGACGAAATCGCGAACGCCACCGAGCAGCATCTCGGTGGCGATGGCCGTGAGGATCAGCCCCATCAGCCGCTCGAACGCATTGACTACCTGCTCGCCCAACAACGCTGCGATCTTCTCTGCAAACCCCAATACAAGCGCGTTGACCGTCATCACCAAGGTCAACGCCAAGACCCACTGCCAAACGTGCGTCGGATCGCGCGCCACGAGCAGCAACACGGTCGCCAAGGCGGATGGCCCGGCTAGAAATGGAATCGCCAACGGCACGATCAACGGCTCCGCGTTGCGCTGCTTACCGAACATCCCCTCCGATGGCGGAAAGATCATCTTGAGTGCAATCAGAAACAAAACAACCCCGCCCGCAATCCCCAGCGAGGTATCCGACAAGCGCATCGCCGCCATGATCGGCTTGCCGAACAGCATGAAGACCAAAAGCACGCCGTAAGCAATCAGCACCTCGCGCACGATGACTCGCAATCGTCGTTGTTGCGCCACCGGCTCGAGCGCCACGATGAACAGCGGCATGTTCCCCAGCGGGTCGGTCACCAGCAAGAGCAGGATCGCGGCGGAAAGGAATGTGTCGTCCATGGCGGATGGATTATGGCTTAGCCGGGGCAGATGCAGACCGGCCTCGGGGCTGTTACCGTCTCGCGCCCATGACCGCACCCTCGAGCCCTCGCGACAACGGCGGCCAGCGCACGAGCACGGCAGCCGCGCTCGTCCTGCTGTGGCTTGCCGTGATCGTGCTGCCACTCCCAGTGCGCGAGGTCATGCCGCCCGACGAATCGCGCTTCGCACACCAGGCCGAGGTAATGCACACGAGCGGCGACTGGATCGTCCCGCGAATCGGCGACGTGCCGAATGCGGACAAGCCGCCAGGGTTGTTTTGGTCGGTGAATCTGGTGTCGCTCGTGACAGGCCACGTGACGGAAACGACGGCGCGGGTTCCGTCCGCGCTGGCTGCACTGATGGTTATGTTTCTGACGGTACGACTCGGCAGGCGGCTGTGGGGCGACGCGACACTCGGGCTAGGCGCTGCCGCGATGCTCGTCACCGGCGTCGAGTTCTCGCAGAAGGGGCAGTGGTGCTCATGCGACATGCTGCTGACGGCGTTTTCGCTCGGTGCGTCGACGCTCTGGCGCGAGGCAGTCTTCGAACGCGAGCGCGGCGGGCACCTGATGATCGCGGCGGGCTGGCTGTGCGCAGCGATCGCGACGCTAACGAAGGGACCGCTCGGGTTGCTGTGGCCGTTGTGGTGGGTGATCGCCGAAGCGGCGGCTCGGCGCCGCTGGAAACCGACGCTCGCACTGCTCGTACCTAGCGGGCCGGTCTTGTATCTGTTGCTCGTCTTCGGTTGGCTCACAGCGTTCAAGGCGGGCGCCGGCGAAACTCTCGCTCACGAAGCGCTGTTCACGCAAACCGTCACGCGATACCTGAACTCGTGGAACTCATTCCAGCCCCCCTACTTTTTCTTGATTCAGACGCCCGGCGACTTCTTTCCGTGGTCGTTGTTCTTTCCTGCGGCTGCCGTCGCGTGGTGGCGTTTGCGCCGTGACGCCGATGCAACGACCGGTGTCGATCGTGTCGCATGGCGCGCGAGCCTTGTTTTCTTGGGGATTGCGCTGGTCTTTTTCTCGCTCTCGCCGGGCAAGCGCGGTGTGTATCTGCTGCCGGCATTCCCGATGCTTGCGCTGTGCACGGCGCGCGGATTTCTGTCGATCGGCGGACGCTGGCGTCGAGTTCCGCTCAGACTGCTGGCCTGTGTTGGGATCGTCGTCGGGCTGGTGATCCCCCTGGTGGTTGCGGTGATTCGGCCCCGCGTCGCACTCGATTGGGGAGAGCGTGTCGGTTTCGGTTGGGTCGCGGCGCTGGTCGCGTGCGGAGCCTCGCTCTCGATCGGAGCGCTGTTCGCGCTGCGCCGTCACGACTCCGCACCTCGCGCTCTCGCCTCGGTGGTCGCCGGTATGGCCGTCTGCCTCTCCATTCTTGGGACGCTCGGCGGTGCGGCGTGGAGTCGCTATCAGGACGGCTCAGGATTCGGCACGGTGGTCGCGACGATCGTCCCCGCGCGGAGCGATTGGTGATGGGACGGGGCAAGTTCGAATTGGTGCTGTTCTACTCGAACCGGCGCGGCACCGAGGTGCAGAACGAAGAGGCACTGGTCGACGAGCTACGGTCGGGGCGTGCGCGCTATGTCGTGTTGAGTCGCGAGTTTTATCAGCAGGTGAGGGGTCGACCCGAGGTAGCCCAATTGACGCTGCTCGCCGATCGTTGGGTGGGCAATACCAACCTCCTGCTGCTCGGGCCGCCCTCCGCAGCAGGTGTCGACGAAATACCTCGCCTGCGAGCCGGGCACTGGACGAGTACAGCCGCGTACCCCTGTTGCTCAGCAAGCGAATCGGTGACTAGGAGGCTCATAGGCTTCGCAAGGCCATCGGCGCTGCCAGGTAGGGGGCATGCTCCGGTCGCTGGCCAAGAAGTCGGCCCGGTTCGATCGGAAGCCGAGGTTGGCGAAGGATCTTGTCAGTCGACAGCTCTTACAGGACACGGGAACACCGGCGCTCGACGCCGATCCGCTGCATATCCAGCCAACGCTGCGGGGCAAAGCAGCTCGGCCCGAGGCTCAACGGCCGTCCCGGCCATCGCCGGGAAACTATGCGGGAGGCGATCGATCGGATCGGCAAGGAGGTTAGAGTTCGAGCGCGGTCGGACCGTCCGAGCGCGGCGGACGCTACCGACCGCCGAGGAATGGCCCGTGTGGAGATCCACCATTTGCGAAACTGTCGATTCTCTCTCCCCTGCGGTGCCGGGCCGCCCCCCTGGGGACAGCGCCCACCGTGGAATGCGATCCGCAATCGACATCGGCTCGACGCCCGCGAAAGCTGAGCGCTGACGATGTGCGGAATTGCTGGTATCGCTGGACGGCCAGGTTCTGATCCGGAGCGCAGGCAGGCGGTGCGCGCGATGGCACGAACGCTCGGCCATCGCGGCCCCGACGGAGAGTCGGAGAGCCAGCACAACGGCTGCGGCTTCGGCTTTCGCCGGCTTGCGATCGTCGATCTGGCCGGCGCGCTCCCGCCGTTTTCGAACGAGGAGCGGACCATTTGGTCGATCTGCAACGGTGAGATCTACAACTGCGAGGAACTGCGTGAGTGGCTGATCGCGCGCGGCCATCGCTTCCGCACCGGCGTCGATACAGAGGTCATCTCGCACCTCTACGAAGAGTACGGCGCCGGGTTCGTAACGCACCTGCACGGAATGTTCGCCTTCGCCGTGTGGGACGAATCCCAGCAGCGTCTGTTGCTTGGCCGCGATCGCGCGGGTGAGAAGCCGTTGTTTTACTGGAGCGATGGGCGCGAGTTGGTCTTTGCTTCGGAGTTGCGCGGAATCCTGGCGCACCCGCGTGTCGTTCGCGCGGTCGATCCGGTGGCCCTATCGCGTTTCCTCTTGCACGACTACTTTCCGGCGCCGCTCACGCCAATCGCGGGGGTCTACAAGTTGCCCGCGGGACATCTACTCACTTGGCGAGATGGCCAGGCCGAGGCGAGCGAGTATTGGGACCTCGCGGCGTCGTTTGGACGACCTGCACCGAAGACCGAGGATGTGGTCGCGGCGGAGGTCGACCGGCTCGTCGGGCAGGCGGTTCAGCGTCGAAAGAAGAGCGACGTTCCGGTCGGCGTGTTCTTGTCGGGAGGGATCGACTCGACGGTTGTGCTCGCGCACATGACCGAGCAGAACGGTCGCGGCGTTCCGGTCTTCTCGCTTGGCAACCGCGACGTGGCATTCAACGAGGCCGGGTTCGCGCGCGAGACGGCGGCGTTTTATGGAGCCGAGTTCCACGAGCTGATCGTCGATGAACCCGAACTCGAGGATGGACTGCGGCGGATCGTCGAGGGGTTCGATGAGCCGCTGGGTGACGCATCGATCATTCCGACACATCTGCTCGCTCTTTTCGCTCGGCAGAAGGTCAAGGTGGTGCTTTCGGGCGAAGGCAGCGACGAGATGTTCGCGGGCTACCCAACCTATCTGGCCGATCGAGTGGCCGAAGGGTATCGGCGCTTGCCGGGACCGCTGCGCCGCGGCTTGGTCGACGGACTGCGCCGCTTGCTCCCCGTGCGAATGGGAAACAATGGCCTGGACTACCTACTCGGCCGATTCGCGCAGGGGGCCGAGCGACCGCGCGTCGAACGCCACCACTGTTGGTTTGGAAGCCTTTCGCCGGAACGCCAACATCGTCTGTTCTCGCCGGCGTTGCGCGCCGCTCTCGACGGAGACGACTGCTTCGCTGCCGCGCGCACGCGCCTGGCCGGTACCTCGTTTCCCGACGGACTCTCGCAGTTGCTCTACATGGACTTCACGATGTTCTTGCAGGACGACCTGCTGACCAAGGTCGACCGCGCGACGATGCTCGCATCTTTGGAAGCGCGCGCTCCATTCCTCGATCACGAGCTCGCCGAGTATGTCGCGGGATTGCCGTCGCACTTCAAGGTGCGCCGCGGAACGACGAAGTGGATCTTGCGCCGCGCCGAACGCCATCGCTTGCCGCCCGAGGTTCTGTCGCGCCGCAAACGCGGTTTTACGATTCCAATCTCGCGCTTCCTCTTGGGCGGACTCTCGGCGCGAATGAGAGAAAAGTTCGCCCCCGAACGCGTCGCCGCACGTGGCCTGTTCGACCCTGGCGCGGTATGGGCATTGCTCGAGGAACACATGGGGCGTCGTGCCGACCACAAGAAGGCGCTCTTCACGCTGCTTGTGCTCGACTTGTGGTGCGATCGAGTCTTCGGCGACGGCGCATTCGTGCCGCTCGCGGCAGCCTCGAGCAACGGCGAGCAGCGCGTGGCTGGCCTCGCCGGATGACGCGCGCTCAGACCGATCGATGGCTGCTGCTCTGCGCGTTCGCCCTCTTCTTCTGCAACGCGTGGGGCTACGACCTGTGGGCACCCGATGAGCCGTACTTCGGCGAAGGGGCACGCGAGATGGTCGCCGACGGACAGTGGCTCGTCCCGCATGTCAACGGCGTGATCACAACCGACAAACCACCGTTGTTCTTCTGGCTGATCGCGCTGATGTCGGCACCGTTCGGCGCCGTCTCGCCGCTGCTGGCGCGACTGCCGTCGATTCTTGCCGGAGTCGGCTCGGTGGCGCTGGCGATCAGGCTTGGTCGTCGCCTCGGCGGTGACCGAACGGCACTGCTCGCCGGCGTTGTCATGGCCACCGCTTACCTACCGTGGGACAAGGCGCGCTCGGCACAGATCGACGCGTTGCTGATGTTTCTGGTGCTTGCGGCGATGAGTTGCTTCGAAGCACATCGCGCGCGCAGCAACTCAGGGCGCAGCGACGGCCGCGCGCTCGGCATCGCCTTCTGGACGTTTGCGGGACTCGCGACGTTGGCCAAGGGCCCGGTTGGAGTCTTGCTTCCCGTTGGGGCGGCACTGCTGACGCTTGTGTTTGATCGCGATCTGCGTGCGTGGCGACGATTCGCGCCCCTGCTCGGTCCACTGGCCTTTGCGATCGTGGTGGGAGCATGGGCGATTCCAGCGGAGTTGTGGGGTGGCGAGTACTCGCTCTTCGGTGCGCTGGAAACTCACTTCGTGAATCGCAGCTTGCATGGAATGCACCATCCCAACCCGCCCTGGTACTACTTGCAGACGATCCCGGTGCAGTTTCTCCCTTGGTCCGGGTTGCTTCCCGCCGCGTTCGTCGTTGCGTGGCGACGACGCGACGCCGGCTCGCGTCTGTTGGTCGCTTGGGTGCTGTTTGTCGTGTTGCTGTTCACGCTGTCGGGTGAGAGACGCGACCTGTACGTGTTGCCGGCGTTCCCGGCCTTGGCGCTGCTCGTCGCGCGCGCGTTCGATGCGCCCGAGATCTCGCGACGTTGGATTACCGTGCCGCTCGCCATCACGGGTGTGCTGCTGCTGATGCTCGGCGTCGCTGCGCCGCTGATCGCCCGGCAACACGTGCCGGGGGGCATGACGGCGATCGTGGTGTTTAGCGCGGCGGCTTTCGCGGCAGGACTGGCGCTGTTGTCAACCATTCGGCGTGGCGATCCGACGCGGGCGGCACTCGTCGCGGGCGGCGGAATGGCCGCGATCTATCTCGTGATCTCGATCGCCGTGATGCCGACGTTCGATGGGGTGAAGTCGGCCCGCGGCTTCGCGAATGAGATTTCCGCCGCGACAGCCGACGCGCGCGCAGCAGGAGAGCGAGTGCTGGCCTATCGGCTTGGCAATCTGCCCGAGGCGATCTCGTTCTATTCGGCGGTCTACACGGTCGAGACGAGTGATCGCGCGCGGCTCGCCGCACATGTCGCTGACGGCAACCGATGGTTGGTCGCCGATGCGAGCCGCTTGAAAGAGATTGCGCCGGAGATCCGCGCGCGAATGACACCGACGGCGCGTGCCACCCTATCGCGGATGGATGTCGTGCTCTATCGCGTTGACTGAGGCGCTGAACCGCTCACAAGTACGGGTTTTCGGTTCTCAGCTCGCTCGCTTTGGGTGTGAGATCTTTGCGCCGCGGCTAACCGCACTAGAACTTGATCCGCCACTCCGCGCGTACCCCGGCGAGACTGTCCTCGATCCCACGGTCGGCGTACATGCCATCGAACCGCACGATCATGTTGTGTGAGAGCTTCATCTGATAGCGGATTCCCAATCCGTACTGATCGTCCTTCGCGATCCGCTCGGTGATATCTCCGCTCGTTTGCAACGCGGCTAGCTCCACAACCAACTGACGATCGAGGCCAAACAGATACTCCACTCCAAACGCGCCACCCCACGTGTTGTTGCCCGACGACTCCATCGACGCCAGGCCGGTAAGCGCGTTTCCTTCAAACAGCAAACCGGTGTTCTTCAAGATGCCGCCTGCCCCTGGATCGCGCGCCAACGACTGCGGCGAATCGATGCCGACGAACAGATTGAGGTACGGCACCAGCGTGAGCGGCTTGTGGGTGATGAACGAGTTTTCGATCAGAAGCAGCGCACCATCGGCGGTGCGTACACCGGCGGTCGGTTCTTCCTGCCCGAAGTTGCCGATCACCCGCACGCTGTTGGACAGCCAATTGCCGTACCGGCGCGTGAATGCCAATCCGACGTTGTGGTAACTGCGATCGGGCCCCGACTTGACATCCTCGGTGTAGCCGTAGTCGATCTCCCAATACCCTTGGTTGGCTTCTGCGAAGATCGCGACACCAGCCACGCGTGGGTCCTGGTTCTTCGCAATGGTCGCGCGGCTGCTGACGCGATCCAGACCGACGAAGAACGTGATGTCGGCGTTGCTGATGTCGAGCTTGCGGCTGTTGCGCGCTGGAATCGTAAAGGCCAAGCCGGTGAACGCGTCTTCGAGCCACACGCCGTTTTGCAGCAACAGCGGCATGAAGCCGACCGCAAAGGGCAGGTCGAACTTGCTGGGCTTGTCGCGCCAACCTTGGAGCATCGCGCCGAGCTCTCCCTCGAAGAACAGTGCATCGAGGTTGCCGTCGAAGCTGCGCGTAAAGTCGGCGTTGCTGTTTTGATAGTCGTACGACAGGAAGCGTCCTTCCTTGTCGAGGGGGCGTGCGAAGGCGTGAATCCGCTCGGTGGAAGTGAAACGCCAATCCATGTCGAGATTCAGACGGGCCGCAAGGCGCGAGGAATCTTTGTCGCCGACCTGGTTCCAGCCGGTTCCGAGCTGAAAGTCGCCGTGCGCGATGAACTGTTGATTCATTGGGTTCTTGCGGCCGAAGAGGGTCGAGGTGGCCGGCTTCAACGGACCTGCCGCGTACATTTCACGGCCTAGCTCGAGCAACGGGCGCTGCGTGAGGTTGGCGTATTTGCCGCCGTAGATCTGAAGTTGGGCCGAGGCGTCGTAGCTTTTGTCTACGTAGCTGGGATCGGGCCGGAAATTCTTGGGATCGTTGTCAGCGGGTTTCGCTTCGGGCGACGCCGCGGGTGCTGCCGGCTTTTGTTCTTCAGCAGCCCCAAGAGTTCCGGCGGCCATGATCGCCATGGCTCCCAACAAGATCGGCAGACGGAGCGCGTGCATCTCACTTCACCTCGAACGTAACGGTGCGTGGGTGGACATCGAGCATCCATTCGTTCATCGATTGCTGCATGTCGACGGTCGCGCCGACGAACTGCATGAAGTAGATCGGTTCGGCGCGGCTGCGCAGCCGGACCGCCAGCTTGTAGGTGCCCGGTTGCGCGAGAAGCTCGCCGGGGATCTTGTACTCGGCCTCGCGTTTGCCGAGCGGCGGAATGCTGCGTTGCTCCATGCGAATGAACGGCGGGTGATTCATCACCGAGTTGGGTGTACCGGCCGGCCGAATGAACGGCAACTGATCGACATCGAGGTTGACCGGCAGATACATCTCGCGGTCGGTGCCCTTGACGTTGGTGGTGATGAACTTGGTCTGCAAGTTGAACAGTTGATCATCGTGCGCCAGCTTGCCGGCGCGCACATCGAGCGAGTGCAGGTCGGCGAAGTCGCCGTTGCTGTCGAGGTAGCCCGATTCCCCACGTTCTTACCAGACGGGTCGACCAATGCGACGTTCAGCCACAGTTCCGGCTGCGCTCCCAGGCTTCCCGACGGCAGGTCGTGGCCGTCGTCGATATTGTTGACGACGTAGCTGAACTCCAATGGCTTCCCGGTGCGGGGCGGGCGCTCGAAGAACGGTCCATCGATGCGCGAACCGGCTTCCATAACCTGACGGCGCTGCTCGAACTTCTTCTTCAGCTTGGCGAGATTCTCGTCGACGATGCCGCGTGCCGTCTCGCGGTCGTAGTCGTCTTGCCATTCCTTGGGGAACGTCACGCTGAGTTGCTTCTTGTAGACCTTGTCCTCGAACTCGGGAGCACCCCATCCGGCGCGGTAGTCGAACTTCAACCACGCTTCGATCGGGAACTGCTCGGCCTTGGGGTTTTGCGGAAAGATCCCGGGGTGCGCGATCGGATAGCCGGGCCCGTAGAACGCGTGATTGTGATGCTCGCGTTTTTCGCTGACCTTCTTGCCGCTCACGATGGCGACAGCCCCCACCTCGAAGCCGGAGACAACACCAGGCTGCTTGCCCATGTGACATTGCTGGCAGGTGATGCCTTGCTTGAACGCGGGACTATCGCGGTATTGGTCCCACACCACCTCCAACTTGATGCCCGGGTGGACCGCCACCTGATGACATGACAAGCAGAAGTCGGAAGTGGAGAGCGGCTCGAACTTGATGCCGGCGACATGAATGTCCATGCCGGGGCCTTTGTCGCCGGGCAATGGTTTGACCTTGTAGAAGTCTTTCTTGGAGATCACCTCGGCCACGCCATCACCCCCGAAGTTGCCGTAGACGGGATCGTGAATGTCGCCGGGCTCGATGCGCCGTTCGCCGTTGACGTGCCCATACTCTTCACGCACGCGATGGCACGTGATGCAGGTGACTCCTTCGCGTGCCACCTTGGTCCGCTTCCAAATCGGTAGCTCGCGCGGCTCGCCCAACGTGGTCCCGACGCTGGCGTGGCAGCGCACACAAAAACTCCCGATCGTGCCGTTGGCCAGATCGTTGATGCGTTGCTCGAATTTGTGGAACATCGGAGAGACCGAAGCGTAGGCGTGATTGGACGAGGCCCACTCGTCGTAGATCTGCTGATGACACTTGGCGCATTCAGTGGCGCTGGGGTATTTGCTGGTCGCGTAGACCGCGGCGTGCGGGTCATCGCCGGCCCAGGCGGTAAGCGCGTTGAGCGCCGTGAACAAAACAGCCATCCCCGCAATCGTTGACGTCAATCTCATCAGCCCCTCGTGCGCATGGTCCGGCCTAGGATAAGCGCAACGTCGTTCAAAGATGGTGGGCGTTCGCCGCTTTTCCAAGGCGAAGTCGACTCGGCGATCCAAGCCGGGCGAGCCCTGGGCTCAAAGGTCGATCTTCAGGCCTTCTGAAGCCACCTCGACCTGAGGAAACTCGCGCCGGGCTTCGCTCAGAATGGCATCGAGCTGGTCATCGGTTCGATCGGGGTCGTGATGAAACAACACCAGCTTGTCGACAGCAGCGCGCTTGGCCAACGCCACCGCGTCGCGCCATGAGCTATGCCCCCAGCCGTGGTGAGCGGCCGCGTCTTGGGGCGTCCACTGAGCGTCGGCAATCAATGTCGAGGCGCCGTGAGCAAACATTGCGAGCCGTTCGTCGATGGCGCTATCACCGCATTCGTGGTCGGTCGCAATCACGACCGCGCGCCCCGCATGCTCGAGGCGATACGCGTGCGCCCCCTGGGGGTGATTCAGCGGACACGACTTCACGTGCAGAGGGCCTAACTCGACGGTGCTCCCGTCCAGGTCGTGATAGTGGCAGCGTGACTGCACGGCATTCAGCGCGACCGGAAAGAACGGGGCTTGAAGGGCGCGCTCCAAGATCGATCGCAGCCCTTCCGCTTCCGATGGAAAACCGTGTAGCTCAAAGGTTCCCGCCGGATCATGCAGCGGCGCAAACAGCGGAAAACCCAGCAGGTGATCCCAGTGGTAGTGCGTGAAGAACAGATGCCATTTCGAGGCTCCCCCACCCTCGGCACGCCACACCGCCTCGAGCGATTTGAGCCCGCTGCCGGCGTCGATCACCAACCGCTCGCCCTTGCCCAGCGCGAGATCGAGGCACGTGGTGTTGCCGCCGTAGCGGATGAATGACGGTCCCGCGACGGGCATCGATCCACGCGCGCCACGAACCGTCAAGCTGAAGGGCGTCGACATCGCCGGGCATTATCGACGACTCCGGCTCGCCGAAACCTCACACGAAGCGACGAAAAGCAGATCGATCCGGCTCTAGAATGCCGAGGTTCCAAAGGGTAGGGACCGGAGGTATGAGTCAGATGAGCGTATTGGGTCGCTGGACTCTGGCTGTCGCGCTGTCGGTCGCGGTGCTTGCACCGACCGGTCGCGCCGCAGAACTGCCTGCGAACTTGGCGGGCGACTCAGAGGCAGCCGGGTTTGCCGACCTGTTCTTCACGCAGGCGCTATTGAAGTTGTCGGGCGGCGATGTTGCCGGTGCACTGGCATTGGTCGATCGCGCGGTTGCCACCGTGCCGGCCGATGCGACGTACATCTACTTCCGCGGCGTCTGCTTGACGCGCCTGTCGCGCACCGATGAGGCGATCGAGGCATTTCGCAAGGCTTTGCCGCCGGCCAAGTGCAGCGTGCCCGAGGCGACCGTGCGACTCGATTTGGGCAGCGCGCTGCTAACCAAGGGCGATCTGGCCAACGCCGAGATCGAGTTGGCCAAAGCGGTGGACCTGGCACCCGAAAATGGTCGTACGCGATTCACTCATGGACTTGCCTTGCTGCGGGCCGAGAAGTACGACGAAGGGTTGAAGGAGATCGATCGCGCCACCGGGCTCGACGCCACGCTCGAGCCGGAAGGGGCGTTCTACAAAGGGATCGCAGCGTACCGCGCCGGTAACTTGGACGAGGCCAAGGAACAGTTCAATCGCGCGCAGGCACTCAACACCGAAGCCGGGGTCAACGCCGCTGCGTGGTTGAACGCACTGAAAGAGGCGGCCACGTTCTCGCAACCGCCCGCTTGGGAAGCGCGACTGTCGCTCGGTTTCGATTGGGATGACAACCCCGCGCAACTCACGAACGATTTGATTGCGATCCAACAGTTTCTGGGTGATGACGTCAAGGACACGCGCAGTTCGGCGCAGCTACGCGGCAGTTGGTTGCCTGTGCGCGATCGCGGTGGCTACACGCTGCAACTCACCGCGCTTGGGTACGCCAATCGTCACGCCGACTTCGATAACCTCGATTCCGACGGGTGGGGCGCGTTCGTTGGGCTGGCCCGCGGTGTGAATCCGCTAGGATTCATGAACGGCCCGTTGGGGTACGTAAGGGTGCCGACGCGCGACGGCGGATTCGGCTGGTTGCTGCAAGCCGGTGCCAATCGCTTCAACCTCGACGGTGAGAAGCTGCGCAGCGACCTGTCCGGCGACATCAGCCTGTTCCTCAACTCAGCCTCGATCGGCGTCACACAATTGGACCTGCAGTATGAAGATCGCACCTTCGAACCGGTGGCAATCGAGGGACTCTCGGGCGGAGCGTTCACGGCAAGGCTCTCTCAACAGATCTGGCTCGGCGCCAACCCCTCGCGCTTTATTCGCGCGTCGATTGCCTGGACCGATCACAACCCCGACGACAGCGGCCTGAAGCGAACCGAACGCCAAATCGCCGCGGAAATGGCCTGGCCGCTCGGAAAACGCTGGACGCTGTTTGCGTACGGCGCGCGCACGCGCACCCACTTCGACAGCTTCGAAGGGTTGGAACGGATCGATCGCCGCTTCGAGTTGAAGGGCTCGGTCGCGTTCGCGATCACACGCTGGATGTACCTGTCGGCGCGCTACGGTACGACGCAGTTCACGGTCGACCCCAGCGTGCTGGGCGCCAATCTCGATTTCGATCGCAAGGTCGGATCGTTCAACGTCAACTTTCACTGGTAGGCGGAGACACCATGCGCCGCTTGATTGTTTTGATTGTCGTACTGACCACAGGACTTGCTTGGGCTACCGAGGTGGGTCGCTTTGCGTTCGTGCAGAAGGAGGTGAACTCCTTCAAGCCGAGCGTCACCGAACCGGTGCAAGCCAAGGCTGGTGATGCGGTGGTTGTCGGCGAACGTGAGGTCACGGGCGCCGCGTCGGGGGCGAAGCTCCTTTTCGGCGAGGGCGGCGTGGTCTCGCTCGGGGCCAACACCTCGTTCGCGGTCTCGCAGTTGGCTGTCGATCAAGCCACCGGCAAGAACACCAGCTCGCTGTCGGTGTTGTTTGGCAAAGCGCGTGTGTTTCTTTCGCGCTTTTGGTCGGATCGCCCCGAGGTCAAGATCGATCAACCGACGGCGGTGGTTGGCATCAAGGGGACCGAGGTGGGACTCGAACAGTTCCGCGATGGACGCTTGACGATCACCTGCTACGGCGGCACGGCAGGCGTTCTAACGAAGGCAACGCCCCCGCAGACGTTCGAGTTGCGCGAAGGGATGCAGCTCAAGCTCGACGCGTCGGGGAAACCGGTCGGCCCACCGTCGACACTCTCGGCGGCCGAACTCGATGCGCTGCGCAATAGCGTCGACATCATCGCCGACGGTGCCGGCGGCGGCGTCTCGGGTGGCCAACGCGCGATGGCGGCGCCATCGCCCAGCGACATCGCGTCGCAGTTCAGCGGACTGGGGAGCACAGCGGGTCGCGCGGCGGTGAACACATCGTCGAACTCGGCGAACGGTGGCGCGTGGTCCGATCCCGCCGGCACGTTGCTGCCGCCTCCCGTCGACTCGGGTTGCAACTGCGATCAAGGCGGGCGAGGCAACTGACGCGGTGAGCCGCCCCGCGGGCTGTCGTTGAAACGCTCTCGCTTGTGGATCGGACCGACGCTCGGCCTGTTGGTCGCGCTCTTGGTTTTGCCCTTGATGCGCACCACGCTGTTCGCCGGCTTCGAGAGCAAGACGGTCGACGCGCGCATGCGCTGGAGCCGCGGTCAGCAAGCCGACGACAGAATCGTGGTGGTGGCGGTCGATCCGGAATCGATCAATCAACTCGGTCGATGGCCGTGGCCGCGCTCCACGGTCGCCGAATTGGTTCGACGCATTCACCAGGGCGGCGCCAGCGTGATCGCGCTGGACATGATCTTCAGCGAACCGACGCGCGGTGACAGCACCGAGGACGATGCACTCGCCGCGGCGATCCGCGACGCGGGGAATGTTGTTCCTGGCTTTTTCCTTCGCCTTCAAGCCGATCTCACGAAGCCACCGGTTCTCCCCTCGCCGATCGAGAGCGCGATCCAACCGCAAGCGGGGTTTCCCGGCATTCGCCGCTACGGAGGGATCGAGACGCAGTTGCCGGCAATCACCGAAGCGGCGCCGCAAGGTGGCCACTTCGTCGCGCGCGAGGATTCCGACGGCACCATCCGTCACTACCCGCTGGTGCTGTCGTACGACGACGCGCTGTATCCGGCGCTGGCCTTGCGCGCGGTGCAACGTCAACTCGGCAATCCGCCGATCGCGGTGACACCGGTTCAATCTGTTGTGCCGCAACTGACCTTGGGTGAGAAGAGCATCCCGATCGACGAGAGCGGCGAGTTGTGGATCAACTGGATCGCACCGTGGAAGGCGTTTAAGTACGTCCCTGCGGCTGCGGTGCTCAACGGCACCGCCGACCCATCTGCACTTCGCGACAAGCTCGTGTTCGTGGGTTTCACCGAAACCGGCCTGGCCGACTCGATCACCTCCCCGTGGGATACGGCGATCCCCGGGGTCGAAGTGCATGCGATGGTGGCCGATAACCTGCTTAGGCATCGATTCGTGCGCGATGGAGCGCTCGAGTTGGCCTGGTCGATGGTCGCAACGCTGTTGCTTGGTGCACTGTGCGGTATGTCGGCAACCTGGACGCGCCGGCCATTGATGGGCGCACTGCTGGGTGCGCTGGTGTTGTCAGGCTATCTCGTGTTGGCACAGCAGGCGTTTCAGTTTGGCGCTCGACACTTGCAACTATTCTTGCCGCTGATCGCCGGGGCCGCAGCATTCACCGCCAGCACCGTCTGGCGCAACGTGTTTGCCGAGGCGCGCGCCAAACAGATTCGCCGCGTCTTTTCACAGTACGTCTCCCCTGCAATCGTCGATGAGATGTTGAAAGACCCGGACGCCGTGCGTTTGGGCGGAGAGCGGCGTGAGTTGACGGTGCTGTTTGCCGATATTCGTGGCTTCACGTCATTGGCAGAGACCATGCCGCCGGAGCAAACCGTCTCGCTGCTGCAGGAATACCTCACACCGATGACGCAGCTCATCCAGGCGCAGGGCGGAACGCTCGACAAGTACATGGGTGACGGGATCATGGCGTTCTTCGGCGCACCGGTGGCGCAGACCGATCATGCGCCGCGCGCCGCCGCGGCGGCGCTGGCGATGCGCGCGGCGCTCGATGACTTGAACAAGGGCTGGGACGCGCGCGGACTGCCGGAGATTCGTTGCGGGATCGGACTCAACAGCGGGCCGATGGCGGTCGGCAACATCGGATCGTCGATGATCTTCGACTACACGGTGATTGGCGACAATGTCAACTTGGGCTCGCGCATCGAAGGGCTGACACGCACGTACGGTGTGGATGTGATCGTCAGCGCAACGACCGCCGAGCTGCTGTCGGAGAGCCTGGTGATGCGTGAGCTCGATGCGGTTCGCGTCAAAGGGCGGCGAGAGCCGGTGCAGATTTTCGAATTGACCCCTCCCGGCGAGCTTTCGCAGCAATTCCGGGCGGCGTACGCAGAAGGGCTGCGGCTATATCGGGCGCGTCGATTTGCTGCCGCACGGGTCGAGTTCGAAGCGGCGCGTGGTGAGCGGCCCGCCGACCTCCCCTGCCAGCTCTTCATCAAACGATGTCGATCGTATGAACTCGACCCGCCCGACAGCGACTGGGACACCGTCTCGTAGCAACGACACCAAGCCGCGGTGACGAGCCGTCACTCGGCGTCAGCGTCTCAATAGCGCGTGATTACTTTGGTCACTCCGCCGCACTGCACTGTCAGATGCCCCTCACTCAAACGTGCCGGAGCGTTGCGGCAACTCCGATCGGTGGGTCCGATCACCGAATCACCCAAATTGTCCCGCTCGTCCAGCTCGCGCAATCGATCGGTAACGTCGATCTTGAGAATCAAGAACTTCCCGGTCACGCTTTGGTCCGGTTTGAGCCGCTTGACGATTCGTTTCTCGAAAACCTGGTCCGGGCCGATCGACTCGGTAAGGAAGCGCGTGATCGTGCGGTCCTTCGCGTCGAGCTTGGTGTCATCCGACAAATAAACCTGCACCGCCACCGGGCAGCCACACAATGTCCCGTTGTTCGCGATCGCGGCGATTGCGTCGATGACACAGGTGTTGGAGTCGGCGTTGCAGATCTGTTCGGCAGTGATGAACCCGCCCAACAGATTGGCAGCATCGAGAATGTTGATCGTCACCGTCGCCGTGTCCGGCACACCCCCCTGCAACGGGGTCAATGTGTAGTTGAAACTGGTGGTGCCGACAAAGCCGTCGTTGGCGATGAAGATGAACTCACCGGGGAGTTGTCCTGCAACCAGATCGCCGTGCGCGGGGCGCGTGACATCGGTGATGTTGGTGACCCCAACCTCGAACGTATCGTTGGCCAGCACGTCGATCGTGACCGAACCGTTGCGTGGACAAACCGCGCGGTCATCGCGTGCGTCCAGAGTAATTTGCTGTGCTTGGGCCGGACCGAGCAGGGCTGCGCAGGCCAGCGAGAGCAGCGAGATCGAGCTGATTCGAGTCATGGGGTTTCCTTCCTCTCGTGCAGCTTAACCGGTGGGGACTT
Source organism: Acidobacteriota bacterium (assembly GCA_046331425.1). GTDB lineage: Bacteria > Acidobacteriota > Polarisedimenticolia > J045 > J045 > JANNUT01. Next base: position 54,413 of record JAXLQU010000020.1, read on the forward strand.
CTTTCGCAGTCGCATGTTGATCATTTCCACAAACAAAGAGAACGCCATCGCGAAGTAGATGTACCCCTTGTTGATGTGAGTTCCCATCGACTCGGCCACCAGCATGGTGCCGATCAATAGCAGGAACGAGAGCGCCAGGACCTTGATGCTGGGATGGCGCTCGACAAAGCCGCCCACCGCGTTCATCGCCAGCATCATGGCCACCATCGCAATCGTCATCGCGACCACCATGATCGGAACGTGACTTGCCATCCCGACCGCGGTGATCACCGAGTCGAGCGAGAACACGATATCCAGAACGGCGATCTGCATCAGAATCACCATCGCCTTCTTCCCGCGCTCTGCGGCGGAGGCTCCGTCGTGCGGATCGGCCTCCAGCTTCTCGTAAATCTCCCAAGTCGCCTTGAACATCAGAAACAGGCCGCCGCCGAGCAAGATCAGATCACGACCGCTCCAGTCCTTGCCCAACAGCGAAAACCAGGGCGCAGTCAGCGACATCAGCGTGCTCAGAAAGAGCAGCAGAATGATTCTTGTCCCGAGGGCCAACAACAACCCGAGGCGGCGAATTCTGGGCTGCTGATCTTTCGGCAACTTGCCGGTTAGAATCGCGATGAAAACGATGTTGTCGACACCGAGGACGATCTCCATGAGGGAGAGCGTCACCAGTGAGATGAGTCCGTCGGCGGTAAGAAATCCTTCCATGGGTCGGGGATGCTAGCAGGGATCGACCCCAAGAAGGCTGGGCCGCCGGGCCGCTCAATATCGAGTTTTGCACCGTAAGGTCGGATCCAGGACGTCATCAGATGACTTCAGCGCGCGACCCGGTTTGCGGCATGACGGTCGATCTCGAGACGGTCTCCCATCGGTTGGAGCACGAGGGGACGACCTACGGCTTTTGTCACGTCGGATGCCTCGAAAAGTTCCGACGCGATCCGCTTCGGTACTCGAGCCCCGAGGCTGCACCGACGCAACAGGATGCTCACCCCTCGGGAACGTTGTGGACCTGCCCGATGGACCCGGAGGTGGTGCAGGATCACCCAGGCAGTTGCCCCAAATGTGGAATGGCGCTCGAGCCCGCGGTGCCGACTCTTCATACCGGCCCCGATCCGGAGCTCGTTTCGATGCGTCGGCGCACGCTGTTGGGTGCTTTGTTGACCGCTCCCGTCGTCGCGCTGGGAATGATCGAGCATTTGGTACCGCAGGCCTTCGGTGGCAGCGCAGCACCGCGCGTCGCCCAAGCGCTGTTCACCACGCCGGTTGTACTGTGGTGCGGCAACCCATTGTTGCGGCGCGCCATCGATTCGTTGCGCAATCGGTCCGCCAACATGTTCACCCTGATCTCCATGGGCGTCGTGGCCGCATTCGGCTACTCCTTCGTCGCGCTGATAGCGCCGCAGTCGATTCCGAGCGCACTCGGCCGAGATCACGGTGCGCCGACGCTGTACTTCGAGGCTGCAGCGACGATCGTGACCCTTGCGTTGTTGGGGCAAGTGCTCGAACTCTCGGCGCGGGCTCGGACCGGCGACGCGTTGCGCTCGCTACTTTCTCGCGCGCCGAGTATCGCGCGCCGCATGGGAAACGACCTCAGCGAACGCGACATCGCGATCGACGAGGTCCGTCCTGGCGATCGACTTCGCGTGCGCCCCGGCGAGCAGGTTCCGGTCGATGGGGTGGTGATGCGCGGGAACAGTTCGATCGATGCCTCGCTACTCACGGGCGAATCGTGGCCGCAGCCGGTGACCGCGGGCGACGTTGTCTACGGTGGAACGCTGAATGTCGATGGCGCGCTGGTGGTGCGCGCGACCGGCACCGGCCACGACAGTTTGTTGCGCAGGATCGTGACGCTGGTGGCCGAAGCGCAGCGCAGCCGCGCCCCCGTGCAGCGGGTTGCCGATCGCGTTTCAGCCTGGTTTGTTCCACTCGTGATCGGCGCTGCTGCCGTTGCCTTTTTGATTTGGTACAGCGTGGGGCCGCAGCCGCGGCTATCGCACGCGCTGGTGGCGGCCGTGTCGATACTGATCGTGGCCTGTCCCTGCGCACTCGGGCTGGCCACGCCGATGTCGATTGCGGTGGGCGCGGGGCGCGGAGCACAGGCCGGCATCTTGGTGCGCGACGCCGCCGCGCTGGAGGCGTTGGCCAGTGCGGACGTGGTGTTCATCGACAAGACCGGCACGTTGACGCGAGGTACGCCGCAAATCGTGCAGATTGTGGCGGCCGCGGGCGAGAACGAATCCGAGGCGCTCTCACGTGCCACAGGTTTGGCGCGCAACTCGACCCATCCGCTGAGCGCTGCGATCCAACATGCCGCGCGCGCGGCCGCGATCATGCCTGCGAACATCGAGGCAGTGGAGGCGGTCCCTGGTCGCGGACTGCAGGCCGAGCACGACGGTGCGACGCTGCGACTTGGATCGAGACTCTGGCTCGAGGAGTGCGGTGTCGATCTCAGCCCGCTGCACGACGCGATGCAGCGCGTGCAGCAAGCCGCGCGGAGCGTCGTCTTGTTGGCCCGCGATCGAACCGTGGTTGCGTTGTTCGCCGCCGAAGATCCGCTGCGTGAGTCGAGCGCCGACGCGGTGCGAACGCTCCAGCGCGACGGCATCCACGTTGCGATGATCACGGGCGATGTCGCCGAGGTCGCGGTCGATGTGGCGCATCGCGTTGGGATTCAAGACGTGACTGCCGGTGCACGACCCGACCAGAAGGTCGCCGCGGTCGAACGGGCGCGCCGCCAAGGTCATACGGTGGTAATGGTCGGTGATGGAATCAACGATGCTCCAGCCTTGGCGGCAGCGGCCTGCGGGATCGCCATGAGCACCGGTTCGGACGCGGCGATGCGCAGCGCCGGAATCACGCTCTTGCATGGCGACCTATCGCGCCTGGTCAAAGCGCGAGCGCTGGCCAGGGGTGTGATGCGCAACATTCGGCAGAACCTGTTCTGGGCGTTCGCCTACAACGCGCTGGGCGTGCCGCTCGCAGCCGGAGTTCTGTACCCCCTGTGGGGGGTCGGTTTCGACCCGATCGTCGCGGCACTCGCAATGACGTTCAGTTCGGTGACCGTAATCGGGAACGCCCTGAGATTGCGCCGACTGTCACTCTGAATCATGAGTTTCGGGCCTTCTGGGCCTGTTCGTGCTGATTCCATCCTGCCTTCCGGCCCGGACCGGTCGCACGTCGCCTATCATTTGCAAAACGCCCGGGCGTGGTCTTAACTCCCGTCCGCCTAATAGGGATTGGGTCAAGGAGCAGAGATGAAAAGCACTATTCGGGATTTGGTAGCGGCCGCCGCGGCCGTCCTCGCCGCTTACGGTGCGTCGGTGGCGTGGGCCGGAGAGGATCCGTTCGAAGTAGGGGTTGTCGTCGGTGCCACCGCGGCTGATTCAGGTGTCGATTCCGACAAACTCGCCGATTCGCTGACCCCCACGTATGGCCTGCGCCTGGCGTGGAACTTCAACGATCGACTCGGTTGGTTCATCGATGGCACACGCGCCAAATTCGATGCCGCTAACCTGATTGGAGATGTGAAAGAGACTGCATTCCGAACCGGCTTGGAGTGGGACATTCCGACCAAGACGAGTGATTTCGGCTGGTTCATCAACGGTGGTGTCGGCCGCTCTTCATTCGATGTTCCAACCTTCAGCGACAACGACAATCGGACCTTCGGCTCGGCTGGTATCGGCGTGAAGCAGTTCTTCGATAGCGGCAACAATCTGCGCTTGGAAGCTCGCCTGGATCGAACCTTCGGTGGTGACAAGGGCGATCCATTGGGCGATGACTCGTACAACATGATTCGCTTCCTGCTCGGCTATTCGTTCGGCATTGGCGGCAAGCCGGTCGATACCGATGGCGATGGTGTGTTCGATCGCAAGGACAAGTGCCCCGATACACCCAAGGGCGCCACCGTCGACGAGAAGGGTTGCCCCAAGGATAGCGACGGCGACGGTGTGCTCGATGGTCTGGACCAGTGCCCCGATACGCCGAAGGGTTGGCCGGTCGATGCCAAGGGCTGCCCGCTCGATGCCGATGGTGACGGTGTTGCCGATGGCGCCGACAAGTGCCCGAACACGCCTAAGGGCTGCAAGGTCGATGCGAATGGCTGCCCGCTCGACAGCGATGGTGATGGCGTTTGCGACGGACTCGACAAGTGCCCTGGTACTCCGAAGGGGACGCCGGTCGATGCCTCGGGTTGCGCCAAGGACAGCGATGGTGACGGCGTCACCGACGACAAGGACAAGTGCCCGGGCACGCCCGCCGGCATCAAGGTCAACGCCGATGGATGCCCCGCCGATAGCGATGGCGACGGTGTCACCGACGACAAGGACAAGTGCCCCAACACTGCGGCCGGCATCAAGGTCGGTGCTGATGGATGTCCCGAGGTGGCGCCGTTGTTCACGCCGGGTAACGACGTGTTCGTGTTGGAAGGCGTGAACTTCGACAGCGACAAGTCCGACATTCGCAGCGATGCCAAAGAGATCCTCGATCGCGTGGTGCGCAGCCTCAAGGCGTACCCGGATGTGAATATCGAGATCCAAGGGCATACCGATTCGCAATCCAGCGATGCGTACAACCTCAAGTTGTCGCAGCGAAGGTCCGATGCCGTGATGAACTACTTCGTCGAGAACGGTATCGCGGCGAGTCGCATGACGGCCAAGGGGTACGGCGAGAGCAAGCCGATCGCCGACAACAAGACCAAGGAAGGTCGCGCCAAGAACCGCCGCGTGGAGTTGCATCGCGCTAACTGATGCCGCGTGGCGCCGATGGGCGCTTTCTGTTGATTTCTGCTAGAACGTTCAGCCTTCGGGGCGGGTGCAATACCCGCCCCGAACTTTGTTCGCCAAGGGGCTCGGGGCCTCGGCGAGGAGATTTGACGATGAAGCGTCTTGTGGGAATTGCAGTTTCACTGTTGGCCGCGGCCAGTGTTGTCGGCTATGCCGCGGACGAAAAGAAGCTCGGCTGGTCCGACACCTCAGACTTCAGTTACGTGCTCACCAACGGAAACTCCAGCACCAACACGTTTGGTTTCAAGAATGTGCTCAAGCGCGATTGGCAGAACGCGGCGTTCACGCTGCGGGCCGGTGCGGTGCGAGCGAGCAACGAGGTAGTGACACGCGCGGCGATTCAGCGGCCAAGCGGTGTAACGTTTCTGGAAGACTCCGAGAACGTGACGTCGACCGAGTTCTACTATCTCAACGGTCAGTACGATCGGAATATCTCCGAGAACTTCTATTGGTTCGCTGGCGCAGGCTGGGAGCGCAATGAACCGGCCGGAATCTCCAATCGCTACGTCGTGTCGGGCGGTGTCGGAAACATCTGGAACAATACCGACGACCTCAAGTTCAAGACGTTCTATGGAGCGACGTGGACCAACCAGAAGCCTGTCGTTGGTGACAGCGATAGCTTCGTCGGGGTCCGTGCCGGTTATGACTACTTCAACAAGCTCACCGCCACGACGACCATGGGGAGCGTGTTCATCATCGATCTCAACGCTTCGGAAACGAGCGATTGGCGTGGTGACTTGACCAACTGGGTCGCGGTAGCAATCAACGACCGCATGGCGCTGAAGGCTGGGTTGCAACTGCTGTATGACAACCGGCCTTCGTTCCGGGACGTCGATTTGTACGAGCAAGTCCCGATCTTGGCGCCGGATATCCCACCAGGGTTTGTGAAGACCGGCACGGTCGCTCAGGAGTTGGACAAGCTCGACTCGATCTTCACGACGTCGCTGGTGATCAACTGGTAAGCGTGATTTCGTCCGTTGTTATCGCTTGAAGTCTCGAGGGCGGACACCGCGTGATCGGTGCCCGCCCTCATTCTTTCGCCCGATCGTGAGCACGCACCAGGGCTTCCGTGACATCGGCCGCAGCAGCCAGCGCTGCCTGGTCCAAATTGGCGGCCACATCGTTTGGTGTGTGAATCGACAGCACCGCTTTGGAGAGTTTGGCGGCGGTGATCGTCACGACCTTCAAACCGCTCGCGGTCAACGGCATCGCATCGGTGCCGGTGCCGAGCGGCAGCATGATTCGTCGAGCCGAAACGCCGGCGGCGCGCAGTTGTCGAAGCGCTTCTCGGACCAACGATCCTTTCCCCACGATGCCGATGCCGCCAGGCGCGCCGACCCCGTCGTGGTTGATGACCAGGGTCTTGCCGCTATTCCAAACCGCGGCATGATCGCGGGCCGCGATGCGCGCGCCGGCCATCGCGTGCTCCTCGGCCCCGGTGAACAATGCGACCACCTCGATCTGCACGGGCGGCGATTGCTTCAATCGCCCCAAAACATTCAGTACCACGGCAACCGAGGCAGCGTTATCCAGCGCGCCGGGTGATTCGTTATCGAACGACAGTCGACCGAGCGCTCGCAGAGCAATCGCTGCGGCGATCGGCCCCAAGATCGTCCACACGGGCGGCTCCGCTCGCAAGCACAACGGCAGCGTCAAGGTTCCCAACACAGCTATGGTTGTGAGGGCGCCGCGCCACAGAAACGAGATGTTCTGCGACTTGCTGTCCAAGTGTGCGACCAGAACTACCCGACGAGACGATCCGGCGCCGAGCTTGACCGAGATGTTCTGCGTTTCCAGCTCGGCATCCTGCCGATCGTCGAGCGCGAAGCTCTCGTCATCGAAGAGCGCCCGACGCAGATCCCAAACTCCAAACCCTCCACAGAACAAGAGTACGAAGAGCGCCGGCCAACCCCACAGCGAACCAGCCAATGCGGTTAGCGCGATACCGACGGAAAGCAACAGCAACCCGGTGCGCATCCGGGCCAAGGGTTGCTGCAGCGAATAGCGAAATCGTCTTTCGAACGGATCGTGGCCGCGCTGACGCAGCGTGTTCAACAACCACTCGCGAGCCCGTGCATCACCCGCCGTTGCTGCCGCGCGCGGGAACGACAATGCGGCGGCATCGGCAAGGATTTGCTCGCCGGCCTGGGCCGGTGGGGCTTCGCTCACGTCTCAACCGTAACGGTGAGCTCCACGGTTTGAATCAGCGGCATCACGTAGTTCAGCGTCAGTCTCGTCAAGGTGAACTCGCGTGTCTTTCCCAACCACGACTTGCCGCCAAACTCGAATTCGTCGATCACCGCCCCGGCCGCATCGAGTAGCTTCACACCGATCCTGACGTCGTAGGCGTCCTTCCCTTGGTTTTGGACCTGGACCAGGGTTTTGAGCCATCCGAACCGGGTCTGACCGCCGCGCGGCGGCAACACCACATCGACGAGTCGTCGATCCTCTTGCGTGATCGAAGCGCCGTTGACGCGCACCGGGCCCATCACGAGATCGAGCTTGTGCGGAGTCCTGAGATCGAACGGCAGCTTGACGGTTTGGGAGAGTGTCTCGGCGTGAGTGGTGGCAACAGTACCGGCCACTACCAAACACAAGGCGACGGCGCGCGTGAATGAACCAAGCATCGTGATCTCCTGTGGTAATGAGCGTCGGATTGTAGCCCTTTGATCGATCCCGCCCCATCTTAGGTCGGGGTCGATCGCGGCTCTTGTTTCAACCCGAAACGAGCGACGAGGGAAACGGTGTACAAGCCGGTCGCGTTGGTGATCGAAGATCACGAGAGTGTGCGGGAGGTGCTTTCCACGGCGCTGCGCCGGATGGGCTGCACCGTGCTGTCGGAAGCTGACGGTGATGCCGGTCTGCGCACCGCGCGCACGGCGAAGCCCGATCTGGTGCTGGTCGATATGCGGTTGCCGGGGCTCGACGGGCTGAGTCTCGTGGATCAGGTCCGCCGAAGTTTCAGCACCAAGCCGCCCGCCGTGATCGTGCTCACCGGGTACGCGTCGGCCAATCGGCGCGATCAGGTCCTGGCTGGCGGGGGTGATGCGTTTTTCGAGAAGCCGGTCGACTTGGGCGAGTTGGAGCGGACCGTCTCTTCCCTGCTCAAGCGCTCTTGAGCCGCCGGGTCTGACGACCTGGGCCGTAGCTCGGCAAAACAGGGCTGAAAAAAGTTCTTGCTCGCTCGAGAACATCTTGCATAATCATGCACTATGCAAAAACAACCCCAGCAGCCCTTGGCCCTCGCCTTCAGCGGCGGACTCGATACTTCCTTCTGCGTCGCCAAGCTCAAAGACGAGGGCTGGGATGTCCACACCGTCTTCGTCGACACGGGAGGGATCGAGGCCACGGGTCGCGCCGGTATCCGCAAACAGGCCGAGGCCCTAGGCGCCGCCGCGCACTATGAAATCGACGCCAAGCAAGCGGTGTTCGAGCGGTTCGTCAGCGTTCTGATCCGCGGCAATGTGTTGCGTGGCGAGGTCTATCCCCTTTCCGTCGCCGCCGAGCGCACGCAACAGGCGCTGTCGGTGGTCGAGGTGGCGCGGAAGATCGGAGCCAAGGCGCTCGCGCACGGGTCGACCGGAGCCGGCAATGATCAGGTTCGATTCGACATCGCGTTCCGTGTGCTGGCTCCCGAGCTGCCGATCCTGACCCCGATACGCGACGGCTCGTTGCCGCGCGAGACCACGATCGCGTTTCTGCGTGACCGCGGCTTACCGGTGCCGGCGCGAGCCGTGACCTATTCCGTCAACGAGGGATTGTGGGGAACGACACTCGGTGGCGGCTGGACTCACGATCCGTGGGCTGGACCGCCAGAGACATGGCTCGATCCCCCGGACAGATCCCTTCCGGCGCGCGAGTTGATCCTCGGTTGGGAACAAGGACTCCCCGTCAGCATCGATGGCGAGCGGATGCCGGGACCGCTGTTGGTCGAGCGGCTCGGTTCGACTGCCGTCGAATACGGCGTGGGGAAGAACATCCACGTCGGTGAGACCGCTCTCGGTATCAAGGGGCGAATCGGATTCGAAGCGGGGGCCGCGCTGCTCTTGATCGGCGCTCACCGCGAACTCGAGAAGCTGGTGCTGACACGCTGGCAGACATTCTGGAAGGATCAGTTGGCGCGTTTTTATGGCGATCGTCTGCACGAAGGGCATTGGTTCGACCCGGCGCTGCGCGACATCGAAGCGATGATCCTTTCGTCGCAGCAACGCGTCACCGGCGAGACACGAGTGCGGCTGGTGCCTGGACAGTTTCATGTGGTGGGCACGCGCAGCCCGCATTCGTTGATCGATCATGAAGTCGCTACCTACGGTGAAACCAACCGACTTTGGGATGGAAACGAAGCGAGGGCTTACGCCCGAATCGCCTCGATCCCCTCGCTGCTCGCTGCAAAGAGAGGCTGAGATGGTTGCCACCACGCGCGTGCGACTCGACCGGATCGCAAGCTCTACCAAGAACGCAAAACTGACGCGCGATGCCACGCTGGGACCCGAGATCGTGAGCCAGGAGGGTTATGTCATCGCGGTGCGGATCGTGTCGGACAAGTCGAGCTACAACACGGTCGAGGATTTGGCCGGGCGAATGGTTCCGCTGCGCTCCGGCGACATCCTTGCCGGGACTTTGGGCGAGCGACGCGCGCTGCGCGGTTACTCGGGGGTCGTGCCCAACAGTTTGGTTCCGGGCGATGTCATCGATGTGCTGAACTTGGGCGGAGTGCTCGGCCGCGCGACGTCGATCAATCGCGATTTGGGCGAACCTTTGAAGGCTGAAGTGCTGGGCGCGATCTTGGCGTTTCCCGAATTGGGCGATCGCATCGGGCGCCCCGCGCACATCAAGCACGGCACCGTACCCGGCGCACAGAAGTTGGAGATCGATCTGCCGGTGATCTACGTCGCGGGTACCTGTATGAACGCGGGCAAGACCGTCGCGGCAACAGAAATCGTGCGGGGGCTGACGCGGCGCGGGAAACGGGTGGCTGCCACAAAACTCACCGGCGTGGCGTTGATGCGCGACACGCTTTCGATGTTGGACGCCGGTGCGATTCATGCGTTGACGTTCAACGATGCGGGCGCTGCCAGCACCAAGAGTGGAATGACGGTGCCGGTCGCCAAGGGAATCTTGAACCTACTCGCGATCGAGTCACGACCGGATGTGGTCGTTGCCGAGCTTGGCGACGGGATCTTGGGCGAGTACGGCGTGCAGGACATTCTGATGGACGCCGAGCTGACCGGTGTGGCCGCAGCATTCGTGATGGCCGCACCCGATCCGGTCGGCGCGTGGGGCGCGCTGCAGTTGATGCGCGATCGATTCCACTTGCCTGTGAGTGTGATCACCGGCCCGGCCACCGACAACGAGGTCGGCAAGCAGTACATCACTCGGCACTTGGAGCTTCCGGCGTTCAATGCGCGCTACGACGCCAACGGGTTGGTAGATGTCGTTGAGACAGCGCTGACCTCTGTGAATAGCCGGCAGTAGCGGCGAGCGAGAAGAGACGCCATGAAAGCCGTTGTCATCGGAGCCGCGGGATACGCCGGCGGAGAGTTGCTGAGACTGCTGCTGACACACCCGCAGGTGGCGTCGGTGCGAGCCATCAGTCGTAGCGCAGGCGGGAGCTTGCTCAGCGAAGTTCACCCGCAACTCGCCGCGATCACCGAGGCGCGCTTTGAATCGATCTCTCCCCTCTCCGCGGCGGCGGAAAGCGATGTGGTCTTTCTTGCGCTCGAACACGGCGCCTCGTCGCACCTGGCCAAGGAGCTGCTTTCCGCTGCGCGCGGGGTTGTGATCGATATCGCTGCCGACTTCCGGATTCACGATCAAGCGCTCCACACGCGTTACTACGGAGCACACCCCGAGCCGTCGCTGGTCCCAGAGTTCAAATACGCGCTGGCCGATGTCGAGGGGCCAGCGTTGCGCGGACATCGTGCCTTGGCAATCCCGGGCTGCTTCGCCACCGCTGCCGCGCTGGCAATGCGCCCGCTCGCGATGTCAGCTCCGCGCGCGCACGCCTCGCTGTTCGCGGTGACCGGATCATCGGGAGCCGGAGCGCAGCCAAAAGAGACGACGCATCATCCTCGCCGCGCCACCAATCTGCGCGCGTATCAGCCGTTTTCGCATCGTCATCAGGCCGAGATCGACCAATGCTGGCAGGCTTGGGCCGGAAACGATGCCGCGCCTCGCTTGCTCACACACAGCGGACCGTTCGTGCGCGGAATCGCGCTCACGCTGCACGCGCGTGGACGATTCGAAACCGACGGCCCCTCGCTGTTGGCCCGCACGTATGAGGGCCGGCCGTTCATCCATCGGCTCGACGCACCGCCGGCGCTCAACCACGTGGTTGGAACGAATCTCGCGCTGATGTTTGCTCAGGTGAGCGAGGACGGTCACGAGCTGATGATCTGTTGCGCGATCGACAACCTGATCAAGGGCGCCTCAGGCCAGGCGGTGCAAGCGATGAACCTGACTCTGGGTTTGCCGGAAGAGGCAGGATTGCGCCTGGCAGGTCCGTTCCCATGTTGAGTGCCAAACCTCCCGCTGCGTTGCTGCCGGTGTATGCAACGATGCCCGTGCGTCCGGTCGCCGGCCGCGGAAGCTGGCTGATCGACGAGGATGGGCGGAAATGGCTCGATGCTTACGGTGGACACGCGGTGGCCTCGTCGGGGCATTCGCATCCTCGCGTCGTCGACGCGATTGCTCAGCAAGCGGCAACGTTGTTGTTCTATTCCACGGCCGTGCGGCTGCCGCAGCGCGAAACCCTGGCCGAATCGTTGGTGGCGCACTGTCCCGCGCCCTTGGCTCGAGTCTTCTTTTGCAACAGCGGCGCCGAGGCCAACGAGAATGCGTTGAATCTGGCGCGACGCGCCACCGGCCGACAGCAAATCGTGACGTTGCAAGGCGGCTGGCATGGACGCACGGCGGCGACGCTGGCGTTGTGCGATGGCGCGCGCTACGAGCAGGGGGCGACACGTGCGGGAGTCGAGTTGTCGCGACGCGTGCCGTTCAACGACATGGCCGCGCTCGATGCCGCGCTCGACAGCACCGTGGCGGCGGTGTTGATCGAACCGGTGCAAGGGATGGCCGGCGCGCGCGCGGTGTCGCGCGAGTTTCTGGAGGCGGCGCGTTCGCTTTGCACGCGGCGAGGGGCAGCCTTGATCTTCGACGAAGTTCAATGCGGTGTCGGTCGCTGTGGCGCATTCACGGCGGCAGAGGTTTACGGCGTGGTGCCTGACCTGCTGACGCTCGCCAAGGGGCTCGGCGCTGGTCTTCCGATCGGCGCCACGATCGCCAGCGAGGCGATCACCAGCGAGGTCAGTGTGGGCGACTTGGGGAGCACCTTCGGTGGTGGACCGGTACCGTGTGCCGCTGCATTGGCGAATCTGAAGGTAATCGAGGACGAATCGCTGATCGACAATGCGCGAACGATCGGCAACTGGTTGCGCGAGCGTGCGGTTGCGATCGGTCTGCCGCGACCCGATGGGCTGGGGCTGCTCATCGGTGTGCGATTGCCGCAACCGGCAGCACAGATTCAGTCGCTGCTGTTCGAAAAGCGGATCTTGACCGGTACATCGAGTGATCCGTACGTGATGCGCTGGATGCCGCCGTTGTCTTTCTCGATCAGCGAGGCGCAGTTGTTGATCGATTCGCTGCAGGAGGTACTGAATGCTCGAGCGTGACTTTCTCGCCGTCGAGGATTGGGCTTACGACGATATCGATGCGCTGTTGATGCTGGCGACGCGGGTCAAGCGCGGAGACGTCTCTGGTGGCCTGACCGGGCTGACGCTGGCTGCGCTGTTCCTCGATCCCAGCCTGAGAACTCGAGCGAGTTTCGAGGCGGCGATGGCGCTCCACGGCGGTCATACGCTCGTGCTCGAGCCTGGACGCGGTGCATGGCCACTCGAACTGGAGCCGGGCGCCGTGATGGACGGCGCAACGGTCGAACACGCGATCGATGCAGCGCGCGTGTTGGGACGTTACGCCGACTTTCTGGCGGTGCGTTGCTTCCCTCGTGGTGCCACTTGGCAAGATGCACGACGTGACGATGTGCTGAATCTGTTTGCGAAGCACTGCGAGAAGCCGGTGATCAATCTGGAATCGGCGCGTCGCCATCCGTGTCAAGAGCTTGCCGACATGCAGACGATCGTTGAGAAGGTCGGGCGCACGCAGGGAAAGAAATTCGCGCTGACCTGGAGTTGGCACCCCAAGGCGTTGCCGACCGCAGTCCCAGCCAGCGCTGCCTTGGCCGCGGCACGACTCGGCATGGACCTCACGATCGCTCGCCCTGATGGTTACGATCTCGACAGCGACGACATGGCGACTATTCAACGGATCGCAGAAGAGCGCGGCGGAAGCGTGACCACCACGGAGGATATGGACGATGCCGCCACCGGCGCCGTGGTGGTGTACGCCAAGTCGTGGGGCGCTTTGGGAGATTTTGGCAACCCTGAACGCGAGTCGGAACGGCGTGCCGGACTTCGTCACTGGCGTGTGAGTAGCTCCCTGATGAAACGCACACACGATGCTGCCGGCGCCTTCATGCATTGCCTGCCGGTGCGCCGAAACGTCGAGGTCGATGACGCCGTGATCGATGGGCCATGGTCGGCGGTGGTCGACCAAGCGGAGAATCGTCTCCATGCTCAGCGCGCGCTGCTGTTGACTCTGGCTCGGGAGACACGCCGATGACACCAACATCGCAGCCTGGACTTTCGGGGTTGAAGGGGGCGCTGCGTTACGTCCGCGCCTACCGAGATCGAACCTTCGTCGTCAAGCTGGGTGGTGACGTGCTGGCCGATGCAAGGGCGCTCGACAACGTCGCAACCCAGGTGGCGCTGTTGAACTCGTTGGGAATTCGCGTCGTGGTGGTTCACGGTGGTGGACCGCAAGCCAGCGCGTTGATGCGGCGGCTCGGCCTCGAACCGCAGATCGTGGCCGGCCGGCGAGTCACCGATGCTGCGGCACTCGAAGCGGCCGTGATGGTGTTTGCCGGTCAGCTCTCGACGCTGGTCTGCAGCGCACTTCGTCATCACGGCGTCGCGGCGGTCGGACTTACGGGCGTCGACGCCGAGTTGATCACGGCCGTTCGACGCCCACCGATGAGCGTGCGTCATGACGACGGGCAAACCAGCGTGGTCGACTTCGGGCATGTTGGCGATATCACGGCGGTAGATCCACGGTTACTGACACATCTGCTCGATGCGCGATTCGTTCCTGTCGTTGCTTCCTTGGCGGGCGATCACGACGGCAACGTCTTCAATGTCAACGCGGACACGGTAGCCGGGAGGATTGCGGTCGCCTTGCAGGCTCAGAAGTTGATCTTTCTCACCGGCGCGCCTGGTGTGATGCGTGATCGTGCCGACCCTTCGACGTTGATCAGCTTCGCCGATGCCGATGACCTACAACCCTTGATGTCCAGCGGTGCGATCGCCGGCGGGATGCAGCCGAAAGTAGAAGCGTGTCTTCGCGCCGTCGCGCACGGTGTGGAACGGACGCATGTCATCGATGGGCGCGCCGCCGACTCGTTGCTGCTCGAGGTGTTCACCGGTAGTGGCCTCGGCACGATGATCGTTCAGCGCAAGGGAATCGCCGATGCCGACGACGACGCTCAGTGAGGAGACTGCGCTTCTGGCGCAGCTCGTCGCACTTCCCTCGGTCAGCGGCGAGGAGCAGATCGTCGCCGCCGCCTTGCAGCGCGCGGCAACGGCACTTGGGTTGAAGGTGTGGTGCAACGACAACGGCGTCTTCATCGAGGTCGCGGGACGGTCTTCTGGTCCGACACTCGCGTTCCTATCGCACATCGATACGGTGCCGCCGGGCGACGGTTGGTCACGCAATCCTTTCGGCGCCGAGGTCGACGATGGACGCCTGTTTGGTCGCGGCAGTAGCGATGCCAAGGCATCGGTTGCCGCGATGCTCTACGCAGCGCACGACCTGCAGCGATCGGGGTTGCCGTCGCGCGGGCGGCTGCTGGCGATTTTCGGGTTCAACGAGGAAACCAAGGCAACCTCGATGCCGGCCGCGGTTGCAGAATGCGGCCGCTTGGATGCGGCGGTGATTGGTGAGCCAACGTCGTTGTCGTTGGCCTGCGCGCAGCGCGGATTGGTGGTGGCAGAAATAACCGCAAGCGGCACACAGCGACATGCTGCTCACTCGTCGACAGACGATGACAACTCGATCCTGCGATTGGCCCGCGACCTGCTGTGCGCCGAGACGTTGTTCGCCGAGCGCGAGCACGCTTTGCTCGGTCGGGTCAGCGTCACGCCCACCATGATCTCGGGCGGGGTGGCACGAAACCTCACCGCACCGGCAGCCCACGCCGTGCTGGACATCCGCACCACACCTGATTGGACTCACGATGAAATCGAGTCGCTGTTGCGCAGCACTCTGAAGGCCGACGTCGTCATCGCCTCCAAGCGACTGCTTCCGTGCGAAACACCGCGCGAGTCGAGCTTGCTGGCGCTCGCCCAGCAATTGCGGCCCGAAGCGCGCCGCTACGGCAGCCCGACCTGCAGCGACTGGGTCTTCGTGAGGCATCTGGATGCGTTCAAGTGCGGCCCTGGCGACAGCGCGCTTTCGCATCGCCCCGACGAGTCGGTCGATTTGTTACAAGTCCGAGAGGCAAGGAAGTTCTACGCGGCGCTCGCCGCAGGGTATCTGTCGTGAAACACACACTGTGGGTCCAGAAGTCGAAGCCGCATCCGCGACTACTAGCGTTGACGGCCGGGAGCGACCGCGAGTGGGACACGAAACTGTTGCCATTCGATATCCAGGGCTGCATCGGTCACGTCGCAGGACTGCAGGCCAGTCGTTTGATTAGCGCCAACGAGGCAAGGAAGCTGACGAAGGCATTGCAGGCCGCTGCGTTGGCGTGCGAACGGGGCACGCTGACCGTTACCGAGCAGGACGAAGACTGCCACAGTGCCATTGAAGCGTTCGTTACCGCACGACTCGGTGCATTGGGCGGCAAGCTGCACACCGCGCGCTCACGCAACGATCAAGTCGCCGCAGCGTTGCGGCTCTTCATGAAAGCGGCGCTGCTTCAGGTGCATGCGCGCGCGATCGAATTGGTAGAGTCGCTCCTTGGCCTCGCCGAGAAACACGGAGCCGCACCCTTGCCCGGCTACACGCACACGCGACGCGCGATGCCGTCGTCGGTCGCGCTGTGGGCGGGAGCGTTCGCCTCCGGCCTGCTCGACACTCTCGATACATTGCCGGCGCTTTGGGTCAGCCTCGATCGATCTCCCCTGGGGAGCGCCTCCGGATACGGTGTGCCGCTTACGCTGGACCGCGCGGCAGCGGCCAAGGCGCTCGGATTCTCCGATGTCGATCTGCCGGTAACGCTCACCCAGAACTCGCGCGGCAAGCTGGAGGCTTCTGCCTTGTTTTGGTGCGTTCAACTCGGACACGACGCAAGCAAATTGGCCTGCGACGCAATTCTTTTCTCCGGCGAGGAGTTTGGATTGTTCGCAATCGACGGCTCCTTGACCACGGGGTCGAGCCTGATGCCTCACAAACGCAATCCCGATCTGTTCGAGCTGGCGCGAGCCCGCGCTGCCGCACTCGAGGGAGATTTGGCTCGAGTGCGTGCCGTACGCGGTGGTCTCGCCAGCGGTTATCACCGCGATTTTCAGCTCCTCAAAGAGCCGCTGATGCGTGGACTCGACCGCGCGGCGGAGATGCTCGAGATGTTGGCGATTGGTATGGCGGGGCTCACACCCGATCGTGCGCGCGGCGCCGCAGCGATCGATGACGGTGTGCGCGCCACCGGCGAAGCGTTACGTCGTGCGAGAG
The DNA here is from genome assembly GCA_046331425.1 of Acidobacteriota bacterium. Classification (GTDB taxonomy): domain Bacteria; phylum Acidobacteriota; class Polarisedimenticolia; order J045; family J045; genus JANNUT01. Next base: position 70,969 of record JAXLQU010000020.1, read on the forward strand.
CGGGCGTACCGTTTCGGCTGGCGTACCAACAGGTCGCTCGCGAGCTGGAGCAGGGGCTCACGCCACCACCGACAGCAGCGGCATCGTTAGATCTGAAGCCGTTCCGACGCCGGGTCGTCGCTGCAAGGCGCTGGTCGGTTTCATCCAAAGCGAGGCGCGCTTGATTTCGATGTGCGTCGATCACGTCTTGCAGGATGCGCCCGCTCTCTCGGCGTTCGCATGTCGTGAAGCGCTCGAACGACGCGGGGCGAGGGCGCCACGCTTCACGCTCGACGCCCGACCACCTGGGCGACGGTGGAATTCAATTTCGACAGGGCGCGATATCCTCAGCGCTGCCAACAGCGCTGACTACGATTGCCCACGACCATGAGCGAGCACCGGCAAAAGCGCCTGTTGCGCATCCTCGAGCTGATTTCCACCCACCCGATCGGAACGCAGGAAGGGCTCGCTGCAGCGTTGAAGGCCGATGGCTGGGACGTAACGCAGTCTTCGGTCAGCCGCGATATCGCAGCACTCGGCTTGGTCAAGGCCAAAGGGATCTATCGCAAACCGACGCGCATCGCGCCCGAGCCACAGAATCCGGATATCGAACGGATCCGCGAAGGGGTGTTGATGGTCGACAACGCGGGCGATCACTTGGTGGTGATCCACACGCCGCCGGGTGAGGCGAACCGCGTGGCGGTAGCACTGGACCGGCTCACGTGGGAGGAGATCGCGGGGACGATCGCCGGCGACGACACCATCTTCGTCGCCGTACGCAGCGCGTCTGCTAGCAAGAAATTGGTGGCGCGACTGCGCGATCTCTAGTGCTCGTTCACGTCCCGATGTCGACCGTCGCGCGCCACTTGCCATCCTCGCCTTTGCGCCAAACGGTGAGGTAGTTGCCGCGCCCTTCGATCGGCTTGCCGTCTTTGTCTTTGCCTTTGTACAGGTAGTGTCCGGTCGTGAAACCCAGATCTCCCGAAGGGAACACGGTGGCGGTATCGGGCCACCATTCCAGCGACGGCCCTCCCGGTGTCAGCAGCTTCGCCCACGTTTCGGCGATCTGTTGCGGACCGATGCTCTGCTCACGTCCATAGAACACAGCGTCCGCTGCGATCAGCGACTTGAAAAGCGGTGTGTCATCCTGCGCAACCGCGCGAGCCAATTCCAGGTCGGCCGCCTTGATCGCCGCCTCCGCCGCGACGATCGAAGCCCCTTCAGCCGCCAGCACCGCGGCAGGACTCGCCAACAGAACTGCCATGAGTCCCAGACTCATACGCATAAGAACCTCCTCGACAGATTGTCCCCTGAGTGGCCCACAAGGCCTGTAAAAGCATGTGATTGGTTACTAACGAGAGTTATCGAGTACGAACACCACCCGGCATAGAATCGCCGGCGCGAGGGTCTCGTTGGAGGGGCGATGCGTTTTTTCGGGTGGTGGTGGGTCGTTGCGATCGCCGTGTCGGCCGCGAACGCCAATGGCAGCAGTTCGAAAATCGATCGACTCGGGACGGCGGTGGTGCCCACGGCACAGTCGTTGGAACTCAGGGTCGATGCACGTCAGGACAATTACCAAGGTCGCACCACGATCGCACTTCGGGTGAAGCAGGCCACGAACAGTTTCCGGCTGCATGCCGCGGAACTCGAACTCGAGAGCGTCGCACTCACCCGCGCTGGAAAACCGATCACGATCACATTCGCCGCCGCGGGCGACGACCAGCTCGAGATCAAAACCTCCAAGCCGTTGACACCTGGAGGTGACTATTCGTTGAGCATCGAGTTCAAGAACAACTTCGATACGCGGGCGAATGCACTCTACAAACTGAACTACGAAGGGCGAGACTACACCTTCTCGCAATTCGAAGATGTCCAAGCACGCCGCGCCTTTCCGTGCTGGGACGAACCATGTTTCAAGCTTCCGTATCAGATCACCGTCGAAGTTCCCGTCTCGGACCTTGCGGTGAGCAACGCGCCAAACGCGAGTGAAGCAATCGCAGGTGACTGGAAGAAGATCGCTTTTCAAGCGACAAAGCCGTTGCCGTCGTATCTGTTGGCGATTGCGACCGGTCCGTTCGACACGGTCCCGATTCCAGGGATGTCGGTCAGCGGACGGGTCGTCGTACCCAAGGGCAAAGGCGGCCTGACAGCGGATGCCGTGAAGTCCTGCCCACCGATCCTGGCGGCACTCGAATCCTATTTCGGACAACCCTACCCCTTCGAGAAGCTCGATCTGCTCGCGGTGCCGGAGTTTTGGTATGGAGCGATGGAGAATCCGGGCGCGATCACCTTCAAAGATCGAGGACTGTTGATCGACCCGGCATCGGGTAGCACCGCCGATCGCGAAGCTCTCCAGAGTGTGCTCGCCCATGAACTCGCGCACATGTGGTTCGGCGACCTCGTAACGATGGAGTGGTGGGACGATCTGTGGCTCAACGAGTCGTTCGCCAACTGGATGGAGTCCAAGATCATTCAGCAACTCGATCCTGAAAGACAAGAGGCTGCTCAACAGGTCGACTCGGTCCAATCGGCATTCCGAATCGATTCGCTGTCAAGCACGCGCGCGATGCGTCAACCGGTCAAGACTCAAGCGGTGTTACTGCAAGCAGCGGACGCTCTGGCCTACCAAAAGGGCGAGGCTGTGCTGCAAATGTTCGAGCAGTGGATTGGGGCGGAGAAGTTTCGCCAAGGCGTGCTGGCTTATTTGAAGACCCACGCCTGGGGGAATGCGCGAGGCCAGGACCTTTGGAACGCGCTTACCAAGAGCTCGGGTCTGGATGTTAGCGGCGCGATGGCTTCGTTTCTTGATCAACCGGGGGTTCCGCTGGTTCGCCTGCAGACTCTGCCGGACGGGAAGATCACGCTCTCGCAAACACGCTTCACGTATGCCGGCTTGTCGGCTTCTTCGACCCAGGTCTGGCGCATACCGGTAACGCTCGAGTACTCGGTCGCCAGCGGCATCAAACAGCGCACGGTAATGCTGGACCGCAGGTCGATGGAGATCCAATTGACGTCGGGCGAAGCGCCCGCTTGGATCCATCCCAATGCCGATGAGCGCGGCTACTACCGCTGGAGCGTTACCGGCCGCGAACTCGAAGGACTGCTCGCCGCGCGAGAGATGCTGTCGCTTCGCGAGCGTATGGGACTGGGGTACGCGCTTGCCTCGCAACTCGGCGCCGGCACGCTGCGCGGCGATGAGGTGCTTCGCTCGTTGGCAGAGATCATGAACGACCAACACCCACTGGTCGTGTCGTCCACACTTGGCGCGATCGCCACGATCTGGGGGCCGCTGGCCCATGACGCTGTGCGCCCGGCGCTTCGCCAGTGGCTCGGCCGCACGATGGCGGCGACGTATCGTCGAATTGGCCCGCGCGCCACGCCAGGCGAAGACCTTCAGGTCACGCGGCTCAGGCCAGATCTTTTGAAATGGCTCGGGGCTGAGGCTCGCGACCCTTCGGTGCTGGCACTCGCCAGGCAACAGGTGCAGATAGCGCTCGCCGACTCCGGTCCGGTCGATATCGATCTGCGTCGTACCTTTCTTGCACTCGCAGCGATCGAGGGCGATGAAGCGCTGATGGAGAGCTATCGGCAGAAGTTCGAATCGCTGGCAGTCCCCAGAGAGAAGTCTTCGTATCTGCAAGCGCTCGGAGAGTTCAGCGATCCTGGACTCACCCGCCGGGCCCTGGACTACGCACTCGCCGCACGATTGTCGCCGAGCGATCTGCTCGAGATACCGCGCCAGGTCTCCGAAGATCCAGAGCGTCAGTCGATCGCATGGGCGTGGATTCGCACGAACTACGACGCCGTGTCTGCGCGTGTGCCGCCGTTCGTGCTCGCGCTACTTCCGTGGTTTGCTTCCGGTTGCGATCGAGCGCGACTGGCGGAAGCCAAGGCATTCTTTGCCGAACCACAGCACAACGTGCCGGGAACCGATCGCAGCCTGGCTCAAGTGGCGGAAGGCGTCGATGTTTGCGCGACGATTCGGGAACGAGAAGGCGCTTCCGTCAAACGATTCTTGGAGGCGCAGTAGCTGCGTCTGACATCGTACGATGCGGCGTGAGGACCTCGACCCACTGTCGGGCGACCAGGCGCGGCTCCAACGACGGGACCCGGCGGTGCAGCGTGGCGCGGGGAATCGCGCGCGCCATTTGCTCTGCGACAGCGAGCGGATGCGACGAGTCGCCGGCGATGGCAAGCAGCTCCACCGGCATCGATAGTCGAGTGAGTTCTTCAGGCCAGTTGTCGATCACGCGCCAGCGCGACGAGGCGCGAAACATCGATGCGAGCTTGGGGCCGAGTTCCGCAGGTGAGTAACCACGCCACGCGGCCATCAGCACTTCTTCAAGCGCCCGCGCACGAGGCGCCGAGAGTCCGACTCCGGCGCGTTGCGCGGCTTGCGCCATGTCACCACGCTCGAGTGCTTCGGCAGCAGGCGAGCTGTGGCCGAGGCCTCGGGGTGATTCGGGACCGAAGGCGGGCAAGTCTTGCAGCAGGACGCGAACGCGTGTGGGGTGATCGAGAGCCAGACGCAGCGTCGTCGCCGCACCCAGGGAGATTCCTCCGACAAACGCACTCTCCCATCGGTGGTGATCGAGTACAGCGATCAAGTCGTGCGACATGGCAGTCAGTGAGAGGCCGGCCGCGCCATCGCTGTGGCGTGTGAGACCGTGGCCGCGTTGGTCGATCGCAACGCATTCGAAGTGCTCGCCCAAAACCGGTGCGGCCAGCGAGAAATAGCGCGACGAGAACGCGAGGGCGTGCACACACAAAAGCGGCGGCCCGGCGCCGAATCGCACACCCGAGAGTTGGGCGCTGCCGCTTTGGATCGACACTGGATGTAGCTTCACGCGGTCCAATCCAGCTCGAGACGAAGTGTGGCGGCATCGCGGAAGACGGTGGCGATCAGGCCGGACTCGCGAGCGGCGAGAACGTTGACGAGTCGATCGTCGACAAACAGAACCGAGTCGGGCGCAACCCCGAGTCGTGATAGTGCGCGCTGAAAGTACTCCGGCTGCGGCTTGCGGGCTCCCAACTCGAACGATGGATGGTGCCCGCTGACAAAGCGATCGAGTTCGAATCGCTGGCGGATCTCGCGGTACCACGGGCGATTGTAGTTGGACAGAATGTGCACGGGAGCGATCGTCGCGAGTTGTGCGAGCAGCGCTTCCATCCCCTCGACAAACCGATAGCCCGCGAACATCCGCGCGCGCAACGTCTCGACATCGAGCGTGCGCTTCGCCGTCGGGAGAAAGTACGCTGCGGCGTAGCCGGCCTCGTCCAACTCACCAAGTTCGAAGCGCTCCCAGGCGCTCGGATCGCGTTGACCTCGCAGCCGATCCAGCGTCTCCCCCGTTGCCGCCTCGATCGCCTCCCGATAGGGGTCGTGAATCAACGTATCCATCAAGTCGAGCGCCACCACCCGAACGCGACCCACGTCGATCAACTCCGCACCTCCCCCCGCAATCCGGGGACGGTCTACCTATTTCCCCACGACATCCCGCCCATTAATTCGGGGACGGTCTACCTATTTCCCCAGGACGTTCCGCCCATTGTCTCCGCGGTCCCCCGTCCGGTCCCGCGGAAATAGGTAGACCGTCCCCGAATTAGGTGGGTTGCGTGGAGGGGGGGCGGTGCCCATATTCCGTTGGGCGCCGGGTCGCAAAAGGACGGCGCGGGACCGAGGGCAGAAAAGCCTTGGTCAACCACTTGGGGCCGCCTGTGAGGGCGGCTCAAAGTCTTTCTGGGCGAATCCTCTCCCCCGGTTTGCTGTGACCCGCGAAATCCTGGGACAAATCGGCTGACCGGAGTTCGGCCATGTTGGCTGAACCGTTCCGGCACCAGACCCTGCGGTTGTTTCAGCCTCGTTCGGTTCGGTCCAGAGCCTGCCTGGCACCTCGTTTGCGATAGGCAGTTGCGAAACAGGAGGCTCGGAACGATGCGCGGACAAACTTCTATAGCTCGATTCGGAATCGCTCTTGCGGCCCTCTCGGTCGCGATGCTCGGCACCGCACTGGCGGCGCCACGAGCCGTCACTTCGCCGGTTGAGGGCGTGGTCGTGATCAGCGGCCAGATCTTCGCGGGCGGCGAGGTGGTGCTTTCATCGGGCGATTCCGGACCCCTTGCGATGGTGACTGTCGACGGACGACGTGTGGCGACCGCGTTCCGGCAGGCACTTGATCGCATCCCTGTTGGCGCGACGGCGGAACTCGCGTTTCGCGCCGATCAACTGGGACGACAGCAGCTGGTGGGCGTGCGTTGGACTTCGCCCGACGGTCAGCGCACCGAAGAACGCCTGCTGCGGTTCGCCGCTGTCAGCAGCACGGAGAGCGTGCTGGCGTCCGCCTCGCTGTAAGCGCGTCGCATCCGAGCCTCCCGGAGCGGCCCGGGACAGGCACCTCCAGGCCCGTCCGGGCTATGGGCCGTCGGCCCAGGGGTGCGGGGCCCGGGCCGCTCACCGTTTCGCCACGACTAACGCGGCAGACCGCGCGCCACCAACACAGATAAAAGCAGCGGCGCGGCGCGCAGCACACGCAGCGTTGCGCGCTGCATCCACGGCGATCGATGCACCGCCAAGGTGCCCAGCGTGAACATCGTCGGCATCCGCACAATTTGCTTGTGAGCGCGCGCGTAATGGCGGAGATCGCCGCGCGCGATCGCATCGACCACCGCTTCGGCTTGTCGAAACGCGAGCGATAGCCCCTCTCCGGTGATCGGGTCGACGTAACCCGATGCATCGCCCACCAACGCGACACGCTCATGAAACACCGCGCGCGTCTTCTGACGAAACGGTCCAGCGCCGCGCAACTCGCTCACCACTTCAGAGTCGGCAAGTCGCCGCTGCAACGCGGGGAAGCGGGCGAGCAGTGCGTCGTAGTCCGGCGCCTCACCATCGCACAACAACGCCACACCGACGACATCGGGCGCCACTGGCGTGCAGTAGGCATCGACGCCCTGGGCCCAGTGGACCTCGACGCGAGTGGTCCACGGCGCGATTCGATAGTGTCGCCTCAGCCCAAAGCGCTTGCGCTGCGGCACAGGTTCGGCAGCACCGATCCAGCGGCGGACTCGCGAGTGCAAACCATCGGCACCAACCACCCAATCAGCCTGAAGCATGCCGCGAGAAGTCGTCAGACCGTGCGGCGCGAGTGCCATTCCAGCGACGTCCCAGTTCAACTCCGCACCAAGACTCTCCGCGCGTTCGATCATCGCTCGATGCAAGACGGTGCGCCGAATTCCCAACCCGCACAGCCCGGCCCGAAACGGCGCAGCCGCCACTAGCGGGCCGCGCAACGATTCGGTCACCAACTGCAGCCCATCGAACGGCATCGACGCACTCGTCGGTATCACCACGCCCAGACGCTGAAGCGCATCGACACCGCCCGGCATCAACCCCTCACCGCACGCCTTGTCGATGATCGGTTGCTGCTTTTCGATCACGACCGCACGCAGTCCGCGCAGTCGAGCGGCAATGGCAACTGCAAGCCCGGCGGGCCCGCCTCCTACGATCGCGATGGTTTTCATACGCGGAAGGTTGGCACTCGACCGTCACCTCGTCCAAATGATGACGACCAATTAATTCTCGGCACGCCGCAGCGAGAGTCGGTCACGCGGCGGCCCGCCGTCCCAGAGCCTGTTCCTCGCTGCGAATTCGAATCACCAGCATCAGCGCGTTCAAGGCGCTAAAGACCAGCGCGGTGAGCCAGGCGGTATGGACCATCGGCAGCGCAACGATCTCGATCACGACCGCGACGTAGTTGGGATGATGCAGAAAACGATACGGCCCACCGGTCACGAGCGGAGCGCCGGGCAACTCGAATACACGCACTGTCCATCGCTCCCCGAGCGTGGTGATCGACCAATAGCGCACGCCCTGAGCCAACAGCAACGACAGCATCATCGGGACTGCCAGCCACAGATGAAACGGCCGGCGCATGGTCACGACTTCCAACGGGCAGGCGACGAGAAACGCGACGTGAAGTGCAACCATGGCAGGATAGTGAAGGCGGCCATGTTCGATGGCGCCCTTGGCGCGCAACAACAACTCGTGGTGACGAGAGATCACCAGTTCTAGCAAGCGCTGTATCGATACCAACGCCACCAAAAACAGATACGCCAACTGCGTCACCATTGCAGTAGCACCAACTCGGAGCAAAACCCCGGGCCCATGGCAAGCAACACGCCGAAACCACCCGGAGCCGGAGCGCGTTCGCGGATCGTGTCGTCGAGCACAAACAGCACCGACGAGCTGCTGAGATTGCCAACCTCACGCAGGCTCTTCCAGGTCAATTCCAGCGCATCGGATGGCAGATCGAGGCCAATTTGCATCGCTTCCAGCACCTTCGGGCCGCCAGGGTGGCAGATCCAGCAAGCGATGTCCTTACGGGTCAAATCATGTTGTTCGAGAAACAGATCGACATCTCTCGGCAGACGTTCACGCGCCACGGTGGGCACTTGCGGCGACAACACCACGCCGAATCCGCGCTCACTGATCCGCCAACCCATCAGTTCTTCGGTTTCGGGATAGAACACCGAGCGTGTGTCGATGATGCGTGGGCCATGCGCTCGGGGAACCTGCTCGCCCGCGACGATTACCGCAGCCGCGCCATCACCGAACAGTCCAGAGGCGATCAGGTTGGCGGGAGAGAGATCGTCCTTTTGAATCGTCAGCGAACACAACTCGACCGAGATCAACAGCGCACACTGATCGGGAAAGGCACGCACGTAGTCGGCAGCTCGGGCAATACCGGCAGCACCCGCCACACACCCCAGGCCGAAAATTGGGAAGCGCTTGGTCTGTGGCGAGAAGGGCAACTTGTTCATGAGTTGTGCGTCGATCGACGGGGTGGAAACCCCTGTCACCGAGACGAAGAAGATGGCTCCGATCGACGCCAACGGAAGACCTGAGCGGTCCAACACACGGCGCGTTGCAGCCTCCGCCAGTTCCAGGGCGACACGTCGCCAAGCATCGTTGGATTGTCCCCAACCCTGCAGGGCGGGATACTCCTCGAGCGGAAGGGCGAGGTGCCGTCCCCCAACCAAAACGTTGCGATGGAACGCTTCGAGCCGATCGAGATTGGGGACGATTCCAGCGTAGTAGTTCCGAAAGGCCGCAATCAGAGTGTCTTGATCGTAGTACTGCCTGGGATGAGCCTTGGCGACCGCCGCAATTTTCATGGCGCGATTGTATCCGCCGGATCTGCGCTTGGCGCTTGATTCAGCGCGTTCCAAGCCCGCGAATGCTTACAATCGCGTCATGCAAAACAGGTTGGGTGCCGAAAAGAGTCCATATCTGCTTCAGCATCGCCACAATCCGGTCAACTGGCAGCCGTGGGACGATGCTGCATTTGCCGAGGCCAGGCGGCGGGACGTTCCGGTCTTTCTGTCGATCGGGTACTCGACCTGCCACTGGTGTCACGTGATGGAGCGTGAGTCGTTCGAATCGGAGGCGCTCGCGGCGGTGCTCAATCAACACTTCGTCGCGATCAAGGTCGATCGTGAGGAACGACCCGATATCGATGCGCTGTACATGGAGGCGACGCAAGCGATGACCGGGCATGGCGGCTGGCCGATGTCGGTCTGGCTGACCCACGATCGGAAGCCGTTTTTTTGCGGAACGTACTTTCCTCCCGACCGTTTCGCAGCACTCCTGCGGCGCATCGCCGAAATTTGGCGCGACGACCGCAACGAAGTGCTGACACAGGGCGAAGCGCTGATGCAGGCGATGGCTAACGCCGCCGTGAAGCCGGGAATCGGAACGTTGGACGACCAGATCTTCTTGTCGCTGGCGCAGCAGTGGCGCGAACGGTTCGATCCGGTTCATGGTGGTTTTCGCGGCGCCCCGAAGTTCCCCCAAGCAGCCGACTTGCGTGCGCTGCTTCGGCTGCACCGTCGCAGCGACGCGTTGCCGCCGCTGGCGATGGTGCGTACCACGCTCGATGCGATGGCTCGGGGCGGGATCTACGATCACCTCGGCGGTGGCTTCGCGCGCTACAGCGTCGATGCCGAGTGGCTCGTGCCTCACTTCGAAAAAATGCTCTACGACCAGGCATCGTTGGCACTTGCCTATCTAGAGGCCTGGCAGTTGACCGATCATGCCGAGTACGCCTTGGTCGTGCGCGAAACGCTCGACTACGTGCTGCGTGACATGACTCACAACGAGGGGGCGTTCTATTCGGCCGAGGATGCCGACAGTGAAGGCGAAGAGGGAAAGTTCTACATCTGGACCGCCGACGAACTGAAGTCGCTGTTGGGTCCAGCCTACGGTGACTTTGCGGCAACCTTCGGCGTTTCGGATCGAGGCAACTTCGAACACAACAGCACGATCCTCACGTTGCAGCCGGGTCACTCACGAACTGATCGCAGCGCTGCGCTGCGTCAGGCGCAGGCACTCGCACTCCAACGCCGCTCGCAGCGTGTTCGACCGCACCTGGATGACAAGATCCTCACCGACTGGAACGGCTTGATGATCGGCGCGTTGGCGCGGGCATCGTGGGTGCTGCAAGAGCCGCGCTATTTGCAGGCGGCGCAACGGGCGGCGACGTTCGTGCTCGCCACGCTACGTAAGGGCGATGGCCGGCTCTTGCACCGCTGGCGTGACGGCGAAGCGCGCATCCCGGGGTTCATCGATGACTACGCGTTCCTGATACAGGCGCTGCTCGACCTGCACGAAGCCGACTTCGACAAGCGATGGGTGGACGTAGCGATTGCTCTACAAACGATACAAGACAACACGTTCTTCGACAGCGACCAACGCGACTATCGCTTCAGTGACGGCAGCGATCTGCTGCTTCCGCTTCGTCGTTTCGAGAGCTACGACGGTGTCGTGCCGGCCGGTCGCTCGGTGAGCGCGCTCAATCTGCAGCGACTCGCCGCGATGACAGGCGACACAGCTCTCTTGGAGCGCGCCGACGCATTGTTGTCGTCAACGCCACACACGATCCAGCGCGCGCCGACCGCGTTCGCGCAGTTGCTCCACGCGCTGGACTATCGACTCGATCGCTCCAAGTCGGTCGCAGTCCTCGGCCAAGTCTCAGACCCACTCACTCGAGAGCTGATTGAAGCGGTGCGACAAGGTTTCCAACCCAACGTATCCGTGATCGCCGGGAAACAGGCCGAGAGCGTTCCATGGTTGGTGGGACAGTCCGCCGAGGCCTCTCTCGCACGGGCCTTTGTTTGCGAGCACGGGGCCTGCTTGCCCCCCACCAGCGACCCGCAAACCGCCCGGCGCCAAGCGATCAGCGTCAACCCGATCCCGGCGCTTCCTTAGGCGACCGCCGGCAGTTTGCCGCCTGCTGGCGTGTGGCTATTATTCCCGCGACATTCTCGAGCCATCCCCCAAAACGCTGCATCGAGGTCTATCTCAGGAGAAACGATATGAGCCTGGTCGGCAAGCCCGCCCCGAGCTTCACGCTCGACGGTTACCACAACGGTGAATTCAAGTCGTTCAACATTGCAGACTACAAGGGTAAGTGGGTCTACCTGCTGTTCTATCCGCTCGATTTCACGTTCGTCTGCCCCACCGAGGTGCTCAGCTTCCACGAGCACGCGCCACAGTTCGCGGAGCGCAACTGCCAGGTGTTCGGTGTTTCGGTCGACAGCAAGTTCGTGCACAAGGCGTGGGTCGAGACCGGCAAGGAGGCGGGTGGATTGGGCGGCAAGCTCAACTATCCGTTGCTCGCCGACTTGAACAAGACGATGGCCCGCGACTACGACACGCTGCTCAACGACAGCGTCGCGTTGCGCACGTCGTATCTGATCAACCCCGAAGGGGTCGTGGTTCATCAGGTCACCAACTTCCTGCCGGTCGGACGATCCGCCAAGGAGGCGCTGCGAACGCTGAAGGGATTCCAGTTCGTCGCCGCCAATGGCGATCAGGTCTGCCCTGCCGATTGGGACGAAGGCCAGGACACCATGACCGCCAGCGTCGACGGCATGCGCAAGTATCTGGTCAAGCACTGAACTCGGTGCCGTGATCGACGAACAAGCTTCGTTGCTGTTGCGCGCCGCCGGCCCCATCGCCGGCGGCGCGTTGTTTTGGTTGCTTTACTTCGATCTGAAAGACTCACTGCGACCCGAACCGCGGCGCGTGCTGTTTCTGGGGCTTCTACTCGGTGCTCTGGCGGTCGTGCCAGCCTGGCTGCTCTATCGCGCAATGCCCATGATCGGCCTCCCCTCCGGTCCGGAAGGGACGCCTCGCGAGTTGACCCTGTTTTGTCTGGGAGTTGTCGGTCCAATCGAGGAAGGGGTGAAGTTCACACTGGCTGCGCTGGTCTTGTTCCGGCTGCGCTGGTTTGATGAACCGGTCGACGGCCTGGTTTACGCCTCAACGGTTGGGATTGGTTTTGCTGCGGCCGAGAACTTCGTCTACGCACCCAGCCTTGAATGGTACGAGCAGCTTGCACGCGCCTTCACATCGCCGTTGATCCACTCGCTGTTCTCTGCCGTCTGGGGAATTGGTGCAGCGTATGCAATTCTCTCCAACTGGACCCTTCGTCAGCGCGTCGTTGTGATCGCGGTCTCGTTGTCGGCATCGATGATCCTGCACGGCTTTTACGATGCGGCGCTGCTCACGCTGCAAGCCCCATGGCTGGCGAGCCTGATCGCACTGTTGATTTGGGTGTTTGTGTTGCTGCATGCGCGAACGTTGCTCAGAGCCAGACAAGCGTGATGCGCGCAGTGGTCGACCGTCGTTATGGCGGCTCGGCCGTGGGTCAGCTATCAGGCTAGGGTTCGACCGCAGCGAGTGCGAATGACAAGACCCAGCAAAGCTCTCGTTCAAGAGCAATGGCATGCCCCTTTGGACCCTTGCGCAGCGAAGTGACATTCTCGATCGGCTCAAGTTTCAGAGCGCACGTCAAAAGTCCGCACTTGCGCCGGATTGAGGGAATTGCAAAACGCTACCGACAGTGTCTTAGCAGGGGACCTTCGCCCGGTCTTGGGACATCGCTTTGCGCTCGAAAAAGTGGCGTTCGCCCATCAGCTTTCGGAGTCGAGCAAAGCCGCCGGCTAGATCGTGCTCGACATCGCCTGACTCCGCGGCGAACACGCCGGTTTCAGCCGAGCGCTTGTTCCAAGTCCGCGATCAAGTCGTCGATGTCTTCGATTCCGACCGAAAGGCGCACCAAGTCGTCCGTGATTCCGATTCGCGCTTTCTCTGCGGCCGGAATCGCGGCGTGCGTCATGGTGTAGGGGTAGCAAACCAGCGACTCGACGCCGCCCAAGCTTTCAGCCAGCGAGAAGATCCTGAGTTTCTCGACAAAGCGATCGACAGCCGCGCGACCACCTTCGATTCGGAACGAGACCATCCCCGACCAACCGCGCATTTGCCGTTTGGCGATCTCGTGACCGGGGTGAGTCGGCAATCCGGGAAAGTACACGTGACTGACCCGAGGGTGACTGTCGAGCCACCACGCGATCCGCGAGGCGTTGAGCTGATGGCGTTCCATTCGCAGCTCGAGCGTCTTGATTCCACGCTGGACCAAAAAGCAGTCCATCGGTCCAGGCACGCCGCCGGCCGCGTTCTGATAGAACTTGATCGGGTCGATCAAATCCTGCCGATTGGTGGCAAGCGCTCCACCGACGACATCGCTGTGGCCGCCGAGGTACTTGGTTACGCTGTGGCAGACGATATCCGCACCGAGATCGATCGGCGTCTGATTGGCGGGCGATGCAAAGGTGTTGTCGACAACCAGAAGCGTGCCGGCGGGGCGACCGTCGGCCAGGCGTTGGATATCGATGATGTTGAGCAGTGGATTGGTGGGGGTTTCGACCCAAATCATCCTGGTGCGTGGCGTCACTTTGGCCAGGATCTGGTCGGCATCGAAAGCATCGAGGAACTTGAAGTCCAGACCGTACTTGGCGAACACTTTGGTTGCCAAGCGATACGTGCCGCCGTAGACGTCGATGGTGGAGAGAAACTCGTCACCCGGCGCGAGCAGGTTGAAGATCGATGCGGTGGCCGCCGACCCGGAGGAGAAACAGGCGCCGAACGCTGCGTTTTCTAGCGCAGCGATTTGCGCTTCGAGCGCCTGACGCGACGGATTGCCGGTACGGGCGTACTCGAACCCGCCGCGAAAGTTACCGATTCCATCCTGCTTGAATGTGGAACTGAGATAAACGGGAACATTGACGGCGCCGGTTTCTTTGTCCGGTTCCTGCCCCTCATGAATGGCTTTCGTTGCGAACTTCATCGCGTCTCCGGGTGTAGTAGTCGATCAAATCGATTCGAGTGAGCACAGCCTTGGGCACTCCGGCCGCGGTGACGACGACCCCGCCCGAGCCGGCCAAGAGGTGTCGATACAGTTGCGAGAGGTCGGTGCGCTCGTCCATCTCGGGCATCGGCGGCGCCATGACTGCACTGATGCGTTGATACTTTGGATCCAGCCCATCGTGCACGAATTTCAAGAGGCTCATCACCTCGAGGCTTCCCACCGCGCGTCCCTCATGCACGACCGGGAGTTGTGAAATGTTGTAGTGATGCATGGCATCCATCGCCTCGGACACGGTGGCGTCGGAGTCGACCGCGACGAGTGCCGGCATTTCGCTCTTGTGGGTTAGGACGTGTCCGACGATCGCACCGACGTCCCCTTCCTCTTCCCAAAAACCGAACTCCTGCATCCAGCGATCGGAATAGAACTTGGAGATGTAGTTGCGGCCCGTATCCGGCAACAACACCACGATGCGGCCGGGGCGGTTGAGGCGACGTGCGTAACGCAGCGCAGCGACCACGGCGGCGCCGCACGAACCGCCGCAGAGCATCCCTTCCTCGCGCGCCATGCGTCGCGCCATGTTGAACGCTTCTTTGTCGGAGACTTTGGTGTATTCGTCGATCACCGATGTGTCGAGCATGTTGGGAATGAAACTGTTTCCAATCCCTTCGACCTTGTACGGTGCCGGCGTGCCGCCGCCGAAGACAGAGCCTTCAGGCTCGACAGCGACGATGCGGATCTGCGGATTGCGTTCCTTGAGGTAGCGGCCGACACCGGTGGTTGTGCCGGTGGTTCCCATCCCACCGACGTAGGCATCGAGCTCGCCGTCGGTGTCGTTCCAAACTTCCGGGCCGGTGGTGAGGTAGTGCGCGAGCGGGTTGTTGGGGTTGGACCACTGATCGGAGTACCACGCACCCGGAATCTCCTTGGCCAGACGCTTGGCAACGTTGAGGTAGTACTCCGGATCGTCGCGCGTCACATTGCTGCGCGTTATCACCACTTCTGCGCCGTGAGCACGCAACAAATTGATCTTCTCTTCGCTCATCTTGTCGGGCAGCACGAACACGCAGCGATACCCTTTTGCTGCGGCCGCGAGCGCGAGTCCAACGCCGGTGTTGCCGGCGGTCGCTTCGACGATGGTGGCGCCGGCTCTCAACCAGCCTTCGCGCTCGGCAGCCTCGATCATCGTGCTTCCGATTCGATCCTTGACGGAGCCGCCGGGATTCATGAACTCGAGCTTGGCGTAGATCTCGGGGATCACCCCCTGCGCAACTCGATTGAGCCTGACGAGCGGCGTGTGTCCAACGACTTCGAGGATGTTCGAAAATAGCCGAGCCATGGCCTTGCCCTCACGATGCGCAGGATTCTACCCGACCGGGTTAATATGCCGGCATGGGTCTGCGAAACCAGCGTAAAACGACCTCGGGCCTGCTGGCCCTGTCGGGAATCGGCCCAGCCACGGTGGGTGACCTCGAACGCCTCGGCATCACCGAACTTGAGCAACTCGCGGGTCGCGATCCTCAGGCGCTGTATGACGCACTCGGCGCGCTGGATCAATCTCGCCCGGACATTTGCGTTCGCGATGTATTCGAGAGTTTGATCGCGCATGCCAACGGCGAGCCGCTGCGGCCGTGGTGGGAGTTCAGTCGCGCTCGCAAGCGAGCGAAACGCTAGAGTCTTCGCGAACGTCAGTCCATTACGAGTGCCGCGCGACTACGACAGAGGCATTTCGTTAAGAGTGCGATCACTCACGCAAACCCCTCGGGAGCCGCGAGCAATCCCAGTTCGCTGCGCATGGCCGTCTCGAGGTCCGCGTGCAGAAACGGGAAACCCGCCGCCAATAACCGTGCGGGGCGCACCGCGGCGCCGTCGAGCAGCAAGCGTTGTCCCATCTCGCCGAACAGCAATCGCACCGCAAAGGCCGGCAACGGCAGCATCGCGGGGCGACGGAGAACGGCTCCCAAGGTTCGAACGAAGCTGCGATTGTCGATCGCACGGGGCGAGACCGCATTGACGGGGCCGCTGATCGTTTCATCGAAGAGTGTCCAGTAGAGCGCGCCGATCAAATCGTCGAACGAGATCCAACTGGTGATCTGCTTGCCGCTGCCGACCGGGCCGCCGAGTCCGAATCGAAACGGCGTGAGCAACTTTTTCAACGCGCCGCCTTGCGCGGCCAGCACCATGCCGATCCGAGGGTGAACCACACGCAACCCGGCGGCACGCGCGGGATCGGCCGCTTCTTCCCAGGCGCGGCAGACCTCGGCCAGAAACCCAGTGCCGGTACCGCTCGATTCATCGACCGGCTCGCCTCGATCGCCATAGAAGCCGATCGCCGAGGCGCTCACGAAGACGCGCGGCGGGCGTTCCAGTCGTGCAATCGTTTCGGCCAGGAGTCGCGTGCTGTCGAGTCGACTGGCCAGGATCGATTGTTTGCGCGCCGCGCTCCATCGCCCGCCGGCAATGCTCTCTCCTGCGAGGTGGATCACCGCATCGACCCCCTCGAGTGCCGCGCGATCGATTTGTCCGCGCGCGGGATCCCAGGCGATTTCGCTGGCCGCAACGTCCGCCGCCTTGCGCACCAAACGTCGCACGCGATGTCCGCCGGTGCTGAGAAACGCGCAGAGCTGTGAACCGATCAAGCCGCTGGCGCCGCTCACCGCCACATCGAGCCGTGAGCGGTGTGAAAATGCTGCGTGGCGCAACAGATCATCGCGCGTGCGTCGATGCCGAAACGCAAACAGCCGCCTTAGCTTGCGCAGCATTGCCTGGGTGCCGAGGCGACCCAGCGCGCCGAGTGGGAATGCGAAGTCGATCTCATCGACGAGTCGAGCGCTGTCATCGGTGAGTGGCTCGAAGCGATGAAGATGCGTCCAGGTAGCTCCCGACATTCGCAGCATCGTGTCGCGGAATTGTCGACCCTCGACATGCTCGGAGTGCTGCGCTTCCCAACGCAGCCATAGCGGGCCTTGTCGGATCTTGAAATCGACGCGGGCCCCGTCGCCGATGCCGCCGCTTTGATGCAACAGCCGCATCTGTTCCCAGGGCGGCATCAACCGTTGAAAGGCGCCCGCGCGCGCGTGCCAGCGATACAACTCGTCGGATGAAACAGGGATTACCGAGCTGGCCGCGAAGCGCGTCATTTGGTTCGACCGATCTGGCCCGCAACCTCGAGATAGCGTTTGCGTGCCGCGCCCGCATCGACGATGGCACCGGGCAACGCGTCGGGGCGCCCTTGCGATTCGGGCACCCAGTGCTTTATCCAGACACCGCCCGGATCGTGCTCGGCTCCTTGTGAAACCGGATTGAAGACTCGGAAGTACGGCGCTGCATCGACGCCCAAGCCCGAGGCCCATTGCCAACCCGCGACATTCTGCGCGGTGTCACCATCGAGCAACCAATCCTTGAAGACGCGCTCGCCCCACGTCCAGGGCAACAGCAGCAACTTGGAAAGAAACTGAGCTACCACCATGCGGCAGCGATTGCTCATGTGACCCGTCGCCTTCAATTCACGCATCGCGGCATCGATCACCGGGTAGCCGGTGCGGCCCTCGCACCAGGCCTCGAACCCGACACGATCTTCGATCCACTGCAGACGGTTCCACCGCGCATCGAAAGGAGCGCTGAGCATCTCGGGTCGGTGCCACATGAGGTCGGCGCCGAAGTCGCGCCAGGCCAGTTCTGCAACCCACTTTTGCGCGCCCGCACCGCCGGCTGCACGAACGCGGTGGGCCGCGACGCGGGGCGACAAAACGCCCAGGTTGAGATAAACCGACAATCCGCTGGAACCGCTGCCATCGAGCCGATCGCGACCTTTCTCGTATCCGGCGAGTTTGTGTTTGAGGAACGCATCGAGTGCGTTCATGGCGGCGTCCTCTCCCGCGCTCGGTAACGGAACGTCAGACTCCAACGCTGGGATCTCACCGTGCGGAAGCGACAGTGTCGTCCCATGCAACTGAGACGGGGAGGCCAACGGAATCGGCATCGGCACAGCCCACCAGCGCTTGGAGTACGGGGTGTAAACCGTGTAGTTCCCCCCATCGTCACGCCGCACGCTGCCGGGCTCCTGAACGTACTGGCCGGAATGCCAATGCAACGGAATGGTGAGCGCTTGGGTGCTGGAGCTGTCGCGCCATCGCCCATACGGCGTGTAACTCTTGATGGCATGCACCGCGTGCGCACCGAGTTCCCGAACGAGTTGCGGGAGCACTTCCCACGGTACGCCTTCACGCACCAGCAGTACCGAGCCACGCTTCGCGTAGGAACTCCGCAACGCAGAGACGTTGGCGGTAAACCAGGCTTTTCGCCGCGCTGATGTCTGGTCCAAGATCCGGGGGTCCAGAATCACCAGGCCGATGCACGGGCCGGCAGAGGTGGCGGCGTGCAGCGCAGGGTGATCGTGAGTTCGTAGGTCGCCTCGGTGCCAGACCAATTGCATGCTGCGGATGATTAGCTGAAACCTCGTGACTAGCAATCGTCGTGAGGCGGGTAGAATCGACGCATGCTTCGCATCGTGTCGCTTCTGCCCGCAGCCACCGAGATCATCTGTGCGTTGGGCGCCGGTGACTCGCTCGTGGGGATCTCGCACGAATGCGATCATCCGCTCGAAATCCAAGGGCTACCGCGGTTGACCAAAAGCGCCGTTACCGGCAAGACCAGCGCCCAGATCGACGCCGACGTTCACGCGAACTTGTCTGCAGGGTTATCGCTCTACGAGATCGACTGGACGTTGCTGGCGGAACTGCGACCGGATCTGATCGTGACGCAGGATCTTTGCGATGTTTGCGCAGCCTCGGCCGAGCAGGTCGAGGCCTCGGTGCGTTCGGTTGCCGGACTCGCACCGAAAGTTCTCAGGCTGAGCCCTGCACGATTCGACGATCTCTACCGCAGCATCGATGCTGTGGCCGAGGCGACCGGCAGACACGCCACAGCCTCAGAGCTATGCGGAGGAATTCGACGGCGGGTCGACGAGGTCGCAGAGCGGGCTGCACGCGTGGCGGAGGTGCCGAAAGTTCTGACGCTGGAGTGGATCGAGCCGCCCATGCAAGGAGGCTACTGGACTCCCGACATCGTCACGCTGGCGGGAGGAGTCCCGTTGGCGGCGGTCGCTGGCGAACCGTCGCGCGTCCTTGCTGCGGACGAGTTGGCGTCGCTAGCCCCTGATGTCGTGGTCGTGAAGCCGTGTGGTTTCTCACTCGATCGGGCCTTGGAAGAGTTGCGATCGTTTCGTGCGCTCGTGCCGTGGCGTCTGTGGCCCGCAGCACGCAGCGGTCGCGTGTACTTTGCTGACGGCAACGCCTGGTTCAATCGCCCGGGCCCACGTTTGGCCGACTCGCTCGAGGTGCTGGCGATGTGCCTGCACCCAGTAGCGTTTCGAGACTTCAGACGCGCCTACGGTTACGGCGTGGCGCGCATTACCACCGATCTGATGATCGAGCGCTGGTGACCATGTCGTTCACGAACCCTCCACTGTCACGCGAGCAGTTCGACTTCGGCAACGTTGTGTGGGTGATGCACTGCGCCGAGGGACCGGTGCCCCGGGCTGCAGCGCGCGCGGTCGACGAGATCATGCAACGCGAACTGCAGCCGTGGACACTGCGTTGGAACGAGGATTTCATCGGGCTGCCGGCTGGCGTGCGGCGACAAGCCGCCACACTCCTGGCGGCACGTGAGCAAGACATCTCGCTGGTTTCTTCTACCGGGAGCGGGCTCGCTACCGTGGCGCAGGGACTGCCATGGAAGGACGGAGATGAAGTCGTTGCGCCGCTCGGAGAGTTCCCGACGAATGCGTGGCCGTGGTTGGTGCTTCGGTCGCGCGGCGTGAGCTTCCGCGAGGTTCCGCTATGGGAAGGCCACCAAAGCGGAAGCGCGGCGCTCAGTTCCACGCCGCCGCCGATTGACGTGGATCCCGAAGCGCGATTGATCGCCGCCGTCACCTCGCGTACCGCACTCGTCACCGTGAGCTCGGTTCGATTTCAAGATGGACTCGCACTCGATATCGGTCGACTTGGTGCCGCGTTGGCCCAGCGCGGTATCCCGCTGGTCTGCGATGCAATCCAGGGAGTTGGGACACGCCTGTGTACGCTCGACGGCGTCTCGGCGCTGGCCTGCAACGGGCACAAGGGGCTACTTGCACCGCAGGGGCTCGGGTTGCTTTGGACCGAGCCTGCGTTTCGTTCACGGATCGTTCCGCCGGGCGGTTGGTTGGCGGTTGAGGAGGCCACCGATTTCACGCGCCCCGGCACCGATTTCGCGCGCGCGTTTCGTGTCAACGGCGAGGCGCTCGAGGTCGGTGTACCGAACTTGGTGGGGGCCGCCGCGCTCCACGCCTCGTTGGCAATCATCAATAGCGCGGGAGTGGCGGCGATCGCCGCGCATATCGATGAACTCCAGTCTGCCTTGCTCGAGGCGCTCCGCAATCACGATGTCTGGAAGCATGACGTCTCTCGCCTGAGTGCCTTGCGGATGCGCGGTCGACTGGGCGCGATTCTCTCGCTGCATCACGGCGGGCGCGGCAACGCGTGGCTTCAGGCGTTGCTTCGCGACGGAATGCGCCGGCAGATTTTTGCGTCTGTTCGCGAGGGCTATCTGCGGATTGCATGGCACGGCTGGCATGACGAAAA
>JAXLQU010000021.1:0-82443 GCA_046331425.1 Acidobacteriota bacterium
CGCATGTCGCCTGCCGTCACTGTGGCTCCACGTTGGCGGTGCACGGTGCGCGTGGTGTCCCGCGTTACATGGTGCTCGACACCGTCGAACGCGGCGCTGCCGAAGCGGCATTGCGTCGTTGGTGGAGCAGCGGTTTCAACAAACACGGCTCGTTGGCGACGGAAGCGACGATCGAAGTATCTTTTCTGGCGTTCTTTCCGTTCGTGCGCGTGCGTTTCGATCTGCTCGGGGCCTTGTTCGGGATCGTCAAACAGCAGCGCAACAAACGAACGATCGAGGTGCCTCGCGAGATCACGATCGAGCGTTCCTTCGATCTCACGGCACCGGCGGCCGAGACCGCGGAGTTCGGCGTGGGGCACTGCGATCTCACGGCCGACACGCTCTGGCCGGTCGATGAAGCACGACTGGCACAACGTGGAATGGTGTTTCGTCCGCAGCACACACCGGAAGAGGTCGCGACGAAGATGGTGCACACCGCGATCGAGACGGTGGCCCGCGAGGCCAGACTCGATCGCGTGCTGTTTCAGAGTCTGGAGTCGGCGCGGCGGCGCGTTTCGTTGATTCAGTATCCATTCTGGGTGTTTCGATACAGCTTTCGCGGCCGTCTGTACCAGGCGCTGATCGACGCACAGGATGGCCGGCTGTGGGTCGGAAAGGCGCCAGGCAACGATGCCTATCGCGCGAGTTGCTTGATTGCCGGAATCGCGGGTGCCGCGTTTGTGTCGACCTCGACCCTGCAAGCCTTGGCTTATGGCCATGCCGACGACGACTCGTGGGTCTTGTTGGTCTTGGCTGGCGCAGCGGGCCTGGCGATGTTGGGCTGGGGCTTTCGCGTATTTCGCCGCGGAGGTTTGGTGGAAGAGGGGCAGGGGTTGTCGAGCGCTCCCGTTTCTTCAGGCTCTCAATTGCTTTCTGAGTTGAAGCGTCGCGCGGGATTGAGATGAGCGTTTCGTTGTCGCGCTTGAGTTGTCCGAGTTGCAGCGAACCGCTCTCGGCCGGCCCGGGCGATACGGTTTTCTTCTGTCGTTGCGGACGAGGATGCACCTTCACCCCTCAGGGGCTCGAGATCGTCGAGGCGGCCGCCTATCCAGCTCCCTCCGATCGCCCGCCGCAGTGGGAGCCAGCCTGGGAGCTTGTCGCCGATGTCCTGGTCGCGGCTCGGCGCAACGCGGCAGGTGGTTCTGCCGTTCCTCCTCCCATCCGGCGTCGGTTATTGATTCCCGCTCGTCCGATGGAGTTGAGTCGCTTGCTCGCCCAGGTGCGCGCCTGGTCGTCGCTGCCCGCTGCGGATCAGCAACTTCCCGGTGTACCGATCCTCGGCGGCGATCTCTCCAGCGACGAAGCGGCGGCGCTGGCGCGTTATGCGGTCTTCGCCGAGCAGGTCGCGCAGCCCGACTCGCTGATCGAACTGCAGGTCGATCTGAGTGTCCGTTCGATCCGGCTGATTGCCGTTCCTTGACTCGGCCCCGATTGGCGTCGGCTCGCGAGGCTGTTTCGCGGTAACTTTGGGGTCTCTTTGGCCAGGAGTCTCCCCATGTCCATCCACGCTTCGAGCCGAGTCTCTCGTCTTTTGGCGCTCTTGCTGTGCTTGCCGTTTGCGTCGTTGCCGGCGCTTGCCGCTCGTCAGACCGTTCCGTTCGGCGACGGGGCGCGATCGCGCCCAGAGGCAGGACCGCAGGTCGATCGCTTCGCTCCGGGCGAGGTGACACGCCTCACGTCGAGCCGCCAGCCAAGACGCCTGCGCTTGGACTGGGTGCTGCCGAGCGACAGCGACCTGGCCGGTACGCTGATCATGGCCAACATCAGGCCGGTGACCGAGAAGCCAAAAGACGGACGGCGCTACAAGCCGCTGACAGTTCAGAACAAGCAACTGATCCTGTGCGTGATCAACGCGCCGCAGAACAGTTGCGTCGTCGACCTGCCGGTGGCCACGCTTCCGATCGACGGCTACACGTTCTATTTCAAGGCGTTCACGTTCGACACCGCGTTCAACTACTCGGCCGGTGTCGAGGCCAGGAGCCTACCGCTGTCGCTGTCAGGGGCGCGCTGGAGTTACTGGACCCCCGCGACGTCGATGCAGCCGACCGGTGTCGTTGCCGGAACATTCGTGCTCGCCACCGGCAACGACTCGCTGTTGCACCGCGTCGGCACCACCTCGGGTGAGCGCAGCGGTTGGACGCCGATCGAGTTGTCGAGCGAGATCACCTCGCGCGTGATGGCGGGCGACCTAGCGCCGCTCGGCGCTGCGGACTACACGGCGTATGCCAGCGCGTCCAACGGCCAACTGCTGCGTTTCGGCTTGGACGACGGGGCATCGGGCCCCGAGGGGGTGGCGGCTGCCACCCGCGATGCGGGGTGCATCGGCGAGTTGCGAGCCGGGCCTGTGGTGCTGCTCGATGCGTTCGATCGCAACGCCAACCAAAGCGATGACGCGGTGATCGTGGCAACCGACTGCGGCGATCGCGACAACAAGGTTGTGTTGTACGGACATGGACTCGGCGCGTTGGTCTCGAGCTATGACGGCGGTGTCGATGGACTGGGCGTGGCAACGGCCGATCCCCGCCTGTTGTACCGCGACGACGACAACAACATGGTGTACGTCGGCGTGCATGACGACGGCGGCGAATCGGTGGTGGCGCTGGAGATTGCGCCCGGCCCGAGCCTGGTGCTCTACGCGTCCGTCAGCGGGATCGGCGATGTCGATGCGATTCCAATCGCGTTCCGCCGCGGCAACGATTCGGCGTTGCTGGCGGTGGGATCGGCGGACGGCGGATTGCATCTGTACGACGCGCTGCAAAAGAACGGCGATCAGTTGCTCACCAAGGACTCGTTGTTCGTCGGCGATGGTGCGGTGCGCGGCGTGGCGGTCAGTAACCGGATCCCTGCCGCCGGAGGGTTCGAGAACTGGCTGGTGTGGAGCACTTCATCGGCCGTGCACGGCATCAAGGTGGGCGTCGACGGAACGTTCGTGCCCGCATCGCGTTGGGATCGAGTGATCAACAACCCGTCAGGAACACTTGTGCTGCGCAACGCTTTCGTGGCGGGGGACACCGTTGCCTTGTTCGGCACCGGCGCTGGTGAACTGCTCGCACTCGATGCCACGAACGGCCGCACCGTTCGAACTTGGACGATTGCGCCGAACGCGCGCGTGAGCGAACCGACGTTCGACTTCAATGACGGTACCGGGCAAGGGCTCACAGTATCGACCGACGTGGGTGGCGTCTTCTGGGTGCCGCTCACCACCAGCAGCACACAACTCCCCTCGCTGCTCGCCAAGCCTCCCGCGATCACCGAGGAGATCGAACAGCGCGGGCGAGCGCAGTTCTGACACTGAACGGGATGGAGTCGAATCGGCTCCATCTCGTCGTGCCACACGCCTGCACGATCACGACGGTGAGGCTACGGATCGCATCACACCTCGGCGCTTAGCTGCGCGGCGGATAGAGATCGTTCCACCATTCCGGTTGCTGCTTCAGCCAACGATCGAACCACGCCGCGATCGAGCGTGCCCACACGACCCGCTTGGGTAATGTCACGATCCAGTGATCCTCGCCTTCGACTTGCAGATACTCCACCGGCGCACCGAGCAGTTTCAACGCGGTGAATAGGCTATCGCTCTCGCCCACCGGAACGTTGCTGTCGACGCTGCCGTGGGTCAGCAACAACGGAGTCTTGATCTTATCGGCGTTGAACAGCGGGCTCCGATCCGCATAAATGGCTCGATCGTTCCACGGAAACGAATTCGCGGCCGACACCGCGTTGTAGTTGTAGCCCCAATACCCTTGCCCCCAATAACCACCGATCGAGCTGATCCCGGCGTGCGAAACAGCGGCTGCAAACAGCTCGGTCTTGGTCACCAGCGACATCGTGGTGAAGCCGCCGTACGATGCGCCGATCGCGCCGACACGCTGAGGGTCGACGAACGGATGCGCAGCCAAGAACTTGGTTGTGCCCTCGATGACTTCATCGACTACCAGTCTTCCCCACTCCCCCACGTGCAGCGCCGCGAACTGATTGCCGTAGCCGACCGCGCCTGAGGGTTGCGGGACATAGACCACATACCCGAGCGAGGCCCACCACTCTTTCGGGTAACGCCCACCGAACTCGCGATTCACGGGAAACACGCCGGCGTAGTAGTTCACGATCATCGGATACCGTTTGGAAGGGTCGAAACCGGAGGGACGTAGTAGCGTCCCTCGATCGTGCGCCCGCTTTTGCTCTTGAAGTCGAACGCTTGAACCGTTCCGGTTGACGTGGAACTCAACATTTCCGACGCGGCGCGCGAACTCGGTTCGCTTTCCGGTGGAAAGATCGATCGACCCCAAGCGACCGGGGACCCATGGGCCGGTCGAGGCGACGACGAGGCGCGACGCGCGCCAGGCCAGCGCCCAGTCCTCGGCGAGATCCGCGCCCGCGTCGAGCCGCGTCGCTTTTCGGCTGATCGGGTCGAGAGTGAACAAGCGGCGGTAGTCGTGATCGACGGCGCGCAACACCAAGCTGCCATCGACCCGGTTCCATGCGACCTGGTCGACCGACGGTGCAAACTCGCGCGTCAGGCAGACTGCCTTTTCGGTCGCTGGATCCCACAGGTACAACTCCCCTTCATAGTCGTTGGCGATCGTCCCCGGTGGTGCATCCAGACCAAGGTTGTTGAACTCGGCGGGGCTGGACAGCAGCAACAGTCGCTTCCCTTCCGCGTCGTACTGCACCGACTGCGCGAGATGCAACTCGAGCAGCTTCTTCGCCGAGTAGTCCGCAAGCTCGAGCTCCCACAACTCGCGACGGATGTACGGGCGCGTGGTGTAGTCGTCGAATTCGCGCGCAAAGAGCAATCGCGAGCCGTCCGGCGCAATGTCGTAGAGCGACGCACTCACCGACCCGGCCGTCAGGCGACGCCGCTGACCATCGAGCGTCACGCGGTATAGGCTGCCGCGTGTGCGATGTCCTGCTTGACGATCGAGCAACCCTTCGACCCGTTTGACACCACGCTTGTCGGGGGGCGGCACGTCGTTCACGGTGTACACGAAGCCGCGACCATCAGGGAGCCATCGATACCCCGCGAATTTCTCGACACGTTCCAGCACGGCGCGCGTCTGCGCACCATCGCTGACAAACAGGGTCGAGCGACCGGCGGAATCATCGGTGACGTACGACCACCAGCGCCCCGTCGGGTCGAACTCGAGCTGACGCGCCGCGAGCGCGCCGCGCAGCGTGAGCACCAGTGCATTGTCGGTGACGCGCCGCATCTCGATCCAGGTTTCACTGTCCTCGGTGCCGGGCACGACTCGCGACCATTCCGCTGCGTAGGTCTTGCCATCGGCGGCGATCGCCAGGTTCGTGACTCTCGGCATGATCAGCGTGTCGAGCAGTTCCAAGCGTCGAGGAACACGCGACCCTTGCCTCACGCCCTCGAGCGCCCCGTCTGTCTTGCTGAGTGTTGCGCCGATCGTCCAGGGCTCCGTCTTGCTGCTGCTGCGCACTGATTGAATCAACAAGCGATGCGTCCCGGGAAACAGCTTGGCCGTGCCCTTCACCTCGTTGCCGCTTCCGCTGGCGAGCGCCGTACCATCGAGCCAGGCACGTCGTGGATGTGCGCCAAGCAGTGTGATTTCACAGGCGACAAAGCGATCGACGTCGAGTGTCGTGGCCAACCACACGATCGCCGGAGCAGGCGCGTCGAGTGCGATCAGTCCGTCGCGGTCGGCTTGAAGCGTGCTCCACGCGGCGGCCCTGTCGCTCTCGGTTCCGCTCTGGGCGACGGGGTTCGGCCACAATGCAGCCGAGTCGATCCGCTCCAGGTTCAACGCTTCATCGGCGCCGAACTTGCCGAGCGTTTCTTCACCGAATAGGGGCAATGGGTCGGGGCGCGGCCCGAGCACGAGCCACTCGGCGATCGGCAGCGGCAGCGATTTGTTCTCCGCTCCGGTCGCGGCGGACAGCGGTAGAAGACCCAACACGACGAGGATCAGTTTTGTAACGGGACGTGGCGGCATTTCGGGTCGCTCCAGCCGCGCATCCTACCCTGCTCAGCCGCGACACGGCGGCAGGGCCGGGGCCTCGATGCTCCGAAACGACCGATGCTGGCAGACCATTCGGGACCAATCCGAACCGTTTCGAACCGGCTTCGTTCGAAAGTGAAACGGTTGCTGGATTCTTTCCCCGCAACGCCTAGTTATTCGCCATGGATGCGGGCAGGCGTGTGCGAGAGCGCCGCCCCGGAGGAAACAGGATGAAGCTCGAACGAATCGCGATGACGATGGTCATCACAGCACTGGCGGCGAGCGCGTGGTCCGCGCCCAACACCGTCGTCAACGGGGCGGCGCCTCAGGTCGTCGTGACGATCGCTCAGGCCCGAGAGGTCGCCGTGATCGGACCAGACGGAAAGACGACCCTGGTTCACCAACCACTTACCAACGCATCGGTCGGTGATGTGATCGTCTACACACTCACCGCCACCAACACCGGCACCACGCCGGCAAGTGGTGCTGTGGTCGAGGATCCGATCCCGCAGGGGACCACCGTGATCCTTGAGTCGCTGGTCACGCAGCGGCCGACGTTGGCGAGCTTGGATAACGGCAAGAGTTGGAGCCCGTTCCCAGCCACGATCAAACAGACGCTCTCGAATGGAACCGAGGTCGAACTGGCCGCACCAGCCGACCGTTATACACACCTGCGTTGGGCGCTCGACGGGACGCTCACCCCGGGGCAATCACGCGAGCTGAGTTTCAAAGTCCGCGTGAAGTAGGCGCACCAACGAGTACGAAGACTTTCCCTAGAGGCGCGATCGACTCTTGTCGAACGGCAGCGCCGGTTCACCCAACCGGCGTCACGAAGATCGGGCGAGCGGCCCGAATGATCGTTACGCACGTTCGGTGAGCGTGCGCTGCAAGACGGCACGATTCGATCATCGGTTCACGACGGCTTTACCCCAGGTAACCCTTACGACATGCAACGACAACTAGGACGGGTCCTGGAGGAGACGTGAGGAAGATCCAAGCTTGGGTAGTCAGCGCGACGCTGCTGTGCGTCGTCGCGCTGGTAAGTACGGTGCCAGCGCTGGCAATCGGAACGGTGGCCGGCACCAACATCACCAACACGGCGACGGTCGCCTACAAGGATGTCAACGGCAACAATCTGTCCGCGACGTCGAACACCGTAACGACCACCGTGAGCCAGGTGGCGGCGGTCGATATCTCGCCGAACAACAGCTCGACTGCCGATCCGGGCGACGTGGTCAGTTACCCGCACACGATCACCAACAACGGCAACGGTACCGACACGATCGATGTTTCGTTCGTGAGCAGCCAGGGTTGACGGTGCAGATCTTCGCTGACACGAACGGCAACGGTGTCGTCGACCTGGGCGAGCTGCTGCTGACCGACACCGACGGCGATACCACACCCGATACCGGAGCGCTGGCTCACGACACCAACGTCAAGATCGTGGTGCGCGTCACCGTTCCGGGCGGAACCGCCGACAACACGGTCGATGTGACCACACTGACCGCGACGTCTTCGTTCAACACCAGCGTCTCGGATACCGCGACGGACACCACCACGGTCAGCGCACCGAGCTTGACCGTCACCAAGTCGGTCGCGCCGCTGGGCAACCAACCGCCAGGGACCGTCTTGACTTACACCATGGTGGTCACCAACGGCGGTACCGGCACAGCCACGAATGTGGTGCTGAGTGACGCGATCCCGACCAATACCACCTATGTGGCGGGTTCGATCACGCAGGATGCGGCTGCCAAGACCGACATCGTCGATGGCGACAACGCGGACCACAACGGGACCACAGCAGGTGCCGTAACGGTAACGATCGGTAGCTTGGCGTCGAGCGCTTCGACGACCATCACGTTCCAGGTGACGATCAACTAGCACGAAGCTCGGAACGGGGAGAGCGCCTCCTCGGCGCTCTCCCCTACCGAATCGGCCGATGCTCGTTACCCAGCGCACGCTCCGGCTCGCTCCGGTGGCACTGTTGAGTGCCGCGCTCGGGTTCTTTTGTCCAGCGACGGCCTCCGAACCGCTCTCCGGCGGGGTCGTGATCAATCAAGCTCGCGTCGACTATCAACCGGGCACGCTCCCCGTATTGGTGCGCGTCGGCTCCAACATCGTTCGCACTCCGGTAATTCCACCCTGCTCGAGCGGCTCGACCCAACTGACGCTGCGTGTCACGCCGCGAGGCAGTGTGCAACCGGGCGCCATGCTCGACTACCAAGTGGCGGTCAAGAACAATACGTCGGCAGCGTTGCTGAGTTTGGCTGTGCAACTTCCTATCGACGTTGGTCTACAACTGCCTGAATCGTTCACCTCCGGTCCAACCACCGCGACACCGGATCGCCGACCGACAACGATCGAGGCACGCCTGGTCGTCGAGACGCGCACTGTGATCTGGACCATCGATCAGCTCGATCCGGGGCAAACCGTGCGCCTCGCGTTGCGCTCGGCGGTGCGTGGCGATCTGCCGCCGCGTTCATCGATCACGATGCAAGCGCGCGCGCGGCCAAGCGAGTGCACCGGTGAGCTCGAGAGCAACGATGTCGTGACCGCCGTGGTCGTGCCGGTTTTGCGCGTCAGCAAACGGGCCGAGAGCTCTTCGGCTGCGCCGGGTGATACGGTTGGTTACAGCATTCAGTTGCAGCACACCGGGATCGGCCCGCCGCTGACCTCCGTCGAAGCGATCGATCGACTGCCGGAGCTGTTGCGTTACGTACCGGGCAGCGCGCGTCGCGACGGGCGCAAGCTTCCCGATCCGGTGATCTCCAAAGATGGGCGCACCTTGCGCTTCGCCGTCGGCGCCATGAGTGCAGGCGACACAGTGGTGTTGCGATTTGCCGCCGTGGTCGGCCCCACCGCTGAGCAGGGTGAGGCGATCAATCACGCGTCTGCCATCGGCATCGATGACTCGCTCGTGTCGTATCGCTCGAACGAGGCAAGCGCCGCGATCGGCATCGTGCCGGGACCGTTTCGTCGCGAGGCACACCTGATCGGTCGCGTCTTCATCGATGACAACGGTGACGGTCTACCGGGGGTCGACGAACCGGGCGTGCCGGGTGTGCTGGTCGCGCTGGAGGATGGCACCGGCAGCGTGACCGACATCACCGGACGCTGGCATATCGAAGCGGTGCGCCCCGGGCTGCATGCGCTGCGGTTGGACCCTGCGACGTTGCCCACCGGTCTCACCCCGGCAACCGTTGCCGAAGATCCTGATAATCCTGCGAGCCTCGCGAGCTTCGTCGAGGCCGGCGCCTCACGACTGATCGAGGTCCGTCCCGCCACACTCGCTGTCGCCGACTTCTCGGTCGCGCCGCGGCAGGCCGCGCGCTGCACGATTCGCGCCGGCGAGTTGGTGTTGTGGATCCCGACCGCGTCCCTGATCAGCGCCGATGAAACACAAGCGCAGACCGCCTCGCGTTACATCGCGGCGGCGGCCGCGTTGATTGCCGAACGCGGGTTGGGGCAATCGGCCGCCTCGATCGAGTGTCAAAGCGTTCCTGGTGTCACCGCGCCGGCAACCGAGGAGCTGCAAGCGCGACTGCGCACCGCGTTGATCGAACGGGACAATCGTGAGCGGCATGTCGATCTCGATCTACCGGCAGCACCGTCCGCACCAACCGAGAGCGCAGCACCGATCGCCACGGACTCGCTGGAACCGCTGGTTCGTACCGCCACGAGCTATCCAGCGATCGTCTCGCCAGCGTCGGGCGCACGCGCCGACCGATCGTCGATTGCCGTCGAGGTCGTCTATCGAATGGGCAATGCGCCGCGACTGACCGTCAACGGGAAACCGATCGGCGATGATCGGATCGGTGCCACCGCCTCGTTGCCGTCGCGCCAGGTGGCGGCGTCGCGCTACATCGGCGTACCGCTGCAACCGGGGGCCAATCGGCTGTTGTTTCAAAGCGAAGGGACGGACGGCGCGCTGAGCGAGGCGGTCGAGACGATGGTGTTTCTCCCCAGCGAACCGGTCGCACTGCGGGTCGCTGTCGCGAACGGGCCGTGGATCGCCGATCCGTCACGCGGCGGCGAGTTGCTGATCGAGGCGATCGATGGTGCGGGAATGCGGACCACCGATGCACCGGTTGTCACGATCGTGTTGGAAGGGGCGCAAGCGCTCGACCCTGACCTCGATCCAGATCTACCAGGACTACAGCTTCGGCTCGAGGACGGGCAACGGCACGTGCACTGCGCGCCGCTCACCACGCCAGGCATCGTGCGCGTTGCGGTCTACACCCAAGCGCTGCGTGTCGAGTCGATCGTCAACGTCGCGCCCAACAACACACACTGGCGGCTGTCGGGCCTGGCCGAAGCGCATGTCGCGGGCGCCGGTGGTGTCGAGGGCGAGGGTGGCTGGGGCCCGGGAATCGAGGATCAGGTTTCCTCCGATGGTGGGCGCGTGGCGCTGTTCGCGCGAGGACCGATCAGCGATCGTGCGCAGCTGACGGTTTCGCTCGACACCGCACGCGAACGTGACCGCAATCGGTTGTTCGGGTCACCGGAGCCAGATCGTTTCTACACCGTGTACGGTGATGCGGCGCAGCGCACGGATGAGGCCGAGCGACAAGGCCCGCTCTACGCGCGTGTCGATCTGCCGTCAGGTTTCGTGCAGTGGGGCGACTTCTCCAGCGGCTTCGATCGCAGCGAATTGGCCCGTTACGATCGTCGTTTGAGCGGTCTGTCGACGCGCGCTCAGCGCGGTCGATTGGCCTTCGAGGGGTTTGCTTCTTCATCTGATCAGTCGATGGTGCGCGACCTGTTTGCGCCCGATGGCAGCTCCGGCCCCTACCTGTTGACGCAACGGCAGATCGTGGCGCGCTCCGAAACCGTGATCGTCGAGACGCGCGATCGCTTCCGTCCCGAACAGGTGCTGCAGCGGCAGATCAAGGTGCGCGATCTGGACTACTCGCTCGATACCGAAAGCGGAACGATTCTGTTCCGCGCGCCGTTGGCTCCGTTCGATCGCGACCTCAATCCGACGCGCGTCGTGGTGTTGTACGAATCGCGCGGCGTGCGAGATGAACTCACGGCCGGTGGACGCCTCGCGATGCACTGGAGCGACCGGCTCGAAACCGGACTGTCGATGGTGCGCGAAGGGCGCGAGGGTGGGGCGCGTGCCTTGGCTGGAGTCGACTTGAATTGGCGACCGGCGGCCGGCGTCGAGGTCGGGGCCGAATGGGCCGAGTCGCAGAACGGCTCCGAGTCGGCAGCGAACGCGATGCGGCTTGACCTGCGCTACCGCCGTTCGGCGCGCTTCGGTTGGGATCTGGGTTATCGCGATATCGATAGCGGCTTCGACAACCCGAGCCTGTTGGGCAGCCCCGAGGTCGGCAGTCGACGTGTGTCGGCCACGATGCAATGGCAACCGAGCGATCCATGGCGCGTGCGAGGAGAGGCGCTTTCGCAAGTTGACCATCGCAGTGGTTTCTCACGGCGTGTCGCTGCGCTGCGAGCCGAGCGCGCTCTCGGCGCACTCACGGCACTGTTCGGCGCACGCTATGCGAGCGCCGATGGAGCGGGACTCGATGCACCGGCTACGACCCAACTCGAGGCTGGATTACGCGCTCGCTTTGCGCGTCGGTGGAATGCCGAGTTGTTGCGCAGTCAGTCGCTGGGAAACGACGATGTTCCCGGTTACCCGACGCGGACCGCCGTCGGCCTGGGATTCGAATGGCGCACAGGACGACGGCTCTTCCTGCGGCAGGAGTTCGAGTCGAGCGGCGGCCGAGCCACCGATCGCACGGTACTTGGACTCGAGACGCAACTCACCGATCGCACGCGCGCCTTGGCTCGCTACTCACTCGAGGAAGGAGCGACTGGGAGCGCCTTGCGCGCCACCACCGGGCTCGAGACCACGCTGCCGCTGACGGCGCATTCATCGCTGAGTGGATCGTTGGCGCGGGTCGACACGTCGCGTGGTGATGACAGCGGCGATTACACCACGCTGGGCGGGGCCTACGAGTATCGCGCCGGAACGTCGTTGTTCTCGACTCGCTACGAACTGCATCTGGGTCAGCGCGACACGCGGCACTTGTTGACCGCTGCCGGAGCGTTCCGTCCGCGCGATCCCTGGACGATCTTCGTGCGCGATCAGTTCAGCCTCGATGCGCCGCAGCAAGGGACCGATTCCAAGCGCAGCGAGTTGTTGATGGGCGCCGCATTTCGGCCGTTGGTGGGGCGTTGGCAATTTCTGACACGCGTCGACGCGCGCAACGGTTGGGGAGATCCTTCCGGCACCGCTGGGATTGTCGCCGGTGTGTTCAACGATTTCGGAGGATCGGTCACCGGAACACCGGGAAGCGGGACGACCTCTCGACCACCCGGGATCGGGATCGGTGCGCCGCGCGAAGCGCCCGGTGTGTTGCGGGACGCGGTCTCGCTGGCGTTCGCCGTCGGCGCGCGCTTGGACGCGCGTCAACGACTTGCAGCTACTCTGATCGTGCGGCAGGTCCAAGGGGATGCGATCGCTGACGCCACGCTGACGCAGTTGGTGTCGTTGCACTACACCGCGCGCGTGATGCCACGTTGGACACTGGGCGGCAGTGTGCGCCGGTATGCGCAAGCACCAACCGCGATGACGTCTTACGGAGTCGGCGTCGAGGGCGGGTACATGGCATGGCGCGGGCTGTGGATCACCGCCGGCTACAACCTGATCGGTTTCGATGATGGCGACTTCCCCGGCGCCGAGCGAACGGCGCGCGGCTTCTTCCTGTCACTGCGCTTCAGCTTCGACGAACAGTCACTGCAGCAGCTCTCCTCGCTGCGCCTGGATCGGCCATGATCCGCACCGCGCGCTGGGCGGCATGGGCCGCCGTCTTGATGGCTTTGTCGCCAGCGGTCCAGGCCGCCAGCTTCGTCGTCACCAACACCGGTACGGGCACCGGCGGCGGCACGCTGCGGCGCGCGATCATCAATGCCAATGCCACATCCGGCACCGACACGATCGTGTTCAATCTGCCGACCAGCGACGCCGGCTACTCCGCGGCGCGCGGCGTTTTCACCTTCCGGATCACCAGCGCGTTGGCGCAGATCACCGAGAGCGTCGTGATCGATGGAGCCACGCAAACCGTGTTCACCGGCAATACCAACGTCGGGACGCTCGGTGCCGGCGGATCAGTCGGTACGACGCCACTCACGCTCTCACGCGTCAATCGTCCGGAGATCGAGCTGGTCGACGGCAACGGCCTGGCGCTCGGGCTGGACATCAGCGCGAGCAACGTGACGATTCGCAATCTGGCGATCTACGGTTTTGGCAATGTTTCCAATTCCGACGCCGATGCCAATATCCGCGTCGGTGGCGCCACCACCGGGACGCTGATCGAGTCGTGCATCGTCGGGACGTCGGCCACGAGTTTCACCGACCTGGGTGCGGGCACACGATCCGTTGGCGACAACATTCGCGTGGTCGGCGCCGACAACGGAATCGTGCGCAACAACCTGATCGGGTACACCAACGGCAAGGGGATCGAACTCAACACCAACGCCGATGGCTGGCTGATCGAGAACAACGAGCTGCGCGGCAACGGAATCAACACCCCCAATTTGGATGGTATCGATGTCGAGAACGGCAGTCGCGCCGCCACGATCCGCGGAAACCTGATCGCTCAGAACTTCGCCTGCGGGGTCGACACCTTCGCCAGCACCGGAAGCAATCTGATCGAGAACAACACCATCGAGCAGAACGGTTACACGACCACACCGCCCGCGATCGAAACACCAGGCGTGCGTGTCTACGGGACGGGAAGCACGGTGCGGCAGAATGTGCTGCGCCAGAACTTCGGTGCGGGCGTGGTGATCACGACGAACTCGACCGGCAACTTGATCAGCCGCAACTCGATCTTCGGCAACGGTCCAACCTCGGGTCAGATCGGAATCGATCTGAACCGATCGTCCGACGACCCGAATCAGGGAACGGCCCCTTATGTGACGATCAACGATGCGGGCGATACCGACACCGGCGGCAACGGCTTGCTCAACTTCGCGGTGTTCACGTCGGCCTCGATCTCCGGCACTCAATTGACGTTGAAGGGGTTCGCGCGACCCGGCTCGGCCCTCGAGATCTTCGCGGCAGCGGTTGATCCGAGTGGCTTTGGTGAGGGGCAAACGTACCTCGCGACGCTTACCGAGGGTTCGGCTCAGGACACCGACACCAGTACCGGTACCTATACGAGCCCGGTGAATGGGCTGAATGTCGGAACCGACACCACCAATCGATTCACGTTCGTGATTGTGGTACCTCCCTCTGTCGCGGTGAACTCGGTGCTGTGTGCAACCGCTACCGTGAGCGGCAATACCTCTGAGTTTTCCAACAACATCAATGTCACGCTGGCGGTGACGCCCGCTGAGATCAACTTGGCGAAGACGGTCACCCCCACAGGCAATCAACCACCGGGAACATCCTTGACCTACAGCGTGTCGTTCACGAACGTGGGTGGCTCCGCGGCCACCGGAGTCGTGCTGCAGGATGTGGTTCCCGGCAACACCGACTTCAGGGTCGGTTCTGCATCGGCAGCGCTCGGGACGACTGGCATGACCGTCGCCTACGCGTACTCCAACGATGGTGGCGCAACGTACACGTATACCCCCGCAAGTGGCGCCGGCGGAGCGCCCGCCGGATTCGATCGCACGGTGACGAATGTGCGTTGGACGCTGACTGGGTCGCTCAGTCAGACGGCGCCGAACAACACCGGGAGCATCGGCTTCGTCGCGAGAATCCGATAGCGGATCAGGATTGCATGGCACTCGACGGCCGGCTCAGAATGCGCCCCGTCGGGAGTACGGATACGATCACATCACCGCAATTCAATCGCTCTCTTGGTGGCACTGAGCGTTGGTTGTTCATCGTCGCGCCTGACGAGCATCACGGCCGTCGCGCCGCCCTCCCCTGTGAGCGGTCCCGATCCGCGCGGCGAGGTTGCGTTTCGAGTGATTCCACCTCCGATCGACACGCAGCCCGAACCGGCCGATGCCACCACGACGACGCACCTGACACATCCGCGCGCGGGGCGGGATGCTGCGCGTGCGGGGCTCAGCCACGCGCCGCTCGCTGTTGGACTACAACGACATGTCGATCGTCTTCAACCACGCGGCGAGCACGACTCCAATCACAGCGATGCCGGCAATGATTCCGATCGCCCAGGTCAACGGTGCCATCATCACCCCCACGCCGAGCGCGCCCAACAGCGTTGCCGCAAACATGTTGGCGCGCACCGTGTTGACCGTGCTGAGGCGCCATTTGCGAAGTCGCAGCGCCACGTGATCGGGACTGCCGAGCATCACGGGGATTCCGCGGCGCCAACGGATGTACATCACGAACAAGGTATCGAAC
Organism: Acidobacteriota bacterium; assembly: GCA_046331425.1. Lineage (GTDB taxonomy): Bacteria > Acidobacteriota > Polarisedimenticolia > J045 > J045 > JANNUT01. The sequence continues at coordinate 15,331 of JAXLQU010000021.1, forward strand.
AGCGGCACGCCCAACACCAGAAGCGGCACCACGGCGCCGAGCCGATGTTCGATCGTGTAGTGATTGGCCATCGCCAACGCGCCCAACAGAAATCCGGTGAAAAGGCTGCCCGTATCGCCCATGTAGATCTTGGCGGGATGCGCGTTGTAGCGACGAAACCCCAGCAAGCCGCCGGCCAGGGCACAGGCAAGATAGGCGGTGCTCGGGATCGGGTCGGGTGCGCACAGTGCGATCACGGCCAGCCAGATCGCGGCAATCGCGCCCACGCCGCTGGAAAGGCCATCCATGATGTCGATCAGGTTGAAGCTATTGGCCATTCCCACCAGCCACAGCACGGTCAACGGCACGGCAGCCCACGTCGGCAGGAACACCAGCTTGATCATCACGCCCGCCTTGATCAGCACCGACACCGCGAGCAACTGCCCGGCGAGTTTGGCGTAAGGGGAGAGCGCGCCGATGTCATCGATCAAACCCAAGACCAAGACCACCGCCGCCGACAGCAAGATCGCAAGAATCTCTTGATTGAATTCGTACGTCAGGCCGATCCCAGCCAGCACTCCCAAGGCGATGGCGAGCCCGCCGAGATAGGCCACCGGCTCGCGTTGGTTTTTGAGTTTGCCATCCGGCTTGTCGACCAGATTGAAACGGATCGCCGCCTTGATGATGCCGGGTGTCGATCCCATCGCCACGGCAAACGCGACGCCAAAGGCGGCGGCCGCCAGCAGTACGTCTTTGATCAATGGGTCAGTCGACGCAAACATCGGGCGCACGTTACCAGAGACCGCGCCGCGGCGTCTCGCGCCGCCATGCGCCCCAACAGCCTTTTCGTTTTGCGTCCAAGGTTCGTCTGCCCCATGAGCGTCCAAACGCGGAGCGATGTCGCCACAGCTCGCGATAGGCGGCAGGGCTTTTGACCAACAATCCGCCGTAGATTAACGCGTCGCGCATCACGATCCAGGGCAGGTCGAGCAACACAGCGCCCAGCGAGTCGTGCCGCAAACTGGTCAGCACTCGGTTCTTCACGATGTGCGCGCGCAACCACGGCGGCTTGCTGAACGTCATTCCCGTGGCGCCACCGTGATCGCCACTGGAACGCTGGTGCACGGCGACCGCCTCAGGCACATGCACCGCCTTCCAACCCGCACGCCAGGCGCGCCAGCCCACCTCGAGATCTTCGTGATAGGCAAAGAACGCCTCGTCGAACAGCTCTCCGTCATCCGCGATGTCCTCGATCATCGCGCGGCGATAGAGCGCTGCAGCACCGCAGGCCGAGAGCACGGCGCCGGCACGATCGCGCCGCGGATCGAATCGCTTGCCGTAGCCACGGTCGAGTGTTTTTCGCGAACGGGCCAAGAACTGACCGCTGCTGTCGATCACCTCTCCGCCAGGGCGAACCAAGCGCGGCGCAATGATTCCGACGCGCTCATCGCGGAAGGCCGGCAGTGCCTCGGCCAAAAAGCTCGGGGCCAGCCGCGCGTCTGGGTTGAGCAACAGCGCGAACTCGCCACCGGCGATCGCCAGTGCCCGGTTGTATCCGCCGCAGTAGCCGTGATTGTGTGCAGCACACACCAGCCGCACCTGCGATCCGAATCGGCGTGCGATCGCCTGCGGCGTCCCGTCTTGCGAGGCGTTGTCGAACACCAACACCTCCGCCGGCGAAACGGTCTGCGCCAACGCCGAGTCGATCGCTTCATTCACGACCTCGCGTGAGTTCCAGGTCAGGATCACGACGCTGGCGGTATTGGCGCTCACGGGTCGCTCAACTTGAGTTGAAGCGAACGCCAGCTTTCCGGCGTGACGTTCAGCAATTCCCCCTCGTAGTCACTCTCGGGATGGACACCGTCGAGTTGTTTGGCTCGCTCGCGAATCTGCTGCGCTTGCTCTCGCGCCGCCGATTTGTTGCCGGCCCGCAGCAACAGGTGCGCGAGCGCGATCCGCGCGGGGAGAAAATTCGGCTCGTCCTCGATCGCTCGGCGCAGCTCCGTCAACGCCAGATCGGTCTCGCCCAGCGAATCGGCCAAGCGTGCGTGCCCAAACCGGGCCAACGCATCGCGTGGGACCGCGTCGATCGCGCGCTCCCACGCCGTCAGTGCGGCGCGGCAGACACCGCTCTCGGGCAGCGGCCCGCGACAGGCCGCATCGAGCACCAAGGCCGACTCCTTCCACGTGTCGCCCGACTCGGGACGCACCGACGTGGCGCGTCGTGTGCGGTCAACGGCGCGCGCCAAGACCGGCAACGGCTCCCCTTCGAGATCGCGTGCCGCGGCAATCCAATAGCCGGCCCGTCGACGATCGGCCAACGCGGCGCGAAGCGGTTCACCGGCACGCAGATATCGATCGGCCACCCACGGCATCACCTCGCATGCCAACAAGGTGGTCATCACCGAAACCGCGATCACCCATCGAGCGCCATGACTCGGCTTCCAGAGTCGCTGTCGCTCGAGTCGTGCACCACCGAGTGCGCCCAACAACACGGCCGCGACGATCGCGGCTGCCGGACGGTCCGAGAACAGATCGTCGGCCAGGCCGTGAGCAACCAGCACCATCAGCGCGGCAGCACCGCCAGCCAAGGCAGGATCGACCTGATGCGCCAAACGCGCCGTGCGAAACACGCGGGCACCGAGCACGAGCAACATCGACAACGCGAGCGCCCCGCCCAGCAGTCCGAATGAGAGGAACAGATTCAACAAGTCGCTGTGGGGTCCGTTGAAGGTCCGGCCGAACTGCGCGACCGGTCCGGGATCGAGAAAACGATAGTGCGCCGCAACCGCTTCGAATCCGCCCGGTCCGAACCCGATCCATGGGCGGTCGAGAATCGCCCCGAGGCTGGCTCGCCAAATCTCGACGCGGCGCCACATGTAGGGATCGCCCGCTGAGAAGCGCACGATCACCGCGATCACTCCGGCTGTGATCAAGACCAACAGTCCCGCCACGATGTAGCGTCGCAGGCGCGGCGTCGCTGCGAAGATTGCCAAGAGTAGTCCACCCGCCAACAAACCGACCACGCTGCCGCGTGCGCCTCCAGCCAATCCGAGACCGATCACTGCCAAGCCAACCCAGAGCGTGAAGCGCGAGGTGGGCGAGAACAACGCCATCCCAACCCAAGCGATTCCACCAGCAACCAAGAAGGTACCGAGGTGACCGGGGTGCAAGAAGTCAGCCGCGGGGCGCAATCCGGATTCGACACCGAGCGGCACCGGCCATTGGGCTACATCGAAGCCGAATTCAAGCGCGAACTTCTGCAGTAGCCAGAGCGCCGCGCAGAGCGTTGCCGCGACGCCGACCAACGTCACCGTGATCCGCGGCCAAGTCGGAAATCGGCGTGAAAGATCCCACGAGAGCACGACCACGATCAGCGCCACGAGCAGCGAGCTCAGCCCGTCGCGAGCAGCAGCACCGTCGGTGCTGAATGCCGCCGACACGGCGGCGACGATCGCCGCCGGAGCAAGAAACAGCAGCGGCACCAACGGCCATTCATGCCGCAGTGCCTCCACGCGCGCGACGCGCAACGGAAACAACGTCAGCGTCAGCGCCGCAGCAACGATCACCGCACGAGCCAAGCGCGCGCCGGGCAGCGCACCCCCCTCGCCCCACGGCACGAGCATCACGAGGATCGACAGCAGCAGCGCTTCGGGTGGCGCCATGGCCGGCAATCGGCGACGCAGCGTCACCAATGCGGTGCCGACCAACGCCGCGATCAACAACAGATCATCCCAAGCATGCCAGGCATAACGCTTGACCACCGCCGGCTGGCCGTAATGCAGCGGCGCGCTCAACATCCCGACGCGGCTGAACGCCTGCTCGAGTGCATGCAACGAAGCCAACAAGGCCTCGTCGCCGCGATGGCGCGCCGCAGCGACATTCAGCGCCAACCATGCGATCCCGGGGCGCGCCTGTGCTTGCCGGGCCGCGCCGAGCAAATGCCAACCCGCGGGTGATTCGGGATCGATTTGCGTGAGGCGCTCGCCGATCAGCGCAGCCTGTTCGTTGCGCGGATCGTTCGGTGCGGTCGCCTGGGTCAACAACTCGCGTCCAGCACGCAAAGAGATCGGAACCGACCAGGGAGCCAGATGCGCCGCTTGCACCACGCTGCCCGCATCGCTGGCGCCGAGTCGTGCGCGTGCCGCCGACTCGAACGCCCACGGTAACGCGGCGAGCGCGATCAGCACCGCGAACAGCCGCGTGGGTCGGATGTCGGGTAGATCGTCATCGCGACGCGTGACGACCGCCGATGAAAGCCCCGGCAGCAACGGCGACACCTGGCAAGTACGCGGTGAAGTCGAACAGGTTGTGCACCGCGAAGGCGGTGACGCCGGCCAACAACACTCGATTTTCGTTGGCGCCGACCCAACGCCAACGGCGCGACAACCACACGGCTGCTGCCAACAGCAGGAACGCAGCGGGCAAACCACCCTCGACGCACAGTTGCAGCCATGAATTGTGCGCGAACAGGGTTTCCTGATCGCCGGCGCGCCGAACCTGCGGCATCAACGCGCCGTAGCTCCCGAGTCCGGTCCCAACGAACGGCGCTTGTGGTGCGATCAAGACCGCGGCTCGCCAGTTTCCAAGTCGCAAGCGCAGCGGATGATCGGCGCGCGATAGATCCAAGATCGGTACCGGGCGCAGCGCGACCAAGGTGGCCAGCAGCAGCGGCACACCGATGACGGTTCCCCAACGCACCGACCGAGGGAGCGCTTGCCACATTGGAACGAGTAGTAGTGCGAGTGACGCGGCGAGCGCGATGAACGCACCCAACGACGCGGTCAGGATCAAACCGAAGGTTATCGGCACGGCCAGCGCGAGTGCGGCACGTCGTGAGTGACGCGACATCGCCAGTGCCACGCTCGCGGCCAAGGCCAACGTGAGCGCGCCGGCCAACGCCGCCGGCACCACGTGCGTCGCAAACGGACGACCGGAGTCCAATCGCACCAGAATTTCTCGAGCGGCTCCGGATTCGCGCGCCCACGCAGCGCTGGCCGGCAAGATCAACCACTTTTGCGCGATCGCGAGCAATCCGAGCGCGGCTCCCGCCACCGACGCAGCCCACAGTAACCATCGACGATGCACGGGGCCGATGCCGGCCGCGGCTGCCAGTGCTGCGACAGGAAGCACCAGTCGCATCACGGTCGTGACGGTGCGAGCCGGCGCGAGACTGCTGGCGCACTGCAGCGCCAGCCACGCGGCTCCAATCAGCAAGATGCCCCAGCGAGTGCGTGCTGTTGCGCACCACAGCGCACCTGCCAGCAACAACGATGCAATCGCACCACTCTCGGGGTAGACATCCGGTGGGAACGCCAACGTCAACGCAACGGCGATCGCCAGTTGCGCAGCGGACCACGCTGCACGTTTGGGTTCGGTCACGGCGCCAGGCCGTTCACACGGTAGACCGTGAGGTACATCGGATCGGGTCCGGTTGGAAACATCTTGTGGAAGATAAGCGTTTCATCGCGGATGAGTAGCAGCCGGCCGGGCGACTTCTGAAGCTCACCTGGAGCCGGTGTGATTTCCACGATCCAGTCCGGGGGATGAGCTTCCAGATAGTCGCGCTCACGGCCATCGCGTTTGTACGGAACGATCTGTGGTGTGGCCAGGCCGTTGAGGTCCAGGATGCGACGCTGCGTCGCGAAGCCAAGCACGCCGATGTTGTGCGTGGCGAGTGTGCTGCGCGGCGGCATTTGCGCGGCCAGACGCCGCGCCAGCGGCCAGACGACGTCTTGCATGGAGCGCGCATAGGTGCGCGACGCCGGCACCGTGATCAACGCGGCAAGCGTCAGGTTGACCACCAACGTGGCCGTCAAGACAGCGACCCAAAGGCGACGCCGCACGGCGGGAGCGTCGTTCTCGATCGCCCACGCGGCGATCGCCGCCGCGCCCAACACCACGAGCAACGCGGTCGCGGGGAGCGCATAGCGTGAATAGATCTTCACGTGTCGCAGCGAGTACACCAGCGTGAGCATTGGCACGAACAACCAGGTGACCTGCGCCATGAATCGCCGCGAGACGGCCGTGTCGGCCCGCCACCACGATCTCGAAAGAAGCAGCGCCGCCAGCACGAGCGGCAGTTGCGTTGCGCCGATCGCGACCAGCACGCGCCAGGCGGCGGCGACCGTGGCGATGTTGGCCGCACCCAGCGAGCTCTTGGCACTGACCGAGGCGGGGATCAGTCCGCCCCAGGTTTGCAGACTGAATACGGCCCACGTGATCGCAACCACGCCGCCTGCGGTCGCGAGTTTTGTCGCAGGCGAGAGGCCGACGCGACGCCAATCGGCAAGGCGTACGACGAACACGCAAACAGCCAGCAACGCAAGTTCGGGACGCACCACCGGCCCGATCGCGATCAACACGGCCCCCAGCCAGGCATTGAAACGACGGGACGGTTCGTCGGCTAGCAGTGCCAATCCCCACAACGCGATGGCGATCGCCAGGCCGGTTTCCATTCCGCTCCAAAACCAGCGCATGACCCACGCATCGCACCCCAACGCCAGCGCCGCGGTCCAGCCGGCCAAGCGATGCCCGGCCAGGCCGGTTGCCAACCGATACGCGCCGGCGATTGCCAGCATCGTGCAGAACGCCGACGCGACTTGCGCCACGCCGGCATCGACAGATCCTGCGGCCCGCATCAGCGCGATGAGCACCAGCAGCCAACCGCCGGAGGAGGCCACGTTCACCGGCTCTCCAGGGTTGAAACCCCATCCGTCACCACTCAGGACGTTCTGTACGACACGCAGATAGATGAAGAGATCATCTGGTTGAAACTGGAGACAAGGGAGCGCTGCCGCCGCTCCCGCCAACGGCAACAGCCAACTCCCCGCAGAAACCAGTCGCGACGATCGCGGCACGGCGCATTCTAGATCGAGGATCGACCCCGCGACGCAATTCGGGGACGTCATACCTAATTCCAGCGGCACTGCGGTACGAGAACGCTCGCGAAATAGGTAGACCGTCCCCGATTTGCTGGCGGAGAAATGCAGTGTGATCAGACTTCGATGGCGCCGCCGGTCTGTTCGAGGTGTTGGCGGAAGGTCAGCAGCGGGTCGGTGGCGCGGCGCTCGAGGAATCGATCGAAGCGAAGCTGGACGCGCAGCGATACGCCGCTGGCGAGTTGGACTGCTTGGCGCCGCTCGCGCTCACGAATCACTTGCGCCGCTACCAGCACGGCATCGATCGCCCCGGCCGGCACGAAGAGGGCGCCATCGTCGTCGGCAATCGCGACATCCTCGCCTGTGACCAAAACGCTGCCGAAGCGTGCCGAGCCCAACGAATCCTCACGGCGGCCCTCCGCACGCACGGGACCTGCAGGGCATCGGCCGTAGCTGAACACGGGCAGGCCGACCTGCTGCAGTTCCCGATGATCACGATGCAACCCCCACACCAGAATCGCCGCGACCCCGGCATGTCGCGCCTCGAGTGCGGTCAGATCGCCAATGCACCCCTCGTCCGATCGCCCTCCGTTGTCGATCACGAGGATGTCCCCCTCGCGCGCTCCGGACAGTGCCTCCAGAAACACGTCGACGCTGCCGTGATGTCGAGCGGTGAGCGCACGGCCACCGATGCAACCGCCCGGCACGATCGGCACGAGCCCTGCGGGCGCCATCCGTATCGGGATCCCGATTCGCAAACAGGCGTCAGCAATGAGTGGCGTGGAGAGGCCGGACAGAACCGAAGCGAGCGCAGAAGAAGACACGAGTGTTCCCTCACCTACACATGCATGCCAACGGTGAGAGGACCATAGCGGAGAGCGCCGCATCGCGCCTGCAGAGTGCTGTAAAAGCAAGCGAGCGACCCGAAGGCCGCTCGCGTTTTCAATTCCACACTGGGGGCGCAACCGCTGTTGGTTGGCAACCTACTTGGGCCACTGCACCTTGCCGCCGTTGACGATGATGATGTCCGCGTTGTAGTCGTTCTCGGCGATCGTGCCGGTGGCGGGATCGGCAGCCTTGTTCTTCCCGTATGAACGCAGCGTGTAGTTGATGCCGTCGCAGCCGTAGTAGAGCGAGTTGCCCCACGCATCCTCGAGATTCATGGTCTCGAGTTGTTCGGCCAGGAAGGTTTCGAGGGTTCCCTTGGCCGCCACCAACGCTCCAGGATCACCAACCTGTGGATAGGACCCGTCGTGTTGAATGCCGTACATCTTGATCGCCTTGTCGACGGCGTCCATGCTCTGCGCCGTGCCGGCGACTCGCCCATGTTCCATGACACCGAGTAGCTTGGGAGCGGCGACGGCCCCGATGATGGCGATGATCGCGATCACCACGAGTAGTTCGATGAGGGTGAACCCGTTTTGCCTGCGCTCGCCCTGTTCAATGCCGATGTCGTGCATGCCTCGGATCTCCTTCGTTGGCAGTCTCTGGGGCGGGGCCCCGTCCCGGGCGGCAGACTAGCCCAGCCGCCCTGCCCGCCGCCACGTCTGTTTACGAAGGGGGATCGACCGGCGTCTAGGCCCGCCGTGACGGCTGGTCAAGTCGACGCCGGTCCCACAGAAAAACGAAAGGCGCGATCACTCGCGCCAAAACGATCGTCAGAAACGAAGGCTCTCGATTACGGAGCAGTTTCGGGGCTCGCCGAGAACACACCGTCTGTAATCATCAGGTCGTTGTCAAAGTCGTCGCGGGTCGAACGCGTGATGTCCGAAGGCCCATCGACCGCATCGCGCCCGTAGCTCTCTACGGTGTAGTGCGCCGAGTCGGAGGTGTAGGCCATGTCGCGGTTCCAGCCGTCCTCGGTATCGACCTGTTTGTACAGGTTGTTCGAGAGCGCCGCTTGCAGCTCCTGCGCACTGATGCCGTTCGTCGGCAGGTACCCAAGGTCCGCGCTGTACGACTCGATCGCCACGCTCACCGCGTGCATGTTGGCCATCGTCTTGCGCTGACGGGCTTTGTCCAGAGAACTCTGGAGGTTCACAACCGCCATCGCCGAGAGGATTCCGATGATCGCAACGACCACCAGCAACTCGACCAAGGTGAAGCCGGCTTGCGCCGATCGATTTTTTTTGTCTTTGCTCATCACGGTTGTCCTCTCCCGGCCCTTCGGGCGAAGGGGCTTATCGAGGGCTCGCCGTAGAAGTCGACGGGGACTGCACATCGCGCGCAGCCCCCGCCGCATCACGTCAAATTACTGCTGTTGACCTTCAGGCCACTGAATGAAGGCGCCATCGGAGAAGATGATGTCGTCATCGAAGTCGGTGGTTTTGCCGCCGGTATCCGCATCATCGGTACCGTTCTTGGCATACGACTCGACGGTGTAGCCGGTCGCCGTATCGGTGTACTGGAGATCGTTGTTCCAACCGTCCGTATCCGGGCACTTCTTGATGTAGATCGGCTCCAACCACTGATCCAGTTGGTTGTTCACGTTGCCGGTCTCATTCGGGTAGAAGTTGTTGTCCACCGAGTACGACTCAATCGCCGTACCGATCGAGCGGACGTCCGCCATGGTGCGCTTCTGGCGGCCGCGATCGATTGCGTTGAGCAGGTTGGGAATGGCGATCGCGGCGATGATTCCGATGATGGCAACCACGATCAAAAGCTCGATCAGCGTGAATCCACGGTCTTTACGAAGCATATGTCGTCACCTCCTTGGGGTGTCCCTTGAGACTGCAACCTCGATGCCACTCTTCGGCCGCCCGATCGCGAGCTTTAATTGATTGCAAACAATCGAGTTGTCGGGTTGGACCTCGAGTGACCCAGGAGTCTGCGGCCGGACTCTGACAGGGAGTGCCGTTCGGGGTGACACAGGTTGTCAGTCGCGGATCGCCAGCTCCGCGACAGGCTCGGAATCACCGCTTCGAGTGGTCAGTCCGTATTTCTTCGCAAAGTAACGAAACGACCGGAAGGTCAGGCCGATTCGTTCCGCGGCGCGCGTCTGGACCCCGTTGCTCTCGTCCAACGCCAACTCCATGAAGTGGCGTCGCAGCGTCTCCAGATGCGCTTCGAGATCGAACGGTTCGGGCAACTCGGCAGGCAACTCGCCCGACGATGTGGTGTGCGGATCGAGAACCTCCGGTGGAAGCGTCTCGGGCAGCAACAGATCGCCCGTCGAGAGCGCAACCGCTCGCTCGAGCACGTTCTCTAGCTGACGAACGTTCCCGGGCCAGGTGTAACGCACCAGCGCCTCCACGAACTCCGGACTGGCCCCGGTGATCCGTCGATTCATTCGCGCCGAATGACGCGCGGCAAAGTTTGCGGCCAAGGGCGGAATGTCGGAGCGTCGCTCTCGCAGCGCGGGAACGCGAATGTGGATCACGTGGATTCGATAGAACAGGTCCTCGCGAAACCTTCCATCCTTCACCCACTGCGTCAGATCACGATGCGTGGCGCAGATCACGCGCACATCGACAGGAATTTCCTCGGTCCCGCCCACGCGCCTGATGCGCCGCTCTTGCAGCACGCGCAACAACTTGGCTTGCATCTCGTGCGGCATGTCGCCGATTTCGTCGAGGAACAGCGTGCCCCCTTCGGCCGCTTCGACCAGACCTCGACGGGAACGATCGGCGCCGGTGAACGCGCCACGTACGTGCCCGAACAGTTCCGATTCCAGCAACTCCGCCGGGATTGCAGCACAGTTGATTCCAACGAACGGGCGCTCGGCTCGTGGTGAGATCCGATGGATCGCTCGCGCCACCACCTCTTTGCCGGTTCCCGATTCCCCCGTGATCAAGACGCTGCTATCGGCCGGCGCAATCCGGCCGATCATGGTTCTCACGGCCTCGACGGAGGGAGAGTCGCCGGTCAGTTCGGTCTCCGCTCCCACCTGCGCACGTAGGCGACGGTTCTCTTCCGAGATTCGCTGTTGTCGAAGTGCTCGGCGCACGTGCAGGCGCATCTCCTCGACATCGAACGGCTTCTCGAGGTAGTTGACCGCTCCGTGACGCATCGCTTCGATCGCCGATTCTTTCGATCCGTATGCGGTCACCACGATCGCCGGAGTGTCCGGCGCCAACTTGGAACTGCGACGCAACAGCTCGACGCCGTCGATATCGGGCATCGAGAGATCGGTGATCACCAGATCGATCGTTTCGCGCGACAGCACTTGAAGCGCTTCCTCGCCGCCGGTCGCCACCACGACGCGATGGCCCTCCGTGCTGAGCCCCGCGCGCAGTACTTCGCGGATGCCGGCCTCATCGTCGACCACAAGGATCAGCGCCATCGTCGTCTCAGACCGCTGCCGACGCAGCGACGACGGCGGCCGGAAGCACCAAGGAGATCTCGGTTCCCTTCCCCTCGCGCGACGCGACCTGAACCGCACCGGCATGCTCTTGTGCGATTCGATAGACGATCGCCGCGCCCAGCCCCGACCCTTCGTGGAACTTGCTATGAAACGGCTGGAAGTAGCGCTTGACCGTGTCGGGATCCATGCCCCGCCCTTCGTCCTTGAAGCTCACCATGACCCGATCACCGGCGTAACCGCTGACAGTTATTTCCAATCGCCCACCTTCCGGCATCGCCTTGAGCGCGTTGGAAGCGAGGTTCCAAAACACTTGCCGCATCGCATCGGGATCGGCCAGCGCCCAAGTCGTGCCCGCACCTCCGCGCACGTCGATGCGGTGCCCGGCTCTGATCTCGGGGCTCTTTCGCAGCAAGCGTGCCATTTCTTCCATCAGCGGCAGCAGATCGAGCGCGCGAGGCCGGCACGGCCCAGGCTTGGCAAAGTCGAGGAAGTTGCGGACGATGCGATTGAGTCGCTCACTTTCACGCAATGCGATCTCGGACAGCTTGCGCGCCTCTCCCTCGGCGTCACGGCTGAGGATCTGTACGCAACCGCTGATCGAAGCCAAGGGGTTGCGTAGTTCGTGCGCCATCCCCGCCGCCATTTCTCCCAGCGCCGCCATTCGCTCGCTGATACGGATTTGCTCTTCCAGCGAGGCGATCTCGGTCAAATCTTGGAACACGATCAACCAGCCTTCCGGCTCTCCATCGGTCGAACGCAGCGTCGAAATCGAGAGGCCAAGCGAGAGCGTTTCGCCGTCTGCCGGCCGGCGCCAACTGCGCTCGAAGCGGGGGCGGCGGCCGCGCTTGAGCGTTTCGGCCGCTTCCTGAAGATATCCCTCCGGCAATCCAAACAGTGTCGTCGCGGATTCGCTCAGCAGCGCGAGGCTCGGCAGCCTGACGATGTCCTCTGCCGCGCGATTGAGGAACGTGATGCGCCCCTCACGATCGGTGGTGATCAAGCCGGCGCTGATCGAACCGACGATGTCGGCGTGCAGGGCGCGCAGCGCATCGAGATCCTCGCGGCGGCGCAACAGTTCCAGATCGGCGCTCTTCAACCGCTCCGCCAACATCCCGCCCAGCACACCGAGCACAAGCAGTCCGAGCAGGTGCGAGACCGCTGCATACATCACGCCGCCGAGTGCAAGATCGGGCCCCACGCCGTTCCACACCGAGTCCGCCAACAGCAGTGCGTACAAGCCCCATGCACCCAGGGCGGCACCAATGCCACCGCGCAACCCGAGCAGCGACGCCGCAACCATCACCGGCAGTGCGAACAGAAACGAGACCGGAGAAAGTCCGCCGCCGGTCACGACGACCAAGGCCGCCACCAACAACGTGTCGCCCGCCACTTGCAGAACGGCGTGTATCGGCCGATCACCAATTCGGCGGTCGAGCCACGCGTAAAGCAGGATGGTGGCAAAGGCACTCGCCGCGAGCCAATACAGCGGCCGCAGCGAGCGCCCCGGTTGCAGCAGGAGCTCGATGCAGAACAGGGCCACGAGCATTGTCGTCACCGCGACCGCCCGGGCGCCGTTCAGACGGCGCAGGTGTCGTCGGAAACTGGCCACTGTTCTCTCGTTCCCGCGCCGGTCAGGCGATCTTGCCGATCAAGCTGAACATCGGCATGTACATCGCGATCACGATGCCGCCGATCACGGTTCCAAGGAACACGATCATGATCGGTTCCAAAAGCGACAGCAGGTTGGCGGTTGCTTCGTCGACCTCGTCCTCGTAGAAGTCGGCGATTTTGCTGAGCATCGTGTCGAGTGCGCCGGTCTGTTCGCCGACCGCCATCATCTGCACCACCATGTCCGGGAAGACCTTGGTCTCGCGCAGCGGTTCGCTGATCGTACGGCCTTGCTCGACTGCGCTGCGCACCGCCTGGATCGCATTCTCGATCACCGCGTTACCCGAGGTGCGCGCCGTGATGTCCAAGCCATCGAGAATCGGAACTCCAGAAGATGTCAGCGTCCCCAGCGTGCGGCAGAAGCGAGCCACACCGATCTTTCGCAGCAGCATTCCAACCACGGGGATCTTGAGCATCAGGCCGTCGATCACGAGCCGGCCGCGCTCGGTCTTGTAGTACTGCCGGACCCCGACCCCAGCGCCGATTCCCATGATCATCAACAGCCACCACCACGCGCGCAGGAAGTTCGAGAGCATGATCACGATTCGTGTCGGCAGCGGCAGCTCGGCGCCGAGTCCGGTGAACAGATCGCCGAACACCGGAATCACGAACGTCAGAATCACCCAAACCACGACGCAGGCAATCACCAACACGGCCACCGGATAGATCAGCGCGCCGCGCACCGCTGCCTTCAACTTCACGATCTTCTCGATGTACTGCGAGAGTCGTTGAAGGATCGTGTCGAGAATACCGCCGGCCTCACCCGCTGCGACCATGTTGCAGTACAGCGTGTCGAACGCTTTGGGATGCTTACGCATCGCGTCTGCCAGCGTCGATCCGGCCTCGACGTCGGAGCGAATCTCCGTAAGGATCGCGCGAAAGATCTTGTTGGGTTGCTGATTGGCCAGAATCTCGAGGCACTGCACCAGCGGCAAACCGGCGTCGATCATCACGGAGAACTGACGTGTGAAAATCGCCACGTCCTTGCGACTGATGCCGGTACGAAACTTCGGAATCGGCAGGCCGCCGCTCTTTTCGGTGACGGTCGGCGCATCGATCCCCTGGCGCTTGAGCTTGCTCAGCGCCTGTTCTTTGTTGGGTGCCTCGACCGTACCTTGGCGGTTATCGCCGGTCTTGGTGCGTCCCTCGTAGGTATAGACGGCCATGGGTCAAGCTCCTCAGCGACGACCGGCGGGCGTGGGCGTGCCGCCGTTCAGGGCGGTCGCGCCCCGATTGATCATGTCCTGCAGTTCTTCCGGATTGCTCGATGCCGACAGCGCGGTCTGTAGCGTGATCTGGCGGCGGAAGTACAGCGAGGACAGCGATTGGTTGAATGTCTGCATCCCGTACTTGGCCTGTCCTGTTTGCATCATCGAGTAGATCTGGTGGACCTTGTCCTCGCGAATCAGGTTTCGGATCGCGGAGTTGGGTACCAAGATCTCCATCGCCATGCAGCGCCCATGACCGTTCGATCGCGGCAACAGCGACTGACAAAGGACTCCCTCCAAGACCAAAGACAGTTGCGCACGGACCTGCGGCTGCTGGTTGGTGGGAAACACGTCGATGATTCGGTTGATGGTTTGTGCGGCGCTGTTGGTGTGGAGCGTCGCGAACGTCAAGTGACCGGTTTCCGCGACTTGTAGCGCGCACTCCATCGTTTCCAGATCGCGCAACTCGCCGATCAACACCACGTCCGGGTCTTGACGCAGTACCGAGCGCAGAGCGCCGACGAACGACTTGGTGTCCGATCCCAATTCACGCTGGTTGACCAGGCAACGCTTGTGCGAGTGCAGGTACTCGATGGGATCCTCGATCGTGACGATATGTTCTTGTCGCTCACGATTGACCTTGTCCAAGAGCGCTGCCAGCGTCGTCGACTTGCCCGAGCCGGTGGGACCGGTGACCAGCACCAGACCACGCGGCTTGTCCGCCAGCGTGGAGACCACATCGGGAACTCCCAGGTCCTGGAACGAACGGATCTCCCAAGGGATGGTTCGAAACGCGGCGCCGACGGCGCCACGCTGCATGAAGACGTTGGAGCGGAAGCGGGCGAGCCCTTTCACACCGAATGAGAAGTCCAGCTCGAGCGTGTCCTCGAAGCGGTGCTTCTGCTGATCTGAGAGCACCGAGTACACCAACGACTTGGTCTCTGCCGCGGTCAGCGGTGGGATCTGAAGGGGCACGAGATGCCCGTCGATCCGGATCTGCGGCGGCGCATTGGTGGTGACGTGCAGGTCGGAAGCGCCTTGCTCAACCATCGTCTTCAACAGCTGTTGGAGTGTAACGGCCATCATTCCCCCTGGCTTAGAACACGGTGGCGCCGACGACTTCTTCCAACGTCGTCAAGCCGTTCATGACTTTGATCAGACCGCTGCGGCGCAGCGTGATCATCCCGTCCTCGACCGCCTTGCGCTTGAGTTCCAGCGCCGAGCAGCCGGTGAGAATCATCTCGCGAACTTCTTCACTGATCTCGAGCACTTCGAACAGACCGAGTCGCCCCTTGTACCCACTGTTGTTACAGGTGGGACAGCCCCGGCCCTTGTAGGTCTTGACGGTCTCGGCCTCTTCCGGCGTGAAACCGGCTTCGACCAGCGACTTGGCAGGCAGCGGATGCTCGATCTTGCACTCCTTGCAGATTTTTCGGATCAGTCGCTGCGCGGCGATGCAGTTGACCGATGTCGCCACCAGGAACGGCTCGATACCCATGTTCATCAGACGACTGACGGTCGATGGCGCGTCGTTAGTGTGCAGCGTCGACAGCACCAAGTGTCCGGTGAGCGCCGCCTTGACGGCGATTTCAGCGGTTTCGAAATCGCGGATCTCACCGATCAGCACGACGTCGGGGTCTTGTCGCAAGAACGATCGGAGCGCTTCCGCGAAGGTCAGCCCGATCGCTTCTTTGGTTTGAACCTGATTGATGCCCGGCAGATTGAACTCGACCGGGTCTTCGGCGGTCATGATGTTGATGTCGGTGTTGTTGATCCGGGTGATCGACGAGTACAGCGTGTTGGTCTTTCCAGAACCGGTAGGGCCGGTGACCAGCACCATTCCCCACGGTTGCAAGATCGCCCGTTCAAACGCCTCGAACGATTCGGGCTCGAATCCGAGCTTGCCGAGGTCGAGCGAGAGCTTCTCTTTGTCCAACAAGCGCAGCACGACCTTCTCGCCGTAGAGCGTGGGGCAGGTGCTGACGCGGTAGTCCATTTCGCGCTGCTTGCCATCCAACTTCATCTTGATTTTGATGCGGCCGTCTTGCGGCAGCCGGCGCTCGGCGATGTCCAGTTTGGCCATGATCTTCAAGCGCGAGATGATTGCGTCCTTGAGCTTGGAAGGCGGCCGCATGTACTCGTACAGCACGCCGTCGATCCGCAGACGCGCGCGGAACTCCTTCTCATAGCACTCGATGTGAATATCCGATGCGCCCTTCTGAATGGCGTCGACCAGGACTCGATTGACGATGCGCACGACCGGCGCATCGGCAGAGAGCGCTTCCAGGTTGTTAGCATCGATCTCTTCTTCTTCTTCGAGAAACTCGAGGTCGCCGGCCTCCGTAGCCGACTGACCCATGCCGCCGGTAACCTCTTTTTCTTCCGGCATCGCGCCAAAGATGTCGAGCCGCTTCTCCTCGTAGGAGTGCTCGATCGCCTCTTTGATCGCGAACTCACTGGCCAGCACCGGTTCGACTTCGCAACCGGTGCGGAAGCGAATGTCGTCGAGCGCCACCACGTTGGTCGGGTCAGCCATCGCCAACGTCAGGACGTTTCCGGTCTTGTGCACCGGGAACACCGTGTAGCGCGTGGAGATTCCCTCCGGAATCAGTTGCAGCAGGTCGCGCTCGACGTGCGGATACAAACTGCGCAAGTCGATCGCCGGCATGCCGAACTGCTCGGACAGGATGTGAACGAGATCTTCCTCGCTCACCTGACCGAGCCGCACCAAGTGGTAACCGAGTCTTCCACCCTCAGTTTTTTGGCGGTCTAGTGCTTCCTTGAGAGCCTCGCGAGTAACGAGGCCTTCCTCCAGGAGCAGATCGCCGATACGGTCGGCCATGCGTGCCCTTCTCCGCGAATCAGAGCGTGTCCGTGCGCCGCGACCAGACCTCCGCAGGATGGTCCAAACACACGAGAGGACGGCGGTCCTCCACTGACAAACTTGGTCACCGCTCCAGAACGGTCAAGAGAAACACGGCGTGGATTTGGCGCCGTAGCGGGATGTGCCGAGGGCGGATCGTTTCGAACCGGATCAACTCGATGCGACCCCGCGCCGAGCCGCGGGTCTACGGCTTCGAGGGGTCGGAGTCTTCCGGGGGGATCAGCGCGATCACCTCACCGCTCCCCTCGACGACCAGTTCTGCGCTCCTGACTTTCGATCCGTCGCCACTGCCCTGCTCGAAGCGCAGGTTGGCGCGACCCTTGGGACCTCGCACCGGGACCCGCACGCGCCAGACACCATCATCGTTGGTGAACCGCGTGTCGCCCCCCTCACCGAAGGGACTGGCGACGATCGGTTCTCCCAACGCCTCGATTGCAGCTGGGTTGTGATTGGCCAGCACCAGCGCTTCGTCGACCTGCCGCTTGGCGCCCCAGAATTTGCCGGCACACAACAGGCTGCAGCTCCCCAGGCAGAGCACCATCAATCCGAGGCAACCCAGCGGTACGGACCACCACCAGGTGCGGGCAATCCACGAGCGCCGTTCGCCCGAACCAGTGGACATCGACTACTCCTGACGCGCCTTCCGGCGTTCCATGAACTGGTTGATGTACTTGGTCGACAGATCGCCGCGGGCAAATTCCTCTTCGGCCAGAATCTCGGCCACCATCGGCAGGTTGGTCTTGATCCCTTCGATCACGAAGAAGCTGATCGCTCGTCGCAACCGTGCGGTGGCAATCTCACGGGTCGGCCCGCGAGCGATCAACTTGGCGATCATCGAGTCGTAGTAGGGCTGCACCTTGTAGCCGGCGTACGCAGCGGTATCGAGGCGGATGCCTGGGCCCCCAGGGGCGTGGAATGTCGTGATCAACCCCGGCGATGGTGCGAAGGTCCAAGGATCCTCGGCGGTGACGCGCGCCTCGATGCTCCAACCGTGGATCGTCAGATCGTCCTGTTTGAAGCGGAGTGGTTCGCCCGCAGCGATCCGGATCTGCTCTTTGATCAGATCCAAGCCGGTGATGTTCTCCGTCACCGGATGTTCGACCTGGATCCGAGTGTTCATTTCCATGAAATAGAAGCTGCCATCCAGGTCCAGCAGAAACTCGATCGTCCCGGCGTTGCGGTAGTTGACCGCGCGGGCTGCTTTGATCGCAGCGGCTCCCATCTCTCGACGCAGTTCAGGCGTGAGCGCGGAGCTCGGCGCTTCCTCGATCACCTTCTGATGGCGCCGCTGGATCGAGCATTCGCGTTCGAACAGATGCACGACATTTCCGTGGTGGTCGGCCAGGATTTGAAACTCGATGTGGCGCGGTTGCACCAGGTACTTCTCGATATAGACGTCCGGTACACCGAATGCCGCAGCCGCTTCTGTGCGCGCCGTGTCGAACGCGTTGGCCAGCTCTTCGGCTTGTTCCACCACGCGCATTCCACGGCCGCCACCACCTGCCGCCGCCTTCACGATCACCGGAAAGCCGATCTGCTCGGCCAGCGCCTGAGCCTCTTCCAGAGTCGGAAGCGCGCCCTCGCTCCCTGGCAACACCGGCACGCCGGCTTCGATCATGGTGCGACGCGCTTCGGCCTTGTCCCCCATCCGGCGAATGCTCTCGGGTAAGGGGCCGATGAACGTCAAGCCGCACTCTCCGCAGATTTCGGCGAAGTGCGCGTTCTCCGAAAGGAAACCGTAACCAGGGTGAACGGCATCGGCGCCGGTGATTTCGGCGGCGGCCAGCAAGGCTTGAATGTTGAGATACGAATCGGCGCTCTTGGCCGGGCCGATGCAAACCTCTTCATCGGCAAACCGAACGTGCAGCGAGTCGCGATCCACATTGCTGTGCACACCGACGGTCTTGATGCCCAGCTCGCGGCAGGCCCAGATGATCCGCAGCGCGATTTCCCCGCGGTTGGCGATCAGAATTTTCTTGAACATCGTGGCGCCGGCCTACCTACCGGTCGGGCCGAATGCGAAACAGCGGCTCGCCGTATTCCACCGGTTGCGCATTGTCCGGGACGATCTCGACCACGGTCCCTGAAATGTCGGACTCGATCTCATTCATCAGCTTCATCGCTTCGATGATGCAGAGTGTCTGCCCGACGCTGACATGATCGCCGACGTTGCAAAACGCCTTCGCCCCCGGACTCGTGGCTCGATAGAACGTGCCGACCATCGGGGAGCCGATCTCATGGAGTTTCTCCTCGGGTGGTTTGGCGGCGGCCGGCGGAGTTTCCGCTGCAGGCACCACCGGGGCGACGACGACAGGCGGGGGCGCCGCGGCCGGCTGGTTCGGCATGATCGCGACCTGCGCCACACCAGGCGCTGTTTTGTTTTTCACGACGCGCAGCCGAAACCCTTCCAGCTCCAACTCGAACTCATCGAAGTCGGCCTTCCGAACGAAGTTCAGCAGTTCTTTGATTTCGCGGGCGTCCACCAAGTCCTCCCAAGTCCGGCCGGCTCGCGTCGAGGGTTGCTCCGCGAGCGACCGGGAGAGCGGCGGGATGCTACCGCATGTTTGGGGGAAGGGACGAGTTCGGAACCGGTTCAGTCCGGTAGGGCGCGGGTTACGCCAGGGCAGCAGCCATGCGGCCCGCCAAGACCCGGGCCGTAAATCGGGCCTTTCCGGTCCAGGTCCGAGCTGGAACCAACAGCACCAAGAACATGTCGACGAGAGGGACGCGGCGGACGATCACGACGCCACGGTCGCCCTGCAGCATCCACTCCTGGAAGGCGCCGATCTTCGAGGCGGACGAAGCCCCAGCCAACGCGGGGATTGCGGCGACCACTTGGACGCCAACCTCCTCGGCATCCAGTGGCGAGTCGGTGATGCGGTGGCGTTCCACCAAAACACCGTCGGCATCGACCAACAAAACCTCGAGCGCCTCCGGACAGAGCCGCGCAGCCTCCGCAAGGATGTCGCGGGGGCTGGCGGTCGGTTCCTGGTCAGGCGCTCGCAGGGTCACAACGTTTGCCGCTCATCGCGGCCATTGGCGTGTCGTGCGGATCAGCTCCCGCAGACCGCCACCGCCTCGATCGGAATCGAACCGGTCGCGCTGACCGGTTCGCCACCGGCATCGCGTCCGGTGAACTTGAGGCGGATGGTACCGCGAGTTGCCGTGCCGCTGCCCACACCTTCGCGCCAGAAGGTGATGATGTCGTCGGCCAAAACGGTGGTCATACCTACCGAACCGGCCCCGTCGGCAGGAACCGTCACCGCGACTCCTTCGGTGCGAGTCGGGGGTGCCGAGCCGTTGGTCATCTCGTAGCGAACCTGCACCTGCGTAAAGACCGCATCGCTCCAGGTCGAGGTACCACTGCCGCGAACACGCGACTCGAGATTGATGGTCTGGACCACCGACTGGAATACCTGTTCGTTGGTGCCGTCACCATTGACGTCTTGCGGGATGCCGTCGACATCCACGCAGGCCGTCGTCGGGGAAACCGACGACACGGTAACCTGCGCTTCCGAGGTGCCCGGATCGTCGGTGGCGCTGTTGCATGCGGTCATGAGTGCCAGTGCCGTGGCCGCCACTGCGCAGGCAGCGACGCGGCGCGAGATCGTTGCGAACATCGTGTCTCTCCTCCCGGTCTTCATCAGGACGCCTTGATGATGCGTGGGGTGATGAAGATCAGCAGCTCGCGGTTGCGCTGCTGCACGTTGCGCGACTTGAACAGCCAGCCCAGGCCCGGAATGTTCTTCAGCCAAGGCACGCCGGTGTCGCTCTTTCCTTCGTTGACGCTGTAGATGCCGCCGATCACCGTGGTGCCGCCGTCCGGGATCAACACTTTTGTTTGTGCTCGTTGCGTGTTGATGGCCGGAACGTCGCCGACTGTGTTGACGAAATCGGGCGAGTTGTTCTCCACCTCGACATCGAGCACCACCGTGCCTTCCGCGGTGATCTGCGGCGTGCACTTCAGGCGCAGCGAGGCCGAGACGAAGCGCACGTCGATCTCGGTCGCCGTGGTGCTGACGATCGGGATGCGAACGCCCTGCTCGATTTCAGCGGTCTCGTTGTTCTGCGTCGCGATCTTCGGCGACGACAGACGTTTGGCATAACCTTCGGTTTCGAGCGCATCGAGCGTGATGTCGAGCGTAAAGCTGTCCAGCACGTTCCCGAACGAGAATCCCAAGGCCGAGGCCTTCGGATTGCGCGGCAGGTTGAGGTCGTAATCGACCCGCGCGCGGTGCGGGAAGTCGAGGTTGGTTTGGGTCCCGAGTTTCGGATCGGCGATGGCCGAGAATCCCCAGTTGATGCCGAGGTCACGCACGAAGTCGCGCGAGATCTCGACGATCCGGGCCTCGATCATTACTTGCGGCGTTTCGGCGTCGAGTGTCGTCAACAGACGATCGATCGCCTCGATCCGCGTCGGGATGTCGCGAATGATCAAGGTGTTGGTGCGCGGGTCGACAACCACGCGACCCTTGGGCGAAAGGATCGCATCGCGCACGACCTTCTCGATTTCTTTGGAGTCGGCGTACGACAGCGTGCGCGTGATGCTGACCGGAGCGCTCTCGTACTCCTTCGCCTCGATCAGCGCCTTACGTGCCGAGGCCTCCTGCGCCAGCTTGGAGACCGGCGCCACCCGCACGACGTTGCCGTCCAGGATCATGTCGAGGCTGTTGTTCAACAGGATCAGCGACAACGCCTGATCCCACGGAACGGCATCGACCACGATCGTGACCGCACCGCTGACGGCCGGATCGAGCACGAAGTTAAGACCGGAGATGTCGTGGAATACGCTGAACACCTGCTTGATGTCGGCGTCTACCAAATTGAGTGAGATCGGTCGTCCATTGAAGGCGCGACGTCCGTCCTCGATCGTCTTGGTCTCGAAGTTGGCGCGCGGAATCGACGACGCCGCCTTGGGGGCTTCTTCCGATTGAGCCGGCGCCAACAATGGTTTGGCCGGGATCGAATCGTAGCTGGCGCGCTGGCCCTTTTGCGAAGCCTCAGCGGCAATCGCTCTGAGCTCGGCTTCGTAGGCAGCAGCGGTGCCGGATGAGCTGTCGGTAGCGGAGGTTTGTGCCTCGCGCGTCGGTTCCGCCGCGGCGGTGTCACGCGGCTGCGGGACGGGCGCGGAGTTCGCCGGCTGCGGAGCGGGCCGCGACTCGACCGGACTGGTGGCCGACGCCTGCTGTGGTTGCGGGCGCTCGTTCACCGTGGCCGAAGCCTGCTGTGGTTGTGGGCGTTCGTTCACCAAGGCTGTCGCCGCGGGGACGACGTCCGTCGATGTGCTGGTCGTCGTCGCTGGCTCCGACATCGCGAGCGCGGTTGTCGTCGCTGGCGCCGGAGACTCAACCGACACCGGCCGAGACTCGGTCTGTGTTTCGGTCGCTGCCGTAGTGACAGGCGCCGAGATCGCGGACTGCGTCGTGACCGGTTGGCCAACATGAATGCGCAGCGACGAACCGTCTTGCTGGGCGGTCCAGCCCATCGCACCGGTCAACTCCATCACCACGCGCGCCATCGGATCGGGTTCGCTGCGGTATTGCCCCACGCGCACGCGGACCAATCCGTCGTGATCGACCTCATAGCGATTGCGCGCTGTTGCTGCGGTCACGCCCGGCAGATCGAAGACGATGCGGGTCGGATTTTCGAGTGTGAACACCTGATACGGAAGCGCTCCGTCTCCGGTGAGCACGACGTCGTAGCTGTCGCCCGGTTGTTCGTCGACATTGACCCCGACGAGTTGGGCTGCAGCACTCTGCCCGGCCGGCACACCCTGCGATGCTTGCAGTTGTGGACGATCGTCGGCAGCGCTGACGCCGGCGATGGCCGCCATTGCGACAGCAAGTCCCAGGAACGCGGCGCTCAGCTTGCGGCGAAGCGGACGTTCCGTGCGGTCACCCCTGATCATGCGCCCTCCACGGAATCAGATTGCTCTTCATCCTTCTCTTCCTGCTCGTTCACCGGGTTGAGACGCTTGGTCACATCCCGATATGGCTTGATGCGGCGTGGGTCATCGACCTGCTGGCGAAACACGACGGTGCCGTGCGCCGGCTCGATTGACAGAACTCGTGCGTCGTAGACGGTGTCGCCGACGCGCAACGTGTAGCCGCGATTGTCGGAACCGCGAAACAGGGCCACCGGATTGCCGCGAGGATCGACTGCCGTTCCTTTGAGCGCGATCTCCGCGACGGTCATTCCGGAAATCCCTTTGGGCCGCTTGCTGATGTCGGCCTGTGTGGTCTTGATCAACGGCTCGAACGGATCACGCCGGCCGGCTGCGTCATATGTGAAGTGCGTGCCGGTAACCACCGACTCCGCGTCCTTCTGAATCTGATCGATGACTTGATCATTCGCCGTCGCGGCGGCGTCGGCCGGCGGCTTTGTCTGATCTTCACTGGCGGCGACCGGCGCAGGGCCCGCGATCGCCACGGAAAGGAGCATGACCGAGGTAACCGCCACCGCGGTCATGTGTACCGACCGCACGGTCGTCATGTGTCACCTCCCGGCTGAGCGGCCGCTTGCTGGTCCGCTTCCTCCCGATAGATGTAGGTCTTGGCGGTGAACGTCGCCTTGATCGTGGCCCGCACGGTTTTGTCGGAGTTGGGCTGCATCTTCACATCCTCGACATTGATGATCCGTGCATATTTGCTGACGCGATCGAAGAACAGCCCGAGCTGGTGATAGTTGCCGATGACTTCCATCTTGATCGGTTGCTCGCGCAGGAATTCCTGCTCGGCCAACGACTGTGGATTGAAGACGCGCAGATCGAGATTGGTTTGGTCGGCGAGGCTCTTGATCCACTTCAACAGGTCGCCCATCTCCGGTTGCGTGGGCAAGATCTGCCGCAGATCGGTGAGCTTGCGCTCGAGCCCTGCGATGTCGCGCTGCAGTTCTTCGAGCTTGGCGTAGGCCTGCTTACCCTTGCGGATCTCGGCTTCCTTCTTCTCCAATTGATCGGCCAGCGCCGCAACCTTGCTCTGTTTCGCCGACAGATCGGCGGGCGCCATCTTGAACTGGAGGAAGATCAGGCCGACGCCGACAGCCAGCGCCGCTCCTAGTTGCCCCATCGGTGGAAGGTTCTTCAGGTTCATCGCTCACCCCCTCGGCTGTTCTGCGGGCGTCTGCTGCGGCGCCGCGCCCGCTTCACCGGTCGGGGCCGGTTGCTTGTCGCTGGGCGGAATGAATTTGCAGGAAAGCAGGAAGCTCACGCCCTCGGGTGCACGCTGCGTGATGCCCATCGTGACGTCCGAGAAGAACGGCGAGTCCTTCAGATTGTTGTAGAAGTTGGAGACGGCGTTGTAGGTGGTAGCGCGACCCTTGATCTGAATCGCGTTGCTCTTCTCGTCCATGCCGTCGAGCCACAGAAACTCCGGGAGCTGACGGCTGACTTGATCGAGCAGGTGCACCGGGACGCTCTGACGGCGCTTGAGGTCGGAGATCACCTGCACGCGCAACTCCAAGACCTTCTTCTTGGCCTGGTATTGGTCGATCGTCTGCAGCGCCTTCTCGAGTTCTTTCTTTTCTTGGTCAGCCCGCGCGTTGGCTTCTTGCAGATCGCTGATCTGGCCGTTGAGCGCGACCCACTTGTAGCCGATGTATCCGATGCACCCAAGCACGATCGCCGCCGCCAAGATCCCTGACGCTCCCGCGCCAACCGAGAACTTGCTGAGCGCCGATCCACCCTGCTTGGTTGCAGCTTCAGGGGCGGCCTTGCGCGTTTCGAGCAGATTGACGCGAATCATCGATCACCCACCTTCCGTAACGCCAAACCAACAGCGACCGCCGCATCGGGGCCGGCGTCGCCAAGCTGATCTTGAATTCGCGAGGGGAGCTTGACCTTGCGGAATGGATCGAGCATCTCGACCCGGGCTCGGAACTGAGCACCGAGCGCATCGCGCAGGCCCGGCAAGCGCGAACCGCCACCCGCCAAGAAGATCGCCTCCAGGGGATGTTCCGATCCGGCGAACGCTTTCACGAAGTCGATCGTGCGTTGGATCTCGTGGCACAACTCGTCGTTGACCGAACTGAGGATCTGCGAGACCTGATCGCCCGACACGCCGTCGACCGTCTCACCGCGCTTGCAGGCCTCAGCCTGATCGCGCGACAGGTTCAACTCTCGCTGCAACGTATCGGTGTATTGGTTGCCGCCGATCGAGATGTCGCGCCAGAAGACCGAGACGCCGTTTTGTAGCACGGCGATGCTGGTGACCGAAGCGCCGATATCGATCAGTGCGGCGGATGCCGGCATCTCTTCGCTGTAGTTGGCTTCGAAGCAGTTCAGCGCGGCGAACGTTCCGACATCAACCACCGTCGGTTCGAGTCCAGCCTGCGTGATGACCGAGGTGTAGTCCTCGATCTTCTCCTTGCGAGCCGCAACCAGAATCACGTCCATGTTCCCCTCGCCCGCCAGCGAGGAGCCTTTGAGAACGTGGTAGTCGAGCGACACCTCCTGGATGTTGAAGGGGATGTATTGCTCGGCTTCCCATCGGATTTGCTCGGCCAGCTCGGCTTCGCTCATCGTGGGCAGATTGATGCGGCGAATAATGACCGCCTGGCCTGACAGCGCCGTCGCCACCTTGGTGTGCTTGATTCGGTGGTTGGTCCAGATCCGGCGCAGTGTGTCGACCACCAAGCCGGCATCCATGATCGTGCCGTCGACGATCGCCTCTTGGGGCAACGGTTCCTTGGCGAGAGCTGTGACCTCCCAGCCCCGCCCTCGACCGACCTCCTTGAGCTCGACCACCTTGATGGAGCTATCGCCAATATCCAGCCCCACCAACTCCTTGGACCGACCGAAGAGCATGAGGTTCCTCCGCGTCGGCACTGCGGGAGGCAGCCGTTCCGGGGACGGGGCGAAACTAAGCGATAAAGCCGAAACCGGTCAAGGCAGAAACGAACGACTACGGGCCATTCAGCACGACAGCGAACGTTCGTTTGTGTCCGACTGCTGTTTCTCTCGCCTCTCTCACCCCGGCCCGAGCGTCCTCTCCACTCGTGCCGTACTGCGCTCAAGACCTTCAGGCTCCGGCGCCTCGGCATGCCGGATCCTTGGGGTCACCTGCGGCCGAACTTAGGTCCCGGAAGGGGGCAGTGGCAAGATTCCGGTTAAGACGGTCCGGATTTCCTTTGACCGCCCGGGATGGCCCGGCTAGAATCCCGCGTTTTTCGTCAGACGCTTCACGGTCTTCGGAGGTTGGGAAAGCCATGGCTCGGATGTGCGATGTTTGCGGCAAGAAGCCGATGTTCGGCAACAAGATCAGCCACGCTAATAACGTCACCAAGCGCCGCTTCGAGCCGAACTTGAAGAAGGTGCGTGTCATCGATGCCGGCGGGGCGCATCGGCGCGCCGTGGTTTGCACACGATGCTTGCGATCCGGAAAGGTCCAGAAGCGGGTTTCTTAGGCGCTTCTTGGTTCGATCCTGTTGCGAAGCGCCGGGCACGCCCGGCGTTTTTCGTTTTCGCCGAGGCTGTTTCTCTCGACAGGGCGAGCCAAGGGGTGACTGCCAGACTCTAAAGAGTCGATAGCAGCCGACGACGAGCGGGTACTTCCCAAGAGCGAAGCTGGACTCGATCGAATCGTGCGTGTTGCGGCAGGTCTGCTCGAAGCGACTCAGTCTCTTGCTCACACCGCCGCCCTAGGGCACGACTGCGATCACCTCGATCTCGATCAGCGCATCTTTCGGTAGCCGCACGACCTCCACCGTCGAGCGAGCCGGCTTGTGATCGCCAAAAGTCTCGGCGTAAACCGCGTTCATGGCGGCAAAGTCGTCGAAGTTTTTGAGGAACACGGTGGTCTTGACCACATGAGCGAGGTCGCTGCCGGCCGCGGCCAACACCGCGACCAAGTTCTTCAACACCTGTCGCGTCTGCGCTGAGATGTCTCCTGCGACCAATTGGCCGGTCGCTGGATCGATCGCCACCTGCCCAGCACTGAACACCAATCCGCCGCTGACAATCGCCTGCGAGTATGGGCCGATCGCCTGCGGCGCCTGTTTGGTATGAATCGACTTCATCGCTTCGATCCTCTCTTGGCTATTTGATCTGTCCCGCGGCCTTGGCCGGGCTGATCCGTTCGACGGCGTAAACCCCCTCGATCCAACGAATCCGTTCGATCAATCGCTCGACCTGGCTGCGATTTTCGACTTCGGCCACCAAACTGATGATTCCACGGCCGGCCTCGTCGACGCCGGCATCCGCGTGGCGAATGTTGATCTTGTCCTTGTCCAAGACTTGAGCGACCTGCGCCAGCATCCCCGGCACATTGCGAGACAGCACGCGGAGCCCGACTTCAAAGCGGGCGTCGACCTCACCCGGCGCCCAATCCACCTCGATCTTGCGCTCAGCGTCGACCAACAGGGCTTCGAGATTGGGACAGTCTTCCTTGTGTACCGACACGCCGCGCCCGCGGGTAATGTAGCCCACGATCGCATCGCCCGGGATCGGATTGCAGCAGCGCGCGAGCACCAGCAAGGTGTCGCCCATCCCGTGCACGAGCACTTTGTCCCGCCCGCGCGTGAAGACCTGAGTCACTTTCTTCAGAATCGATGGTGCCGCTTCGGCGGGCGATTTGGCTTGCGGCGCGACCAGTTCGACGAACTGATGCGGCGTGAATTTCCCATGCCCCAACGCGACGAACAGGTCGTCCAGTGTCCGCACCTTCAACTCTTTGAGCGCCCGCTCGCGCACGTCATCGTGCAGCGACTTGAGCGAAATGCCGCAGCGGCGCAGTTCCTTGTCCAGCAAAGACCGCCCGAGTTCGAGCGAGCGTTCGCGCTCGATCGTCTTGAGATACGCGCGAATCTTGCTGCGGGCGCGCGTTGTCTTGGCCAGTCCGAGCCAATCGCGGCTCGGATGATGATTGGGCTGGGTCACTATTTCGACGATATCGCCGCTCTTGAGTTCGGTTTTCAGCGGCAACAGACGGCCATTGACGCGCGAGCCGACACAGCGGTGACCGACCTCGGTGTGAATCGCATAGGCAAAGTCGATGGCGTTGGCGCCGCGCGGCAGGTTCAGCACGCGCCCCTTGGGTGTGAAGACGTAGACCTCGTTGGGAAACAGGTCGATCTTTACGAACTTGAGAAACTCTCGCGAATCGCTAATGTCCTTCTGCCAGTCCATCACCTGTCGCAACCACTGCACTCCGGCAACCTCGCGGTCGGTCAATCGCCCTTGTTCCTTGTAGCGCCAGTGGGCTGCGATCCCCTGCTCCGCCAGCTCATGCATCTCGACCGTGCGGATCTGGACCTCGAATGGATACCCCTTCTCCGACATCACCGTGGTGTGCAGCGACTGGTACAGGTTGGGCTTGGGCATCGCCACGAAGTCTTTGAACCGCCCCGGCACCGGTGGCCACAGCGAGTGCACGATGCCGACCGCGCCGTAGCAATCTTTCACTGACGCGCAGAGGATCCGAAAGGCAACGACGTCGTAGACCTGTTCGACGTCGATCATCTGCGACTGCATCTTGCGAAAGATCGAGTAGACGCTCTTGATCCGCCCCGTGATCTCCGCCTTGATTCCTTGATCCGACAGTGCCTGTTGAAGTTTGGCCTTCACCTCGTTGATGAGCGATTCGACGATCGGCGTCTTTTCTTCGACACGTTTGAGCAACGACTGGAACTGGGCCGGATCGGTATAGCGCAGCGACAGATCTTCCAGCTCCGAACGGATCGCTCCCAACCCTAACCGATTGGCGAGCGGGATGTAGATATCCTGTGTTTCGAGCGCGATTCGACGCTGTTTCTCCTGCGGCATCCACTCCAAGGTCCGCATGTTGTGGAGACGATCGGCCAGCTTCACCAACATCACGCGGATGTCGTTGACCATCGCCAGAATCATCTTGCGAATGTTCTCGGCCTGGCGCTCGGCGTCGGAAGCGATATCGAGCCGGCTCAACTTCGTGACGCCGTCGACCAGACCGGCCACCTCTTTGCCGAACTTCTCCTCGATATCCTCGACGGTGATTTGCGAATCCTCGACCGCGTCATGCAGCAACCCGGTGGCAACCGTGGGGATGTCGAGTTCCAACTCGGCCAGGATCAGCGCCACCTCCAGCGGGTGAGTCAGATACGGTTCACCCGATCGCCGAACCTGTCCGCGATGCGCCATGGCGCTGTAGACGTAAGCCCGGCGGAGCAATTCCACGTCGGCGTCGGGCCGATACTGAAGCACCTTTTGTTCAATATCTTCGAAGCGAATCACGAGGGCCGGGCCCTGCCTTTAGCCCGTGGCTGATTATACGGGTGCCCCCAAAGAAAGAGCGGGCGCCGGCGTGAATTGCCGGCACCCGTCGGTGCGATTGCGATCGATGCGAGTCGTCAGGCGCGGGCTTTGGTGGGCACGTCCTTGCGAACGGCACGATCGGCCAGCCAATCCTTCCAGATCACCAGCACTGGGCTGGCGATGTAGATCGACGAATACGTGCCGACCACGATTCCGATCGTCATGACGAACGCGAACGGGTTGAGCACCGGGCCGCCGAACAGATACAGGCACAGCGCCGACAGAAACACCGTCAGCGAGGTGATCACGGTGCGAGAGAGCGTTTGGTTGATCGAGGTATTGACGATCTCGGAGAGGTGTCCGCCACGATTGCGAAGATTTTCACGGATGCGATCGAAGGTCACGATCGTGTCGTTGACCGAGAAGCCGACCAGCGTCAAGAACGCAGCCACCACCGGCAGATCGGCCTCGTAGCCGAACAAGATGAAAAGCCCCAGGGTTGCTATCACGTCGTGCGCCAACGCCAGGATCGCCGCCAAACCCCAGATGAACTGAAACCGGACCCAGATATAGATCAGCATTCCGACCAGCGCGCCGAACATGGCGTACATCGCTTTCTTGCGCATTTCGGCCGAAACCGAACCTTCCAAAATGTCCTGACTACGAACCGCGAATGGTCCGGCAAACGACTTGCTTGCAATCCACGACTTGGCTGCGTCGGGCAAGCCGGGCACCGCCTGCGCTTGATCCAGACTCGAGATCAGCCCGCCGTTGTTCTTGCGCCATTCCGATACCTGCTTGGCCGCTGTCTCAGCGCTGGCCTGGTCCAGTCCTGCGTCATGCACCAACCGGTCCGCCAGGGTGACTTGATCGACCTCGTTGATGTCGAAAAGGCCACTCGCCGCCTTCTGTTTGGCATCGTCGGGCCGCAGGGCCGCTACGATCTGCTGAGCCAGATCGACGTGGGCCGATCCCTCCGACTTCTCCGGCAAACCGACCCGGATCGAAACCTCGTCCGGTTGGCCGCCGAACGTCGTGGCGCCCGCGACACGCAGTCCTGCCGCCTCGAGTTTGTTGCGTAGATCATTCAGATTCACCGCCTGCGGGTACTTCAGAACGATCTGCGCGCCGCCGGTGAACTCAACCCCCTTGGCGATACCGTTGACCGTGACCTGAAACAACCCGTGCAGAACGAAGGCTGCGGAAATCGCAATCCACAGCCACTTTTTGCCCATGAAATCGATCTTGGTGACTTTGAAAAGCTGCATGGCTCAGAGCCTCGCTCAGATCGAGAGCTTTTCGGCCGGTTTGTTCCCCAGCCAAAGCTCGAAGATGGTACGGCTGACGAACACCGCCGTGAACATGTTGACCAAGAGTCCAATGGTCAGCGAAACCGCGAACCCTTTGACCGGCCCGGTTCCGTACTGCATCAGAAACAGCGCGGCGATGATGGTGGTTAGATTGGAGTCGGCAATCGTGCCGAACGCTTTGCTGAAGCCGGCGTCGATCGCGGCGCGCACCGTTTTCCCGGCGCGCAACTCCTCGCGAATTCGCTCGAAGATCAACACGTTGGCGTCAACCGCCATGCCGATCGTCAGGGCGTAGCCGCCAATGCCAGGCAGGGTGAGCGTGGCACCCAAGAGCGCCATCGCCGCCGCCACGATGATCATGTTCATCGCCAGCGTAACGATCGCATTGATTCCGGCGCCCTTGTAGTAGACCAGCATGAAGCAGATCACCAACAACGCACCGAGACCGGAAGCCTTCAAGCCGGCATCGATCGAGTCCTTCCCGAGCGAGGGGCCGACGGTCCGCTCTTCCAGCGTGATGACGCGCGCCGGCAGCGCGCCTGCACGCAACACCAACGCAAGATCTTCGGCTTCTTGGAGTGTGAACCGACCCTGGATCTGCCCGTGCTGCCCGATCTCGCTATTGATCGACGGCGCCGACTTGATCTTGTTGTCGAGCACGATCGGCATTTGGCGGTTGATGTTGGAGCGGGTGAACTTGGCGAAGCGGTCGACCGCTTCGACCTTCAGCTCGAACGAAACGTTCGGTTGCTGCCACTGATCTTGGCTGCGACTTGCGGTGCGCAGATCGGCGCCCGTGATCGCCGAGGCGCGCTCGACCGCCATGAAGCCCGACTCAACGCCCGACTTGTTCTCGAACGGAAGAATCTCGACGCCCGGCGGCAACTGACCACCCAAGAGGGCGATCACGTCTGCCTCGGACTTGGCTTGGAATGGCCCAGCGCCATCGGGGCGATAAAAGGCGAGTCGCAATTCCAGGCGCGCTTGGGTTTGGATGATTCGCTTGACACGCGACGGATCTTCAACGCCCGGTAGCTCAACCAGAATGCGGTACTTCTGAGAGCCGCCGAGGCGTTGGCGGTTGGTTTCGCCGACGCCGAACGCGTCGATTCGATTGCTGATGGTTTCCAGCGCTTGGTTGACCGCCTGATCGCGATACGTGTCCTGTTGCGCCGCAGGCATGGTCAACAACAACCCATCGGCGTTGGTGGAGAACAACCAGCTCTGCATCTCTTCTTCGGCGATCTTCTGGGCGCCGTCGGTGCGATCCGGCGCGATGCCGAGCACCTGCACCTTGCCGCCATCGAGCGTGGTGGTGCGGACGTCGGGGTAGCCTTCTTTGCGCAGCCGATCTCCGAGCCTCGTCGCGTAGACGTCGCACTGAGCTTTCACAGCGTCGTCGACTTGGACTTCCATCAACAGACGCGATCCGCCCTTCAGATCGAGTCCCAGTTTTTGATTGAGGATCGGGCGCTCCGCACGCGGCCAGGCATAGATCAACGCCCAGACCAAAACCGCGCCTATCAGCACCAACCGCCAGTTCAGATTTTTCACGACACTTCCTCCGGCGCCTTCCCAATGACGTAGCTGCGCACCAACGTGACCTCGACCGAAGGAGCCAGCTTCAAACGCAAGCTGTCCTTATCGATCTTCACCACCGTCCCCACGATTCCCCCGCTGGTGACGACACGTTCGCCAGCCTGGATCGAATCGAGCATCTTCTGATGCTCTTTCTGACGCTTCCGCGCGGGATGAATAAGGAATACGTACAAAACGACTCCGAGGAGGCCATAAAGCAAGAGGAGCGACAATCCGCCGCCCCCACCCGGGGCCACCTGTGCGATCAAGGCCAGAACAGTCATATGTCTTCCGTTGAGAAGCTGTGCGTTTTGAGGGCTTTGGGACCAAGGGCCAGCGTGAGACCGATTGGCTCCTGAGGCAAAAGCGCTGCATTCTGGCCGCCTCGCGCGCGGGGGTCAAGTTACGCAGATGATTCGGCCGGGGCGAGGCGTAGTACGGAGGGGTCGATGCTCTATAGCCGCTTGCTCGAATCGATCCCCGAAGTCCGTCACGCCTTCTCCCCGCGGCCCGAGGTTCCAGATCCAAAACCGTGGCGCCCTCGGCAGGTTCACGGGGCTGTCCTGGTGGACCTGACCGCTCCAAATCTCGATCCGCCGGAAGCGGACGGCACCATTGCGCGCGCCCCAGGGCTGCCGATTGGGGTGGTGACCGCCGACTGCATTCCGCTGCTATTTGCCCACCCGAATCGGGTCGTCGTCGCTGCCGTGCATGCCGGATGGCGCGGCCTCGCGGCCGGGATCCTCGAGCGCACCGTCGAGGCGCTGGAAGGTCCCGAGGGTTGGCGAGTCGCTTTAGGGCCGGCTGCGGGCGGCTGCTGCTATGAGGTCGGAGTGGAAGTACTGGAGGCACTGCAACCGGCGGCCTCGTTTCACACAGCGACCCGCCCTGGCCACAGTCGCCTCGATCTGCGCGGTGTCGCCGTCGATCGCCTGTTGAAGGCAGGCGTGCACCAACCACTGATCGAAGTCATTGGTCCTTGCACGATCTGTTCTGGAGGATGGCCATCGTATCGACGCGACGGTCACAAAGCCGGACGGATGCTCAGTTGGATCGGGAGGTCTTTGTGAAACGAGTCTTTTTGTTGTTGGTGTTGGGATTTCTAGCGACACAGCGCACGGACGCGGGTGACCGCGGCCGACTCGATGACGGGCTCTTGGACCCCACCTGGTTTGGAACCGTCGGTGAGTTCCGGCAGACCGAGAATGTCGATTTTCTTTGGGTGAAACCGGGGTTTTCGTTGCAGGGGCGCACGCTCCAGATCACGCCGTGGCAGGACTTCGTGTTCCTTCGCAAAGAAAAGCGGGACACCAAAGACGCCGCCAAGGCCGGGGAACTGACCGAGCTGATGGCGAGTCGGATTCGAGGCGCGCTCTCTTCCGCGCTCGAGGGACGAACCAAGGTTTCCCGCGATGAAGGGGAGCTCTCGTTGGTGGGGCGATTCGTCGAGGTCAACGCCGGCAGCAAGGCGGCCAAGTGGCTGGTTGGGTTTGGGGCCGGATCGGCAACCGCGACGTGGGACATCAAGATCGTCGACAACGCCTCGGGCGAGACGCTCGCCGCGATCCATCATCGATCGATCAGCGGTACCAACATGTCCGAGATCGACGACAAGATCATCAAGTGGCTCGATCGCTTTGCGATCGCCATGAAGGGCGATCTGTCCGAGTACACCACGGGCGAGCGGGCGAAGTAGCCGCACCAGCGCGGCAACATCTTGCCCACGGGGGGCGGCTTGCCCATAATCCCCCGGCCTTTGCGGAGAGGTGCTCGAGTGGCTAAAGAGGACGGTTTGCTAAACCGTTGTAGCGGCCTAAACCGCTACCGAGGGTTCGAATCCCTCCCTCTCCGCCAGCATTAGTCAGGCGTTTTCGTTCATATCGGTTTCAATCCGGCCGAACTCGTTGCGGGATCGCTCGCTCGGCTCCCGCTGTGAGGGTCTGGCTTTTCTCCTGCGGACGCGTACCTTCTCGCGGACCGGAACTTCGGCAACGGGTAGGAGGCTACGTGGCGCGTCGCTCGACAACGAGCTGTGGGATTGTGTGTTCGGCGGTGGCGATCCTGTTCGCTGCCTCGTTTCCTGCGACCGCGCAGCCGGTCACGATCGCCGATACCGTCGTCGAACAGATCGAAACCCCGCACCCGTACCGAGAAGGTTGGTCGACCGTCATCCATCACCCGGGCGCTTCCTACATTGCGGTCCACTTCGAGCGCTTCGAACTCGCGCCAGGCGATCGGCTGGAACTGACCGACCCGAACGGCACCTACTTGCATACGTACACCGGCCGCGGCTTCGAAGAGCGGGGCGGCGATTTCTGGGGCCTGTCGATTCTGGGCGACACGATGATCGTCACGTTGCGCGCGCAGCAATCGGCCGACAACGACAAGTTCGGAGTGTTGATCGACCGTTGGACGCACGGCTTCCCCAACGTAGACCCGGGGCCCGATGCGGTTTGCGGCACCAAAGATTTCAAGGACGTCGAATGCTACCGCTCGTCGTTCCCCACCGAGTTCAGCAAGTCCCGCGCCGTGGTACGGCTGATCAAGAACGGAGCGGCACATTGCACCGGCTGGCTGGCCTCTTGCCAGAATCACATCATCACCAATCAGCATTGCGTCGGATCACAGGCCGAGCTCAATCAAATCGAGTTCCAGTTCGACTACAAGACGCCGAATTGTGGCTCCGGTACGGCGACGGTGGCGCTGCAGTTGCAGGGCGGCACGCTGTTGGAATCGGATGCGCCGCTGGATTACGCGTTGATCACACCGGCGTTGGCGGGCAATGATCCGCAAGCTACGTACGGGTTCTTGCAGTGGGACAAGGATCGGCTCCCGAGCATCGACGAACGGATCTACATCCCGGGCCATCCCAGCGGCGTCCCCAAGATCATCGCGCTGGAAAGCACCGACACGGTTCACGATCAATCCGGAAAGTGCGAGGTCTACTCCACCAACGAACCGGCCTGCCAAACCAGCGGCCCGCCCGATGTCGGTTACTACTGCGATACCGAAGGTGGTTCCTCCGGCTCACCGGTGATTTCCGGAAACACGCACAAGGTCGTCGCGTTGCATCACTGCGCCAGTTGCCCCAATCGCGGCGTACCGATCAAAAACGTTTATGCGGCGATCCAAAGCTCGGCGCATCCGCTGCCGGGATGTTCCGTTTGCGATCCGGGCGCGGCGGCGACCAACCTCAACTCCAGCGTGCCGGGGAACAATCGAATCGACCTCAGCTGGACAGCAGCGGCGGGCGCCACGCAATACCGTGTTTATCGCTCGGTGACCGGCTGCGATACCGGCCTTACGCAGGTCGGAACATCGGCCGTTGCTTCGTACAACGACACGCAGGTATCTGGCGGCAGAACCTACTACTACCGTGTTACGGCGATCAATTCGTGTGGAGCGGAGTCGGCGCAATCGAACTGCACCAGCAAACAAGCGACCGGAGTCTGCCTCGACCCGCCGGCCTTCGGGGGCCTCGTCTCGGCCACCAATCTCAGGAGCTCGCAGTGCACGGTCGATCTGGCGTGGAACGCCGCAACGCCGCAGTGCGGTAGCGCCGTGAGGTACAACATCTACCGCTCGTTGATTCCAGGCTTCGCACCGACAGCCGCAACGCGAATCGCAAGTTGCGTGTCTGGTGCGAGCTATCGCGATAACGGCATCGACAGCGGTTTGCCGTACTACTACGTGGTACGAGCTGAGGACAACGTCGCGACCGGCAGCGGGCCGTGTAACTCAGGCAACGAAGATCTCAACACGTTGCAACAGAGCGCAACCCCGTCAGGACCCGACAATCTGCTGTTCAGCGCCGGGTTCGAAACGACGACCGGCTGGACGCTGGAGGGCGAATGGCAGATCGGCGCACCGCAGGGGCGGGGTGGAACCGCCGCGGGTGGCAGTGGCACCGCCGATCCGACCGTGGCGTATTCAGGGAGTGGTGTGCTTGGTAACGACCTGACCGGCAGCGGAACGAGCCTCGGAAATTACGAGGACAGCATCGCCGCGTCGCAATACGCGACAGGCCCCAGCTTCAATACGGTCGGGCATCCCACGACGTTCGTGCGTTACCGCCGCTGGCTCGGTGTCGAGAAGAACAGTTACGACCTGGCCTCGCTCGAAGGGTTCAACGGTTCGACCTGGTCGACGTTGTGGAGCAATCCCAATACCGACGTCAACGATGGCACTTGGGTGCTGCAGGAGTTCGATGCGTCGGCGACGTTGGCAGGAAAATCGGCGGCGCGACTGAGATTCAGTATCCGATCGGATAGCAGCGTCCATTTCTGCGGCTGGAACGTCGACGCGCTGGATGTCTACGAACCGGGTGTCTGTGTCGCAGGTCCGGCACACGTTCATCCCGTTCCGGACGGCAAATGGGCGCCCGGCGCGCCGATGCGGGCGCGCAGAGCCGGAAGTGGTGGCCCCGACGATGTGATCGTGACGTGGGACACCACCCAGTGCGCGGACGAGATCTATCACCTGCTCTACGGCAATTCGGACAACCTCTCGAGTTATCGCTATGACGGCGCGGCCTGTCTGTTGCCGGTGACAGGCACCGCGACGGTCGCAATCCCCAAACCTGCGGCGGGGAAAGCAACGTGGTGGTTGATGGTTGGAGTTCAAGGTTTCACCGAAGCAGCGCACGGCTATCGATCCAACGGCACGCCACGCCCTGCACAAGGCGCAGGATTGTGCGGGATCCTCAGCCAAAACGGTTCCGCAACCTGCCCCTGAGTTTCGCAGTGGTGCCGCGCGTGCCGCACGGCGCTACGTAGCGTGCGGCACACAGGGCTCAGGCAGAGTTACCGCGTCGCGCTCGCTACCGAGAGGATCTTCTTGATCTTCTCCGGATCGTCCGGCAGCAGACCGGCCGCCGGCAGCCGCGGGACGAGTCGCGCCCAACGCGGCTCCTGCCGAAAGACCTTGCGGAAGATCCCCAACGCTTCGTCCTCGCGCCCGACGACGAACAATTGCACGGCCTGCCAAAACGGAAGCTCGACAATCTGCGGTGCGAGCTTGGCTGCAGCCGAGTAGTGCACCAGCGCCTCCTCCATTTTGTTTTCGGCGACCGCGGCGTCGCCGGCGTTCATCGATTCGTAGGCCAGGTGCAAGGTGTAGATCCGTCGCAACTCTTTCAGTGGGTCGGAGCTTTCATCGACGCGAATGTTGACCAGTGTGTCGCGCCATGGATCACCCGTAGCGGTTGGCTTGACGATCAACAGCGCCGCCGATTGACGACCGCGAATGTCGCCACCCTCTTTTTCGGCCGCTTCCAACGCCAAGATCAAACGCTCGGCGAACGGTTTGCCGGCGCTCCCCTCATACGCTTTGGCCATCGCCGGCCAGACGGTCGCTTTGTCCATCAGGTTGGCTTGTACCGAATACCCCTTGGCCGTCACGTTCCCAGCAGCTTGGATACACTTGGCGCCGGTCCAACCGGCCGCGTTGCCGCATGCATCGACGAACGCGACCTGCCGCACCTCTTTCTGCGGATCGGCGGCAAGCAACTCATCCAGCGCGGCCTGCGCCGACTTTCCCGACTTCATCAGCGCCAAGCCCTTGGGGCCGTACGCCGGCTCGACGAACGATTGCGTCGCGACCGCACCGACACCCGCCTCGGCCCAGGTCACCAACACGCCGACTTGAAACCAATGACTCTGCACCGCGACACCGAGTGCTCCGGTTTCAGGATCACGGGCCACGATCGAGTAGGTGTGAGCCAACGGCGCGGCAGGTTTCGCCGCGCTCGCGGGCGGCGTGGCAGCGAGCAAAATCGTGACCAGCGCAGCACTGGTTGCCGCGCTTACCAACCGCATACGTTGCCTGCCTTCTTGTTCTGTTCATCGAGCCAGGTCTTCAGCGGTGCGAAGTAGTCGATCACCGCGCTGGCGTCCATCTGCTTCTGCCCGCTGACCGCTTCCAAAGCATCGGGCCATGGTCGCGACAACCCCATCTCGAGCATCGCAGCGAGTTTTTCTCCCGCCGCCTTGTTGCCATAGATCGAGCAGCGATTGAGCGCCCCTTTGTAGCCCGCCGTTTGGCACAGCGCGCGATGAAACTGAAACTGCAAGATGTGGGCGAGAAAGTAACGTGCGTAAGGTGTGTTGGCCGGCACGTGGTACTTCGCACCCGGATCGAAATCGGCTTCGGTTCGAGGCACCGGTGGTGCGACGCCCTGATACTCGCGAACCAAGTCCCACCACGCTTGGTTGTATTTCTCGGGCGGGATCGCTCCGGAGAACACGCCCCACCGCCACTTGTCGATCAGCAATCCGAACGGCAGAAATGCCACTTTGTCGAGCGCGGTGTTGAGCAACAAGCCGATGTCGCTACCGGCCGGCGGGAGTTTGTCCAGCAAGCCGATCTGCACGAGGTACTCGGGCGTTACCGACAATGCGAGTGTGTCGCCGATCCCTTCGTGGAATCCATCGTTGGCGCTATCCCGATAAAGAAATGGCTGCTCGCGATATGCCATCTGGTAGTAGTTGTGACCCAACTCGTGGTGGACGGTGACGAAGTCTTCCTCACCGACGTCGATGCACATCTTCAAGCGAACATCCTTCTCGAAGTCGATGTCCCAGGCGCTGGCGTGGCAGACCACGTCTCGATCGGCAGGCTTGACGAACTGCGATCGTTCCCAGAACGTCTCGGGCAATGCCTCGAATCCGAGCGATGTGAAGAATCGTTCGCCGTAGCGAACCAGTTCCTTGGGCGTGACTCCTTTGGACTGGAGCAGCTGGGTAAGGTCGTAGCCGCGCGAATCACCCTGGGGGGCGACACGATCGTAGATGTTGCCCCACTGCTGAGCCCACATGTTTCCCAGAAGGTGTGCCGGGATCGGTTGATGGTCGGGGACGAGCTGCTTGCCGTACTGCTGTTGCAGGTGGCCGCGCACATAGCAGTGCAATGCGTTGTAGAGCGGCTTGACCTGACCCCACAGACGATCCATCTCGGTCGCGAACGCATCGGGCGGCATGTCGTACTTGGAGCGCCACAGAGCCCCCGTGTCTTTGTATCCCAACCCCTGCGCCCCTTCGTTCGCCAGCGCGACGAAGCGCTGGTACATCGGGCGGATCGGCGGTGAGATCGTGCGCCACCCCTTCCAAGCCTCGAGGAGTTGATTCGGATCGCGGCTGGTCGCCAACGTCTTGGAGAGCTGGTCGAGATCGAAACAGGTCTTGCCTTCTCCCTTGCCTTGCGGGCAGTACTCCCCTGCTCCGTACATTCCTTCCATCCGCGTGGCGATTTCGGTCAGTTCCTTGGACTTCGCTGGATCGTTCGGAGCGGGGATCACGATCGTGGTCTTGAGGAGTTCGAGCTTGCGGGCCATGTCGTAGTTGAGCTTCACGTTCGCGAACTTGGCCGCCGCTTGCGCCAGTTCGACCTGCGTCTTGAGCAGGTCCTCGAGCTTCTCGGCCTCGATCTTCTCGGTGTCGGCCGTGATGAAGGTCGATTTCACCCACGACGCTCTTTGGGCTTGGATGTTCAACTGCAGCAAGCGCGATTCGGCTTGCTTGAGGAACAACTTCACATCTTCGGGTGTAGGCGCTGCGCCGAACGCGCCAGCACAGAACGCACTCAGCGTGGCGAGTAACACGAGGGGTCGAAACATGGTTGCCTCCGAGGGCGGAATGGTATCCGAGGAACCAGTCTCCAGCGCTTTGACAGCGGTTTGTTGCTGCTGCACCTCCGCCGACGGCGCGCGATCGGCTGGCGTATGGATCCTGGGCCTGACCCGTTTCGCTGGCGCTTGCCTTCGAGCCTTGCGAGGGCTGGTCGGCGTTCGTTGGGACTCGCGGCGCCGTCGAGCCGATCCCGGGGGATCCGATCTGGAAGCGACCGGATCCCCCCATCTCGCTCGCGGAGACCTACCGCAGCAAACCGGTGCAGATTTTCTGATTTCTTGCCTGTTTCCAGTGTATTTATCCGCTGCTGTTTCCGGGAGGTTGCATGTCTCGTCGCGTGGGTCGAACGGCTGCTGTCGGGTTGCTGTGCGTTGGAGTGGTCCTTTCGCTGAGTACCTGGGTGCTCGCCGCATCGCCCGAGTATCGAATGCGCGTGCGCGGCGTGAAGCCGTTGGAAGCCACGTTGCACCAACTGCGACTCGAGGGGTTCGACATCCCGTTCGTCGACCCCAAGACCGATGCGATCGATGTCGTCGGCACCGATGCCGACCGCGACAAGCTCATCGCCAAGGGTTTCGTGGTCGAGCGAATCCAAGAGCAACTCGCCCCCGATCAGCCAGACGCACTCAGCGATTACCTGAGCCCGGCAGAGATCGAGGCCCGGCTGCTGCAGTTCGAGACCGCCTACCCCAATCTGGCCAAGCGTGTTCCTTACGCCACCGAGCACGAAGGCCGCATCGCCTATGCATTCAAGATCTCCGACAACGTCGCCGCCGAAGAGGACGAGCCTGCACTGCTGTTCGTTTCGCAGCACCACGCGCGAGAGGTGATGACCCCCGAGGTTACGATCGACATCATCGATCAGTTGCTCTCGAACTACGGAACCGATGCCGAGATCACGCGCTGGGTCGACAGCTACGAAATCTGGGTTCTGCCGTCGCACAACCCCGATGGAGCGAACCAGGTCTTCACGGGAAACACCAACTGGCGCAAGAACCGGCGCAACAACGGCGACGGCTCATTCGGTGTCGACCCGAATCGAAATTATCCATGGCAGTGGGGCAACACCGTTTGTAGTGGCTCCGATGGCGCAACCTCCTCCGATACCTATCACGGCCCCAGCGCCGCTTCGGAGCCGGCCACGCAAGGGTTGATCAACCTGGCGCGTGAGCAACGCCCTGCGATCGCGGTGAGCTATCACACCTACAGCGAACTGGCGCTCCACCCGTTCGGCTGCAGCAACGAGTTTCCTGACAACCCGGATCTGCAGTTCATCCGCGAAATGGCCAACGAAGTGTCGACCAAGATGATTGGCGACGTGCCCAACACCTGGTACCGCTTCGGATCGGCTCCCGAGTTGCTGTACGAAGTCGACGGCGAAATGTCGGACTGGTTCTACGGCGACCTCGGCACGGTCGGTGTCACGTTCGAGCTCAACACCAGCACGCAAGGATTTCAGCCCGACTATGCCACCTGGCGCAATAGCACGGTTCAGCGCGCGCGCGCCGGCTGGCGCTACTTCTTTCAACTCCTCGATCGCAGCCGGTTGACCGGCCACGTCATCGATGCCTGCACGGGTGCGCCGCTGTCGTCCACGGTGAAGCTGGGCGAGATCACGTTTACGCACAATGAAACGCCGCGCATTTCCGAGCCGCTACACGGCCGCTACGAGTGGTTCGTCCGGCCTGGAACCTACACGCTGCAGGTCAACCGAAGTGGCTATCGCTCGCAGAGTTGGCCGACTCGAGTCGAGTTCACGCCCGTCCCCCGCGATCTGAAGCTCGTGCCTAACGGGTCTCGTGGCGTTGCCGCCGCAACACTGGTTGTCTCCGATCCAACCGGCGATGGCGACGGGCAGGCCGATCCCGGAGAAACACTCGATGCATCGCTCGATGCGTACGTTACCGGCGAGTCGCTCACCGGTCTGACCGCCACGGTCACCAGTGCCGACCCATACGTGACGGTGCTCAACGGCAACCTCTCGTTCGGCGCTGTCGCCGCCGGTGCGACGGCCACAGCGTCGGGATTGCAACTGCAAGTCGCGCCCGGAGCACCCGATCAACATGTCGTGACGCTCAACGTCGCGTTTGCGGCGAACGAGTCTCTATGTGCGCCGTCTTCGAGCCTCACGCTGCGAATCACGCAGGGCTTGCCTAGCTGTCCGTTCGTCGCCGAATCACTCGACACGAATCCAGGCTGGCAAATCGACAACGGCAGCACGGCGGGTGGTTGGGCGTTCGGCATTCCTGCAAGCGCCGGTGTCGGCGGACCGAACGCGGCGTAC
Organism: Acidobacteriota bacterium; assembly: GCA_046331425.1. GTDB lineage: Bacteria > Acidobacteriota > Polarisedimenticolia > J045 > J045 > JANNUT01. The sequence goes on from JAXLQU010000021.1 coordinate 57,277, forward strand.
ACCGGTAGCAATGTCTACGGTACGAACCTGTCGGGCACTTACACCGACAGCTCTGACTATCGGCTGGTGGCCGGCCCCTACGATCTATCGTCGCTGCGCCACACCGAGCTTCGCTTTGCGCGCTGGCTGCGCAGCGAGCCAGGTTACGACATCGCCCGCGTGCAGGTTCGATTGGGCGCCACCGGTGCCTGGAACACCGCGTGGGAGGGATTTGGGCGTGACACCAGTTGGGTCCCGATCCGGCTCGATGTCTCCAATCTGGTCGACAATGAATCCGAAGTTTATGTGCGCTTCCAACTGACCTCCGATGTAGGAACGGTCGATGCCGGCTTTTACGTCGACGATCTCTCGTTCTGCGGCGAAGACACTCCCGGCGTGGGCGGCAAGGTCAAGTACAAGTCGTACCAGCTCGACGATTCCAACCTCGCCTATGCCAACAACAACGGGGCGTTGGACCTCAACGAAACCGTCACGCTGAAGATCGATGTGATCAACAGCACCGCGACCACGGCTACAGCGATCAGCGGAATCTTGAGCAGCGACACCCCGGGTGTTTCGGTGCTCGATTCGGTGGCCGATTTCCCGAATGCTGCCACCGGCGCGACGGTACGTTCACTCGCGCCGCACTTCACGGTTCGCGCCGGCAGCAACTGCGGCGGGGCGGCGATCTTCCGGCTCACCACACGTTGGAACGATGGCTCGCGCGCCGACAGCACCTTCAGTGTGCCGATCGGTCAAACCGGAGATGTCACCGTCTTCACCGACGACATGGAAACCAACAAGGGTTGGACGGCAGGGGGTGACGCACGACCGGCCGGACTGTTCGTGCGCGCCAATCCAAACGGCGTCACCGATCCCACCGCTGGACCTGTGCAACCGGAGGACGACACGACCGCCACACCCGGTGTCACCTGCTGGGTTACCGGCAATCCACCGGTCGGTCCTGGATTCGATCCCAAGAGCGGCGATGTCGATCGCGGGACGGCATTCATCGAGTCGCCGATCTTCGATGGGCGCGGCACAGGCAGCCTGCTGTTGCGCTACTCGCGCTGGTTCCATCGCAGCAACGTCGGCCCGCTCAACGAGGGAAGTTATCGCGCCCGCCTGTCAAACGATGGCGGTGCCAACTACACCGACCTCGAGTCACTCTCCACCAACGCCTCTGCCTGGCAGGCACAACAGCTCGATGTCTCGGGAACGTTGCCGCGTACGAACAACATGCGGATGCGCTTCGAAGCAACGGAGGCGCAACGCTCACCCGGCGACCCGCTGGTCGAGTTGCTGATCGACGACGTGTCGGTCACCAAGCGTGACATCGTCTGCGCGCCGTTCACTCCAGGCGAGACGAAGCTGCCCAATCAGGTCGGCAACAGCCTCCTCGTCTCGCGTCTCGGAACCGATGTGGCGTTGCGCTGGACCGCGCCGAGCGTCGACGGCACGCACGATGCGGCGCGGTTCTATCCAGTGTTCATCTCGCTCTCCCCGTCGAGCGGGTTTGCGACCAACGGCGAGCCGACGGCGACGCAGTGGCGCGACGCCGATGCTGCTGCCGCCGCGCTGGGGAACCGTTTCTACTTGGTGTCGGCCAAGAATGCTGCGGGAACCTCGGGTGAGGAGCCGACGCCCTGATCGCGCCGTGGTACAGGAGCGTTCGGCTGGTTGCGCATCGCGGCATTCCGGCTCTCGCTCCGGAGAACAGCGCCGCTGGATTTATCGCGGCGCGCGATGGGCGCGTCGCGTGTGTCGAGTTCGATATCCGTCCGACTGCCGACGGTCTGATGGTTGTGCTCCACGATGAAACCCCTCAGCGGATAACCGGAGATACGCAACCAGCGCATCGGCAAGGGGCGCGCGATTTGATCCGGCAACGGTTCAGTGGTGCGCCACGCGAGACGCTGTTGTTGTTCGACGAAGCGCTGGCGCTGTTGGCCGATCGTGTGCCGCTGGATATTGAGATCAAGCCGGTTGACGACGTTGCCGCGGAGGATGTCGCAACGCGTGTACTCGCTGCGCTGGTGCGGGCCGGCAGTCCGCAACGAATCGTCGTTACCAGCAGCGATCCAGAGATCCTGCGCGCTCTGAAGGCTCGCGCCCCGCGCTTGGCGCTCGGATTCGTGGCCTTCGGTGACGATCCGCGCCCTGCGATCCGAACCGCCGTCGACGCCGTCTGCGAGTTGTTGGTGATCAGCCGGCGCCGTGTCGATGCACAGACCGTGAGCCAAGCACATGCCAACGGACTGACCGTCTGGACCTACACAATCGATTCAGCGGGCGAGGCCGACGCGTTGTTTGCACAGGGTGTCGATGCGGTCATTTCCGACGACTACCCCAGACTCGAGCGCGCCATCGATACGAAGCAGGCGGTTACCGAAACCGAGCGCCCGTTGTTGCTGGCCCTCGATCTGGGTTCCACATCGACCAAGGCAGCATTGGTCTGCCCGCAGCGGGGCATCGTCGAGCGGGCAACCGTGCCGACTCCGGCGCAAGCGCTCGACGGGAATGTCGAACACGATCCACGCGCCTGCCTTTCAGCCGCCCGCGATGTTCTCACGGCACTGGCCGCGCGCACGACACAGGTACCTGCCGCGCTCGGGATTGCGGCACAGCGCTCGACCGGATTGTGGCTCGACCGCAACGACCAACCGCTCACGAAAGCACCGTCCTGGCGCGACCCTCGCGGTGGCGATTTGATCGAACGGCTCGGCACACGACGTGATGCGATGGAGCGGATCGCCGGATTCCCACTCGCGGCGGCGTGGACTGCTGTCAAAGCAAACGCACTGCGACCGAAGCCCGAGGAGAGCGACAAACTCGCTCCACTTGGCGCGTGGATCGCCGCACAGTTGTGCGAGACAGCACTGGTCGTCGATCCAACGTTGGCCAATCGGATGTACCTGCTGGACGATGCCACGCTGCGCTGGTCGTCGTTTCTTGCCGAGAGCTTCGCGCTCTCCCCGGTGCATCTGCCCGCAATCGTCCCAACGGTCGGACCGCACGGTGCGTTCCCGTGGCCGACCGGCGATGCGGTCGCCTGGACGACATTGATCGGCGATCAGCAAGCGGCTTATGTCGGTGCCGCTGGACCGCTCGAAAAACGCCTCGTGCTCAATCTCGGCACCGCCGTGTTTGCAATGCGCGTCGAAACGATGCGTCGCCCTGGGTTGGATGACGCCAGACGCGCACCGTTGTGGACATCGGTAGCGGCGGCAGCGCCGAAGGCGCGACTGGTGGAGCTACCGTTGGTGGAACTCCCCTTCGACATCGGCATCGGCGTCGATGGCGGTGCCGATGGCTTCGCGCGCGAGGTCGCGCGTCGCCTCGCCTTCGGCGACGAATCTCCCGTGCAATTCGCCAACGCGATTGCGCAAGCAGTCTCGCGACTGCAGCTACCCTTGGACCAGTCGGTCACGATCTGCGGCGGCGGCGCCACCAGTCCTCACTTCGTCGAATTGTTATCGCAGGTCCTGCCGTTGACACCCATGGTTTGCAACGAGCCGGAGGCGACGCTGTTGGGCGCCGCGCGCTTGGCGGCAGCGGGCGCGAAGATCACGTGGGGATTGGCTCCAGGGGCCGGCGCTCAACCGCGGCTGAGGGTGTAGGATGCGTCCGCGATGAGCCAACCACCTCCGTCTCCTCCACGCTCACGAGATCGACAAACGGCGTCGCGGCCCTCGCCTACCTTCCGCGCGGCGCGTTTGCCGTCCGGTGCGTTGTTGTCGATCGAGGTGCGCGTCGGTCGCCGCGTGCTGCGCACGATTGGCCCCGACAGCGAAGAGGGCCGTGCGTTGTTGCGTGCTGGAAAGGTCGAGATCGTTGTTGCTGGTGATCACTAGCTCTCACCGCACCGGTGTCACCCGCGTGGTCACATTACCGGCGGCATCCACGGCGCGGACCTCGATCTGAAACTCGGAATCAGGAACCTCGATCACGCCGAGATAGCGCTCTTGTGCTCCGTCATCGACGCCATCGGTCGCGACGAGCATGTTCCATGCTCCGGGTGCGGCCGATACCTCGCCGCGCACGATGCGTCCGCCTGGATCGCTGGCCGTGAACGAAACCTCGACGCTACCGTCCTTGCGCCGGACAGCCTGCAGTGGATCGATCGCCGGAGCGCTGTGATCGATCAACGCTTCCTCCGAGATCGCGTCGGCGCTGAGCGCTTCGGCCGCAGGATTGCCGATGCCGTCGCTGGCGGTCACGCGAAAGCGATAGACGCCATCCTGCAACCAGCGACCATCGAAGCTGTAGAACTGCGTCTCCAGATCGCGAGCGAGTACCACCCACGGCGCGCATCCCGACGCTGACGAGCGGCAGTACTCGACGCGATAGCGCACAGCGTCACCATCGGGATCGGAGCCTTGCCAGGTGACTGTCACCGCATCGGCTTCATAAACTCGTTTGGAACGCCAGGCGGACGCGCTATCGCCGAGCGCGCGCTCGGCATCGATGCCGCGCGGCACCGGCACCACCGGCATATCTCCCGAGGAAACAGCCGACGGAGGCATCGCGCGATACGCGACGCCGGCCGGTTGGACATCGACGGCATCGACAACAGGGGTGCGATTGCTGCCTCGATAGCTGGCCGAGACAAGATCGATCGACAGCGTGCGCGACGCTGCGGCATCGGCTTCGACGCGCAGTTGGAAGTACCGCGACTTGGGGAGTCCAACGGCTGCACCACCATCGCTGCCCGATGGGCCGGCGGCCCCAGTGGCCACGATCCAGTCGGTCCAACCATCGCCGGGTTCTAGCGTGTTGCCGCAGCGCACGAGCAACGTCACATGCGCGGCGTTCGCGGCATCGACCTGCGCGCGTAGCCGGCCGATCGTGGCGCGCGTTTTGGCGTCGAGCACTTCCGAAGTCCAACGCGACGGCTGCGACAAGCCCGGTCCATAGCTCACCAGCGCGGCCGGATTTCCGTAGGCGATCGCCAGGCCGTCGCCCCGCTTGGCAATTGCCGTGGTCGCGCGCGACTCCTCTCGCAGTTCCCACCAACCGCGGCGCAGTTGATCGTCGAGCCACCAGACACGCGCCGGGTTGGCCACGGCGATCAACAAGCCGCCCGCTTCGAGCGGCTCCAGATCCAACGGCGTCTCCTTCTCGTCGGACCACGCGACCTCCGGCTCCGCACCCGGGCGCAGGCGCAACACGACACCGCCGCCGCCCGGGAGCTCGACCGGCCGCGATGACGCAGCCGGCTTCTCAGACTTCTCGTCCTTCCCCTCGGACGATGCCTCGGCGGTCACGGTGATCACCTCGCTCGCGGCATTGCTCTCGGCACGCGGTTTGGCAACACTGGCGGCTGCAACCGAAACCGGCCCCGAGAATGCAGCCCACAGTGCCCCGCGCGGATCTTCGACGATCGACGTAACCTCACTGCGATCTCCATCGGCCAGCACGAACCCCTTGGACTTGCCGTCGAGCTCGAGCACCCAACCGGAACTGGCCGTGCCGGCAATGATTCGGCCGCTACGCGTGACACACAGCGACTTGATATGTGATTCACGCGATTCATAGATTGTCTGCGCACTCGCTCCGGCCTTGGGCGTCAGTTTGTAGACTCGTGCCGGCATCCCGGTCGCCACCAAGAGTGCACCATCCGGCGCCCAGGCTAGATCCCAAATGTAGGAACTTTTTGGCCGGAACATCTCTTCATAGCGACGCGACTTGGTGTCGAGTCGATACACCGCACCATCAGGTCCGGATGCGACGTAAAGGTCGCCGTTCTTGCCGGCCAAGAGCGCAAACACGTCGGCTTCTTGTTTGGGGAGCGGAATCGGTTCGGCAGGGCCGGTCGATCCGATACGCCAAACGCCCGTTCCTTCGCCACCGCCAGCGTAAAGATCGTTACCGATCGCCACCATATCCCACAGCACGGGAACACTGGGGCGATCGAGCACCGACGCCGCGACGCGCGGCACCAAAGACCCCGCTGGCGAGATCGCCATGCCTGCCAGGCTGCCGGCTCTTAACGCGATCCCCTCGCGTTTGATCGTTTGCGTCGTCGCACTCCAACTGAATGTCGACATGAGCAGCAGCAAGGTGCACACAAGGACTTGCGATTGATCAGCAGTTCCGCGCTTGATTTGCGTCGCTCCGGTCACGGCAACACCTCGATCGTAAGCCGCGCCAACCCATCGATCTGTCGATCCAGAACGATTGTCGCGCGATCCCATTCACGCCAACGGGCCCGATACAGATCGCCGCCACCGCCGACCCGCCCGCGAAGCAAGAGTTGCGTGCTCGATGGCAACGAGGGATAGACCTGCCCGGAGGCAATCAGTCCTTCGCTCGGCGTCAACAACAGCGCCGAGAGTTCGGTTTCGGGGGGTGCCGCTCCGAGCGCTTCGAGATATGCGTCGACATTCCGCGTCGTGCGTCGCCGCGCTTCCCACTGCGAACCGGTTTCCCCACCGACGCTGCGCGAGGAACCCACGATCACGTTGTAATTTCCTGGTGGAGCACCGGCCGGAATACGCACGCTCAGGACTTCGTTTCGTTGTTGGCCGCGCGTCCCTTCGAGCGCGATCCGCACTTGCAGCGACTCGCCGGCGTGCAGCGCAAGGCGATCGGGACGCGCCGCATCGATCGTCCAGAGCCCGTCCGGCTCGAGCGAGCTGACATGAAGATCGATTGATTCGATCTCTGGAAGATCGATCGGCGCGCGTGAGAGCGCCTGGAGTTTCTGTTGCAACTCATTGGCCAAGGCACCGTCCGCGCTCCCCGCAACGCCTCCGGGACCAAAGGCGCGGATTGGCACCTGTCGCCCTCCCGCCAACGTCACGACCGCATCGAGTGCGAGCGCCTCGTCGCGCTCCACGCCGAGATCTTCGATCAGCGTCCCGCGCATCACGACCGCGGCGAATACCGAGGTGAAATATGGATCTCGAATCACGAAGGAACGTTGTCGCAGGTCGGGTCGTCCGGCGCGTTTCACGGTGAGCGACACCGGCACCCCGCCTGGTGTTTCACCCAATCGCCCTTCGATACCGGTCAATCGATCTTGATGCCAGGTCCCGATCGGTTCGCCGATGCGCGCGATCTTGAACGGGTTGCTGAGCGATGGAAGCGTCCAGATGATTTCGGCCGGCGCGAGCGGAACCGATGCGCGTCCCGACGCCATGAAGGGGTGACCGAACGCCAAGATCCGCTGGCCGTCGTTGTAGGTAACGGTCCCGGTTGCCCCGATCTTGGTATCTCCCCATGTCAGCAGTGCGGCGACCGCTCGCCCGGGCGCCAGGCGGTTGGGGTCGTGCGGCAGATCGCCCGATGCCGCGAGTGCAGCGGTGACCGGCTGCGTGACGCCGAGTGCCTGCAATGCCACCGGTAGCTGCCTCACTGTCGATGGAGAAAAACCCTGAAATGAAAGTGTCATCGGGAGTGGTGCGAGCGACGTGTCGCTCGATTTTGATTCGCGCCAAGGAAGTGCCCCGCCGGGATAGTCCTGCATCGCGAGCATCGCTTCATCGGGGTGATCCCGCAGACCGGCTCGGGGAATTGTCCAACCGAGTACGACAGCGCTCCCACCAACTTGCCGTCGATCGTCACCGGACTTCCGGACATTCCTTATGGCGACACCGTTCCACTCTCCGTCACGGCCACGCAGTCGACTCCAGGATCATCGGAACGCGAGGGCCGATACCGTCGGGTAATACGTCGAGAATCTCGATCTTCGATCGGCAAGCACGTCGTTTCCGACAAGGACGGTGCTCGCGGTTGCGATCATCCCGGGGCGCAGTTGATCGACAGGAAGGATCGCAGGAGGTGGGGTCTGAGCAAGAGCGGTCGACGCGAGAAAGAGTGAGAAAAAAACGAGCACTCGAGTGTCACGCTTGGTCACGCGGATCTCCGGTCAGTCAATCGGGAGGCAGAGTATAGGTCCGTCCGCACTCGCCCACCCAATACCGTGTTGGTCGAATACGGCCGCGCTGGCCAGGTTTGCGCTGACGCGTTTTCGGACAGTGGTGTCGAGTGACTGGCCAAAGTGCAGTTCCAGGTTCGTCTCTTCGAGATTGACCGAACGAGACGCGGGCCCAACGTTCCATCGCAGGAGGATAGGAACGATATGGCCCAACACCGCGTGAAACACTGGATTGCGGCCGGCGCTGTGCTTCTGACCCTCGCCGCCACACCGTCCGCACTCGCGATCACGAACGACGTTTCTCCGCAGACTGTCGTGACGAATCACGAGAGTGCCCCACTGCTCGTCATAGGAGAGCCGACGGCGGGGCAAATTGTGCAGAACTTCAGCTTGGCGTTCTCGTGGCTTTGGCAATCGATGCAGGCCGCAACGAGCCCGCCGCCGACAGCCGGCGGTAGCGCTCCCACACCCGACTCCACGATTCTCCCGCCGCAGCCGTACGCGTCCGGGGGTGACGACGCGTCAGGTCCTTGGCCGCGCCTGTAGCAAACTCCCAATCGAACGCGATAGGGCAGCTCGCTGAGCTGCCCTTTTTTTCGACCCCCATCACCTGGATCTCCCAGCAATCCCTTGATTCGCTCCACACTCAGCACCCTCGTGCTGTCCTCTTCATCGCGGATCAGATTCAGGCCGACGATGTGCGACGGCGTCCGGCCTGTGACGCAGCGTTCACCGTGAGCCGCGCAACGGATTCGTTTTCCGGACGATCGTGACGATCTACTCCCGGCGCGGGGAGCCAATTTGCTAACATCACACCGGGCAAAGGACGCGAAGGAGGCTACCGGCGGTGACTCGTTCCACCGGGAGCGATCGCTTCACGACGATTCGCCCGCTTGGAAGCGGCGGGTTCGCTGAGGTACTGCTCGCGCGCGACAACACCTCTGGACGCAGTGTGGTGTTGAAACGGCCGCTCTCCAACGACAGCGATTCCAGGGATCAGCTCACGCATGAATTCGCCGCCGTCGCACCGCTCGATCATCCCGGTATCGCGCGCGCGCTCGATCTGGTCTTGGATTCCAAAGATGGCGGGCCATGTCTTTTGTTCGAAGCGATCGAAGGTGTGCCTTCGACGCTCGCGGCACCGAGCGCATCGGTAGAGCGAGTGCTTGCCTGGACGGCTGGGGTCGCCGAGACGCTCGTCTTTCTGCACGGACAGAACTTGATCCATGGCGACCTCAAACCAGACAACATTCTGATCGCCACAGGCGATCGACCCCGACTGATCGACTTCGGCTTGGCGCGCGTGCCGGGAGGGCGCGGCGGTGGCACCGCCGCGACGGCGGCGCCGGAAGTCTTGCGCGGCGATCCGGCCGGCCCGGCAGCCGACCTGTTCAGCCTGGGCGCCACCGTCTACTTCTGGTTGCTCGGGCGCTATCCGTTTGGCGGCCGATTGGCGAGTCGATTGGCAACACTCGATCGGCGCGCCGTGTTTCCCGCGGAAGGCACACTTCCCGGTGGCGTTCACAAGCTGTTGCGATCACTTCTTTCGCCGCAACCAGGCGAACGCCCGGAATCGGCGCTTGTGCTCGCGGCGCAACTGAGCGCACTGGGAGCGGCGCTGCCTGATGCCGCGTACAGCGATCCATCATCGCGGGCCAGAGCGCTGCCGTTGATCGCGCGTGGTGACGTGCTCGAAGCGATGCGTGACGTTTGGGAGGGCGCGACATCGGCGCGGTTGCTGTGGCTGTGTGGACCCCGTGGATCGGGGCGCACGCGCCTGCTGCAAGAAGCTGCTCGACGGGCGCGAATTGCCGGGCGGCGCGTGATTGCGGTCGATGCCAACTCGACGCTTCACCTTTCTTCAGCGCTGATCGGAGGCCGCGCATCGGTTGCCGCCAGCTTGGCTGCGTTGGCGGAGTCCGGGCCGACATCGGTGCTGATCGACGACGCGGATCTGCTAGCACCTGAACAGCGAGAAGAGTTGATCGCCGCTGCAAAAATCGCACACGGGGCCGGTGATTTGGTGGTTGTCGCGGGCGGAGGCTCCGCCTCTGCGGGTTGGAGCGCGATCGAAATCCCGGCGCTGACTTTGGAACAGGTGGCCGAACTGACGCGCGCGCTTCTCCCCGGACCTCAGGTTCCCTTGGAAATCGCGCGACGCCTCGCGCGCGTCAGCGATGGGAAGCCAGGTCACGTCGTGGCGCTGTTGGGTGAAGCGGTGCGAACCGGTTTGGCAGTCAATCGTGGGTTGGGCGGTTGGGATCTTACCGAGTTGGCGCGACGTGCACTGCCCGCTGTCTTGACCGACACACCCGAATCGGAAACGCCGGTAGTTTCTTTGGCGGGTGTCGACCGCGTCATCTGGGCAACGCTGTACGCAGCAGGCGAACCGCTATCGTTGACCGACTTGGCGGCCGCCGCGGAGTTGTCACTCGAGCACGCGGCCACCGCCCTGCGGGCGTTACGCGCCAAAGAAATCACGATCCGGCGACCCAGTGGCGAGGTGGCGCTGCGTTTTCAAGACGCTCGCGGCGTGGCGATCGATCCGCCCGAGTTGACACCGTTGCACTCGCGATTGCTGCAACTGTTGGCGCGACGCGCACCAATCAGCAACGACGATCGGCCGGTGTGGCTCTCACAGCTCGCACGACACGCCTCCAGCGCAGGAAAGCGATCGCTGGCCGCACGATTGACGCGACGCGCTGTTTGCCGTGCTGTTCAGTTCGGCCGACCCGACATCGCCGGCACGATCCTCGCGGCGGCAGCGCCTCCCGAAACGGTGCACGACCGCGCTTGGCTCGAAGAGGCATCCGGAGAAATTGCGCTGGCCTTGGGGCGCGCCGATGCGGCTTGCAGTCCTCTCATGGCCGCAGCGGAGAGCTGGCTCGCAGCCCATTCTCCCGACCGCGCCGCGCAACTATTCGCGCGACTGTCGCGCGCGCTCGGCGACGCAGGGCGCACGGCGGAGGCATCGCAGGCTGCCGCGCGAGCGTTGGCGTTGGCAACTCGCGAACGAACACGCGCCGCCGCGTGGTTGGAGCAGGCGATTCTCGCGGCGCGGCGTGGCACGTATCCCGACGCATTGGAACGATGCGAGCGAGCTGCCGCCAGCGTGCTGATGACCGACCCGGTGTGGCGGCGCGCACACGCGGCGCGTGGTCGTTGCCTGGTTCTGCTCGATCGGTTGGGCGAAGCCGAAGAGGCGTTTCGGTTGGCGGAGCGGGCTGCCGATGCAGGCAGCGACGTTCAGCTCTCGGCGATCGTTCGCTTGGCACGATTGCAGGCCGCACTGCGTGGCGGCCGGATCCGCGAAACACTCGACCTCGTCCCCGAGACGAGACGGTTGTTGCTGGCGCGTGGGGACGCGGACGGTTTGGCGCTGTTGTCGTCGCTCGCCTCTCAGGCGGCACAAGCGTCTGCCGATTGGCCGCGTGCCGCTGCGGAGGCCGAGAGTTCGGTTCGATGGCGCGAGATTCATGGACACAGCGGCTGGTTGGCGACCGCGCTGCTGCGCTGGGCGCGGCTGTGCTTGTTACTCGGTGACCTGCCGCGCGCGCGCGGCGCGGCGCGACGCGTGATCGATGCTGCCAACGCCACCGAAAGCGAGCGGTGCGAGGGGAATACCCTCCTGGCGCAATTGGCAGCTGTCGAAGGAGACCCGCAAGCGGCTTCGGCTGCAGCAAAAGAAAGCCAGACTTCTGCCGCCGGTATCGATCACTTGGTTCCGATCGCTGCGCTGGCGCATGCGTGGGCAGCCTGGACCAACCGCGATCGCGAACTCGTGGCGCGTGCGCTCGAGCCAGTGGCCGACCACTTTGAAGCGCACAGCACACCGCCCGAGTTGGCAGCACCCGCTTTGGCATTGCTAGCGTGGTCGTTTTCAAAGACGCGCCCGGCCCAAGCGCGACGCACCGCGGAGCGGGCGCGGGCGCTCGCCGATCGGATCGGAGATCTGGACGCTGCGCTGCTGGCACATGCCGCCGAGGAAGATGCGGCGCGCAGCGAGCACGATGAACCCGAGGCGTCGCGCGCCGCGGCCGCCCGCCGCTCGCGACTGCGCGATGCGGCAGCGCGCGTGGCAGGGAGCGCCTGGTCGGGGAGTTTCATGTCGCGACCCGATCGCGCGCCGCAGCTCGACTCGGCCGCGACGTCAGTGGCCGACCGGAAGCGACTCGATGCGCTCTACGAGATCGTGGCGGACCTGAACAGCCTGCGAGAACCTCAAGCGGTGATCGGCGCACTGCTCGATCGCGCGCTGGAAGCAATCGGCGCCGAACGCGGCGCGGTGATCCTGGTCGGCGAACAGGGAGACCTGCGACTGGTACAAAGCCGGCAGGTCGAGGAGCAAACCGCGCATGACGCGCTGGCACTGTCGCGCAGCATCGTGGCGCGGGCTCGCGGCGGTGAAACGGTGCTGGCCGTCGATCCCGCCAACGATCCGCGGTTCAAGAGCGTGCAATCGGTCGCGATGTTTTCGATTCGCGCGGTGCTGTGTGTTCCGTTGAGCCTCAAGTCGCGCGTGGTAGGGGCGCTATATGTGGACACCTGCAATCCACGGGTTCGTTTTTCGCAAGCCGACTTGGCGTTCGCCGAAGCGCTGGCTAATCACGCGGCATTGGCTTTGGAGAATGCACGTTTGTTCCGTCGTTTGATGATCGAGAATGAGCAACTGCGTGCTGAATTGGGGACACGCGATCGACTGGGTGGATTGGCAGGTCGCTCGGCCTCGATGCATCGCACGATGGCGCTGATAGAGTCGTTGGCACCCAGCGGACTGCCGGTGTTGATCCGCGGGGAGTCGGGAACCGGGAAGGAACTTGCAGCTCGGCAATTGCATCGTCTCGGTCCAACTCCTGACGGTCCGTTCATCGTCGTCGGCGCCGCTTCATTGCCTCCGACGATTCTCGAGGCGACTCTGTTTGGGCACGAGAAGGGAGCCTTCACCGGCGCCGATCGCGCACGACGAGGTCTCCTCGCCGAAGCGCATGAAGGCACTTTGTTCCTCGATGAAGTCGCAGAACTTCCGTTGGGCGTGCAGGCCAAGTTGCTGCGAGTCTTGGAAGAACGATGCGTGCGGCCGCTAGGCTCACACCAGAGTGTACCGGCCGAGTTTCGCTTGGTCTCAGCCTCGCAGGTCGACCTCCAAGCGGAGGTCCGCGCTGGACGCTTCCGCCACGATCTGTTGTATCGCGTCGATGTGTTGCATTTGACGATGCCACCGCTGCGCGAGCGTCTCGAAGATCTGCCGCTGTTGGCGACGCAGATCTTGGAGCGGTTGACCCCGCAATTCGGCGTCTTGACCCTGCAACACGATCTGCTCGAACTGTTCTCGCGTTGGAGTTGGCCCGGCAATGTTCGAGAGTACGAGAACGTCCTCACACGCCTGGCGCTGCGAGCCACCAAGAGCGCGATCGGTTTGGAAGCGTTGGCGCTCGATCCCGAACTCTCGGCGCAGTTCGGCGGGCAGGCGGCGGCACCGACGCTGGCCAACCTGGAAGCTGTAGAACGCGATGCGATTCGGCGTGCGCTGGAGTTCTGCCGCGGTAATCGGGAGCGGGCTGCAAAGATGTTGGGCGTCGGTCGCGCCACGATCTTCCGCAAGATTCGTCAGTACAACCTCGAGGAGACCGGCCGCGGACCTGCAGCACTGTCCCCGGACTCTTGATCCGTCTCAGCCTGAGACGCAGGCGATTCGGCGATGGCATCGCGATCTGGAGCCTAAGTCGCTGACTGGTCGACGCTTGACCTCTAGCAGCCCCGGTTGCGCGTTGATGGCACAAGCCCTGCTTGGGGATGGGCAAGAGTACAAGCGATGGGTTGCGCCGCCTCCCTCCACGCAAGCCGCGCGATTCGTCGTTCCCGTCCCGTTGGCGAGGACTGCGATCCGAGATTCCCCGGTCCCTTTCCCACCCGGATCGCGGTCTTCGCCCTTTTTTCCTCGGATGAAGATCGCCTATCGCTTGGATCGAACCCGCGTCTGCGAAAGCAACGACTCCAAGACGAGCGCCGCCTGGGCCGTCGTTTTCAGCGGCCGACGGGCGAGGCCGATCAACGCCGATGGCGGGATGTTCCCGCTGGATCGTTGCCGCGCCAACGCTATTCCGTAGCGGTATCCCAACAGACGTTCGACCGGCGCATGATCGTCGAGCGGTGTTCTCGAGAGCGCTGCATCGATTTGTTGTCCTCTCATCAGTGCCCGATGCACAGCGAGTTCGCAGCGCTTGATCCGGGCCGAGGCCTCGTGGCGGGGCAGCCACGGATCGGAGAGCGCCGATGAGCCGAGCCGTGTGAGGCCCGAATCGAACCAAGCCGCGATCGCGGTGGCAATGCTGTAGTCGACGATTCGGGTCCCTGGGGCTCCCGCCTCGACATCGGTTTCACTCAACTCTCCTCGCAAATGCGCGGCAATGAATCGCCCGGCCTCGACCGCTGCCGCGCGGATTCCAGGCTGAGTCACCATCACGGCGTTGGCTGCGGGCAGCCAGTTCCAGGTGCCGACCGATCTGTTGATCTCGATGAGCCGCCCCCCGCGCCGCGCGATCGTGCTTCGATTCATCAGCACGCCCCACCGTCGAGAATCGCTGCTAGGTACGACAACCTCGGGAAACAGATCGACGAGCCTCACACCCAGCCTGACACGCTCACGACGTGGATCGATCTCGAGCACGCCGCAGGCATGCGTCAGCAACCCGTGGAAGATCGCCTCCAGATCGAGTTCACCACACTCAGGCGTATCGGCGGCCCAGCTCCGATAGATGCGGGCCAAGGCTCGCTCGCGGGCGGCGGCCGGCCGATGCTGCACGAGGAATGTGTCTCCTGATCGGTAGAGTGCGCCCGCCGGCGCAGCAGGATGCGCAACATCATGGAGTACGCGCAATACGGTGGCGCGGTCTCCCAACTGCTCGATCAACAGAGCTGGTAGATGCGTGGGCGCCAGATGTGCCTCTCCGAAGACAACGATCGCCAGCGACTCGGGGCCGATCTGTGCGAGTCGATAGACGAGCCGTTCGACGGCCGCCTCATCGCGAAGCGTCAGGTCCTCGACACCACCACGCGGCGGCATGTCGAGACCGAAGACCGGGACATTCGATCTGGACGCGGTGCGTAGCAGCCGCTGAGGGCCGGCCCACGAGTAGCCCCACTCCTGGTGATATCGCATGCGCCGCTGCAGCAGTGCGGCACCACCGACTCCTCGCTGGTGGTCGTCCAGCGCACGCTGATCACGTGCGTGAACCATTTCCATTCCGAGTAACAGCTTGCGCCGTGAGCCGGCGAGTTGCTCGATCAACCAACTCGCGGTGCGACACGCACTATCGAGAGCGTGATACTCGCCGAGCAAGACCACGCGGGCCGCACGGGCCGCGCGCAGCATTGCGGTTGACGAACTGCGCCGCGGGCTGAGTCCGGCAACGTCGCTGTCGAAGCGCGCTACATAGTCGGAACTGGATACGGGATCGACGACGTCGAACGAGTCAAGACTCGCCCCGGCAGAAGGATGCGGCGACTCGGAGTCGGGATCGAGGGAGCCGAACATTCAGTGCTGGCGTTCGGTTGCTTAGACGGACCCGCTGCCCTTGTCGCCGGATCCTGGTTGCGACGGCGTGTCATTGCCGCTTTTCATGGCGTCCTTGAACGACTTGATTCCCTCGCCCAACCCCTTGCCCAACTCAGGAAGTTTTCGCGCGCCAAACAGCACCACCACGATCAACAGCAAAATCAACATCTCGGGTAACCCTAGACCCCCGAGTCCTGCCACAGGAATGTTCATCGTGTGTCTCCAGTGTCGCCTTGCGATATGCCGGCCCCATTATTCACCGATCCGGCCCGCCGTCCATTTCTATCGGGGCGAGGCGGATTCGACGCTGATTCCCTACCCGCTGTGTGATGCCTTGGTCGTCCAGTCGTTCCAATAGCGGGATCGCCACCCGGCGTGTCAATCCGAATATCTCCTTGAAAGCCGACACGTCCAGCGTAACCCGACCAGCGGCCGCCTCTTCACGCAGGCGCGATACCACGTGGCGCCAATCGGACGACCCGATCACCAGGCGTTGCGGCAACCGCACGGCCACCCCTTTGCGTACGGCAAACCCGATGATCTCCGACGCGCGCGGGCCGAGTTCCGCCCGGACACCGAGTTCCTCCTCGGTAGGGGCATCCAAACCAGCCGCCGCGAGCACGGCCGCAATTCGGTCGACCGCCGCAGCGGCATCGCCGGTCAATGGCTGATGTCGAGGGAGTCGCACCGCCTCACGCGACGCCTTCACCTGCTCCGACTGCTGCAACTGGTCGAGCCAGTCGCGAAACGATTCAGCCGGCCAGTGCGGCACGAGTGACTGTCGCAGTAGATCGGGGGCGCAGCCATCGTCCAGTGGACGATCGCGATGGAATCTCTTCAGAAACTGCTCGAGTTTCTCCTCGAGTTGCAGCCGCGCCTCGCGCGAGATCAGCAACTCACCCCCCAGAAGACTACTTTTGGGAACCTGTACTGACGCAGCCCGTGCTTGATCGAGTGTCATGGCGAGCGTCGAGGCTGCATCGCTCAGTCGCACTCCGCGCGCGCCCGCCGCGGACATCGCCGCCGCGAGTCGCTGTTCACGTGTGGCGCCGGCCAACGCCATGGTTCGATGCGGTGCTTCTTGATCGGTCCGCTTCCAACGCGGGGGATCGAGCCTGACGATTTCGCCGCCTGCAAGCGTTTCGACCGGGCTGTAGCGCCGCAGCACGAACCGATCACCCGGTAATGCAGCCAGTGGGGACTCCAGCCGAATCTGCACTCCGCGCTTCTGACCAGGTGCAAGCGGTTGGCGGCCAACCCATAGGCGACCCATCACCTCGGCGGTGCCGTGATGAACGCGAACTCGTGTCGCATCTTCCAGCGCGATACTCGATTCCTTCCAAACCTCGAGCACCGCTTCGAACGACGTAAGAACCACGTCATGATCGGGCGGTACCAGTACCATCCCGCGCACCAGTTGTTCTCGCTCCACCCCCTGCAAGTTGACGGCGACACGCGCGTGGGTGAACGTCTCCTCCACGGCGTCGCCATGCACTTGCAGGCCACGAATGCGCGCCACCGGCCCGTTCGGCACCGCACGCAACATCATTCCAACCCGCAACGCGCCACCCTGCAGCGTGCCGGTCGCCACCGTACCAAACCCCTTTACGGAAAACACGCGATCGATCGGCAATCGTGGCCACGGCCCGGGCTGCTCAGCGGCGTTCGTCAACGACTGCGCGGCGAGTGCTGAACGGAGCGGCATCAGACCTTCACCCGTCACGGCACTGACAGGGAGGATCGGTACCGCGCTGCAGCCCCACTCAGCAAGCAGCGAGCGCACGTCCTCGGCAGCCAGCTCCACCATCGCCGAGTCGACGAGATCGGTGCGTGTCAGCGCCACCACGCCGAGCGGTACCCGCAGCAATTGGGTGATCGCCAGGTGCTCCCGCGTTTGCGGCATTACCCCTTCGTCCGCGGCGACGACAAGCATCACCGCATCGATTCCAGTCGCACCGGCCAGCATGTTGTGCACGAATCGCTCGTGACCGGGAACATCGACAAACCAGACCGTCGTCGATTCGTATTCGTAGTGCGCAAACCCCAGGTCGATGGTGATCCCCCGGCGTTGCTCCTCTGGCAATCGATCAGGATCGGTCCCGGTCAAGGCTCGCACCAGCGATGACTTGCCATGGTCGATGTGGCCGGCGGTGCCGATCACCACCGATCGGGGTGTCGACATCGGATCGCTCAGCAACGGGTGGGCGAATCAGTGAGCGAATGGGGCGGGAACGTCAGTACAAAACTCGCACCCAAGCCAGGCGCACTCTCGACGGCAATCTCGCCACCGTGCTCGGTCATTGTCTGTAAGGCAAGCGCGAGCCCCAGACCTGTGCCTCGTCCATCTTCCTTCGTGGTGAAGAACGGATCGAAGATTTTGTTCTGCACCTCGGGGAGCATTCCGGGGCCATTGTCGGTAACCGTCAGCGTCACGCCACCGGCAGGCGAGGGAGTTAGTCGCACACTCACCCGCCGAGCGTGGTCGACCGTCTCCAACGCGTGCATGGCGTTGGTCAGAAGGTTCAACAGCAGTCGCAGGATCGCATCGCCGTCAGCGTCGATCGCTGGTGTGTCGGGATCGGCCTCGAGTGACGCTTCGATCCGCGCAACTCGAAAGCCGTAGGCCGCGAGTTCCATCGCCTTCTCGGCGATCGCTACCGGTGAAACCAAGCTACGCGTCGGCTCTTGGGTGCGGGCGAAACTCAGAAGGTTCCCGATGATTCGCTGCGCTCGCTGCGCCTCGGCCGTGAGTGTGCCGATCCACTCGTCGCGCCTAGCGGCATCCGGCGTCGCCTGAAGCATCTGCCCGTATCCCAAGACCGTGGCCAGCGGATTGTTGACCTCGTGAACGACGCCGCTGATCAGCGTGCCGAGGGCCGAGAGCTTCTCGGCGCGCGCCAATTGATCGGCGCGGCGTTTGGACTGCGTTACATCTTCGATGATCATCAACACATCGATGCTGCCTGCCGGGCCTTGGGTCGGAACGAATCTCAACGTCAGATGTCGGCCGCCGTCCGCCGCGAGATACAGGTCGAGGCTCGACGCATCGCCGCGAGCAGCGGAGTCGATCTGGCTCGACACGTCGGTACCGCCGAATCGCTCCAGTCGTCCTCCCGCGATCAATGGTGTCGAATCGAACTCGAACAGACGGGCGGCTGCTGGATTGGCAAGCCGAATCGACCGATCGGCGCTCAACAAGATCGCTCCCATCGGCAGTCCGTCGACAACTGCGCCGAGACGATCCTCTTCTCGTTGACGCTGCGCGAGCACGCGACCGAAAGCGAGCGTCAACAACGCTGCGGCGGCAGCCGTCACGCGTGGCGCGTTTTCGGGAACACGTCCGTTCCAACCCAACGCCATTCCACCGGAAGGCATCGCGAGCGGCACATGCACCCAAGTCGTGCTGACCGAGCCAGCCCCAGCGGCGATCGATCCGATGGCTCGTGCCGCCGCCTCCTGGGCGAGTTCGCCGTTCGGCCGGGCATGGACTGTTGGGCGGTCCGCCGCGCGCAGTGTGGCGACGATCGCGAGTGCATCCGGCCGCAGCAACCGCTGCAGCGTGTCGGCCGCGACCTCGGCCACCGCCGTAGCGCTCTCTGCGCGTGTCAGATCCTTCATCAGCGCAAACAGGGCGCCTAGTTCATGGTGCTCGTTCTCTGCTCGCACCAGCAGATCGCCGGGCCGCGCGAGCGTCGCCAAACTTCGTCCCAAGGAACGAGCGCGGCGAATTTCATCGGCGACTTCGTCCTCGCGATAGCGAGCCTCGGCCCGCGCCAGCAACAGCGCCCCGAGTCGTGAGGGGATCAAAGGCACGACCACGACATGCTGATAGCCGAGCGAGAACAAGAGGTCGCCCAGGGCGTCGTGTCGTTCGTGCGCAAGATCGTTGCAACGCGACGCTCTCGGTGCGGCCGGAAGCGGCAACGGAGGCAATGACAGTGGTGACCAGACTCCGCCGCTGCGCCGCACGGCGACAGGCTCGAGTTCGCGGCTCTCGACCGGGAGCAACATCGACAGGTCTGCCGAGGGCAACGTGCTCTGGGCCCAGGTCCGGAGCAATTCCAGCGGCGTCCCCGGCGGGGGCGGCGGGGGCGGAACGAACAAATCACGGCCTCGAGTCGACGTTCGCTTCAACAGGGAGCTCCGGGCCGTGGATTCTACAGGAGCGGCCGGAGTCTTCGGTTCAGCAACAGAGGCGGCGCCCCAACTTAGTCGAGTGGGCCGCGCCCTCGCGCGCTGCGCACCGCGTACCCCTTTTTGGTTGGCGTGCGATTGCCGCGGGGCCGGTTGAACATTCGCTTGAGGCGCAGCTTGGCCTGTGTCTCGATCTGCCGAACCCGCTCGCGGCTGACGCCCATCTTGTCGCCGATCTCTTTGAGCGTAAGGATCGCGCACCCCTCCAAGCCGAAGCGGTGCTTGATCACGATGCGCTCTTGATCGGAGAGTACATCGAGGGCGTCGGTGACGAGCGAGGTCCCTTCGCGCTTGAGCAGATTGTCTTCGGCGCTTTCGAAGTCGGGATCGACGAGAAACTCACTGACCGGCGTCTTCTTCTCTTTGCCGACGGTATCGTCGATCGACACCTCACGGCCTCTGACCTGTAGCGTCTGGTCGACTTTCTTGAGCGAGACGTCGAGCCGGTCGCTGATCTCGCTGCGCTCCGGGCTACGACCCAACTCCTTGCGCAGCACCTGTTCGGTTTCTCGCAGCTCGCGGACCTTCTTCATTTGATAGGTGGGGACACGCACCAAGTTCACTTGCTCGGCGAGTGCCTTCAGGATCGACTTTCGAATCCACCAAATGGCATACGTAATGAACTTGGTTCCTTTGGATGGATCGTAGCGACGCGCCGCTTCGATCAATCCGAGGTTGCCTTCATTGAGCAGATCTTCGAGCGATAGTCCCAGGTTGCGATATTCGCTCGCAACCTTCACGACGAACGAGAGGTTGGAGGCCACGAGGTTCTCGAAAGCCTCCGGGTCCCCTTTTCGAACTCGATGCGCCAGCCGTTGCTCTTGCTCTTTCGTAAGCAGCGGGTAGGCGCGGATCTCCGAGAAATAGCGACTCAAGAGCGAGCGGTCAGAACCGCTGGCTTCCGAACCGCGAGGCCGAGTTGACGCTTTCGCCGACACGGCGACCTTCGGGGACTTCTGCGTGGTACGGCTCTTGCGCACACCCACCGTGATAGCCCACCTGGCCGCCATGGCGTGGCGGCCCATCTGCGCACGGCCGACGGCTCCCCGAACCCGTCGCTCCGATTGTGTTGTCGCCGTTCTGACAGCGAAACAGTCCGAACAGATGCAGATCGTTCAAAACTGTCTTTGCTGCTCGAACAACGCACATCCCCAATGCGGTCGAGAATATCTCCTCAAGACCGCGCTTCCGTCAACCTCGGTCAGCAATAACGATTCCGTCTGTCTCCGCACCTGTTCGAGATCACCAAGATTTCTCAGTGAATGTCGAACGGATCGTTGCGGCGCCCCTGAATCACGCGGAACGGACGGCTTTTCTTGAATGGGTTCCGCCAGCCGATCCCGCCGCCCCGGACGAAAATGACCAGATAAAGGAAGCCGACGAGCATCCCTCCCAGGTGGGCCGTGAAGGCCACGACTCCTCCGCCAGACGTCGTCGCCGCTGAGTGGCCCAGGTTGGAGGCCATGGCGTTGTACAGATCGATGGCGCCATAGATCAGCGCCAGTGTTCGAGCCTTGATCGGAAACGGGAGCGGGAACAAGAACAACTCGCGTTCCGGGAAAAAGACGGCAAAGGCCACCAAGACACCCAGCACTCCGGCCGATGCACCAATCACAGGTGAATTCGATCCGGTCAACATCGCTGTGGCGAGATACGCCACACCGCCACCCACGATGCAGATCACGAGGTAACGGACGAAACCCCGCGAACCGAGAACGCGTTCAACATCGCCACCGAACATCCACAGCCCGAGCAGATTCATCAACAGATGCCAGATGCCGCCGTGCAACAACGCGTAGGTGACCAGCTGCCAGAGTGCGAGGTGTTCGGTAACGCCGACGCGAGACAACTGCAGCCAGGTGGTCGGTGTTTGGTACTCGAACAGCAGTTCGCTGAATGACTGAAGCGCAAAGCAAACCACCAGAGTCCACATGATCAGGCGCAGCATCGGCGTGATAGGTGGGACTTGGATCGTCATGCCGCCGCCGCTGGAGGGACCTCGATAGTAGGAAGACATGCCGTGGATTATGGGTCACGCCGAGTCGGCTAGGCCACGACTACCTGATTTGCCGAGCGCTCACGGCTCGACGGTGAGCTTCAACTCGCCGGTCTCTTGTTGGTAGTAAACCCAGACCTTTCCTGCAGGGAACGTGCCCCGTTCGAAACCGGTGGTGCCGGCGCGCTTGCAGCCACTACGACCCGGCAGTCCACACGAGAGCGCCTTGGAGTCACCGCCCGCTTCGACCACCCAGCGATAGGCCCACTGCCCGCCGTTGTTGATCACCTCGGCGGTGAGTTGATTCGCCCCCTGCTTGAGTTTCGCCGACAAGTCGATCCAGCCGGCGCGCAACTCCGCCGGGGTCCCCAGCGGGGTGCCATCCAGATATAGCTGCACCTCATCATCGGCTTCTGCGACGCGTACGCGGGCGCGTACGACGGGGGCCACCGTTTCGCCGAACTCGATCCGCGCCACGTTGCGGCGTGGGATCAACTGGCGACCGCCGCCTGCAACTTCCAGCGATGCATGATCGAGAGTCACAGCGATCAACCGACCGTGCAGTTCGCTGCCGTCACGCAGCACAACGAGGTCATCAGCGAAGCTCCCGAGCCCCCAACTGCACCACGCCGCCACCAGGAGCATTACCGACCGAATGCAAAACACCCGATTGCGTCGTAGGGACATGTGCGCCTCGCACCACTAGGGTGATGACGGTCGTGGCGGTAGCCTCGCTGTGCCGTAGCGCAGGAGGAACGATGACCGCGACCAGTGTAGTAGATAGGCCCGCCGATGCGCTCGACTCGCTGCGAATCGTGCTCACAGACTGGCAGCAGCGACAGCGGGCCTCGGCCTGGATTCTGCTCGGAACCTCTTCGCTGAGCACTCCGGGTGCCGCGGCCTGCAGCAGCCTGGTGCGACGCGTCGGCGAACTTGCACTCATTACCGACGGCGCCGTGCGATCCGGGCGGCGTGGACAAATCCTTACGGCGCTGGCGTTGCGGCGGCCGTTCCCGCTCGCGCTGGTGGTGCAGGCCAATGCGCGACGCGCACTACCGTTGGCCCAATCGTTGCGCGAAGCGCTCGAAGACGGCCCAATGCGTCTTGCGCAAGAGCGCGACCCGTGGTTGACGCTCTTGTGCAGTTCACCGTCGTTGGAACGCCCACTGCGCTTGTTGCGGCGCGTCGCCGGTACGCCGCTCTCCGTGTTGTTGTTGGGTGAGACCGGCTGCGGCAAGGAAGAGCTCACGCGAGCACTGCATCTCGCCTCACAACGACCGGGCGCGCTGATCGCCGAGAGTTGCGCCGCATTGCCCGAGTCGTTGCTGGAAGCCGAAATGTTCGGCGTTCGGCGCGGCGCGTTCACGGGGGCGGAAACACCCCGGAAAGGTCGCGTGGTAGAGGCCCATCGCGGCACGTTGTTTCTGGATGAAATCGGAGAGCTACCGAGTTCGATTCAGGTCAAGTTGCTGCGTGTGTTGCAGGAACGCGAGGTTCGCCCACTCGGGGGCGACCCGGTGCGAGTCGACATCCGTGTCGTGGCCGCCACGCATCGAGACCTGCCGCGACTCGTCGAGCGTGAACAGTTTCGCAGCGATCTTTACTTCCGATTGGCGGGCGCCGTCGTCTATGTGCCACCGCTACGCGAGCGCCTCGGCGACATACCCTACCTGGCCGCTACGCTATTGGCCCGCGCCCGTGATTCCGGAATCGGCCCGGGGACCTCGCTCGCACCGGCCGTGCTTCATCGCCTCGGCCAGCATTCATTTCGAGGCAACGTTCGCGAACTCGACAACATGTTGCGTCAGGCGGCTGCGTTGGCCAATGGCCCACGCATCCTTCCGCAAGACCTGCCACTGCCCGAGCCCCACGTCACCTCTCGACCCCACAATCTCGAAGTCAAGGCGTTGAGTGAAGCGCTGTTCTTGGCAGGCGGTGTGAAGGCCGATGCGGCGCGTCGCTTGGGTTGGTCGCGCCAGAAGCTCTATCGACGAATGGCCGCGCTGGGGATGTTGCCACCGAGCGTTCAGTGACGACGCTCGCCAGGCGATCGAAGCGCACCCATCGACGCTGCTTGCAACGCCAGCTCGATCAATCGATCGAGTAATTCCGGATACGGCACGCCGCTGGCCTCCCACAGCTTGGGGTACATCGAGATCGGCGTGAAGCCGGGCAACGTGTTCGGTTCGTTGAGGACCAACTCGCCGGTGGTTCGTGACAGCAGAAAATCGACGCGCGCCAAACCCATCAGGTCCAGAGCGCGGAACGCTTGCGTCGCGAAGGTGCGAATGCGGTCCGACAACGCGGTGTCGATCGGCGCCGGGATCAACAGGCGTGATTCAGGATCGACGTACTTCGCCTTGTAGTCGTAGAACTCCCCGTGCGGAACGATCTCCCCCACCACCGACGCTTGCGGCTCCAAGTTACCGAGCACGGCCGTTTCCAGCTCTCGCGCCCCAAGAATCGCGCGCTCGACGATTACTTTGGTGTCGATCTCGTATGCGGCCCTCAGCGCCGCCGCGAGATCAGCGGGCGAGGAGATCTTGGTGATTCCCACGCTCGATCCTGCACGCGCCGGTTTGACGAACAGCGGCCACCCCAAGGGCTGTATCTGTGGAAGAACCCACGCAGCATCGAGCGCCTGCGGCCCTTCGAAGACTCGATCGCTGACCACCGGAATGCCTGCTTGCTGCAACATCCTGCGGCATCGATCCTTGTCCATCGCCAACGACGAACCGAGCACTCCAGCACCGACGCAGGGCACACCAGCCAGGGCAAATAGGCCTTGTATCGTGCCGTCCTCGCCGCCTGCACCGTGGATGATGGGAAAGGCGACCTCGAGCGGCGGGCTGACGACGTGACCATCAGCCGTGCGTCGCAGGCAACGATCGCCGGGGAAACTGGGCCAGCGTACCGGTATCCCCTGCCCCTGATCCATTGCGCCGTCGAACAGTTCCACGCCGCCGATTCGAGGCTCACCACTGCGAGCCACGCCGACGAGGTGCACGTCGTAGCGCGACTTGTCGAGATTTTCATGGATGCCGCGAGCCGAAACCAGCGACACGTCGTGTTCGGGCGAGCGGCCACCGAAAACGAGCGCCAACGTTCTTCGACTCATGCGTGCTTCATCCGCGCCTGAAGCGCGTTGAAGACCTGTCGCGAGGCACGCAAGCGCAAACGCAACGACCCACCGTCTGGCTCGACCGCATCGACGGTCGCCATTCGATGCGCTTCGGCCAAAAGATCACCGCGATCGAGCGGGATGTAGATCGTGCCTGACAGCTCGCGCCCCAACAGGCGATCAGCGAGTAACTCAGACAACCGATCCAGCCCGAAACCGGTGTGAGCCGAAACGATCACCGCGTCCGGCTCGCGCTCGATCAAGAACCGTTGCTGTTCGGGCGAGAGTCGGTCGGCTTTGTTGTAGACCAGCACGCGCGGCAGATCGCCCAGGCCGGTTTCGTCGATCACGCGAAGCGCCGTATCGCGCTGCTCCAAACCGATCGGATGAGACGGGTCGGCCACCAACACCAACAGCTCGGCCTCTCCGGCTTCCTCGAA
>JAXLQU010000022.1:0-74496 GCA_046331425.1 Acidobacteriota bacterium
TGTTGAGCGTTCGGCCACCCGTGATGTCGACCGTCCCGCCGTTCATCGCCAAGCCACCGTTGACGTTGGTGATGCCGGCAGCCGTCATCGTTCCAGCGGTCCAGGTGTAGAGGCCGGTTGTGGTGAATGTTGCGGTGCCCTGCAGCGTTCCGCCCGATTGGGTGAACGCCACCACGGTCAGTGGACTATTGACGCTGAGTGCCCCCGAGACGAGTTCGATGTTGCCGGTGAAACTCGTGCCGGCATTCAGATTGTGGACGCTGGTCGAGAACTGAACCTGTCCGCCCGACCCATTGAACGCTCCGGTGTGCGTTCCCGCCGCGAGCAGATTGAGCGTCCCGGACTGCGCCAGCACGCTGCCGGTGTTGTTGAACGCGGTGAGGCTGTTGAAGACCGTCGAGGTGCCTGTGCCGGCGGACTTTTTGAATGTCCCGGAGTTGTTGAATGTCGCCGTGCCTCCGAACGGGTTCTGAATATTGGAATCGGTCTGGCAGTCCCATGTACCGCTGTTGTTGATCACCGAACCGCTGCCGATGCGGACCGCCCCAGTTCCCGACCAGGTAACGGTAGAAGTTGTGTTGAGCGTTCGAGACGACGTGATGTCCTTCACCGCGCCACCGCTGAGGGTCAAGGTTCCGTTGATCGTCGTCGTTCCTGCGCCGGTCAACGTTCCAGCCGACCAGTTGTAGGCGCCATTGACAGTCAACGTGCCGGCGCCAGTGATCGTTCCGCCGCTTTGAGCCAAGACGCCGTTGCTACTCACCGAACTCGCGCCACTCAGCGTGAGGGTATTCGCCGCAATCGAGAGCGTCTGTGTCCCTGTCGCAGCACCCAGCGTCAGCGAGGCGACGGTGGAACTGACATCCAACGTTACGGTGTACGTTCCAGCCAACGTGATTTGCACGTCGTCGGTCGTGGCGGGCACACCATTCGGTGTCCAGTTCGTGCCTACGCTCCAATTGCCACCAGCGGCGTTGTTCCACGACTTGATCACGGTTGGCGCCAACACCGGGTCGGAAAACTCCGACGTGTTGCCGAGCGGGTCGGTCGCCGTGGCGGTGACGAGCGCGTGCGATTCCACGCCATCGGGGACGATCGCCACGAAGTGTGCCGTGCCATCGCTGGCGGTCACCACATCGGTGGCGACGAGGAGCTTCTCGCCTTGAACTGGGAGCGAGCGTGGGTCGAGTGGGCTGCGATCGCCACGATCGCCTGGCATCTCGCTGGCGCGCGTGACGAAGAACTCCAAGCGATAGCGAGTGCTCGGTGCGCTCTCCAGCGTCCCCTCGATCCGTGCACCGGGAGCCTCGTCGTCGCTTGCTTCGGGCCAATAAACGCGGGTCAACAGCGGCCGATTCTGTTGCAGGTTGGGTCCTGTATCACGATCGGCGCTATCGAGTGCGGCGCGACCCTCGAGCTCGATTCCGGCCGCGAGGTTGGCGTGAATGCTGTTGCCGACGATCGTGTTGCCGATCGAACGATCGCCAGCAACCAGCACGCCCGAGGCTCCGCTTCCACAGATCTCGTTGCGTGCCGCCGGGGCGAGGCCGCCGATGAGATTGTCGAACGAATCGAGAACGAGCACACCATGTCCGCCATTTCCACCGCTTACGCCAGGTGTCGATGAGGCACCGATGAGGTTTCCCGCGATCCAGTTTCGAGCCCCGCCAATGACACGAATGCCGTCTCCAGCAAAGCCATGAATCGCCAAGCCGTGAACGATGCTGTCGGAACTGTTGATGATGAGTCCGTGCGCGCCATCGGATTGCGTCCCGTCCAACTCGATCATGACCATCGCGTCGCTTCCGGTGACGCGTGAGTTTGGCGCTGAACCGGGCTGAGAGTACCCATAGATCACGACCGACTCGGTGATCGGGGGAAGCGCAGAGGTCAGTCGGATCGAATGCGGTCCGGGACCTGCGATCTGAAACACGATCCGATCGCGGCTCCCCTCGCGATTCGGGGTTGCGTTGGCCGCCTCGATCGCGCGCCGCAGCGAACCGGGACCATCGTCACCTGCCGTCGTGACCACGAAGATCGTTCCCTGTTCGAGAGCATGACCGACTGCGTCAGTGCGTTCGAGTGCCGGGACGAACGATGGGCTCGCCTGCGGAGCCTGATCGGTGAGTCCGATCGGTGAGCTCGCGGCGATGGCGAATGCCGAGCCGACGAGGGCTACGAGGAGACTCACGATGGAGGTGCTGATCGGGTTGGAAGGACGATCTGTTCTCATGACGGCTCCCCGTGTTTCGTACGATGTCCGCGCTTGACACCGATCGAGGTGCCACTGGCGCGCCATGCCTGCGCTGGATTGACCAACAGAGATAAAGACGAGCGAGCCGGGAGAACGTCAGGCCGAGCGTGAGTCAGCGAGTCGACCATGCCAAGGGATGACCGGGACCGAAGCCAGGGGGCCTGACACCCTGCGGTCCACCCTCGTCTAGATAGATGACGAACCCCTGCATGGGGCGGTGGGAGGTTTGCTACGCTGTGACGCGCACCCGGCCGGAAGCAGGCGATCGCTCGGGGGGCACCCGGGGACTGCTTGGACAAGCATGTTTTCATGAACGCCTGTCGCGAAGGGGGCGACGCCATCGAGCAGGCGTTGCGCGAGCTCGATCGCTCGTTTTTCACTCTCCTGCAGCGCGATTGCTTGCGAACGATGCGCGACGCCGACTTGGCCCGCGATGTCGTGCAGGAGACCTTCATCAAGGTCTGGCAGCGTTGCGCTACGTTCCAAGGGGATTCCGAGTTGCTGCCGTGGATCAAGTCGATCCTGCGGCACAACGCCCTCGATCGACTGCGCAAGCCAAAGGTGGAGGTGCCGATGGAGCATGACGGCGCGGTCACCGTGGAGGTCGATCGGAAGATCGCGGAGTTTGCAGCGCACTCCAGACCGCAACCTGAGGACGAGGCGCTGCGCCGTCAACTCGACGAGTGTTTTGCACGCTGTTGGAAGCAGTTCGAAACGGCGGCCCCGGCGCATGCCGCCGTCATGACCTGGATCGTCGAGGACGGACTGACGAACGAACAGATCTCCGAGTTGTTGGGGCGCACTCCGGGTGCGACGCGAGAGTTCATCTCGCAATGCCGCAAACGAGCGCGGGTGCATCTGGCGGAATGGTACGAACTGGCCTTTGGTGTGAGGTAGACCAGCCATGACAGACAGCGACGACCAGACTTGGTTCGATCTGCTTGCCGGGCGCGCGACGTCCGACAACGACCCGGTTGCCCGCAGCGAAGCGCAGCAGTTGCGCCAACGCTTGTTGGCGCGCGCGGCGCAAAGACCGGACAACGAGCCGGCTCAGCACGATCGAGCACGCGAAGATCAGCTCATCGAGCGCGCGCGGTTTGCCGGTCTGTTGCCGCAACGCATGGTGCGCCGGTCGCCGCGACGCAACGCACTCAGCCTGCTCGCTGCGGCTGCGCTGGTCTGCGTCGCGATCACCGCGGGATATCAGCTCAGAAATGCCCGAACTCCTGAGGTCGTGAGAAGTGGGCCTTCGGAGATCGTGCGCTTGAGTGCAACGAATCCGTTGCAGCTCAAATACCAAATCATCGACGAGCTGCGACGCGTCGGTATCGCCGCCACGGGCTACGAGCTGTTGGGGCGGCAGGGAATCGATGCCGACATTCCGCAGCCGATTGCCGACGACGTGCGCTCGGTGCTGCAGAAGTATCGCATCCCGATTCCAGCCGACGGCGTGTTGCGAGTCGAGATCGAATCCGAAGGCGCGCCATGACCAGGTGCCGCGCGTCGGCCGCCCTGTTCATAGCGCTGAGCCTGCTGGTCGCAACGCCGCCTGCCAAGGCTGTCGAGTTGCCCGAGATCTGCAAGACCGACCCGATCCCCGCCGACCTCACCACCTCACTCGCCGATCTGCGAACACAAGTCGAGAAGGCGATGGACACCGACCCGACACAAGCGGTCAAGCTGATGTGCGCGACGATCCCTCGCGTGGCGCGCGAGAAGGGGGAAGACTCGCTCGAGATTGCGTGGTGGGTCGGCTCGCTGGCCACACCGCTGATTGCCTACATGGACAAGACTGCCGAGGCGATGCCGCTGTTGGCGTTCGCGCGCCCGATACTCGAGCGGCGCTTGGGCCCGAATGCCCCTGAAATCGCCGAGATCTACACCGCGTACGCCTGGATCTATTTTCGCCAGGGGCTTCTGGCCGAGTGCAACACCGCCTGGGAAAACGCACTGCGGATCCGCGAGATCGTTCCGGGTCAGAAAAAGATCGAGCTGCAAAAGGCACTCGTCGGGTTGGCCCAAGCCCGCACAGCGCTCCGCGACTTCGCAGGCGCGCGCCGCTATCTCGATCGGGCCCAAGCGATTCTGGTCGAGAACAACGAGACGGTCAGCGACGCGGCGGCTGCGATTCAAAACGTGTTCACCAACGTGGCGCTGCGAGAAGAGGATTTTGCCAACGCACGCGTGCATGCCGAGGAGCAGTTGCGGATCGAGTTGGCGCTGTCTCACGATGCCGCGCAACTGGTGACCGCCTACTCGATCCTCGGTCAAGTGCTCGAACGCTTGGACGAATTCGAGGAGAGCGAGAAGGCGCGCCGCGAGGCTGTGCGACTCTCGGAGTCGGGTGAGGGAGGGTTACAACGACACCAGTTGGCAGCGCTGACGAATCTCGGGCGGTTGCTCAACGAACGCGGCCGGCCGCGCGAAGCGCTCGAGTTCGACAAGCGTGCGCTCACGCTGGCCGAGGCAACCCTTGGCCCCGAGGCGCCGCGGATGGTTGGCGTGCTGCAAAATCTGGCCGATGCGCATCGCGCCCTCGGCGAATTGGCAACGGCGCTGCATCTCTACGAGCGCGCGAGCGCAATCGCGACGCAGCATGCGAGCGACGTCGAGCGCGGGTCGCTCGTCGCTCACCAGCGCGGTTACGGAAGTTTGCAGTTGAGCCTGGGCGAGATCGCCGACGCCAAGCAGTCGCTCGAAGCGGCGCTTCAGACCGCGGGGCAAGACCCTAAGCTCTCGACCGAACGGGCCTTGGTGTTGCTGGCGCTGGCCGCCGTTTCGGCGCGCACCGGCGACCAGCAGCAACGCGCCTTGCTCGAGGAGGCGTTGACGCTTTTCAGTGCGCGCCTGCCGGCCACACATCCAACGATCCTGCGGGTGATCAACGAGCTGTGCGGCCTCGAAGCGGAGCACACGCCTTCCAATGCGCCGCATTGCGACGACGTCTCGGCCCGCGTCGAGTCATCGCGCGAGCTCGAACCGGCACTGCGCCATGACGTCTACGCACACCTCAGCCGCTTGGCCGAGAATCGTGGCGATCGCGCGGAAGCTCGTGAGCGCGCGATCCAAGCGCTGGCGGCCGCCACGACACTGGGTACGCCCGACCCACTGTGGCGCGCCCAGTTCCACCTGGCACTCCTGCTTCACCAAGCCGACGAGCGCGCGCTGGCTGTGTTGTTCGGCAAGCAATCGATTTCACAAATCGAGCGCCTACGTGGTTACTTCGTGAACGAGGATCGCCGGCTCGATCGTCAGTTCTTGGCCGACAAGATCGACGTCTACCGCGCTGTTGCCGACTGGCTGATGGAAGCCGGCCGAATCGACGAAGGTCTGGAAGTGCTGCGGCTCTTGAAGTCGGAGGAGCTCTACGACTTTGTGCTGCGTGATGCCGCCTTCGGTTCCGACGAAGGCAAGGCGCTGTTGAGCGCCGACGAGCAAGCGCTGTGGAATCAATATGTCGGTGCGTTGCAAAGCGACGACACCACCGGCGCCGAGATCGATCGGTTGAGCCGGCTCGCCGAGCAGGGCCGCATCAGCGTTACCGAGCGCGTGCGCTTGCAGCAACTGTTGGCGCAGAAGAGCGGCGATGAGGCAGCCAGGGTCGATCGAATTCGCAAGTTCTTGCAGAGCGGCCCAGGCGCTTCGAAACAGACCAGCGATGCAGCCGCGAGCCAAGCGCCGAGTGCTCTGCCTACGCAGCGACTCCAACAAGAGATCAAACGGCTCGGCCCCGACACCGCCTTGGCCTACTTTCTGATGACCGACAACGGCCTGCGCGTGTTGGTTGCTACTCAGTCATCGCAAGCAGTGATTCAGGTGCCGATTTCGATCACCGAACTCAAGCGTGACATCGGGCGGTTCCTCGACGGACTGAGCAAGCGGGAAGAGATGCTCTCGGCGTCTCAGTCGCTGTACGCCACGATCGCTCGCCCCGTGGATGAGGTGGCGCAACGCGCCGGGGTCAAACGACTGGTGCTGTGGCTGGATGGTGCGCTGCGTTACGTGCCGTTTGCCGCGCTGCACGACGGCGAGCGTTATCTCGTCGACAAGTACGCGATGACGCTGCAGGCCGCAGGCGACATCGAGGCGCCCTCGACCTCGCTCGACAAGCGCGAGCCGAGCGTATGCGGGCTTGGCGTCACGCAGGCAGTTGCCGGTTACAACGCGCTTCCCGCCGTGGCCGATGAACTGTGTTCGATCGTTCGCGGCCCAATCGCAGGACTCGAGGCAACCAGCAAGGCCTGCCCGGTGCCGCGAACCGGAACCGGCGCACTGCGCGGCCAAGGATTCGCCGATGCCGCGTTTACCGAGCGTCGTGTTCATTCACTCTTGGATGAGCCGCACGAGTTTTCCGTGCTGCACTTGGGAACACATTTCAGTTTGCGGCCGGGCAACGCGTCGCGGTCGTATCTCCTGCTCGGTGACGGCGCCAAGCTCACCCTCGACAGCATCGGTGCGCTCGACTTCAGCGGCATCGAGTTGCTCACGCTGTCGGCCTGTCAGACCGGCCTCGGTGGCGCCGTCGGTGATGACGGCCGCGAGGTCGAAGGGTTGAGCGCCGTTGTGCAGCGCCGCGGCGCTCGGCAAGTGGTTGCCAGCTTGTGGCAGGTGGAGGATGCGAGCACGGCAAGACTGATGCGCACGATGTACGACGCGCTGGCATCACGACGATCTGATGCACCGCGAGCCTTACAGCGTGCGCAGCTGGCGCTTCGGGCGGTGAACCAGGGCGGTCACCACCCGTATGAACATCCGTACTACTGGGCCGGCTTCGTCATTTCGGGGACGGCCCCGTAACGACGAGGCCGACTGCGCTAGGCTCGCGCCGGAGCACCGATCGATGCCGTTTCGCCGACGAACTCTTTGAAGGTCGCTTCGGCGATCTTGATGTTCTTCGAGCCGCGCCACCACAGGCCGAAGCCGAGGGCCGCCATCGGCAAGCCGATCACGGCCAGGATGATCGTGAGCGAGACCAACAGGCCGACCACCATCCACAGCATTCCCATGATCCGCATCACCTTGGACATGGCGATCATTTCTTGCTTGCGCGCATAGAGCACATCACGGTCCTTCGAACCGGTGGCGCGCAGCGTGCCCAACATCTGTTGCTTGTCGATGACGAGGACTGGGGTCATGGTCTCGGGCTCCTATTGGTCGGGGCGATGTCTCGCCCGATTCGGGTTCGTCAGTAAAGACGAGGGGAGCAGGAGATTGTCAGGAGTGACGTTGGGGAGGAGGGGCGATCGGCTCGGGGTGGACGCTTGATTGGCGGGAGGGAGACCAAGAAAAAGGGCGACGTTGCCGTCGCCCGTCGTTCAATCGTGGACCAGGTCTGTTTTCTGATCGCCCATGCACATGACGCGGTTGATTTCGTGTTTCAGCGTCCGGTCTTCGGCGGCGGCTTCGGCAGTTTCTTGCACTCCTCCGCGCGCGGGTTCTGCTTGCAGTAGTCCTCGAGGTCCTTCTGCACGCGACGGCGGTATTCCTCTTGAGCCCGGCGCGCCTCGGCCTTCGCTTCATCGGCCGCGCGGGCTTGCTGATCTTCGTTCGACTTGTACTTCTTGGCGTTGTCGAGGTTGGCGCGCACGCTGGCGTCGTCGACGATCGAAAGCGATTTGGTGAAATCGGCGATGGCGTTATCCCAATCGTGCTGACGGTAGTAGACGATTCCGCGCAGTGCGTAGCCGGTCGACACCTCCGGGGAGCATTTGATCATCGTGGACGACCACTGCAGCACCTTGTCGTCTTGCTTGGCGTTGACGTAGGCACGGGCGAGCGGCTCGGCGATATCGCAGCTGTCGGTGCCTGGTTCTTGGGCGATTCGCTCGTACAGCGGCAGCGCTTCGTCGAACAGTCCTTTCTTGGCGAGTTCCGCCGCAATTGCTTTCTTGGCGTCCAGGTCGGGAGCGGACTTCAAGAACTCCGGGATGAACTCCTTGCGGGCTTCATCGGAAGCCGACCGCAGCCACATCCGCCCAACATCGAGCCAGTCCTTCGACGATTTCTGCGTCAGCTTCGCGGAGGTTTCCTTGGCGCACGCAGTGTTGTTCGCCTTCAGGCAGGCCAGAAGCAGGTTGAGGGCGATCGGTTGATACGTGTCTGGCTCGCCACCACGACAGGCATCGACGGCCTTTGGATACTCTTGCAACGCGATATGTGCGTAGCAGCGGAAGCGACTCTCGATCGCGGCCTCGACCGCAGTTCTGTCGCCCTGGATCTGGTCGAGCTGCTGCACGACATCGACCCACTTGCCGAGTGCGAGCAGGGTTTCGGCGTAAGGCAGGCAGTCTTCGGCCGCTCGCCCCGGCTCGCAGAGATCGCGTCGAAGCGGCTCCGCCTTGTCGTACTGTTGCAGCTTCATGTAGCAAAGCGCCAGGTTCTTCTGCGTGACCGGCTCCGACACGTTGAGCACGCGCGCAGCTTCCCATTCGGCCGCCGCCTCCGCGTACTTGCCAGCCGCGTAGAACACCTTCCCTTGATCGAAGTGGGCGCGGAACTCCTGCATCTTGTCCGCAGCGAACGTGAACCCTGAACCGAGTGCCAAGACCAACATGGCCGATCGGAAGACGTTCAATGGCCTGCCTCCATCATCGAGCCAGTTGGCGGACCCCGCGACCGCCCAGCCACCCCGCGCTGACCCTTCATGCGCTGGAGCTTGCCTGCCCTCCTCCTTCGGCACAA
Organism: Acidobacteriota bacterium; assembly: GCA_046331425.1. GTDB lineage: Bacteria > Acidobacteriota > Polarisedimenticolia > J045 > J045 > JANNUT01. The sequence goes on from JAXLQU010000022.1 coordinate 8,936, forward strand.
TTCTCCCGTTTCCTCCCACCCCAACTCTAACCGGGGACGGTTCATCGAAGCAAGTTAGTCGGCCAGCCTGCCAACACCCGGATGCTGGCCTCGCTGGTACCGGAAGCGGAGCCGCGCGACGACCGCCGAGGGTGAGCCAGGCCCCGACCTCGACGGGGCTTCGGCCCGCGAGGGCTGATGAGGTAGGAATCGACTGCCACGGCCACCGCGCCTGCCTACGCCTGGGAGGTGGAGTGCGGTCTACGGTGAAGGGGCGCGCCGAGGCCGAGCGCTTCGTCGTCGCTGCGCGAGTTGCAACCGGGCCAGCGGTTTCAGGATGTCCGCAAGCTGACCTGGCCAGCGGGATTCAATCCGGCAAGGCACCGAGCTGATCAAGGAACGAAGTGAGCGTCACCGTCGAATATCCTCAATCGACAACCGTCAACGAGGAAATCCAACCAACGAATCGACCGCCAAGGTGATCGCGGTCCACGACTGCACGGTGACCGCTGGCCGACACCGCACCAGTCCACTGGCCAAGCGAGGTGCTTTCGCAGTACCCTGATCCGCGCCCAGCGCGGAGTTCGGCGCCGAGGTCCCGCGATGACCGGCGTCAAGGAACGCGAACTGCGGACTGAACTGGTCGCCTATCTGCAGACCCGGAGCAGGGAACAGACTGATCAAGCGCTCGGTGTCGAGCTTCACGCGCGAGGAGCGACCTGAAGGTAAGCACGACGATGCTGCAGCCCCAGCCTCCGGATGTTCCTGGCGGCGATGCGCTGCTGCTACGACGCTGCCAGAGTCGAGCGAGCAGTCGGCGGCCGAGACCAACTCCGACGCGCCGATGGTGCCGCCACGCCCGACCGCCACACCCGCGCGCTTGGTGGTGAGGGTGAGCCCGGTCTATCCCGAAACCGGCCGCCGTTCGAATGCCCCGGCGCGTGTCGTGGTCGAGGTTACGGTCACGACGCAGGGCGCGACAGAGAAAGCCTCGATCATCGAGTCGACCGCACCGGATGAAGGGTTCGAGCAGTCCGCACTCGCCGCGATCGAGAAATGGCGCTACGAGCCGGCAACACAAAACGGCCAGCCGGTCGAGCAACGGATTCGCATCGTGATCAACTTCAGGTGAGCTGCCTGCAGGCCCTGCTATCCTGCGGCAACTTCAATCAAGCGCATCCAGATCGGGGGTGAGGAATGTCAAAGGAAACGCCGTATGTCGACATCAGTCCACAAACACTCGAGGAGTGGCTCGATCGCGGCGAGGTTTATCTGGTCGATGTACGTCCACCAGGCATGTACGAAGCCGAACATATCGCGCAGGCGCAGCCGATACCGGTCGCGCGATTGACGATGGCCGAGCTTGGCCCGCACGACGGAAAGAAACTCGTGATGCAGTGCCAGATCGGGGTGGCATCGGTGCGCGCCTGCCATCAACTGCGTGCGCAAGGTTGGCAAGGGGAACTGTTCAACTTGGCCGGCGGAATCACCGCCTGGAAAGCGGTTGGCCTTCCAACCGAAGGCGATGGGCGTGAGGGGGGTGGCGCGCGGTCGTTTCTTTCCAAACTGATGGGCGGTCGCGACGACAGTCGTTAGGTCACAACCATGAGCACTCGCCTTGTCTTGGCCGGCGCTGGTCACGCGCACCTCGAACTACTGCGACGTTGCGGGCTGCAGCCTTCGTCAGACGTCGATGTCACGGTGATCTCCCCTGGAGCGACGCACGTCTACTCCGGCATGGTGCCCGGCTACCTCGCAGGGATGTACTCGTTCGACGATGTCAGCGTTTCGATCGAAACGATCTGCCGCCATGCTCGCGCACGTTTTATCTCCGACCGCGTCACCAACATCGATCGCTCGCGACGGGTGCTCGTCACCGCGTCAGGAGTCGAAGTCCCGTACGATCTGCTGTCGATCAATTTCGGTTCACGCGCCCTCGGCGCGATGAAGGACGACGTGCGTCAGCACGCGGTGGTGGCCAAACCGTTCGATCGCGTGCAGCAGATCCGCGACAGACTGGAGTCGCTCGCGAGGGGGCAGGCGACGCAATCGGCATCGATCTGGGTGGTCGGTGGCGGCGCTGCAGGCGTGGAGCTTGCGTTCGCCGCCGCGGCGGCCATGAAACGACACGCCGGTAACGGGACCGTTCAGCTCGTCGAATCCGGCGATCGCTTGCTGCGCGGCTACGAAACACGGATCCAGCAACTCGCACACCGCACGCTGCAAGAGCGAGGCGTTGTCATCCAACTCCACACGCACGTGGCGGCGCTCGCCGAACGGCGCATCGGTTTCAGCGACGGCACGAGTCGCCCCGCCGACCTGGTGCTGTGGATCACGGGAGCCGAGCCCTCGGTCTCGTTGAGTTCGTCCGGGCTTGCACTCGATGACCGAGGCTTCGTTCTCGTCCGCGACACGCTGCAATCGGTGAACGATGAGCGCGTCTTCGCCGTTGGCGATTCGGCCACGTTGCAGCATGCCCCTCAGACACCAAAAGCCGGCGTCTACGCGGTGCGGCAGGCGCCGGTGCTGTGGAACAACTTGGTTGCCCCCTCGAGCGCTGCTCGCGCGATGCAGCGGTACGTTCCGCAGAGTAACTACCTATCACTGCTCAACTGCTGCGACGGAACGGCCCTGTTGCGATACAAGCTCTTGCAGCTTCGCGCCGGCTGGGCCTGGCGGTTGAAGGACCGAATCGATCGCCGGTTCATGCGACGTTACCAATCGATCGCGTGATAACGCGGCCGAGCAGGGGGTAGTGGCGCGGCCCGATCCGCTTCCGCAGGCCCGCACCCAACCCCTCGCACCGTAGGTCGGAGATGCGTGAGCAGTTGCGCTCATTGTTACCGCGATCCCGGCGGCGCCACGGCAGGCGCGCTACGCGAGCCTATTGACGTGGCTCAAACGCCGCAACCGCGCGATTGCCCAAAACTGCCGCTATCCGTTGAGGGCTCCGATGAGCACTCGCTTTGCGCTGTCGCCACCGCAGTCGGCTGAACCGATCGCTGCACGCGTCTCGCATCGAGATGAAGTTGTCGGCTCCGCCGCTCTGGACGAAACCATTGTCCATGGCGCACTCGATGCACAGACACGACCGCTTCATCTCCCGCTCTCCACATGCCCCCAACTCGAGATCGTCCAGGAGGAGCCATGACCACGCGCGTGATCGGAATCGGGCGACCGCTAGCCGGCGATGACGGTGTCGGAATCGCCGTGATCGACGCGTTACGAGCCGACCCACCGCGCGGTGTCGAACTTCACACCGTGCACGACAACAACGAACTGGTGAGCCTCTTGATGAGCACCGACCAAGCAGTGCTGGTCGATGCCGCGGTGCAAGCCGGGATCCCCGGCACTGTGCGGATTCTCTCGACGGCGGACCTCGAAGCGGTGCCGCTGAGCGCTCTTCCGAGTCACGACTTGAGCGTGCCGCATGCGATCGAATTGGCGCATCGGCTATCGCTCGACACCCCGGCGCCGAAGATCCTGATCGTGGCGATCGCGATTGGGCAGACGCTGCAGTACCGGCACGAGTTGAGTGCCGCGATCCAGGCGGCGGTGCCGGTGGCTGTCGATACCGTAAGACACCTGGTCTAGAAACGACGGACCTGTCGGCCGAAGGTGTTCGTGGAGGCAGGCCCGCTCAATCGGCCAGCCCCGCCAACTGACCTAGATCATGTGCAAGCGCTTTATCGGCCTTCCCGCGCTTTCTATCATCCTGCGGCTGGAGGTTGGTATCTGAAACGGATGACCGGATAGGCGCGCGCCGCGCCGCCGCGGCGCCCACGATGAGGAGCGTCGCATGCGAACGTCTCGAGACCCCTTCTTGATCGAACTGCAGCGGCGCGGCGTCTCGCGTCGCGACTTCCTCGGTTTCTGCAGCGTGATGGCCACCGTGCTCGCCCTGCCCAAGTCGGCGATCGCAGCGATCGCCGACTCGATCCAGCACAAACAAAAGCCGACGCTCGTCTGGCTCGAGTTTCAAGACTGCTGCGGCAACACCGAGTCGTTCTTGCGCGCTGGACGCCCAACCGTGGCCGACATCGTGCTCGATACACTGTCGGTCGATTACCACGAAACGATCATGGCTGCGGCCGGGCACCAAGCGGAAGCAGCGCTGCACGGTGCGGTCGAAGGGAAGAAGGGTCAGTACATCGTGGTGGTCGAAGGCTCGATTCCAACCGGAGCGGGCGGCGCGTACTGCACGATTGGCGGACGCTCGGCGCAGCAGATTGCGCGTGAGGTCTGCGGTGGTGCGGCGGCCACGATCGCGATCGGCACCTGCGCAGCATTTGGCGGTATTCCTGCTGCTTCCCCCAATCCAACCGGCGCGCTGAGTGTGGCGGACGCCGTGCCTGGTTTGAAGAATCTGATCAACCTGCCGGCCTGTCCTGCGAATGGCGAAAACCTCGCGGCGCTGGTGGTCCACTACTTGACGTTCGGTGCGTGGCCGACGCTCGATCATCTGCATCGGCCGATGTTTGCCTACGGCAAGACGATCCACGACAACTGCGAGCGACGCGCGCACTTCGACGCCGGTCAATACGTCGAGAACTGGGGCGACAGCGGTCATCGGGTCGGCTACTGCCTCTACAAGATGGGCTGCAAGGGGCCGGTCAGTTATCAAAACTGCCCCTCGATCGGTTGGAACTCGGGAACCAATTGGCCGATCGGTTGCGGTCATCCGTGCGTGGGATGCGCCGAGCCGAATTTCTGGGATCGGATGACGCCGTTTTATCGACATCTGCCGCCGATCCCAGGCTTCGGCATCCACACCGACATCGATCACATCGGCTTGTGGGCGACGGGCGGCGTGGCGGCTGCCTTTGCGGCGCACGGAATTTTCAAGACGGTCGAGTCGCGCGTGCGCGAACGGCAGGCGCATCGCTTGCCTTCCGCGACTCCTGGGGGTAACTCGCCGGCCGCACCGCCGGAGCAGGGAGACCGGCCATGAGTCAGCACATCGTGATCGATCCGGTGACCCGGATCGAAGGTCATCTACGAATCGAAGCGGAAGTCGACGGCGGCCAGGTCAAGGATGCGTGGTCGAGCTGCACGATGTTCCGCGGCATCGAGATCATTTTGAAGGGACGCGACCCGCGTGATGCGTGGGTCTTCACGCAGCGTATTTGCGGCGTCTGCACCACGGTGCACGCGATCGCCTCGATTCGCGCAGTAGAAAATGCGATCGGCGCCGCGCCGCCCCCGAATGCGCGGCTGCTGCGCAACCTGATCATGGCGTCGCAAATGGTCCACGACCATGTGGTGCACTTCTACCATCTGCACGCGCTCGATTGGGTCGATATCGTTTCGGCGCTCTCGGCCGACCCGGCCAAGACGTCAGCGTTGGCGCAGTCGATCTCGAATTGGCCCAAGTCGAGCACCACGTATTTCACCGGCGTGCGCGACCGGATCAAGGAGTTCGTGGAGCGCGGTCAACTCGGTCCGTTCGCCAACGCTTACTGGGGTCATCCCGCTTATCGCTTGCCGGCCGAAGCGAACCTGATGGCGGTGGCGCACTACCTGGAAGCGCTCGACTGGCAACGCGAGTTCGCGCGCATTCACGCCGTGCTAGGTGGCAAGAACCCGCACCTGCAGAGCTTCCTCGTGGGCGGGATGGCGACGCCGGTCGATCCCAACAGCCAGGCGGCGCTGAATGCAGGCTCGGTCGCCACGATGCGGCAGATGATCAAGAGCGCACACGATCTTGTGACGCAGATGTACATCCCCGACGTGCTGGCGGTCGCCTCGTTCTACAAGGACTGGGCCGGGCATGGACAGGGTGTCGGCAACTACTTGGTCTACGGCGAGTACCCCGAAGGCGATGGCGCGACACCTTCGCTCTATCTCCCGTCGGGTGTGATTCGCGGACGCAATCTCGCGGCGGTGGAGGACCTGGATGTTTCCAAGATCACCGAGTTCGTGACCCACTCTTGGTACGAGTATTCCGATGGCGATGCGCAAGGCCGGCATCCGTTCCAGGGGGAGACCACGCCCAACTATACCGGCCCCAATCCGCCGTACGACCGGCTGCGCACCGATCAGAAGTACAGTTGGCTGAAGTCGCCTCGGTACGACGGCTTGGTAATGGAGGTCGGACCGTTGTCGCGCATGCTCGTCGCCTACGCGCGTGGGCATGCACGGGTCAAAGAGTTGGTTGGCGGCGCACTCGCTCACTTGGGCGTGGGACCCGAAGCGTTGTTCTCGACTTTGGGGCGAATCGCAGCGCGTGCGTTGGAAACGCAGTTGTTGGTGGAGAAGTTGGACGACTGGCTCGATCAACTCGCCAGCAACATGGGGCGTGGTGAGTTGAGAATTCACGACAATTCCAAGTGGGATCCGTCGAGTTGGCCGGCCGACTGCACCGGCGCTGGTTTCCACGAAGCGCCGCGGGGTGCCTTGGGGCATTGGGTGCACATCAAGGACGGGATCATCGCCAACTACCAGTGCATCGTGCCGAGCACCTGGAACGGCGGCCCGCGCGATGCGAAGGGTCAACCCGGACCGTATGAGCAAGCATTGGTCGGCACGCCGGTGCACGATCCGGAGCAGCCGCTGGAGATTCTACGAACCGTGCACTCGTTCGATCCGTGCATGGCCTGCGGCGTCCATGTGGTCGATGCCAAGCGTCGCGAGCTGGCATCCGTGAAGGCTGTATGAACAGCCGCACGCACGCGGTCATCCCGCAGCGCGGTGTGCGGATGACGCAAGAGCCCACCGCGACGATCGCGCCGGTGTACGTGTGGGAGTTTCCGGTGCGGCTCTCGCACTGGCTGATCGTGCTGTCGATCTTCGTGCTTTCGTTTACCGGGTACTCGCTCGGCCGGCCATTCATTTCGGTGCCAGGGGAGGCCAAGGATCACTTCGCGACCGGCACCATGCGCGCCGTGCACTTCTATGCGGCCACGGTATTCGGCGTGGCGGTGATCATGCGGCTGTATTGGATGGTTTTTTCGCGCAATCGGTTTGCGAGTTGGCGGCAGTTCATCCCGGTTACGGCAAGACGCTGGAAGAAGTTCTGGCACGTGCTGCGTTTCTATCTGTTCCTCAGCCACGACTCACCGATGACGGTCGGTCACAACCCACTGGCAGGGCTCACCTATACGTTCGTGTTTGCGCTCTACGTGATGATGATGCTCACCGGGCTGGGGATTTATGCGCCCGAGACTCACCTCGGATCGCCGTTGCGGTTGTTGGGGTTCCTGGCTCCGATGTTCGGCGGGCTACAGACGGCACGCTGGCTACATCACATCGGGATGTGGATGCTGCTCGGCTTCTTTGTGCACCACTTGGCCAGCGCCCTGCTGGTCTCGCGATTGGAACGCAACGGCATCCTCGATTCGATCTTCTCAGGCTGGAAATACCTCAACGTGTCGGCGTACTACCAAGATCAGAAGGATCAACACAAATGAGCGCGGCAGGCGGCGCGCGGTTGTTGGTGCTGGGCCTCGGCAACGTGCTGTGCGGTGACGACGGCGCGGGCGTCGAGGCGGTGCGTCGCCTGCTCGAGAGATACGACCCACCCGATTCGGTGCGCGTCGTCGATGGCGGAACGCTGGGGCTGTCGCTGATGGGTTTGTTCGAACCAGGGGACGAGGTACTGCTGGTCGATGCGATCCGTGCCGAAGCGCCGTTCGGCACCTTGATCCGCTTGGAAGCCGACGATGTCGCCCCGGCCATGCGCGAGCGGCTATCGGTGCATCAGGTGGGTGTGGTCGATCTGCTCGATGCCCTGCGTCTCTTGAACTGCTTGCCTGCCCAGTTGACGCTGCTTGGGCTCGTTCCCAAGACGTTGGAGTTGGGCTTGAGTCGCTCGGCCGAGGTCGAGGCCAATCTGCCGCATCTGGTCGAGGCGGTTGCAGAGGAGATCCGTCGCGCAGGGCATGTCTTGCAAATCAGGAGTGCTGATGACGTCGAGCGTCAGGAGAGGGATGGCTACCGTGTTGCTCGCGTGGTGGGGCTGTAGCGCGCCCGAGCAGGCGCCGCTTCCCGCCCGCGTCGACACCGACGCCGCGCGGTTGCAGGGGCGCGCGCTGTTCCTCCAGCACTGCGCGCTCTGCCACGGCTTCAACGCCGATGGTCATGGTGTTCGACAGCAAGGCTTCGATCGGCCTCCCGCCGATTTCACCGATCGCACCTGGCGCGAGCGGGTCTCTCCCACTCGAGCCTTCGAGATCATCAAACATGGCAAGCCGCAGACAGCGATGCCGGCTTGGCACGTATTGAGCGACGAACAGATCTGGCAGTTGGTTTCGTACCTTCGTTCGGTGGCCGGGTCGGCCCCCGTGGTGTCGCCATGAGTGCTGCCGGGTTGCGCATTGAAATCCGTGGCACGGTTCAAGGGGTCGGGTTCCGGCCGTTCGTCTACCGCACCGCGCACGAGTCGGGCGTCAGCGGTTGGGTGCGAAACGATGCCTCCGGCGTGACGATCGAAGCATTCGGTAGCGAACGCGAGTTGGCGACCTTCGTCGCACGTTTGGAAACAGCGCCGCCACCGGCGGCGTCGATTCGCGAATTCAATACCTCGATGATTCCGGCGGCCGACGCTCACGAGTTCGTGATCGTTGGCAGCGATGCCGACTCCGACCGTCGGATCTCGATTCCACCCGATCTACCGACCTGCCAAGCGTGCCTGACGGAACTGACCGACCCGGCCAACCGCCGCTATCGGTATCCGTTCATCAACTGCACCGATTGCGGTCCGCGCTTCACGATCGCGCTCGACGTCCCCTACGATCGCCCTGCTACCACGATGGCGGGGTTCACGCTGTGCGAGGACTGCGCACGCGAATACAACGATCCATTGGATCGCCGTTTTCATGCGCAGCCCAACGCCTGCCCACGCTGCGGCCCGCAGTTGATGCTGATCGATCTACGCGGCGAGACGATGCCGCAGAATGAACCGATCCCGGCAGCGGCCTCGGCGCTGCGCGACGGTTGGATCGTCGGGATCAAGGGCCTCGGCGGATTTCATCTGGCTTGCGACGCGACGTCGTCGCGTGCGGTGCAACGGCTGCGCGACCGCAAGCATCGCGAGGAGAAGCCGCTCGCGGTGATGGTTGTCGACCTGGCCAAGGCGCATCGTGTCGCACGATTGAATCGCAGCGAGGAGGCGCTGCTGACCTCGGTGCAGCGGCCGATCGTGTTGCTCGAGCGCCGCGTCGGAGGCGGGCCCGAGTCGCCGTGCGCCGAGGTGGCGCCGCACAGCGACACGATCGGGCTGATGCTGCCGTACACGCCGTTGCACCATCTGCTGTTGTCAGCGGTAAAGCTGCCGCTGGTCATGACCTCGGCCAATCTGAGCGACGAGCCAATCTGCTATCGCAACGACGAAGCACGCGAGCGGCTTCAAGACGTTGCCGATCTGCTCTTGGTGCACGACCGCGAGATCGCCACGCGCTGCGACGACTCGGTGGCTCGCGTCATCGCGGGCGTTCCTACGGTGCTGCGTCGCTCGCGCGGCTACGTGCCCAAAACTGTAGAGCTGCGTCAGCCGGTGGCGCGGCCGGTGCTGGGTTGCGGTGCGCACCTGAAGAACGCCGTCTGCTTGGCGGTCGGCGAGAACGCGTTCTTCGGCCCGCATATCGGCGATCTGGAAACGCTCGACGCCTACGACGCCTACTGCGATGCGATCGAGAAGTGGAGAGGTTCGTCGGAGTAACCCCCGAGTTGATGGTGCACGACCTGCACCCCGAGTATCTGTCCACGCGCTACGCCCGCGAGCGGGCGGGCGATGCAGCGGTTGGCGTTCAACATCATCACGCCCACATCGTCAGCGCGATGACCGAGCGGAGCCTCACCGGGTCGTGCCTCGGCTTGGCTTGGGATGGCACCGGCTTTGGCCTCGACGGCACCGCCTGGGGCGGCGAGTTGATGCGAGTCGATTTCGATCGCTTCGAACGGGTCGCGACGTTCAGGCCGCTTGCGCTGGCGGGTGCCGATCGAGCGATCCGCGAACCGTGGCGCATCGCTGCAGCGCTGTTGGTCGACGCCTTCGGTGATGAGGTGCCGTGGCAGCAGTTTCCATTGTTCGATGGAATCTCGAGCCGCGAACGGGATGTCGTGCAGCAGATGCTGCTGCGCCACGTCAACGCTCCGATGGCGCGCGGCGTCGGGCGTTACTTCGACGCGGTCGGCGCCTTGCTGCTGCATCGAACGCGCGCGCGTTACGAAGGACAGCTCGCGGTGGAACTCAACATGGCGGCGCAGCCACTGGAGCGCGGCCGCTACGGGTTCTCGCTCGAACCCGACGAGGCAGGGTTGTGGGAGGTCGACCTCCGGCCGATGACCTGGCAACTGGCGGCCGACATCCAGCGCGGCGTCGATGCCGGCACGATCGCGGCGCGCTTCCACAACACGTTGGCGCGCGCTGCGACGGAGATGCTGCGCGTCGTGATCTCGCCGCGCGAGGCGCCGCGTGTCGTCTTGAGTGGTGGTTGTTTTCAGAACCCGCTCTTGGTTGAACGGATCTCCGATGAGTTGCCGGCGCAGTTCGAGATCTTGGTGCATCGCGATGTGCCGCCAGGCGACGGAGGGATCGCGTTGGGACAGGTCGTCGTCGCCGACGCCCAAGCGCGGGTCAAGCGAGAGGACAACTGATGTGCCTAGGCGTGCCGGGAAAAGTGTTGTCGATTGACGGACTCGAAGCGACCGTCGATTTCTGGGGCGTTCGCCGCACGATTCGGCTCGACATCGTCGATGAGTCCGTCGGCGTCGGCGACTACGTGCTCAATCATGTGGGGTACGCGATTCGTCGCATCCCCGAGAGCGAAATCGGAGAGACGCTCGTGCTGTATGAGCAACTGCTCCGTGAGAGCGCCGCCGGCGACATCATGGCGGCCGATGTGCGGGGCGAGATCGCCGCCAGCGATGCCGACAGGAGCCGCGATGAGCGCATCTGACGCTGCCGGCCCGTTCACGGAACTGAAGTTTCGCGATCCGCACCGCGCGCGGGCGCTGGCGTCCAAGATCGAACGGACGTTGGTCGAGATCGGCCGCGCGCCGGTATCGCTGATGCACGTCTGCGGCAGTCACGAGCAAGCGATCGCCAAGTTCGGGTTGCGTGCGAGTTTTCCGCCGGGGTTGAACGTGATCATGGGGCCCGGTTGCCCGGTCTGCGTCACCGATGTACCGGAGGTCGACGAGGCCGTGGCGTTGGCGCGGCAAGGTGTGCACATCGCGACCTTCGGCGACATGGTTCGCGTTCCAGGAACGCGGCGCAGCCTGGCCGATGCGCAAACCGAAGGGGCGCATGTGCATGTGGTCTACAGCGCGGCACAGGCGCTGGAGTTGGCTGCATCGCTGTCGCACGGCGAGGAGTTGGTGTTCTTCGCGTCGGGCTTCGAGACCACCGCCGTAACGACGGCCGCAGCAATCCTGCGTGGCTTGCCGGATAACGTCAGCGTGTTGTCCGCACACAAGTACATACCACCGGTGATGGAAATCGTGGCCGAGATGCCAGGGAGTCGCGTCGAAGGATTTCTTGCTGCAGGACACGCCGCCACGATTACCGGCACCGCCGTGTTCGAGCCGTTCGTCGCCCGACATGGGATCCCCGTAGTCGTGGCCGGATTCGAGCCGCTCGATGTGCTCGCCGGTCTGGCCAAACTGCTGGAGATGGTGAAGGTTGGCGATCGCGGTGTTTCCAACATGTTTCCGCGCTGCGTGACGCGCGATGGAAACGCGCAAGCGCAAGCGGCCCTGTGGCGCGTGTTCCAAACCATCGGTGGACGTTGGCGCGGCATCGCGCACGTCCCCAACGGCAATCTGCGACTGCGCGACGAATGGGCGTATGTCGATGCGCGTCGGCGTTTCGCGATCGACGTCGAGAGCTTGTGGGAGAACGCTCCCGCGCATCTGGTCGATGCCTGCATCTGCGGCGACATCATGGCCGGGATTCGTCAACCGACCGACTGTGCGCTGTTCGGCAACGAGTGCCTACCCGACACGCCGATCGGCGCCTGCATGGTGTCGAGCGAGGGGACATGCAAGATCTGGCATCAGTATGGCGGGCATCCGCGCTTGACGGCGTTGTCATGAGTACCACGCGCAAACCGCACGACGACACGATCGCGCTCAAGTACGGAGCCGGTGGCCGCGCGATGCGCTCGCTGATCGAGGAGATGTTCGTTGCCGGCGCGTGGCAGCAAGAGCTCGACGAAATCGACGAGCATGAGAGGACCGTCGGGCTGTCGGCGATGGACGATGGCGCAGCGATCAAGCTGGGCGATCGCTGGCTGGTGATGACCACCGACTCGCATGTGGTCAAGCCGCTGGTCTTTCCTGGCGGCGATATCGGGCGACTGGCGATTGCCGGTACGGTCAACGATCTGGCGATGATGGGCGCCACAGAGCCGCTCGGTTTGACCTGCGGCGTGATCATCGAAGAAGGGTTCTCGCGCGCTATGCTCGAGCACGTCCAGCAGTCGATGCGTTCGTGCTGCGCCGAAGCGGGCGCGCCGATCGTCACCGGTGACACCAAGGTGATGGGGCGCGGTGAACTCGACGGGTTGGTGATCAACACCGCCGGCGTCGGGTTGACAGATCGCATCGTGCGCGACTGCGGATTGCGCGTGGGTGACAAGCTCTTGGTGACCGGGACGATCGGGGATCATGGCTTGACGGTGTTGGCCACTCGGCATGCCTTGGGACTCGATTCCGACCTGCGCAGCGACGTGGCGCCGATCAATGCGCTGGTTCGTCATGCGCTGATGGTCGGCGGCACCGCGGTCGTGGCGATGAAAGATCCGACGCGCGGCGGCTTGGCCAGCGCGCTGCACGAGATGGCCGCCAAAAGCGGCGTCGGGATCCTGCTCGATGAGCGCGCCGTGCCGGTCACGCAAGCGGCGCGCGCGGCGGAGAGTTGTTGGGAATCGACCCGCTTCATGTGGCGAACGAAGGCAAGGCGGTGATCGGTGTGGCTCCCGAACGCGCCGACGCTGTGCTGGCTGCGATGCGCGAGCATCCGCGAGGGCGTCACGCGGCGATCGTCGGGACCTGCTTGGCCGAGCATGTCGGTACCGTGATTCTGGATACCGGCTTTGGACGCCGGCTCTTGACCGAGCTCGACGGCGATCCGCTGCCGCGCATTTGTTGAGCGAGGAGACGATGTCGCACATCCGCCTCGAGCACGACGGCGCTGTTGGAATCATCAGCATCGATCGGCGCCGATCGCTTCAACTCGATGGATGTCGACACCGCGCGCGACTTCCGCAAGGCCGGGCTGTCGATGGCTCGTGACGAGACCGTTCGCGCCGTGATCGTGCGCGGCGAGGGGGCGTGTTCTGCAGCGGCGCCGATCTGAAGTACATCCGGGCCGGCGGCGCGGCAGAGGATCTGGACTATCTGCGCACCAGCGCGCAGACCAACCCCGAAGGGTACGGCAAGATCTTCAAGCAGATCCTCGAGTACCTGCACAGCACGCTCTCCGAGATTCGTCGCGCGCCCAAACCATTCATCGCCGCGGTCGATGGCATGGCGGCGGCCGGCGGTTTTGGTATCGCGATGTGTTGTGACTTGGTATTTGCCTCCGAACGCGCCACGTTCGAATGGGCCTACGGGAAGACCGGGTTGACCGGCGCGGAGAGCTCGACCTTTCTGCTGCCGCGCTTGCTCGGCTTTCGCCGAGCGATGGAACTCGTGATGCTCAACCCGCGACTGGACGCGAAGACAGCGGCGGAGTGGGTTTGATCAACGCCGTGTTGCCTGTCGAAGGGTTCGATCAGCGCATCGTGGAGATTGCACAGTGTGTCGCGGCCGGGCCGACGCGAGCGCTGGGTGTGGCCAAGGGGTTGCTCAATCGCTCGGCCGGGTTCGATCGACTCGATGTGCATCTGGATCAGGAATTGGAGCAGCTCGCGCGGATTGCCGACACGCCCGATTTTGCCGAGGGGATTGCGAGTTTCTTCGAAAAACGCGCCGCGCAGTTCAAGGGGGAGTGACGATGCACGAGTACTCGATCGTCTCCGCGTTGCTACACCAAGTCGAACGACACGCGGCCGAGCACGGTGCGATCGCGGTGCACAAACTGCGCGTGCAGATCGGAGAGTTGGCGGGTGTCGATCCGGCGCTGCTGCTGACTGCGTGGGAGTTGTTTCGCGAACGCTCGTTGTGCGCCACGGCGGCGCTCAGCATCGAGTCGGTTGCGGCGGTTTGGCGCTGCCCGAAATGTGGCGTCGAGCTGGCTCACGACGTGCCGTTGAGATGCACGGCCTGCCAGCTGCCGGCGCGACTGTCGGCCGGCGGCGAGATCATGCTGAGCTCGATCGAGTTGGAGGTGGCCTGATGTGCGAGAGCTGTGGTTGCGGCGATCACGAGCTGGTGCCGCTGGAAATTCAAGAGAAGATCTTGGCCGGCAACGAGACGACGGCGCGGCACAATCGCGAGCACTTCGCCGCGCGCGGTGTGCTGGCGATCAACTTGATGGGGTCGCCCGGGGCGGGGAAGACCGCCGTGCTGGAAGCGACCGCCAAGCGGCTGGCCGGAAGTTGGCGCTTGGCAGCGATGAGCGGCGATCTGGCCACCGATCGCGATGCGCAGCGCTTGCAGGCGGCCGGCATTCCTTCGTTGTCGATTACCACCGGCTCGGCCTGTCATCTCGATGCGCGGCTGGTGCACGACGCGCTGCACCAACTGCCGTGGGAGCGGTCCGACGTGTTGTTCGTGGAGAACGTCGGCAACCTGGTCTGTCCGGCGGTCTACGACCTGGGGCAGCACGCCAACGTGGTGGCGTTGTCGGTGACCGAAGGGGAAGACAAACCGCTGAAGTATCCGGTGATGTTTCGCGTGGCCGATCTGGTGTTGATCACCAAGGCTGATCTGTTGCCACACCTGCTCGATGTCTCGCTTTCGAAGATTCGCGAGAATCTTGCGCGGGTCATGCCGGCAGCCGAGGCGATCGTCGTATCGCGCGGAGATAGCGATCCGGGGATCACGGAGTGGATCGAGTGGTTACAACGGCGGCGCGATGTCGTACGGCCGCCGGGCGTGATGTTTCACCCTGCGGTCGCTCACGCTCATCGCCATGCTGTCGATCTGTCGCGCCGGCCGCCGGTTGATCTGCCTCCTGGTCATCCACGGGGAATCGAGCCATGAACGAATCGTCACTCTACGCGCTCGCGATCACGGCAATATTCATCGGTACGGTGCACACGATTCTCGGACCCGATCACTATTTGCCGTTCATTGCGCTGAGTCAGGCACGACGGTGGAGCACGGCGCGCACCGTGAGCTGGACGATTGTTTGCGGCGTGGCGCATGTGGCCAGCTCGGCGCTGCTCGGCTTGGCGGGCGTGGCGCTGGGGTTGGCTGTCGGCGGGTTGCAGGCGGTCGAGGCGATGCGTGGTGAGATCGCGGCGTGGCTGATGTTCGGTTTTGGTGTGGCGTATGGGTTGTGGGGATTGCGGCGCGCACTGCGTCGTGTGCCGCACGAGCACTGGCACTTTCATCGCCATGACGATGGCACCGAGCATCGGCATCCGCACCGACATGGACTGATGCACGGGCATGCGCATTCGCATCAGCATTCACAGAGGATTCCCCAAAGCGCTCGTCGACCACGCCGTGGGTGTTGTTCATCGTGTTTGCGCTCGGCCCGTGCGAGCCGCTGATCCCGATCCTGATGTACCCCGCCGCACAACACAGTCGCTGGGGCCTGATCTTGGTGACGCTCACCTTCGGCATCGCCACCATCACCACCATGACCGCTGCGGTCCTGCTCGGCCGTCGCGGTCTGCGCGCACTCCCGACCGCTGCTCTCGAGCGCTACGCCCACGCCCTCGCCGGCGCCGCCCTCGCCGTCTGCGGCCTCACCATGCAGATCCTCTAGCCCCCCCAATTCGGGGACGGTCTACCTAAAGCGGAGTTAGTCGCACCACAACGTCGACGTCACCCGCGGGTGTGCCGCTCGCTGACTGCGAGGGACAGCGTGACTAACTCTGCTTTAGGTAGACCGTCCCCGAATTTAGAGGGGGGCGCGGCGCTCCAGGGTGCGGAGATCGTCGGCGGCGGGGGTGTATTCGGGGTGGACTTTGGTGAGCTCGCGCAACAGGTCGATCGCGGCTTTGCTCGATTCGAAGCGAGCGATGCGGCGGGCGCGGCGGTGGACCAGCAGCACTTGGTTTTGCGTGGCGAGTTTGGCGTTGCGTTGCGCGAGTGCGGCATCCTCCGATCGACCGAGCTTGCTGTATGCGGCGGCCAGGGCGAGCCACGAGTTGTCGGCTTGCGACTCGAGTTGCAGGTAATGCTCGAGAAACTTGATCGCCAAGTCCGATCGCCCCACCTGCGCTGCCAACATTCCGGCCTCGCCCCAGATCGTCTTGTCGAACTGCGCGTACGGCGCGGCAACACCGGCCTCGGCGTCGCGCAACGCCGGCTCGAGTTGGCCTAGCTTCGCCCGCAGTTGTTGTCGCAGTCGCAGCTCACGCGTGTCGCCGTGACTCAACTCGACGGCCGCGTCGGCGTGCGGAAGAGCCTGCTCGTAGCGCTGTCGTTTGAGCAGTGCACGCGCTTGCGAGGAGCGCACGATCCAATCGTCAGGCGCCGCTTGAACGGCAAGCTCGAGCGTGCGCACCGCCTCGACCGAGTCGGGCTTCTCGATCAAGCGCACCAAGCCGGCGACCGCCGCCGAGCGCGGCGAAGCGCCGCGGTCGAGCGCTTCATTCAACAACTTCCGCGCCTGACGCATGTCGGCCCGCAATCCGATGTTGGACCACGCCAAATCGGCCAACGCATTCGGGTCGAGCGCCGGGCCGGTGCCGGTCGTCAACTTCCAAACATCACCCACCGCGGCATCGATCGCATCACTCACATCGGGCGCGTCGCGCCGAATCAGCCACGGCGTCTCGAGTTCGACATACATCGAGTCATCGGTGTTGGCCTGTTCGGCCTTGGCGGCCCAGGCTTTCAAGTCGGAAGGCATCAACCGCAACTGCGCGGCAACGTCCGCCCAGTTCAGCACGTTCAGGCGCAGCAGATCTTGCCGCACCGCCAACGGGACAACCTCGTAGCGCCGCAGTTCGGCGACGGTCAGTTCGCGATCGGTTCCCAACAGCAACAGATCGTTCCAACCGCGACTGAAACTGAAGCCGTAGACATACTTGAATTCGCCCGTAATCGATGCCAGCACGGAGGCCACCGTCTGCTGGTTCATGCCGTAAACCTGGAGCCACTGCATCAAGCGCCCACCGTCGCGTAACGCGCCGTGAGCCGCCTGGAAGAACTCGCGCGTGAACAGGTTGGCGCAGCCGGCCACCACCGGATTCGACGGCTCCGAGATGATCACGTCGTACGAATCGCGGGTGTACGCCAGATGATTTCGCCCGTCGTCGAGAATCAACCTGACCTTGGGCGATTCGAGCGGCTTGCCGTTGATCTCGTCGAACTGATGCGATGCGCCGACGATCGCCGGCTCGATGTCGATCACATCGACATGCTCCGGGTCGTGCAGCAGCACCGCGCCGGTGGTGACGCCGGAAGCCAAGCCGATCACCGCGACGCGCTTCGCGTCCGGTGTGAGCAGCATCGGCAGATGCCCGAGCATGCTCTGCGTCGGCATGTCGCCGTACGACGCATCAGGTTTGCCGTTGACCCGCAGATCGAGCCCGAGTCCTTCGCGATGCACCGAGATCGTCGCCGAGACACCGTCTTTGTAATAGAGAATCTCCTTGGGCGGCTGTCGCTCGAGCTCGAGCGTCTTGACGCCGAACTCCATGTACTTGTTGGGGCGATAGAACACGCCACGCGTCAACGCGTAGCGATCCCACGACGGCGGCAAGAGCACCATCGTGATTGCCAGCAACGCCGAGACACCGGCCGCGACACGCGAGGAGGCCAGCAGGGCAGCCGCCGAAACCGCAAACGCCAAGGCCGCGATCCACGCCATCGTCTGAGCCAAACCGAACTGAGGAATCAGCACGAAGCCGGTGAGAAACGCCCCCAATGCGGAGCCGATGGTGTTGGCAAAGTAGACGGCGCCCAAGGCCTCGGCATCATCGGCGCCGCGTGCCACGCGGGCTCGCACCAAAAGCGGCAGCAGCGCCCCAAGCACCAACGTCGGCGCCAACATCGCGAGCAGCGAAAGCAGCAATGTCGCCGATGTCAGTGCAGCCGGCGTGGTGCCGAACCGTTCGAAGAACGACAGCGCCAAGTCGGGCACGCGTTGCAGCAGCCAGAACGTGATGAAGCTGGTCAGCGCAAGCAGTCCGATACCACGCCCGTACAGAGCCACCGGATCGAGTCGTTGTGGAAGCCAACGTTCGAACAGGCTGCCCAAGCCGATGCCGATCAAAAACGCAGCCAGCATCGTCGCGAAGGCGTAGACCGATGAACCAAACGACAACGCGAGGGTGCGCGCCCACGCCACTTCGCAGGCCAGCGAGATGAAGCCGACGAGTCCATACGAGAGCACCAGCGGCGAGCCGAGTGAACCGAGTCCGCTCATCGGTGTCGACTCGGCAGTCCGGGCCGACGCCGACGGCGCCGTCTGTGCTGCAGAGGCGAAGGTGAGCAGTGCAATCACACCGGCAGCAATGTCCAGCGCCGCTCCGAATGTGTTGGCATGCGACAAGCCCCAATGAGGAAACGCGTAGAACGTCACGAACAATGTTCCAGCCACCGCACCGAGCGTGTTGACGCCATAGATCAACGCGGCTGGATCGCGAGTGTGAGGTGAGCGCTGCCGCGCCACCATCACCACGATCGGCAGCGTCGCCCCCATCATCATCGTCGGCGCGATCATCACCAAGAGCGCCAACACGAAGCGCATCGACGCTGCGCCCCAAAATGGAAGCGACACGATCGAGGCTTGCAGCGCAGGGAGTTTTGCCAGCAAGAACGGAATGAGCAGCGCGATCACACCAATCGCGATCTCGAGTTGCGCGTACCAGCGAGCACCGTTCTTCAAGCGCGAGGCGAGGCGCCCGCCGAACAAGCCGCCGAGGCCGAGACCAAGCATGTAGGCGGCGAGCACGGTGCTGATCGCCAATGTGGTGCTGCCGAAGACAAGCTCGAGCCGCCGCGACCAAACCGTTTCGAGGGCCAGACTGCCCGCGCCGGAAAGCAGCAAGCAAAGCAGCAGCGGCCAGAGCGAGGCGGCCGGGGCGGGGCGCAGGGACGGATGGGCGGTGCGGCGCTTGGACATAAGCGCGGATTATCCGCGAATCAACCAGCGGCGCTTCCGGTAGTTGTCGAAAAGCAAGTTTCCAGCGGCGGCGATCGCCGGCGACCCGCCGCCGATCGCCGGGCCACGAACAGAATCGAGTCGACACGATGCACTCCGCCGTCTTCGGCAACATCGACAAGCGGCGCCTTCTGGAGCTTGCGCGAAGAATCGAGCAGTTCAGGGAAGTGGTACCCGAATCCACCGCAGGGCTGTCACGCATGTCGTCCGTTCCAACCTTCCTGTCTGCGTTCGGGTGCAGTGCGTCCTTCGAACCTCATGTGCTTGGGGACGACCGCAAGCCTCTCGAACTGGGCCGGTACTTTCAGCTGGAGCGGGCCCCATCGAGAGCGACAGTGATCGGCCCGATCTCTTTCGGCTCGTTCGCCGCGCTGCTCGTTATCGAGAAGACATAGTGGGGAATCGGTTGCGCGTGCGCAGGTTGTCGGGCACGCGTCGAATTGCGGTCCGATGGCAGACAGGCACTGCGGATAGGGCGGGGCTCGATCATGGTCCGCTCCCGTACCGTCGTTCCGTCCGCCCCACGGCGGCCGCTGATCGACTCACCATCACCCTATCGCAAGTCGACTGTCCAGCGGCAGGTTGCTGGAAAGGCGGTGAGCGCGATCCTGGTCAGGGACCGCGCAGCGCAGGGCTCACCATCGCGCCCAACGCGCCTCGATCTGGAAATAGACCGTACTATTGCCGCGTTGCGGAGGCGGACTTGCAAAAGGTGTGTCTGCTGATTCTGTGCGGTCTCGCGACGACGGTCGGTCACGCCGCCGACTCAGGAGTTGTCGCGGTTCGCACCTACGGTGTCAGCGATGGACTGCCCAGCGGCACCGTGCGACAGATCCGCGTCGACTCGCGCGGTTTTCTCTGGTTTTGCGGTAGCGGCCGTCTTGCGCGATTCGATGGTCGCGAGTTCAAGTCTTACGGCGCAAGCGACGGGCTGATGGGCGCATCGATCCTCGACATCGTCGAGGACGTGGCTCACTCGACGTATTGGGTTGGAACGAGCGATGGTTTGTTCCGACTCGACACGCGCCGTCAAGCATCGCCGGGAACACTGTTCGAGAAAATTCCGTTACCGCTCGATGATGCCGCGCCTCGATTGTTGTTAGATCGACGTGGCCGGCTATGGGTCGGCATGAGTGAGGGGCTCGCGCTCATCGACCAGCCGGACCACCCGCAAGCGCAACTCGTGATCCCGGCTCGTGGCTCCAGCGAGGCAATCTCCACGGTGTTCGCGCTCGTCGAGGATTTGGACGGCGCGATTTGGGCGGGCACTCACTGGTCGGGGCTGTTTCGTGTCGCTGCCGACGCATCGACAGTCAAGAACTATCCCAAGAGCGTGCACGGCTTGAGTTTTATTCGTGACCTCGTGCTCGGCCCCGACCAACGGATCTGGTGCACATTCCTGGGCGGTGTCGCACGTTTTCACAGCAGCGCCGAGCGATACGACACTCCGGTGGAACGAACGATCGAGCCACGCGACGGCTTGCCGTCGATCGACACAGGCCGATTTTGCAACACACCGACGGGCGAGTTGCTCGTCTCGAGCAGTGGCGGTGTGACACGACTTCGTCAGGACCCCGGCGGCAACTGGCAGGCCGAGGTTGCCTGGTCGATGCGTCGAGGGTTGCCGTCCGACACGGTGCGCCCGATGGCGTTCGATCCGGCCGGCAACCTGTGGCTCGGTACGATCGCCCGTGGCGCGATGCGCCTCGATCCGCAGGGCTTCCGGCGTTTCACGCAAGTCGAATCGGATGGTGCGAATCTCGTGGGGCTGATCCACGACGCCCGTGGAGAAGTACGGGCGTTGGCCGATCTTGCTCATCGCGGTTACCGACTTTATTCGCTGACCGACAATCATTCGCGCTATGCGACTCTCACGCTTCCGAGCGACATTTATTATCTCGGTTGGGGCAAGCATCGAATCGCCCAGGACCGATCCGGCCACTACTGGGTCGGCACCGGACAAGGGTTGCTGGAGTTCGCGGCCGATCTGTCCGCTTCGTCGATGTCGAGAACCAAGCCCCCACTCCGACGGTTCGACTCCGTCCACGGATTTCCTGGCGACGATGTCTATTGGGTTGCGAGCGACTCGCGCGGAGCGATCTGGGCCAGTGTTGCCGTGAAAGGCCCCGAGCTTTCGACCCTCGTTCGACTCGAGCCGGGCGCCACGAAGTTCACGACGATCCCTACCATCATCGGAATCCCACCCCACGATTTAGCGACGTCGCTTGCGGAGGATCGCTTGCACCGTGTCTGGGTCTGCTTCGGCACGGGCGCCATCGTCCGCTTCGATGGCGACAAGGCACCGACGCGGATCGATCTGGGCGTGCCGTTGCTCGAGGTGGGCGACCATCAACTGTATTTCGACGCGGAAGGTCGACTGTGGATCGCATCGGGACGGGCAGGAGTCAGGGTTTGCAACGAACCGACGGCCGCAACCGTGCGTTTGAACGAGGTCCCGGCGGCGCTCGCGGGGCAATCGGTGTACTGCGTGGTGGGCGATCGCGACAACCGCCTCTACTTCGGAACCGACAGTGGTGTCGTGCGACTGGGTCAAACGACGCAACCGATGCGCGAATTCACGCAGGCCGACGGATTGCCGGGCGGCGCCATTTACCGCTGTGAACGCGACAGCAACGGCCAACTCTGGTTTGGCGATCAGCATGGCGTCGCGCGACTCGACCCTGCGAAGGATCCACCGGCCTCAACGCCCACGGCCTCTTTTTCTGAGCTTCGCATCGACGGAACGCGCTGGAGTGTTCCCCCGCTCGGCGCCGATCGGCTTGGCCCCGTGCGATTGAGCCCCGGCTCGCATCAGATCGCACTCGAATTTTTCGCGATCAACCACACGTCGGGAGAACGAATTCGCTATCAGCACCGTTTGGATACGAACGCGACATGGAGCGAACCGTCGGAGGCGCGGTCGTTGGAGTTTCCAGCATTGACGACAGGTCACCCTCGGTTGTCGGTGCGCGCCGTCTCCGAACGCGGCGCCAGCGCCGGCCGCCGTGCTCGCCAGATACCACCTCCGGTCTGGCAACGCGGTGCTGGTTCCTCGCCATCGGTTTGGCGCTGACGTGCGCGGCGGCGTATCTGGCTTATCGATTGCGCCTCGGGCAACTGCTCGCCGCCGAGCGAATGCGCACGCGCATCGCCACCGATCTGCACGATGCGGTTGGCGCCGACCTGTCTCGCATTTCGCTGATGGCCGACGCGGCACAACGCGACCTCGAGGAACAACCGTCGCGGGCGCGCTCCACGCTGGTCGATGTAGCGCAGTCGGCGCGCGATGCCGTTCGCGAGATGTCGGACATTGTCTGGGCGCTGAAGCCAAAAGGAGACGACCTCGCACAAGTGGTCACGCGCCTCCACGAGTACGCCAACGATGTGGCGCGACCGGCGGGCTTGAGTTTCGTGGTCGACTCGCCACTCGACCTGGACGAGGTTCGCCTGAAAGCCGACGCCTGTCGCGAGCTGTACCTGTTGTTGAAAGAGGCGATCGCCAATGCGGCCCGACACTCGGGAGCGCATTCACTCAATCTCTCGCTTCGCATCGAGGATCGGAGGCTGAGCGCCGAGATGCGGGATGACGGTCGCGGGTTCGTTCCTGGTCAAACAGCCCCCACGCTCGGGGGACATGGCTTGAGCCACATGCAAGCACGCGCCGATCGGCTTGGGGCGACGCTCACGATCGAGTCGGCCGTCGGCCACGGTACGACGATCCGCGTCCGGCTTCCGAGGGCATGAACATGCGCCTTACACCGGCTGGAGTTGGAGGTAGCTTGACCTCATGGCAGTGATCCCCGTGGTGCTCATCGAAGACGATCCGCGGATGCGCGAGGTGGTCCGGCAGTTGCTGGATCGCTCGGCGGATCACGCCTGCGCGGCCGCCTTCGGATCGGTCGAGGAGGCGCTCGCCGGGATGCCCACTCCGTGTCCGCAGGTTGCGCTGTTGGACATTCACCTTCCCGGCGTGCGCGGCTCACTCGGGATCAAGCAACTCCATCAACAGTTCCCCGAGCTTTGCGTGCTGATGCTCACCGTGTACGCGGAAGACGATCTGGTGTTCGAAGCGATCTGCAACGGCGCGGTCGGCTATCTGCTCAAACGCACGCCACCCGATCAACTCCTCGCGGCAGTGACCGACGCGGCCGCCGGGGGCGCGCCGATGTCGCCGGAGATCGCGCGCAAGGTTTTGCGGGTGTTCCGAACGCTGCGCCCGTTGCCCCGCGAAGATGTACAGAACCTGACCCCACAGGAGGCCCGATTGCTGCGACTGTTGGCAGACGGACACAGCTATGAGTCGGCGGGGGCCAATCTCGACATCTCGCTCAATACAGTTCGCAAGTACGTGCGCAACATCTATGAAAAGCTCCACGTTCACAGCAAGTCGGAAGCCGTTTCCAAAGCGCTCCGCGCGGGGCTGATTTAGCAGCACGCGCCCGCGCCGCAACGTGTCTGCGGATGCAGCGCGACGGGCGCCCCCTCACGCCACGGCCCCGAGCTCACACGGTCTGCTCCTGCGATCGGCGTGCGGCGATGGTTCGTACTTGTGCGCCACACCGGTTGCCGGATACGTGGGTGCCTTCATGAACGAGGAACTCATGCCAACCGGCCTCGCCTGGGCGGTTGCTACGTATACTTCGCCGGTGACACCCCGAGCCGTTGTCCCTCTCCTCGTGCTCATCGTTGCCAGCATGCTGGCCCGTGCCGCCGGACCCGATTCGGGGCCTGTGCTCGCGCTGTCCTTCAACACCGTTCCCAACACCGTGGTGCGGGATGCTTCGGGTCGACGCAACGACGGGGTCACGAATGGTCAAGTGACGATCGCGCCCGGGCGATACGGAAACGCTCTCGCCTTCGGCGGGCAAAGCGCGCAATCGATCGTGACGGTGGGCGACGATCCATCACTGGATTTGACGACCGGGATGACACTCGAAGCCTGGGTCTACCCGACGGCAACACTGGCTCGTTGGCCGACGATCATCATGAAGCAGCAGCCGGCCCAACTCGTGTACGTGCTGTATGCAAACGCCGACACGAACCAAGCCAACACGCATCTGTCGATCGGCGGATCGCTGCGCGACGCTCGCGGCGGCACGCAACTGCCGCTGAACACATGGACACATCTGGCCGCAACGTACGACGGGACCACCATCCGGATGTACGTCAATGCAACCCAAGTCGGAACCCGCACGATTGCCGGGGCGATCTTGACATCCAACTCCCCGCTGCAGATCGGCGGCAACCGAATCTGGAACGACGAGTGGTTCACCGGCCGAATCGACGAGGTGCGTGTCTACGATCGCGCGCTGTCGCCCGCCGAGATCACGAGCGACATGAACACGCCGATTACCGACCTCCCCATCGACAACACCGTCGAGGGAGCGTGGGGCACCAAGCTCAACTGGCCCTACGTTCCGGTTCATCTGGCGCTGCTGTCGACCGGACGCGTGCTCTCATGGAACAACTTCGGCGACAGCCAGATCTTCGATCCCACCAACGACGGCGTGACGGTGACAGATACCCCACGCATCAACACCTTCTGCGCCGGACATGCGCAGATTCCCGACGGGCGGCTGTTGGTGGCGGGCGGTCACGTCGATGCGTACGTCGGCAAACGCGAAGCCAACGTGTTCGATCCGCGCACCGAAAGCTGGAGCGCTCTGCCTGACATGCACATCGAGCGGTGGTACCCGACGGTCACCACGCTTCCCGACGGGCGAGTTTTCACGATCTCGGGGAACTCGACCTGCCGCACCTGCTGGGCCAACACGCCGGAGATCTACGATCCGATCGTCAACAGTTGGACCAACCTGACGAGTGCGACCCGCTTCGTTCCGTTCTACCCGCACACATCGGTTCTTCCCGATGGCCGCTTGTTGTTCACCGGGAGTCAACTCCAGCCAATGGAGACGCTGACTCTCGATGTCGCGACGCAACAGTGGACGGTGGTCGACCCGGTGGCGACAGACGGCGGCAGCAGCGTGATGTATCGACTCGGAAAGGTGTTGAAATCGGGGACTGCCTGGAACCCGGACGATCCGCCGATCGCCTCGTCGACGGCGTCGATGGTGCTGGATATGAACCAGCCGTCGCCCGCGTGGCGCACGGTTGCACCGATGCGATTCCCGCGCACGCAGCAAAATCTGACGATGCTTCCGGATGGCTCCGTGCTCTGCACCGGCGGCGGACGCAACACAGACGTGTACGACGAGGACAGCGCGGTTCACCAAGCCGAGGTTTGGTCTTCAGTCACCGAGCAGTGGACGCTCGTCGGTTCGATGCAGATGCCGCGGATGTACCACTCGAACGCGTTGTTGCTTCCCGATGCGCGCGTGCTTGTCGCGGGCGGTGGAGCATTCGGCCCCGATCAGCCCAACGCGGAACTGTACTCGCCCCCGTATCTGTTCAAGGGCTCGCGTCCGACGTTCAGCGCTGCGCCATCGCGTCTGTCGTACGGCTCGATCGGTTCGATGGCGACGCCCGATGCCGCGGCGATCGACAAGGTCACGCTGTTGCGGATGGGCTCGACCACGCACGCATTCAACTACGACCAGCGGTACATCGAACTGCCGTTCACGCGTGCGACAGGCGGGCTGCGAATCACCGCGCCTGCCAACGGCAACATCGCCCCGCCGGGGTACTACATGCTGTTTCTCGTCGCCGCCAACGGAGTTCCTGCGGTCGCGCAGATCTTGCGCGTGCCGCGCGCCGCTGACGTCTTGTTGGGTGAAGCATCGGCGCCTGCCGGTCCAGGCGCGCCGTTTCGAATCGAGAAGGCAACGGGCGGATATCAGCTCACTTGGTCGGCTCCCACAGGCGGGCCGGCGCCGACGTCGTATCGCCTCTATCGCACTCCGCTCGGATCGATGGCGAACCCCGAGTGCGAGGCCAACTTGGGAACAGGCACGAGTGCCGTGGTCCCGACGCTGAGCAGCAATCAAGGATTTCTCGTGGCGGCGCGACGTGACGGCGAGGATGGCCCGCTTGGGAAAGACAGCAGCGGTGCGATTCGACCGAACGCGATCGGTTCGAGAGTCTGCCCGTAAACGAGATCACCGCGGCGATGAATCGCCGGTCCCATCGGCAACGGTCGGGATCAGCCAGAGAGGTTCGCCGGGAGGCGCTAGCGGTACCAGGTAGGCTCCCTTGGAAAGAGAGCGTTGCCCTGGTCCGAACGAAGCGTTGGGGTAAGTGCCCGAGTGCGCGAACGGCCCAACGGTGTGATCGACACGTTCCAGCACGTACTCGCGATCGAGCTGTTCGTCGGTGAGATGAGCGAGCGTTTCTTCCAGCAGTCGACAAGCAAACAGCGTCTGTTCCTGAATTCGCTCCTCGCCTGGTGCGATGCCGCGCGCGGAGAGCCAGGCCTGAGTCGGGCGCAGTCGCAAACTGCGCGACGCGCCGACAGCGAACGGATGTACCAGGCTGATCGGCGCGCGCGATTGAATCGGCGGCGTGCGCGAGATCGCTCCGTCGAGCAACGTGGAGGAAAGATAAACGTGCGTTCCCGCTTCGATCGCGGGAAGCGTTGCCAGATCGTCTTGGTCGAGCCAGAGCACGATCGCGCCAGGGTCCGACGGCGCAGTTCCGGTGAGTGCGTCGATCGTGCTCTCGCGCACGGTCAGGTTGCTCACTCGCGACATCGCGCTGCGAAAGGCCTGCGCCGCGAACTCGCTTCGCCCCCCCGGCCGATAGATCTGCAAGACGGACTTGTCGTGTGCCGCAACGATCGTCGAGGCGATCACGCGCGCTTCCAATCTGAGTCCGCCGAAGAAGTAGAGCGTGCGGCCTCCATCGACGTCGCTGGGCGGCGTATCGACATTGGGTAGCAACGAAGGCGGGCCGCCGGCGTTGGAGAAGGCGCTCACCGGGGCCCACTCGGAACCTGCGATTCCCGACAACAAGACGAAGGCCGGTTTTGTTGCCTCGGCTGCCGCGAGTTGTTGCGGCCATGACGCCGGCTCGCCTTCGAGTGTCCAGATCGACAGGCCCCACGTTCGAGCAATGCGTCGTGTCGCGCTGCGATCGCGCTCACCGAGCGCCTGCTGGCGCGCGGCCTCGGCGTTGTGATCGTCGACGAAGCGGGTCAGCACCGCGAGCATCGCCTCGCGTTGGGCCGGTATTGCGTCGGGTGCGATGACGGTCGCGAGTTCGATTCTGGTCGGCGATGCGCCGGGAGAGGGCTTGTCGCTGCGCGAATGAAGAAACGCCAAGAGGTCGTTGGCAGCCGCATCATCGAGGACATAGCGCGGCATCAGAGGATCGAGTTGCCTTCCGGCAGGGTCGAGCCCTTCGCGCAGCGCTCGAATCAACGTCGTGTCGTTGTACGCGGGGCGTACGCCGCGCGTGTTGTTCCCCGCAGACGCCAAACGGTGCCACCGAAGCGACGGTGCGGCGCGTCCCGCCTCAGCCGAGCCGAGGCCACTGGCCAGATGACACGACGCACATGAAAGCAGCGCGCTCGTCGTCTTGACATCCGCTTGTGTCATGGCGGTGATCGATTTGCCGCCCGGCAACAGACCGGTTCGATAGAACGCCTCGCCGCTCGCGACGGACGCTGGCGCATCCGTCGCGGCCACCGCCACGGTGATCGCCATCGCCATTGCCACCAACATCGCTAACGACATCGCTACCGACATCGCCGCGGCGATCGCAGGCACGGTACTCGTCACTGCGGGGCGGTGGGCGCCGCGGCGTCCGCGCGAACGGATCATCGATCGCCGTTGTGTCGCGAGTGATCGCGCAGTTCGGCGGCCACGGTGGCGATCGGTACGCTGCTGTCGAACCTCGTCCAGGTGTGGGTTGCGCGAGGTTTTACGAAGATAACCGGTCGATGTGAGTTCTTGTCGCCGGCGTAGATGTCGAACGCACGTTGCACCGCCACGATGTCGTCGAGGGTGCCTGTAAGAAACGACCAGTTCGGCGCCGACGAGGCGTCGAAACGGGCCGCATAGCGGCGCAGCACATCGGGAGTATCGAACTCGGGGTCGATCGAAATCGATATGTAGCGTGTGTCAGAGACGGAGTGTAGTTGCTTACGAATCGCGAAGACGGCACTCGTGAGCGCAGGACAGACACTGCGACAGCTCGTGAAGATGAAGGTCAACACGACCGGATGCGGGTCGCCCAGAAGCTGCTGTAAGTCGTGTGAGTGACCGTCCTGATCGGTCAACGTCACCGCCGGGATCGCGACCTTCGCTACCACGCGATCGGGGTTCGCCCCGCTCGGGTCAGCAGCCGATGCCGCACTCGCGAAGCCGGTAACCAGCAGCAACATCGGTGCAA
Source organism: Acidobacteriota bacterium (assembly GCA_046331425.1). Classification (GTDB taxonomy): domain Bacteria; phylum Acidobacteriota; class Polarisedimenticolia; order J045; family J045; genus JANNUT01. Next base: position 37,377 of record JAXLQU010000022.1, read on the forward strand.
GGCGGCATGTGACAGCGAGTGCGCCCGAGGCGATCGAACCGGAACACCAACGCGCCCGGTTCATCGACATCTACTCGTGGCAAGAGCCGAGTCGGCGCGCAACGGTCGTCGCTTTGGATGTGGCGCCGTTCAGGGTCGATTCGGTCACCTCGCGGTATCCGTCTGCGCTCTGAACGGTGATCGTTGTACGCGACGAGGTTGGGGCCCCCGTGGCCAAACATGTCGACGAATAGGTGTACGAGTTGGAATTCTCGAGCCTCGTCGGCGGCGTGACATTGCAGCCAAGCGATGCGAGCCGCGCGTGTTCTTGCTTCAGAACGTCGACCGGATCGATGCACTCGCGCCGCGTCTGTGGCTGGGCTCGTCCTGTCTCGTCGGCGCCGTCGATTGTCCGACTCGTCTCCCACATTCCTGGTCGAAGCGTGGGCCACTCTGCCAGCGACCCGGCTTCGATCGGTGTTGCCAGTGCGGCGAGCATCAAGAGCTCGATGAAGCGCAAGCGGCGCGGCGCGTTGACTCGCAATCGGGGCGTGAGCCGCATCGAGTACCTCCGTTGGCAGCGCCGCTTCACGGCGACGGATGAGGCGCCGCCTATCTCGCGGCGCCCCAGGGCGGGAAATCTACGCGGGAACCAGCCTTCGTGCGAGCCGCACTCGATGCGGTCGACCCCACCGCATCGACTCGCGACTACCGCCTGATCCGAGGTCGGTCGAACGACTGCCACACCCATTCGCCCAACGCGCGCCCAGCCTCGAGCGCATCGGTGTTGTCGAACTGATAGTGGATCCCTCCGAAGATGCGGCTTTGCCCCGCCTCTTCTGCTGCGGCCCAGAATCCGGCGAATCGTCGCGTCACGCCGGGCAAACCATCCGAGCCGGTTTCGAACGCAATGTCATCGCGACGGAAGAAGCGCGCCAGTACCGTCGCGGCAGTACCGCTGAAGGTGCTGTGTCCACTGGTGTAGCTGGGGAAGGGTGGCGTGGTGAGCAACGGTTCCCAGCTTGGGTCGGCCTGAGTGAGTTCATTGCCATCGATGTCGGCAAGTCGAATCGCGGTCACGGGGCGCCAAAAGTTGTACGCATACTTCGAGTTCCAGGCGACGATCGCCGCATCGGCCAGCGCGACATTGAGCATCGCAAACAATCGTGCGTTCTCGATCAGTGTCAGGCCCTTCGCTGCGGAGACATTCCGCGCAATCGTGTTCCAGTGGCCCGGCGGTGTCTCGGAGCCCGCGCCATCGGACCAAAAGCGCGCGATTTCGGTTTCATCGGCGGTTCGGGATGTGCTGTTCTTGGCGCCCAACTGTTTCACCTCGTTGAACGCTTCGGCATACGCCTCACTGGTGAGTGCCGGGATGCCGTCGTGGCGAAACTGCGACGGGCTGGTCATCGAGAATGGTCGCAGCTCGGCCCATTGCGGAAGCAGTGCGGGGAGATTTGCCGGCGGTGTCGGTCGCCAATCCCCCGGCCGATCGCCCGGCGTGTACGCCACCACATCCGAGGAGCCGTCATCGGCGCGGAGTGCGACGATCGCTCTGCCAATCTGCTGCCCGGCTGCGATACCGCGCGTTTTCGCGTCGCCGTCCGGGATGCTCGCCAGCATCGACAACAGCTCCTGATCGCAGAACTCCTTGTCCGCCGGAAACAGCGCGACGAGCACAGCGTGCGCCGAACAGGCGAGGGCTGCGGCCTGAAAGTCGGGGCCCGCCGCGGGTCGAAGGGAACCGCGCGTCGAGACATTCGGCGCGGTCGCGGCGCCGAGAAGCGCCAGGTGTGTCATCGCCAAGGCGCGCGAAGCGATCGGCGGCGCTACCTTCTCGCGACGAATGATGCCGAGCGCATCCTCGTTCCAACGCGTGACCAAATCGGCAGCGAACGTTGATCCTGTCAGGCAAAGGGCGATTGCTGTCGATACGAAAAACCGAGCGCGAACCTGTCTCATCGTGACCTCCCGGGCGGGTCGAAAACTCACCACGCAGCCCGGGCCCCGATCGCACAGCGACATCTGCACATCAGGTCCGAGCGGCGCACCCACTCCCGCTCGCGGGGACTATACGTCCAGGCGCGCCAAATACCGGCGGATTCTGCTTCGCATTCCTCTGTGCCACGGAGGTCGGTCGCTTCTCCTGCCTCTGTCCAGGACTCAGATGCGTAACCCAATCAGCACTTCTGAAGGCGGTCGTTGACGGCCTCTGTTTGCGGTTCTCGCTGAAAAGGCCGCGCCGGAGCGAGAGCATCAGGCACGATCACGATCCGCCTCTAACGAGCAGCCCTGATCCGGATCATGGAGAGACGACAGGGCTGTCACAAAACGCCCCAACCGCATCGATCGCCACACAACTCGCGATTCCCTCCATCCACTTGCTCTACATCACCAAACCCAAATCAAGCCCGCGGCCTTGACCCTGTGACGTCGCGGGAGGGTAATTCGCGCGTCCAAGGTGCGCCGGCCTGAACGAAGGTGCGGTCCGCCCAACCAAGCGCGACCGGCTTTCGCAACGGCGTGACCCGCGGCGCCGGGCACGTGTCGACATCCTCAACACGGGGATGCTGTGGAGTGCAAAGCAATGGCCGACAAGACAGCCGACCTGGCGGGGCCAGGCATCAGCACGTACGCCGAAGTCGAGAGAATTCTCCCCAACGACTACCGGTCGATCCTCACTCCCAAAGAGACGCAGCGCGCGCTGTTCCACATGAAGCGGTTCATCGAAGACGGCTTGTGCCGCGAACTGAACCTGTTTCATGTCGAGGTGCCGCTGATCGTGACCAAGGATAGTGGCGTCAACGACTATCTCGATCGCGACGGGTCGCGCACACCGATCGACTTCCCGTGCGGATTGGGGCTCGAAAAGCGCCTCGAGTGCCAGGTCGTTCAAGCGGCCACCAAGTGGAAGCGGATGGCGCTGAGAGAGTTTGGCTGCGACATCGGCGAAGGGATCTCCACCGACATGCGCGCCGTGCGCAAGGACTACTTCCTGGACCACGATCACAGCGCGTACGTCGATCAGTGGGACTGGGAGCGGGTGATGACAGCCGACCAGCGGAATCTGGAGTTCCTCAAGGATGTCGTCGGCAAGATCTGGAAGGTGATCAAAGGCGCCGAAACGTTCATGCAGGAGATGTTCCCGCAGTTGAAGGACCCGCGTTATCCCAACTTGCCCGACCAACTCACGTTCCTGCATGCAGAAGAGTTGCTCGAGATGTTCCCCGATCTGCCGCGCAAGCAGCGCGAGACGCAAGTGCTGCAGCGCTACCCGGCGGTGTTCATCATCGGTATCGGCTCGGTGTTGAAAGACGGCTACCCCCACGAAATGCGCGCCGCCGACTACGACGACTGGGTGACGCCAACCGTCAAGAAGGGGGCGATGCAGATGCACGGATTGAATGGCGACATCTTGGTCTGGAACCCGGTCACCAAGCGGCGACATGAGTTGTCATCGATGGGCATTCGTGTGACGAAGGAAACGATGGTCAAGCAACTCGAGCTGTCGGGCCAGATGGACTTCCTCAAGCTGCCGTACCACCAGGCGATCATGAACGACAGGATCCCGCTCTCGATCGGCGGCGGTATTGGGCAATCGCGGACCACGATGTTGATCTTGAAGAAGGCGCACCTGGGTGAGGTGAGCGTGACGGTGTGGCCGAAGGATCTGAAAACGATCTGCGAGAAGAAGAACATTCACGTATTGGACTGACCCCGGCGTAGACCGTCCTCCTCCCATCGCCGGATAGGAAGGTCGCAACAAAAACGCCTCGGTGGCTGCAAAGCTGCCGAGGCGTTCGATCGTGCACGAGCGATGCGCTTGCTAGGAACGGGATGGCCGGTGGGCGCGGTCGTTGGCGCACGACAAGGACGCCACTCGCTACAGCGTCATCTCGCCGGCGATCGGCACACGCAGTTGCTCTTTCACGGCAGCGACGTCGGTCAGTGTGCCGAGCAAGTACATCAGCTTCACCGTGGCGGCCTCGAGTGTCATGTCTTCGATCCCGACCGCGCCGACATCGCTGGCCAATCGTCCGCCGGCATAGTGCATCAGGTCGACGCGGCCGTGTTGCACCTGAGAGCCGATGGCAACGACCACGCCGTCTTCGACCAACGTTGCCAACGCTTCTGCCACGGCGTGATCGCGCGACGGCAGATTACCGACGCCGAACGCTTCCACCAACAGACCGCGAATCCCCGAGCCGCGCAGGCCGGAAATGACGTTGGCGCGCTGTCCGGGTAACAGCCGCAGGCATGCGACGTGCCGATCGAAGTCGCCCACGAAACGAAACGGTCCTTGCGGTCGCAACACGTGATCGCCGATCACGATATCGGTTCCGACCTCGGCGATGGGAGCGAGGTTGGGCGAGCGGTAGGCGTCGAGACGAAAGCTCGATCGCTTGGTCGCGCGATTACCGCGCAGCAGCCTGCCGTCGAAGTAGATGCCGACCTCCGGAATATCGCGCGTTGCCAACTCGACCGCACCAACGAGATTGCCGCGCGCATCGCTGCGCGGTTCGGCCAGCGGGCGTTGCGAGCCGGTGAGAATCACGGGGCGTGGCAAATCGCGCAGCAGATACGACAACGCCGACGCTGTGTAGGCCATCGCATCGGTCCCGTGAGTGATTACCATGCCGTCGTAGTTGGCGATTTCGCTTGCGATCGTTTCGGCGAAGGTGCTCCAGTGCGACGGCGTGAGGTCGCTGGAGTCGAGGTTGCAAACGACACGTGTATCGACATCGGCGATTTCGTGAAGCTCTGGCACCAGCGACAACAATGTCGGGCCGAACTCGTCGGGGGCCAACGCTTGATCGGGCTGCCGGGGGCGCATACCGAGCGTGCCGCCAGTGTGGATAAGAAGGACCTTGGGCATGCGGGGATTGTAGCGGAGAGGCTCGGTTCGGATCGGGGGGCACTCGCAAACCAAGCATCGAGTTGAAACTGGCCGGTCTAGGCCTTGTTCGGGCCGGGCTGTCCTCGGTGCGCCGAGCGGGTTCGCGCGGCGTCTGGCCGCAGCGCCTACCTATATATACGGAGAAAACAGTTCTTCGAGGCCTTGCACCGCGAGCCGCCACGACCCACTTGTTCCGAGAGTCCTAGACAAGCGAAGTCCCAGAAGCGCGTGTCCCAAGTTCCAGCACTAGCGCTTTAGCCGCGCGACGAGGCTCAAGCGCGAGTCCCGCTCGGGGTCTTTCTCCACCGACCACGGCCGCTCGATCTGTTCAAACCCTGCTTGCTCGAGCGCCGAGAAGATCTCGGCAACCGGTTGACCCCACTCCGGAATCGACTCTGTGACGCGCAGAAACAGATCCGTTCCCGGTTTGGGTGTGTAGCATGTGAGCTTCATCGTCGACAGGCGCCGGACCGGCTCGTAGACGATCCCCATGATCATCGCGCCGTCGGGGCGATCGTGAACTTCGTACGTGTCGATCTCCGCGAGCCCCTTGCAGGTGAGCGCGTCAAAGAACAACAGGCCGCCGGGGCGAAGATGCCGCGCCAGAGACTGCAGCGCCTGGCTCCACACGTCGATCGACGGCAAATGATTGAAAACGTCGCCAACGCTGACGACGGCATCGAAGCGACGTCCCAGATCGAGTGTCGTAATGTCGCCGTGCAAGAACTCCACGGCATTGCGCGGCGCCTTTCCTCGCGCGATTCCGAGCAACCCCGGCGACAGGTCGACGCCGGTGACCTTGAATCCTGATTCGTGCAGCAGCATTGCGAGCGTGCCGGTGCCGCAGCCGGCGTCGAGAACATCTCCCTGGGTTACGCCTCTCTCGCGCAGCAGTTCGAGCAGCCGGTCGATCATCGCTTCGCCAAACCAGTCCATGCGCAGGCGCTCGTAGTAGGGTGCCAGGCTGAGGTACGGATCTTCGATGCTCACGTTGACTCCTCGGCAAGATGTTGCATCTGAACTTGAAACTCGCAGGCGACGTTGCCCGACTCGCCTTCGGTCCAAAGTCCGGTCGGCGAAGGGAGCATCTCGGTCAGCGTCAGCGTGTGAGAGGCGCCCTCCGGGATGCGCGAGATCAAGCGCCGCAGGACATCCAGTGACAGTGGCGACTCGAGGTCCAAACCCTGCGGCTTGGCTTCATTCGAACTGGATGCGAACACGAAACGTGGCAACGAGTGCTGCCGGCGCCAGCGCGTGACCTCGATCGCGAAATCCAAGTCGCTGGCGTCGAGCCGCGGTCGGTCTGTGGCGCGAAATACCCATCGCTCACGAAACAGAACGACGCGGCCGACCACCAGGCGCGGCCAGTGAACAATCGACGCGTCGTCGAAGCCAACAAACAACCCCATCGGTTGCAGCGCTTGCTGCCCGATATGAACAAGAAAGGAAATCACGCCGGTTGGATTGACACCGCTGCTGATGATTGGCAGGACGTCGAGGTTGCGCTGCGGCCAACGCAAGTGAAACCGCTCCGTGGCCGAATCGAAACGCGCCGTCAGTTCACGGAGCGGAATCACGCATTTGCCTGGCGATCCTGTTTCACCCGGCAGTTCGATCTCGTAATCGAGCAACGCCGGGCGAAGCCCCGCATTCGCCGACCGCGCCGTGTGATTGTAGGTGAGTTCGGCCATCACCGAACCGGGGCGCTCGAGCATGCTCCAAGCGCGCCGCAGCTCGCAGGCAAGCAGGCTTTCTTCAACCGCCACGCCGTCGCTATGCAGCGCCGCAAAGCGCGAAAAGGCCAAACCGGTTCCGTGAAACAGTCCGCTGATCACAAGGCGCGTTGGTTCGATCCGATCTGCGCGCTGTGGTTGAGCGTCAACCTGAAACGTCACTGCGGCCGACCAGGTAGGTTCTTCATGGGGCCCGACTGTCTCCATCAACCACGACTCGTCGATCGCCAGCTCACGCTCGAACGGGAGGCGGCGAGCCGCATCGATCACAGCAGCGCGCGCCCGCTCGAATCGCTCCGTCGCGCGGACCGCCCGCTCATCCTCTCCGTGTGGCGCCACCAAGATCGGCGACCCGCTCTGCGGCCCGGCTTCTTCGAACACCCCGTGATAGAAATCGAGCGCCGGAATCTCACGATCGGCTGGGAAGTGCTGCAGGAAGCGCCGCTGGTACGTGGCTGCGTAGAGCGATCGCGGATAGATCGCGCCAAACAGTCGCGCGTAGCACGAGACCGATCGGCGAATCTCGTGCAGCCACGACCGAGCCACGGTCAGTCCCGACTCGCTGGCCGTATCGACGCGCAGCAGTTCATCGGCGACGAGTGTTCGCGTGTGCGCGAGCGACTCGAGCGCCCGCTCGATCTCTCGCTCCGACTCTCGCCGCTCCCGAGGTGCCTGACCGGGCCATGCGTCGACGCGCAACTCGACCTGCCGGGCTGTTTCCACCCATTCAGGAGGTGCTGTCGCGGTGGCCGCCGCATCGGCCAGGGCGCGCAGTGGCCGCTCGCAGTTGTACGGGAGTTCGATCTCAGCGACGAGAAGGCCGACATCGACCAGTTTGCCGAGGTATGCCGTTGCGTCGGCGAGCGGCAGATCGAGTCGCTCGGAAAAATCGTGTCGCAACTGAATCAGCGTGCGAGTTGCGCTGCCCACGAGTTCGACAACGATCTCCACCGCCGCGGTCGATTTGACGCGAGACAAGACCTCCTCGTCCTCATCTCGGCGATGGGTGGCTGCTCGCCAAAACAGCCATGAGCCCTCGACGTGACGCGCCGTTGGATTGAGGCGCGGCCGAATGACACCGGCGAGCGCCTCATCGCACGCCAAGCACGCGCTGATCTTGCGGGTCTCCGCCACTGAGAGAAGCATCCGGCACCGATCAACGCTTACCGGTCGAGCTTGCGAGGTGGTGTCGGCGGCCATCGCCAGAGCCGTCGAGCAGAACAGGCCGAAGGGACTGGTCTTGGTGGCGTATCGCCACAGATAGCTCACGCTCTTGGCCGCCACGTATCGTTGATCGTGACCCCACGCGGCGGCCGGATGTTGATGCAGCTCGTGCAACTCTTGTGTCAGCGCGCGACTGCTCAAGCGCAGCGCTTCCAACCGCGCCGGTTCGGACCACAGTTCTAGGAGACGTTGGTGTGCGGTGCGCTGTGCCTGCTCGGTCATTCGCTGTAACTCGGTGTAACCCTGCTGCTGTTGCTGCGCCCTGGCCGTTAGCTCTGAGATGGAGTGTTGCAGATCCGCAGAGAGCCGAGGCTGCGCGCGGCGCAAATCACCCGCTGAGACGGCTCGATGATTGTGAATGGCACGTCTCAGACCGAGCAGCGCGAATCGAGCGTGGCGCTCGGCGTCCGTCTCATGTTCGCTGCTTTTGGCGCACTCGAACAGTCGATCGCTGAGTGTCGAGCGTAGCTCCCTCAACTCCTGATCGTGCGCCAACCAACGGTCGATTGCTTCGATCCAGGCGGGGGCGGCGACCGACTCGAGCACCTGAAACGGAAGTAGCGCCAACCGTGCGAGCACGGGTCGCCCTGACATTGCCGTGTCTGCCGCTGACGTCACTTGGCCTCGGCCTGCACGCAGTGGTAGACGAGATAGCGCACCACCGCCTCACCCAATCCCGGAATGCCGAGCCGATTGCAGTGCCGGTGCATCAGCGACCAGAAGATCACGACCGGGGATTGTGCACTCGTCAACAACTCGGCCAGCACCGGCTCAGCCTCGGTCAGGAACTGCGTAACGAGCCTGTCGATGCCGACCCCGAAGCGGGGCTGACGCAAACTCGCGATCGGATCGGCCAGAAGAGAAACCAGGGCGACACGCTGCGCTTCGGCGCGCTCTTGCATCAAGGCGACATCCGTGTCGTGCCAGGAACCATCTTCAACGGCCCAACGCCAACCGAGGTAATAGAACTGTTCTCGTTCGGCGCGTGACCAACCGAGATGCCTTACCAGTGCGTCGGTCAAGACGATCGAGAACTCACGCCGTACCGCGGGCTGTGGCAATGACGCTTCGACCCGCAGCCACGCAAGACAGAGTGCCGAGTCCAGGGCAAAGAACCGCTCGGCCAAGCGTAGCCGCTCATCGCTTTCGAAGACGCCGTACTCAGGCACCGGCTCCTGTGTTCGAAGGTCGAACAACTGCTCACCATCCAAAGAGGTACGAAGAGCGGTTTCGAGCAAGCCGCTTTCGCGGCTCGTCCCGTGCGCACAGATCAGGATCTCGTCGTGATGGCGCGCAAACCACAAAGCGCCCGACGCGCCGCTCGCGCGCCATCCGTTGGTGGCCGAGGCGAAGACGCGCTCCAGCGACCACTCGTAACGCACGCCGGATGTGAGCAGCCGGAAGACAATTCCCTTCGCGATCTCGCTCATCAGGAGGTCGGAGAATAGAGGCGCCATCCGAAGTAGCGCACGATCGATTCAGCATACGAATCGATTCCAAGACGGTTGCAATGCATATGGGTCAACGACCAGAGCATATGCACCCATTCCGACGTCAGTGTTCCGCGCCGGTGGCGTGCCAGTAGCTCTGTCGCGGCGGGTCTCGATTGCTCGATCGCTGTCTCGACGGTATGGGCCACGGCGTCGTGGCCCCATACGGCTCGATCGGCCTGGCGCATGGCGTCCAAGTTGGCACGAAGGCTCTGTTCCAGGTCGGCGAACTTGCGATCGAGAATCTCGAGCTCTGTGGGGCCCCATTCGCCAGCTTTGATCGGCCAACTGTGAGCGAAACGATAAAGCTGCTCCCGCTCGTCGCTCGTCACGTTGAACAGATCGAGCCACCGCTCCGTATAAAGAAGACTCAGCTCGCGACGCGACTTGACGAGCAGGCCTTGTTGCTCGAGGTCGAGCCACCGGAGGCACAACCACGTGTCGTGCATGAACAACTGTTCGCAGAGTTGCATTCCCTGCGGCCCACCGTAACGATCCCATTCACGCTCGTATTCGGAAAACTCGTGACCGCGAATCAAACCCGAGTGAGCCAGCGTGGGGAGACGCTTTTCGATTTCTGCTCGGACCGGCCCGCTGATCCACTCAGGCCGCCCGAGAATTCGGAATCGTAACTGCCAATCGGGTTCGCTGTAGCGGGCGATAAAGTACGAATCCAATTCGGGCGCGGCGCCGAATTGCGAGACCAGGGGAGCGACGAAATCGCGGAGCAACTGGTCGTGGTGCTCTGTGGATGCGTGAAGCAACGTGTAAAGGCACGACTCTGTGAGCGATGTGTCGCGCATTTCAAGACCAGGGGAACTCGGGTCCAAACAGTAGGAGCGGCCCGAGGACCGCTCCTACCGATCGTTCCGAATCCTTGCGTAGATCAGGGAGTGTCGACGCGGTTGATCGTCGTTGTATAGATACACGGACAGGTGCAGAGGTTGCTCGTCGTAGACGACGTGGAACAGCCTCCAGGCTTGCGACCGCGCTCCAACTCCTCGACCTCCAAGCTGAGTGCCTCCAACTTCTTCTCCATACGTACCCTCCTCGAAAACCTGCCGTGACGAACGGTCAGGGGACACGAGTTTCTACGCCTGTACGCGGGTCGCTGTCAACGGCGAGATGGCGCCTGTTCGCGACATCAGAGCCCACAGGCTGCATGCCACCGTCAGGGGTCTCACACTGGCACACTCTCTTGTTCCGAGGCTCCTGCACAAGGATGCTCTGTAAGAGACTGTGCCACCTGCCAGGCCGCGAAAACTCTCACTCATCGCCCGATCACCACCACACGCCGCTCGTTGCGATACCACGTACCACTACCCGCCGGCCCCAAGCGCCACACACGTTGCAACGGCGTATCGCCGCTCACATGCAAGTACCCACCATGCTGACCACGTCGGTGATGCATCGGACACAACGCATCGCCGTTGTCGTGATGGTCGCTCCCACCGCGCGACTTGTAGTGGCGGTGATGCCATTCCACCCGCCGCGACGTGCACCCCGGCGCCTCGCAACGATGCCCCGAGCGCACAAAGACCTCGGATCGCGACGCCGAGCGCTTCTCGGCCACGTCATACACGGCACAAAACTCCTCCAGCAGCGCCAACAACCCCACCCACGCCGGCAATCGGCGCGAGGCAGAGGAAAACGTCCGGGCAGCACGCCATGACGGCAGTTCATCGCTCCCCACCGGCTGCGACCAGTCGCAACTTTCGGCATCGAGAGCGAGGTGGTGACGCCGCGATTCGATGCAGCTCGAGAAGTCGTTCGCCAATTCCACCGGCAATCGCAATCGCAACATGCTCCCTACCACCGGCACCAGCGGCCCATCGTCACAAGCCGCATGACCCGCACGTCGCACAGCGGCGGCCGTATCGCCCGGCCCACATCGCAGCGATGCTGACCACGCTTCATCCGACAGCGGCAACGGCGCTTCGGCCCGTCCCTCCACTGCACTGTTCCGCAACAGCGCGCGCTTCTCATCGCGTAGTCGCTTCACCGTGCAAGACCTCAGATGCGAAACCCACCGGGCTTCGCGCGCGGCATCGACGTATCCACGGCCAAGGATCTGCACCACCAGCAACGCTTTCTCGAGCCCAAATGCCCCATCCATGTAAGCCTGCTGTAGCAACCTGCGTCCTCGCAGCGCCCGTGCCACCCGCACGCGATCTTCGATGGTGGTGCGCGTCAACCCCAAGCGGTGCTCCGCGTAAGAGCCGATGCTTGCAAAGCCCAACTCACGCAGCGCGCCGCTATCGCTCATTTCGATGAGCAGCGCTGCCAGGTTGCGTTCGATCATGTCGGCCGCACCAGCCAAGCATTTCAGTTGCCAGAGCATTTCCGTGTCGGTTCCACTGCCGGCGCGCAGCATTACGGCCTCGAGCGTTGCCAACATCTCGACCGCAACCGCAATCGACGGCAGTTCCATGCCCGACGGTGGATCGACCGGATCGACCGGCGGATCGGCTGCGTGAAGCCACGCTTGGAAAACGTCCGGGGGCTTGTCGCTGGCAAACTCCTCCGCCACAAGCGCCTCGATGAACGACGTGACGGTGGCGTCGCCACCTTCGACCCGACGATACAGATCAAGCGCGCTCTCGAACGCAGCTCGCACGGGCGGCGGCGCCGGCATGGCCCAGAGCACGCGCGGCAACTCCTCGGCATCGTCGCCGTGCGCCGCCGATTCGATGCCTTGTCGCGATCGCGCCTCTTCATCGATCGACCGCAACCCCTCAGCAGCAGGGTCATGCGCCGCAGTGCGCACAGCCTCCCGCAATCGGCTCACCGTCACGCGGCGAGCGCGCGCCACCCACACCGCGATCGTCTGATCGGTCGCCACTTGCTCGATCAACATCGCCTTGCAGAGCCCGATTGGCGCGCCCCCGTCGGCGCCCGTCACCGCGTCGCGCAACGCTGGTAGCCGCTTCACCGCGCCATACAGTGCGGCATGACTACGCAGCCACTTGCTGGTTCGTTCGAGTCGCTCGCGCGTGAAATCGTGCAGCGACGCGGCGCCTGCGCGGCGCCACGATTCATCTCTGACCACCGCGGCGCATACCTTCGACAACGGCAGCAGCACCTGTATCGACTGCGCAGCGAGCCGGCATGCGACGGCATCGGCATTCACGGCTCTTAGCCATGGCGAGAGGACTGACGGCGTGATTGAACGTGAGGTTGTTGTGGACACGCGGCACCTTTGAAGTGCGATCAATGTACAAGCGATACGCACGAACAACAATCGAAAGTGCATCGTGAACGAAGAAATATTTTGCGCACGCGAGATGAAATCATTACGAGTGCAACGTTGCATCTCACGCGCGTCGCGCTGATCAGGTCGTATCGGCACAAAGGTGGATCGAACTCGCAATGACGTGTGTGATTCGAGGTCGTCCTGTCTGAGCGATCAACGCGTGTCGCTGGCGTCGGATCCGGCGTCGTTCACAGAGTCGGCGTTGACCGGCGGCCGGTTGAGAGTCGTCGCCAGAGTGAGCCCTGATGGGTGCCGCGAAAGCACGAGTCTTTCACCGACTGACGGCGGCTATCGGTGATACGCCGACTTGACCGGCCCATGCCGGATCCAGCGCGAAGGACCCGCTGCGGGACGCGCTGTCAAGATCCGATCCGCCCTCGATCTGAAAAAGTTCGCAAACGAGGCCGCCATTGCGAACTGCTGTCGTAATCTGTCGCACCTGCGGCCGCCGCCGCACCGGAGGATTCAATGCCACGCACGCGACGCGATTTCCTGAAACTCGGTTCGGCAGCTGCCGGATCGATGCTGCTAGCTTCCAGCGAGTACACACGCTTCTGGGCCGAGCCGGCCGGCAAATCGCTCAAGATCCTGGTCTTCGGGGGAACAGGTTTCCTTGGCCCCGGCGTGATCGACGCCGCGGTCGCGCGCGGGCACGTGGTGAGCATGTTCAATCGCGGCAAGACCAACCCGGCGCTCTACCCGAATCTCGAAAAGCTGAAAGGTGATCGTGACCCCGACAAGGACGAGGGGATCAAGGCGTTGGTCGATCGCAAGTGGGACGTCGTGATCGACGACACTGGCTACTACCCGCGAATGGTCAAGGCCAGCGCCACGACACTGGCGCCGAACGTGCGTCAGTACATCTACGTGTCGTCGATCTCGGCGTATGCGAGCAACGCGACAGAGAATGCCGACGAAACCGCCCCGCTTGCGAAGCTGGAAGACCCCAAGGTCGAAACGATGGGCGATGGGTATCAGTTCTACGGCGGCCTGAAGGCGCTGTGCGAGCAAGCGGTGAGTGAGGCGTTGCCGGGTCGCACCACGATCGTGCGACCGGGGTTCATCGTCGGCCCCAACGACAGAACCGATCGCTTCACATGGTGGCCGGTGCGCGTCGCTCGAGGCGGCGAGATGATTGCGCCCGGCGCGCCGACCGATCCGGTGCAAATCATCGACGTGCGCGATCTTGGCGCGTGGTTGGTGTTGCTTGCCGAGAAGAACACGATCGGCACGTTCAATGCGGTTGGCCCCAAGGGCAAGCTGACGATGCAGCAAATGATCGACGCCTGCCGAGCCGCCACCAAGGTCGACCCCAAGCTCACGTGGATCTCGTCGGAGTTCATGCTCGAGCAGGGCGAGAACGGCGACGGGCAAATTCCGATTTGGTTGCCCTACACCGGCGAGTACAAGGGATTCCACACCTGGAGCAACGCGCGCGCGATCAAAGCGGGGCTGACGTTCCGCCCGATCCTCGATACCACGCGCGATACCTTGGCGTGGTTCCGTTCGTTGCCGGCCGAGCGCCAAGCGAAGATGGGCGCCGGCCTGTCGCCCGAAGCTGAGAACAGGATTCTCGCCGCGTGGCACGCGAAGCAGACCAAAGGATAGAACACGAGGCGTAATCCTTCGCTCAACCTGCCGTTGTTCCCAACCTGCACATGAGATCAAAATCCCTCGCTATTCGTGTGCCTCTTGCTGTCGCGTAGAAACCTCCCCGAGATTGCGGGCCGGGTTCGAGTCGCGCGAGAAGGAGTCGAGCAGGCGGGGTGCCGTCACGCCTCTGCTCGGTCTGCCGTTCTCGAACAAAGGCCTTCGGTACACGCACGAATAGTTACCGTCAGTCGAAACGCCACAATGGAGCGCCGAACTCCTTCTCCACTTCTGGTGTGGCACCTAAGGATGGCAAACCAACATCGACGCGAAATACTGCCAGGGAGTGTGTGGCAACTTCCGGTTCTCCAGGAGGAGCTTGATTGAATCTCGTGTAGACGATCCAACGCTCAGAGCTCCCGAGTTGTAGGGCTGACAATCCATCCAGCAACTCCTGTGCCTGCAACCTGTACGAGACGAGAAAGCCCTGAGGCAGATCATCAAGAGTTCGAGTTACGAACGTTTGCGGCCCGTGCCCGCATCCCTCGGAGGAGTTCTCAGGCCATAGCCAAACACCTGACAGCAGACACACGAGCGCCCGACCGATGGTCCCAGCATCACCACGAGGAATACATCTGGAGATTGCTGTCACTGCTTGTTCCTGATCGATCTTCAGTGAATCGTCGAGCGCAATCTCGATACCGACCAGCAACGGCCCGACCGCGTCACAGTAAACGTAGACCGGGAATCGTCCCCATCCTGGTAGTTCTCGTCGGGGGAGGACGTCAGGACCACTGAAGCTCCGCCGTTTCAGCCTCCGCCGAAACAGGGCAACTTCACCTTTCGAGCTTCACGACTCTCCGCCAGTCCCTCGATCCGACGAGCCTCAGCAGGATGTCGCCCAACAGTAGACGGACCCCCGCACCCGACAATCGCTTCATCGCGTCATGATCAACATCAACCCTTCGCATCGCCCCCCGCAATCAAACACAACACGTCGAAACCTCATCTCGACTTTCACTCATCTCAACCAGTCGCTCGACCCTCCCTCAACAACTACTGAAGCACGCGCACTTCACGCGCTTGCGCCGACGACGGAGCAAGCGCGATCAGCTCGCTCGCCTCGCGCCTGGCCTCCTCGCGATGGCCGGCCGCGGCCAGCGCGCGAGCCAGCAGCAATCGCAGGTCGAGATTCCCCGGCGCAACCGCTTTGGCCCGCATCAACGCATCGACAGCCTCGTCCAACAGCGGCGCTTGCTGTACCGGTGACACACTGCGCGCCAAAGACAAAGCGGTCAGCGCAAGGTTGTACAGCGCCGGCCAATGCCGGGGATCGTCGGCAATCGCCGCGCGAAACGTCTCGTAGGCCGCAGCATCTGCTTGCGCGCCACCGCGTCGCCGCTGCAGCGATCCAAGATTGTTGCGCAACGCGGCTCGCGCCTTGCCGTCGATTGCCAACTCGATCCCGCGACGATACGACGACTCGGCCTCGCTGTAGCGCTGCAATGCGGCAAGTTCCCGGCCGAGCATGGCGTACGGAATATGGTGCGTTGGCGCAGAGTCGCGCGCCGCGGTCCACAGCGCGAGTGGATCACGCCAGACAGTTTGGTGCACAACGGTTTGCCAACTCCCCAGTGCCGCGACGAGAAGCACCACCATCAGAGCTGCCGCGCGCGGGAGTCGACGTGCGCCGAATAGAACCATGGCGATCAGCGCACCGGCGCTCGGCAAATACAGGTAGCGTTCGGCGACCGGCAAGTACGTGACGCCCATCAACGGAACACACAACGCCGGCACAAGCGCGGCAAGCAGCAACACGATGCCGACCGCTTCAGGCGCGTTGTGGCCACGACGCCACGCGCGCCACAACAGCGCGAGCAGCGCGGCTGCCGCCAGAGCACCCACGACACCCAACACCACGCCCCCCGCTGACGGCACAAACGGCGACTGCGGCAGCGGCCAGGCCAGATTTCGCAGGTACCAACCCAAGGCAGGAAGCACGGCCCATGGCTGCGCCTCGATGCTGCTCAGCGAGTTGGCGGAAGCCGACTGCGCCATGCCATGCAGCGCGAGCGCACGCAGCAACACGTACAACACAAGTGGCACCGCAAGCACGAGCCAGCGGCGAAATCGAGAGGTGACGGCCGCATCATCGCCAAGCGCAATGTCGAGCCAAAGCAACAGCGGTATCGCGGCGATGCCGGTCTCCTTCGATAGCAGCGCCGCCAACAGACACACTATCGACAACGCCAGTCGCACCGCTCCGCCGCGCTGCAACCGCACCAGGTACGACCACGCCGCGAAACAGACGAACGCGGTGGCCATGACATCGGCGCGTCCGGTGATGGCGGCGACAGCGTCGACATGAATCGGTGCGGTGGCAAACAGCAATGCAACCGCAGCGGCCAGGCTGGTGGCGCGGCGCTCGGTGAAAGCCAGAGCCAGCGCCAAGCGTCGAGCGAAGCCGAAGAGCGCAAGGCATGCCAAGGCATGCCACAACACTGTCGTGAGATGGAAGGTGCGTGCCGGTGGTGCGGTGTTGACCAATCGTTGATCGACGAGGTAGCTAACGATCACCAGCGGCCGATAGTAGACCGGCGCCAACTCGGGGATATCTGTAGGCGGGAAGAACGCAAGGCGCCACGAGTCAAGCCGTGGCAACTGCTGCTGAAGCACGACCGGATCGTCCCACACCAAACCGAAGTTGCGGGCCGGCGCGTAGAGCGCTGCCGCGATCAGTGCAATGACGGCTGCAAGCAGGAGGGCGCGTGTGGGCACGGCGGCATTGTGCCGCACGTCGCGCTCAAAGTGAGCGCTGCAAGGTAGAAACTCGCGCCCGTAGCTCGTGCGACGCAGGGAAGTCAGGGTCCAAGACGGTGTCGAGAACACTGCGCAGCAACGCGGGCGGCGACTCACCGAACCAACGCTCATCGCGCATCCGTTCGAGACAACGCAGCATCTGAAAACGCACTGGATCGGAGCTGGACCGCCACAGCAACGCATGCCCGGCCAACTCCGCAACAGTGTCGAACGCGGCGCTGCGCCAGGCCTGCGATTCGGTCTTGCCTCGCGTTGCGGCATGCAGTTGTTGGTAGATCGCCTCGACCTCGTCGACCCCGCGACCGTCGGCCGCGACCCGCCTGAGTGCGGCGATTCGATCACTCTCAGGAAGATCGCGATCGGCCATCATCGAGACGGCAATCTCGCGCGGAGTCGGTTCGGGTCGCGCCCTCACCGGGTAACTCAACGTGCCGCCGTGCGGAGGCTCCAGTGCAAGGCCGCGTTCCATCGACAATCGCAGGTCCGAGGGCGGTTCGATCTCGAGCAAGATACGAGCGCGCAATCGTTCGAACAGATCGCCGCCGAGCAATCGTTCGGGATAGGCGGTCGCGACGTAACTCGCGCCGCCCGACAGCGGACCGAGTGCGCGAAACGCTTGTTCGTTGCCGCCTGCGGGGAGGATCAAACAAAAGATCGGGATGCCGCCGCCGGTGGCCAAGCGCAAGAGTGCTGCGCCGGGCAGTATGCCGTTGCTCGTGTCGTTGCCATCGCTCACCACGATCAGCGCGTATCCATCCTCGCGACCGGCGACGCGATCGCGTTGACGCAACGCCACCAGCGATTCCAATTCGGTGCTGATCGAGCGATAGAGGGAGGTAGAACCCTCGGGCCGGAGCGTGGTGAGTGCCTTCTCGATCGCCGGCATTGCGGTGACGAAGCCGTCGGTCAACGGGCGTGTCACGCCGGCGAATGCGGTGAGTCGAAACCGAACTTCGATACCGGCGGTCGGGTCGGCGGCGGCACGCAAGCTATCGCCCAAACGCGCGAGCGCTAAATCTAGATGCAGCCCAGGCGTCGAGACGCTGGCGCTCTCGTCGATCAACACGCCCACGTTCAACCTGCCGCGCAGTGCGATCCGTTCGACGCGCGTCACGCGGCAGGGCTTTCCGCCCAGGCGGCACACGATGGTCTCGGGATGGGCGACCAGCGATTCCACCCACGAGTTCTCACCGGATACCGAGGCCTGAATGGAAATCCGCTGCGCCGCCTCGACCGTGGTGTCGGGCTCGAGCAGTTCGCGGGTTTGCACCCGCTGCTCGTCGATCAGCCGGCCGTCACGATCGCGCAGCCGCGCGATCACCGTTTCAGAAGAGAGATCGCGCCAGGCATCGAACTGGCAAACGCCGGGAGCGGGCGGGCCATACGTGGTGCAGATCGGCTCGGACTCTTGGTCCGGCCCGCGCCGCACGCTCAACTCGAACGTTGCATCGAGCGGGCCGCGGACCTGCACGTCGGTGCGGCCGTAGAGTATCTGGTCGGCGCGCGGAGACACGATTTCCAAGGGCTGCGCGCGCACGACCCCGCAGGCCGCGGCAATCGGCACAAAACTGACGAATCCTCGCAGCCAGGCGGTCATCTCGGCTGGTACAGTACCGGCGATGCCCCGTTCTGCGAACCCCTTTCCTAGGCTGCTCATGCTGTGTGCGATCTGCGCCGCGCTGCTGTGCGGGGTGCGCTGCGATTCCGCGCCACCCTCCGCTCTCGGGCCGCCGCCCGCGAGTCGGCCGGCGGTCACCGCGCCCGGATCGCCGCAGTTGGCAGCATCGGAAGTCGCCGGCACAGGCGTTTCCTCGCTGCATTCCGAGATTGGCTTTCGCAGCGCGCGCCTGCTGGACGAGCACTTCCACAAACACGGGCGCGAATTCGGTGCGACATCGCCAGAGCAGTATCTGCAACTCGCGCAAGCGCTGCGCGATGCCCCGGTGGGCGGCAGCGTGCTCGAGATCGTACGAGGCGATGGTGCCGTTTCGCGTTTCGACAAAGCTTCGGGTGCGTTCATCGCTTTCGAGGCCAACGGCACGATACGCACCTTCTTCCGGCCCAACGATGGCGAACGCTACTTCCATCGTCAGGCTCAGCGGAGACGTTGATGAACGCGATGAACGACGCGCTGCGCGCCTATCTCGACGAGCGCGGGCTCGAAGGCGACCTGCTCGAGAACGGACTTGCGGGATTGGTCGAGCGCTGGGAGGCGATCGTCAACGAGGTCGAGCGCGGCTACGAGCTGACCATCGACGACTATCTCAATGACGTCGATCTGCGCGACATTCTGGCCGGCGCCTGGGAGTTGGCCCCCGACCACGAGCGACAACCGCTGCGAGCGCGTCGCGACCTGGCCGACAACCGCTATCGCTCGGTAACGCAAGAGTGCCCGCCGCTGTGGGGAGAGGCGGTTACCGAGGAAATGGGCTTTACGCCCGAGAAGGAATGGTGGTATTTCCGCCGTCCGCGCCGCCCCGGCCAGATGCTGGCCGACGACTTGGCGATGGACGGATTGATGTAGTGCAGGAGGATCGATGATTCAACGCAGACTGGTCTTGGCGCTGTTGGTAGGAGCGTTGCTTACATCGCCCGGCTGCATGCGCTGCGGCGCCTACTACGATGCAATGGAAAAACTCGGGTGGGAAAAGCGCGACCTCTTGGTGAAGCGTGTCAGTTCGGCGCGTGAGGCGCAGCAAGACGCGCAACAGCAGTTTCGCGACACACTGCAAGAGTTTCAGACACTCATCGGCTACAAGGGCGGCGAACTCGAAGCCAAGTACGAGAAGCTGCGGGGCGAGTACGAGGATGCCAGCCAGCGCGCCGAGGCGGTGCGCACCCGTATTGCGAACGTGCGCGATGTCGCCAATCGGCTGTTCGAGGAGTGGTCGACCGAGATCGGCCAGTTCACCAGCAACGATCTGCGCGCCGAGAGTCAGCGCGAGCTCGACCTGACCAAGCGGCGCTATCAAGAGGTGCTCGCGGTAATGGAGCGCGCTTCGAAGCGAATGGACCCGGTGCTGGCCAAGCTCAACGATCAGGTGTTGTTTCTGAAGCACAACCTCAACGCGCGCGCGCTGGGATCGCTGAAGACCACCGCCGAGGCGCTGCAGGTCGAGGTGGGGAAGCTGGTGACCGACATGGAGGCATCGATCGCCGAGGCTTCGAAGTTCATTGACGAGATGGGGAAACAGCCCGAGACCGGATCGTAGTCGTTCAACCAACGGCACCGCGGGAAATGGGGAATCACGCTGTATGGAAAAGCAGAAGTTTCTATTCGTCTCGATCGACTCGCTGATTGGCGACATCGCCTGGCAGTGCGCCAAGGAAGGGCACGATGTGCGCTACTTTGTCGAGGTCGAGTCGGCGCGCGACATCGCCGACGGCTTCGTCGAGAAGAGCCTCGATTGGCGCAAAGATGCCGAGTGGGCCGACGTGATCGTGTTCGACGATGTGCTCGGCCAAGGGGCCAAGGCACAGGCGTTGCGCGAAGCGGGCAAGAAGGTCGTCGGCGGGACTGCCTACACCGACAAGCTGGAAGATGACCGCAGCTTCGGGCAGGAGGAGCTGAAGAAAGCCGGCATCTCGATCATTCCCTATCGCGAGTTCACCGAGTTCGATAGCGCCATCGACTATGTCAAAGCCAACCCGGCGGAGTATGTGATCAAGCCCAGTGGCGAGGCGCAAAACATCAAGCGCCTGTTGTTCGTGGGACAAGAGGACGACGGCAAGGACGTCGTGGCCGTGCTGGAGGCGTACAAGCGAGCCTTCACCGACCAGATCAAGGTGTTCCAACTACAGCGCCGGATGAAGGGGGTCGAGATCGCCGTCGGCGCCTTCTTCAACGGCAAGCAGTACATCACCCCGATCAACGTCAACTTCGAGCACAAGAAATTGTTTGCTGGGAACCTCGGCCCCTCGACCGGCGAAATGGGAACGCTGATGTACTGGGGCGAGCCCAACAAGATCTTCAACGCCACGCTCAAGAAACTCGAACCGACCCTCGCAGCCGAACGCTATGTCGGCTACATCGATCTGAACTGCATCGTCAACAGCAACGGCATCTACCCGTTGGAGTTCACCGCGCGTTTCGGCTATCCCACCATCAGCATTCAGCAAGAGGGGATCACGATGCCGATCTCCGAGGTGTTGTACAACCTCGCCAACGGCGTCGACTTCAAGCTCAAGACGCGACGCGGCTTTCAGATCGGTGTGCGGGTGTGCATGCCGCCGTATCCGTTCGATGACCCCGCCACGTTCAACAACTACAGCAAGAACGCGCTGATCATGTTCGAGAAACCCAACTACGACGGCGTGCATATCGAGGATGTGAAGAAGGTCGGCGGCGAGTGGTTGGTGGCCGGAGAGACCGGTGTGGTCCTGGTCGTCTGCGGCACGGCCACCACCGTGAGACAAGCTCAAGCGCAGGTGTACGCGCGTATCAAGAACATCCTGATTCCCGGCATGTACTATCGCACCGACATTGCCGAGCGTTGGTTTGAAGATCACGACCGGCTCCATTCGTGGGGCTACTTACGCGAGGCGTAGCGACGTGACGATGCTACCCGGAACACTCGATGGGCCGAACCTGCCGCTGCCGATCGGCCGCAGCCGCTTCGATTTGCCGCTAGGCCGGCTGTTGCTACGCATCGAGGATCTGCCGACGCCTTGGGACCCGTTCGTCGCGCAGCACTACCTGCCGTTTGCGCAACCATGCGGGCAGGACAAGCCGCACCTCACGATTCGCTGCCGTGAAGACCTCGGCTCCGATGAAATCCCGTTGCCGCCACCCGGCGAGATGCCGATCTTCGACTTCGGCCGCGGTGCGGGCGATCTGCGCACGGTCCGTTCGCACTGGTCGCGCGGGTCTATCGACGCGACGCGCGGCGAAGCCGAGATCACGTTCACCAGCCGTCACTACCTACCGCTGCGGGTATCGCTCGAGAACTTTCTGCGCATCGCCAGTCAACTGGTGCAAACGCGGCACGAGGCGTTCTTGCTACATGCCGCAGGAATCGTGGAGGGAGGACGGTGCTTTCTGTTTTTCGGTCCGCATGAGGCAGGGAAGAGCACAATCGCCAGCCAGTCGCAGCCGCGCGCCGCGCTGTCGGATGATTTGGTCATCGTCGATGGTGCGGAACCGAGTGTGGTGAGTTTCCCGGTGCCGTTTTGGGGCGTGTTTGCGCCGGCCTCTCGAGCGCGCGGTGAGTTTGCCGTCGCAGCCGCATTCCGCTTGCGCGAGGGGGAGCAGGTGAAGCTCACGCCGCTCCCGGCAGCGCTGGCGATTGCGACGTTGCACGCCAACATGCCGTTCGTGAACGATCTGCAGTTGGATCCGGGGGAGATGACAGCGTTGCTTCATCGATTCGTGAAGCGCGTGCCCGTGTTTGACCTGCATGGCGTCGACTCACCGGGGATGTGGCAACACCTCTCGACGCTTTAGCACACGCTGAGAAGGCTGCGGAAAGCGCTTGCCAGCGCGGTGCCCAGAGCGTCATCGTGGATCAGACGATACAAGAGGTTGCCGTTAACCGGGTCGCTACACTGGCGCAGAGCTTTTACGCCGCGACAGCAGCAACGTTACGCACCTTCGCCGTACCGTGGGTCGTAGCGGCGGGAGTCCCGCTGGCGGAGGATCCCATGAAGAGACGCACCGGTTTATCGCTCGTGGTCGTGGCCCTGGTTGTCAGCGCGCTGGCGTATGCGGGCGGCGACAAGAAGATGGAGAAGAAGTGCACGGCGTCGACGCAAGAGTGCCTCGACAAGATGGCGGCGTCGCTGCCCAACAAAGGCCTTGTCGGTGTGGAAGGTGACTGGAACGACGAGGCCGGCTCGTACACCATCAAGAGCTTCTTCGCTGGCAGCAACGCGGTGGCGGCTGGGCTGCAAGTCGGCGACGAAATGATTGCGGTCAACGGCATCAAGCTATCGGACCATGAAGCCGGCTACAAGGACCAAGCCAATCGCACGCCGGGTCAAGTTGCCCAGGTCACCGTGCGTCGCGGCGGCGTCGAGAAGACGATGGCGGTCACGCTGATGAAGATGAGCGACGAGCAGATCGCCGCGATGATCGGCGAGCACATGCGCGAGCACGCTTCCGTGAAGGCTGCCAAGAGCGCGAAGAGCAGCTAGTTGGAGATTGCGGACGCAGCGCGCGATGCGCTGCGTCCGCCTGATCCTTCGAAGGTCACGGAACCACGAGCCCCCCGAGAATCGCCCGAAGGTCCTGGGCGGTCCCGCTTGCTGCACCCCGTGACCTCGTCCGAGTGCAGACCCGAATCGACCATGTCCTGACCGACTCTCCCGATCGGGCTCGATCAGGCTAGACTCCCCCGGACCAATGCGAGTCCACGACGGGGCGTCATGCTTGCACAAACACCATGATCGGCGGTAAGACAGTTGTTGTCGTTCTACCGGCCTACAACGCGGCGCGAACGCTTCGCCGCACGTTCGACGAAATCCCTCGGGACATCGTCGATGATGTGCTTCTGGTCGATGATGCGAGTCAAGACTCGACGCAATCGCTCGCCGCCGACCTCGGGCTGCGATTTGTGGCTCATCCGCGCAACCTTGGCTACGGCGGGAATCAGAAGACCTGCTATCGCGAGGTGCTGAAGGGTAAGGCAGACATCGTGGTGATGCTGCACCCTGACTATCAGTACAGTCCACGACTCCTTCCCGCGATGGCGGCGATGATCGGGAGTGGACACTACGACGTGGTGTTTGGCTCGAGGATTCTCGGGAGCCGGCCGACGGACGGCGGCATGCCGCGATACAAGTACATCGCGAATCGTGTGCTGACTGCAGGCCAGAATTTTGTAATCGGACAGAAGCTTTCCGAGTTTCATACCGGGTACCGCGCGTTCTCCCGCGAGGTACTCGAGACACTCCCATTGGATGTCAACTCGGACGGGTTTGCGTTCGATAACCAAATGCTCGCGCAGGCGGCATTCGCAGGTTTTCGCATCGGCGAGATCTCCTGCCCGGCACGCTACTTTCCCGAAGCATCGTCGATTGGATTCGCTAGCAGCGTCGTCTACGGGCTGAGCGTGGTGAGGACATCGATCGAGTTTCGCTTGGCGGCCTGGGGCGTCGCGCACACGAAGGTGTTTCCGACAGCATTGAAAGCAGCCGCAACCAAGCGGCTCCGGCAGGCATAACATGCCGAGCACGACGTCTTCACCACTATCGCTCGAGCGCTTGGACGTCAGGATCGTTGCGGTTGTCGCATTTCTTGTTGCTGCGCCCGCGATCCTCAACGGATTCACGCTGGACGCTGGCGTCGACATCACGCGCAACCAGCTTGTCGTCGAGTCAGGCCGGCTTTGGGAGCTGCTGACAGCGGACTACACTGCGGGCGGTGGCCTGCGAAGCGGATTCTGGAGGCCGTTGACGGGGTTGCTCTACTGGCTGCTGTGGCGGCTCGGCGATGGTTCGGCGATTCCATTCTTCGCCGTCATCGCACTCCTACATGCCGTGTGCAGTTCAAGTGTCTACACGCTGGCGAGAACGCTCGCTGTTGGCCGCGAAGCATCGCTGATCGGCGCGCTACTGTTTGCCGTTCACCCGGTCCACACCGACGTACTCTCAGGTGCAGTCGGGTTGAAGGACGCATTCTCATCATCTTGCTTTGTGCTGGGGCTGATTGCAGCGATTGACGCGCGTCGCCGATGGCGACGTGAGAGCGGCTGGCGACATGTGTGGATCGCGCCGGCTCTTTTCTTGCTCGGTCTTTTGGCAAAAGAGAGTTGTATTGCACTACCAGCGACTGTCGCGGGGGTCGACGTTGTGTCGAGGATGTGGCGATCGCGCGCCGCATTGAACCGAGTCCTAACACAGTACGCGTTGTTCGCGTGTGCGCTCCTGTTCAAGTTCGGGATTCAGCGGATGCTACTCGGCGCGACCATCGAGGGGATCTCGATCCAGCCGGCGGACAATCCGCTGGTGCTTTTCCCAGGACTCGAAGGGCGGGTCCGCGCGCTCGCGCTCTTGCCCGAGGTTGCAAGACTCCTGATCTGGCCGAGTCGGTTATCGCCTGACTACTCCTACGATGTCATTCCTACCTCTACCTCGATGTTGTCGGTGTGGGTCGTCAGCGGTGCGCTCATCGGAGTTGGATGCGTGGTGGGTTTCGCGGTCGCCTGGCGCCGTCGCGAGATCGGCACCGCCGCCGTGATATTGGTGCTGACAACAACCTACCTGCCGATCTCGAACCTCATTGTTCCGATCGGCACATTGACTGCGGAGAGATTTCTCTATCTCCCGTCCGCCGGTCTCTGCCTGCTCGTGGGGCTTCTACTTACTCGGCTAGTGAGGCAGCGGAAGGTCCTGATCCTTCTTGCATTCACTCTCTGTGCGGCGGGGGCGATCAGGACGTTGGTGCGGCACAGGGACTGGCGAAGCGAGAGAACGCTCTGGCTCGCCGCTTATGAGGCGTATCCGAACGGACAGAAGATCTGCCATGGTGCCGCTTTCGAGCTGCTCGCCAGCGGCGACTCGGAACGCGCTGTCGAGGTTCTCGACCGGGCGCTGAACTACGACGACCCGTTCGACACGACTGCGACGATTCTCAAAACCTGGCGACCAGTGCAGCTTCAGCTTCGAGGGAGGGCGCTCGCGGCACAAGGGGACCTCTCCCCAGCGGTGCGTGACCACATCGAGGCCATCGTCATGCGCCCGGACAGACAGGACTGGCGCAATGAACTCGGCCAACTTCTCGCAGGTGCAGAGCACGCACAACTCTCTGCGGACTCCTGGCAGGAGGTGGCACGAACGACGAGCGATATGAAACTCCGAGCAGAGGCAGAAGCGCGCGCGGCCGATTCGTTGGGCGATCTTGCAACGCAGCGCCGCAATGCTGGCGATCTTCCCAAGGCCGCTCAGTTTCTCCAGGCAGCCGTCGCTCTCGCTCCAGCGCAGCCGCGGCTGAGGCGAAACCTCGCAATCGTGTTGTCTGAGCTGCGTCGCTGGCCAGAAGCCGAAGCGTCGTGGAGAACATTGATCGCTATGGAGCCGGACGATCCGCTGAACAAGTTCAATCTTGCGTTGATGCTGCAGCAAGCGGGGCGCACGTTGGAGGCACGACTGCTCGCCCAGCGCATTGAGCCGTTGTTGCACAAAGACAGCCCGTTTCGCCCGAATCTGGAACGACTGCTCAGCGGGCACTGATCATCGACAAACCCGGTTCGTCACGCCTCGCGGCTGTGGTGATCCGCTGGCCGCACCGAAGCAGTCAGGATGCCTGTCGTTCCACGGAGTAAGGGCTACCGACCTCACTCGACTCGCTTGGCCAAGCGCTTCATCCACTTGCGAAGTAGCGGGTGCGCGCCGGGGAGCGTGTCGGCGAGTGTCGCGATATCGGAACCCAGACCGGCGAATACAGCTCGACTGGCGAATGAACCGCGTTCGTTGGAGATCTCCCTCACCAACTCACCCAAAGCAGTCGATGCGCTCGCTTCGTCGTAATCGCGTCTGTAGGGGTTTCCGTCGTCGGCGCAGGCGCGGTCCCAATCGGCGCGCATTCGGTCCAGCAACAAGGCGCGCCCCTCGGCGATGTCGCGGCGTGCGGGTTGGCGCGCGCGGGCGAGTTCAATCATGTAGGTGACGAGATCGAGGTTGGAGAGATCGGTCGAGGCCGGCGCAATTGTGATCGTGCGCGTGTCGTTTTCAACGTTCCCGTTGCGTACGACCGCTTGCCAGCGCAGTTTGCCCGCGATGAGATCCAGCGGTCGCAGCGCGTCGTAGGTCGCCTCGATTTGCGAGGTCCCTTCGGCGGGAACGGTATGGAAGTCGCTGCGCTCCGCGTCCGAGCCACCTGCAAGAGATGA
The DNA here is from genome assembly GCA_046331425.1 of Acidobacteriota bacterium. Lineage (GTDB taxonomy): Bacteria > Acidobacteriota > Polarisedimenticolia > J045 > J045 > JANNUT01. The sequence continues at coordinate 64,190 of JAXLQU010000022.1, forward strand.
AATCAGCGTTTCGGCGCGCAGGGGACCGCGGCTGCGATTGGCAACCGTAACGACGAGCCGGACGCGTCCCTTCAATGGTTCGGTGTCGACCGCGATATCCCCGTCGATCTCGAGCGGCCGCGCGACATAGATCGGCACGCTGACTTGATCGTCCGCGACGGTGACAACGATATCGGCTTTGGTGCGAGCAGCGGTTGACTGGTCGACGCGCAACGAGATCGGCTGCAGCTTCGTGCGGCTGCGGCGCTCCAGGCTCACGATCGCGGTAGCCGGTCCGTCGAGCACGCTGCCATCGGCACGAACATCGACGCTTGCCGGTGCACCTCCGTAATTGATGACCTCGCCCGTGAGCGAAACCACTTCACCAGGCTCGATCACACCGCTGTCGTCGCTGTCGCTCAAGTGCAGTGTGCCGAGGGCGGGCATTGCGTTGCCAGACCAGTGCTCGAACTCGGCGTCGTAGGCGGCCGCGAAAGCGCGCTCGAAGAGAAACGGAAAGGCAACGATCGCCGCCGTGCGCACACCATCATCGAAACCGTCCGCGTACCCTTGGCGATAGTTCCATTCGGCGTTCACGCGGACCCCGTAGCGCCATCCATCGGCATACCCGACGCGGTACCCTGCATACGTGGGCGACAAGTCGAGCGATGCCATCGTGGCGTCGAAGCTCTCGAAAAAGGCGACGCGAGCGCGTTCGCGTTCCGCCGCATCGAAGCGTGACCAGAGCGAACCGGGTCGCTGCCGATCGCGCCAAACCGAGAAGATGTATGCGGCGTCCTTCCACGCTCCGTCATACGCGGTTGTGAGTCGGGTGTCGCGGGCGAGCGTCGCGGGCTGCACGTTCCAGCCTTCGAGTGCTGCGCGCGCATCACGGCCAAGCCCTGTGAGCGCAGAAGGTGGGAGTGACACGAAGACGTCGTCGTAAACGGGGGCGATCGCCCAGGGACCCGCCGGATTCCATCCCGATGTCTCGCCTCGCTCGGGAGCGCGTGCAGCACTTCGGCGCGGTTCGCGGGTCAAGTCGGTGAACTCCGCGCGCACCGCGTCGGAAGCAGCGCGACCGGCAGCGTCACTCGCAGCGTCCTGCGCGATTGCGCCACCGAGCGCCAGCGCTGCGGGATCGCGTCGTCCGTAACGGAGCCCCTCGTTGCGATCCCAAGTCGCGGAACGTGAGTCATCGAGTGCCTCTCGCAATCCGCGATGAAACCCGGCGCGCCAGTACTGGCGCCAACCCCGTTCACGCGCAGACTCGAGCGCCATCTTCTCGCCAGCGCTTGCGCCGAACTCCTCGGGATCGCGTTGCCGCGTTCCGGGGATCGAGCGCTCCGGCGTGGCGGTCTTGGCGCTCACGGCTCGGGGTTGCACCTTCAACTCGTCCGGCAACTCTGGCGCCGAGCGGGGAGTCGTGTCCTGGGTGGGAGCATGCGCGTCAGGGTCGCGCTTGAACTCGACGGCGACCCGTTTTGGTTCCGGCTGCCCTTCCTTGGGAGGAGTGGATTGCGGCGAACCGGCAGCCGATACAGCCAGCGGCATCGAAGCAATTGCCACAGTCAACCATGCACCGCCGCACACTCTGAATCGGCTCATCGCACCCTCCGCCCCAAAACTCGGTCCGCGTCGTGAGGATCGCAACATCGTCTCGACGCCCTTGGCGGCGGATTCTAGCGGGTGCTATCGGTTGCTACCGTGCTCGCGCGGATTGATCGGCCCTGGACACGGCATCGTTCGTGTTTCGAGGTTGGAGTCACGCTGCCGAACTCTCATCTCGATGCGTCAAACTCGCGCTCACAACAGGAGAGCGAATGACGCTCGGACCGACCGCAGTCGCAACGCGTCCATGACAACCGAACCTCGAAAGATCGCGATCCGAGCTTCCGGGTCGGCCGCAGCGGTTGCGTTGGCGTATCTCGCTCTGATGTTCTCGGCGCAACGCGCACTGATCTTCCCTGCACCCACTGCGAGGCATGAGGTGCCATCGCCTCAAGGTGTCGAGGCGATGCATCTGAGCGTCGACAGCGAACATGTCGAGGCGTGGTACCTGCCGCCTTCGGTGACGGTAGCGGGTGCAGCGCCGCTGCTGATCTTCACGCATGGCAATGCCGAACTCGCGAGCGATTGGCTCGATGGCTTTGACGAACCTAGAAGTTGGGGCATGGGTGTGCTGTTGGTGGAGTATCCGGGGTACGGCCAATCCGATGGTGCCCCGTCGGAAGCCTCGATAACCCGAACGATGCTCGCCGCGTACCAGTGGGCCATTCACGACGCGCGAGTCGATCCGCGACGGATCGTTGCCTTGGGGCGGTCGATTGGAAGCGGTGCGGCGTCAGCGCTCGCTGCACGAGAGCCACTGGCCGCGGTGGTGTTGCTCTCGCCCTTCGTCAGTTTGACCGCAATGATGCATCGATTTTTCGTGCCGTCATTTCTGGTGCGCGATCCTTTCGATAACGCAACTCACCTCAATGTTCGACCCGTTCCCGTGCTGATCGTTCACGGCAGCCGAGATGAGGTGATTCCAATCGAGCAGGGCCGAGCACTCGCAGCTCTCCTCCCCGATTGTGAGTTCGAGCAGACCGAAAGTTCTCACAACTACAGCCCTCCGTGGCCGCGAATCAAACAGTTCTTCGTCGCGCGAGGTGTGCTCGGAACACCATGACCAACAGATCACTGGGATGGACCGGCGCATGTAACGTGCGATCGGTGGAGATCGCGAGGTCGTTGATCGCGACGACACTACCGGCGATCCATACAATGTCGAGCGTAGCCGCAGCAGAAGTGAGCAGGTCGGCCAGCGAGCGATCAATCGGAACTGATCCACGGACCTCCGATGCTACGATCGAGAGCGGCGATGTCTACAGCAATGGGGACGCAATACGTTCTTGATACAACGGGTCCCAGCGATGGGGCGCCTCAAGCGGTTACGCCCTGAGCGCGCGCTTGACGCCTCGACGTCATCAGGTCTATACCGCGGCTGTGCATCCACTCGTGGAGTCGACAGCCACGGCTCGAGACAGCTTTCACCGTACATTTCCAGTGGGGGTAGTAACGATGAGCCAGCGACATCTCTTCCGGTCCGTTTCGATTTCGATCATTGCGTTCGCTGGGGGGGGGGGTAACCCTCGCTGAATGCGTGCTCGTCAAGCCGATCTTCAAATCCGTTGCGGTACTGCAGCAACCACCGCAAGGCAATGTCTCGATTGGCTGCCCTGCTCCTCCGGGCGATCCCTGCCTGTCTGAGCCTGCACCGGCCATCTCCGGCAGTGTGCTCGCGGAAGAGGTTGTGATCGATGCCACGATCCCAACCGGCTATCCAGCGAAGGTGATCTGGGCTAAGGTCCAAGACGAGGACGTGGTCACCGGCGCGGTCACCGATCTATACGAGACCAAGTCAAAAGAAGCGGTCACCAACAAGGTCGGCTCCAGCGTCAAACTGCGCTTACCGGGACTACGCGTTGGCCGGCGCCATCGGGTGTTTGTCGGTTTCTGCCAGGACATCGCGGGCTATCCCGGTTTGCAGGGTTGCAATTGCTGGTCGAGCCACCTGCTCGTCGACACGCCGTCAGGATTTGCGAGCCTGGCGCCGAATGGCGCCCCGCTCGTGAATACGGCGCAGAAGGTTGAGGACCAGTTCAGAGGACCCGCAACAGCGAAACAATCGACCCCTGTGGAGGGGGATTCAGGCGACGGCGTCGGGCCGAACGACGTGTGGGAGGACGGGTTTGATCCACCGACGCCGGATGACGCGCGGATCGACACCGATATGGACTCAGTAGTCCTCAGCAACGCGTTGCTCCGCTACAAGCGCCAAGCGAAGCACACCGATGGATACGCAGCGACACGGTTTTGGGTTACGGACACGAGTAGCGACGCGAGCATCACCAACTACAACGTTGAACTGTTCGCTCGCTCTACCGGTAGCGGAATGGGCTCCCAGTTCTATGCCGAGAAATTGGTCTACAAGCAGATCATGGTGAACGACTACCCACTGCTCGCCCTTCTCGACGAGACTCAGATCAATCCGCTGACCGGGGACATTGATCGCGCGAGTTTGGTCGAAAACGTGGACTACATCTTGATCGGCAAGACACGCGCACTCCCGGGGCCTGGCGATCCGCCGGCGACGTTCCTGTGCCCGGGCTACACGGCGGAGAAATGCAGCGGATCACCGCCACTAGATACCGGAACGAATCGGAGTTCGAATTCCGTGGTGATGCAAATCGCCACTCGGCGGGACCCTGCGCTCAATAAGACCGTCGTTACCGCGGCCGTGGGATGGGGGACCTGTCCTGCAAGTGGGAGTGTTTATGATTGCGAGTTCGCTTGCTGTTTGGAGAAGAAAGACGCCAATCCTGACAAGCTCAACACGACTGGGCAGTGGTCGTTCTTCGGGCATCACAGTGCTGTCAAATACCACCTCGAATGGTGGAAGGTCGGTGATGCGTCGACCGGGCTCTGGCCTTGAACGGTGCCCCAATGCGCGGCGAACGATCACGCGGCACGATACAACTGTTGTTGACTGCTAGCGCCTACGCCTTGACAGCGCTCAATGCGGAGGCTGCGCCGCTTGTCGTCGATCTGAGTACATACCTCGACACAGCACGATTCGAGGGGACCGTGCTTGGGGATGATCTCGGTGGCGGAGAAATTGCGTCGTGCGACGTGAATGGGGACGGGGTCGAGGACCTCCTGATCGCGGCGGACAAGGCTGACGGGATCGGCCTTTCTCGCCCTGACGCAGGTGAGATGTACGTAGTCTACGGTGCGCGTCGGAGGTGGTCGGGACAGCAGCCAATCTTGACGGGCGCCGCTGTGCGCATCATAGGGGCCGAAGCCTTCGACGCGTTTGGCAGCGGCGGCGTGTGTGTGGATCTCAACGGCGATGGATATGGCGATGTTGTTGGCGAAGCGTTCAACGCGAAGAGCCTCAACAACTCGCGCAACCAAGCCGGCGAGGCATACATCATCTTTGGCGCGCCATCGACGCCAGCAATGATCGACCTGGCGCAATCCTATGGCACCGCAATTTGGGGTGCCCAAGCGCTCGACGCGATCGGAGACGAGCCTGCGGCTGGGGATGTCAATGGCGACGGTACTACCGACCTAATCCTCGACGCTCACGCTGCGACCAGCCCGGCAGGGAAAACGAATGCCGGGAAGCTGCACATTCTATTTGGCCGAACGAACTGGCCGTCAGCGATCGACCTCACGACAGATAGCAATGTAACGATCTACGGTGCCACGAAGAGTGACAACCTGGGATTTGAGACCGCCAGTGGTGACCTGAATGGCGATGGAATCGATGACGTCGTGGCGGACGCACCCGGCGGAGACGGTCCAGGTGACACCCGTTCATCCGCTGGCGACATCGCTGTCTTTCGTGGAAGGACGACCTGGCCAGCGACAATCAGCCTCGCGACAGCCAATCCAGATCTGACGGTCTATGGGGTGGACGCACAAGATCAGTTCGGTCGCGCTGGTTTGGATCTGGCTGACCTTGATGCGGACGGAACCGCCGAGTTGATAGCTGGGGGCCCATTCGGGGATGGACCCACCAACACTGACAGCCTGCAGGGAGAGGTGCGAACTGTGGAGCCAGGAGCGATCTGGCCTCCGGTGATGGATCTTCGAACTGACTATCGGTCCGTGATCTACGGCAACGGCAGCTTCGACGAGTGGGGGAATCGGTTGCAGGTTGGCGATATCAACGGAGACGGCACGACGGACCTGATTGTTGGGGCGGCGGAGGGAGACGGCCCGTCGAATACACGTAGTAGCTGCGGTGATGCTGCGGTTGTCTACGGGCGACCGGGGCTTCCCTCGGACATCCGTTTCTTCAACGGTGAGTACGACATGATGATCTATGGCGCCGAGGCGTTCGACGCGCTTGGCGTGTCGCGCTTCACATCGGACATCAACGATGACGGACTGCGCGAGATGACGTTCCGTGCGCGAACCGGCCTCGGCGGATCCAAACTCGCGATTGTCTACCTGGTCAGTCCCTTCGACACTGACGGCGATGGCTACCAGCAACTCACCGATAACTGTCCGCTGGTTGCGAACGCTTCACAGCTTGACAGCAATAGTGATGGTCGCGGCGATGCCTGCGCGACCGACTGGGACGGCGACGGACAGCCGGACTCAATGGACTGTGCACCGAACCTCGCGGCCGACGGCGTGCCGCTGGAAGTCAGCGGCTTGGCGTTTGCCGGACCCTCGTCAACGCTGGTGAGTTGGAACGCCACGCAGTTCGCCAACAAATATGACGTATCGCGCGGCACACTCAGTGCGCTTGACGGCCAGGACTACGGAGCCTGCCAGAACGGTCGCGATCCGGACCTCTCCGATACATCCTTCGTCGATTCCCAGGTCCCCAGTCCTGGCTCGGGGTGGTATTACCTCGTGCGTGGACGCAATACTCGCTGCTCTGTCGCTGGCAGCTATGGGTCGAATTCCAGCGGATTACCGCGCGACAATCACAATCCGTCGGGATGTCCTTAGGAGGTGGGCGCACCACGTCCAGGACGCCATCACCCGGAAGCGGCGCCAACTCGGGCCTCGCGGGGCGATCTGCAGCGGCGTCAGGCCAAGCTTCCTTGCCAACACGATTGCGGATAGCATCCCTCGTCTTTCGGGGGCTGCCGGTGCAACCAACCAACCGATCCTGGACTCTGTTCGTGACGAGCCTCGTCATCGTTTGTGCGAGTCTTATCCCGTCAACGCCTGCCGCAGCCCCTGCAATCGATCGACCGCCGATCCCGATCTACACACCCAATCCAACGACGCCTGAGGTCGCGCTTGGCGCCGCCGTGATGCCGACCGCGCGGCTCAAACTGTCGATCGATGAAAACGGGCGTGTGACCTCGCTCGAGGTGCTGAAGATCGAGCCGTCGAACGAGCACGACGACGCCATGAAGCAAGCAATCGGCGATGCGGTGAAGCGTTGGCGATTTGGACCCGCGCTCAAGGCCGGTCAGAAGATCGCGGCGCAACTGGAATTGCCGGTTTCATTCATGGTCGCGGCTCGTGTGCCGGCACAACTCGAGAATTTCACCGCCGGGCCGAGCCCGTCCGACCAGTCGGACGACGCGCTCTATCGTCAACGCGCCTACGCGCTGAGTCTGCCATCCGCGACGTTGCTTCGAATGCAAAAGGAAACCGGTGACAAGGCCGAAGCGCTGTTGAACCAAACCAAGCGCGCAACGGCCAGCAACCAGTGGTTTGAAGTGATCACCGATTCTGGGAAGGGCGCTCAGCAGGCGCAGGCCCTGATGGCGTCGCTAACGGCCAGCTACTCCGCGGTCAACGAGTTGATCGGCAATCGATTGACCTCGTATCCGGCAGCGGGGAAGGTCCGTGCCTATGTCTTCGAAACTCAGCGGCAATACGAGCAATTCGTGACTCAAGTCCAAAACGGCGTGGAATGGTCAGCCGGCTTCTATCATTCCAGCGGGTTGCTCGCGTTTCATGCCGAGGTACCGACCTCGAACTACCTCTATTCAGTCCTGGTCCACGAGGCGACACATGCGGCGATGGATCGACACTTGGTGCGCCGCGGAGTGTCGTTGCCACGTTGGTTGGACGAGGGGTTCGCTTCGTATTTGGGAAACTCCGACATCGTCGACGGAAAGCTGAAGTACGGCGAACACAAGGACAAACGCAGCGTACAGTTCTACGGCCCGTATATCGCAAGGATCAGCTCTGCGTCCAAGCAGGAGTCGGACGCTGCCAAGCAAGCGCAACGGCAAGGGCAAGCGCTGCGACTCCAGGAACTGCTGAGCGCCGACATCGGAACCTTCTATGGCGATCGACGCGCGGTGTACTACGCCCAAGGCTGGCTGTTGGTTCACTTTCTGCGACACGGTGGGCCATCCTGGGCCGAGAAGGAGTTCCCGCGATTCATGCTCTACGCGCTCGAGGGATTCGACGTTGGGGAACTACTGCCGCAGATCTACGGCGCCGATTTGAAGACGCTCGACGAGAAGTTCCAAGCCTACATGAAGAAGTTCTAGCTTTGGCTACTTGCTCTTTTTCAAATACTCGGCTGCCGCCGCTTCGTCGTGTTGGAGTTTTGCGCCGAGATACAGCACGAACCACGCTTGCTTGAGCGCCGGGTCGATCGCCAGCGCGGCCTTTGCATCGGCCATTCCTTCAGCGATGCGCCCGGTTTTGACTCGCGCCTGAGCGCGCAGCATTCGAGCGCGGGCTTGCCGATTGTTGATCTCGATGGTGCGGGTCGCCGCCCGCTCGACGACCGCCCACTGCTCGAGCTTGGTGGCCGCAACCGCCAGATTGAACCACGGCACCTCGTTGTCAGGCGCAACCTGCGTTGCCTTCTCCAAGAGCGGAATCGCTGAGGCAGGGTCGCCGGCGCGGACGCGTGCCGCCGCATCGTTGACCAAGGTTTCGAGATCGCCGGAGTTCAGCGTGCGGGCGACGAAGTTGGCCTCCAACTTGGCTTGGTCCTCGACGCTGCCGAACAGATAGGCAATGGCGCGCGCTAGATTTCGGTCCGAAGGATTGACTGTCGAGAATCTGCGAAGCAGCTTTTCGGCGAGCGTGGCCGATCCGCGATCGAGTAGCTCGATCGCGCGCGCGAACGCCATCTCGCTGAATCCTCCGGCGATCTCGGGCGTAATCACCAGGCGATCGATCACGCTGGAGGCCTCGTCGATCCGCCCCAACGCGACCAGCGCGTCCAACTCGCGCAGTGCGAGCCATGTACTGCTTCGCGTTTCACTGGCAAGAGCGCGGAGTTCGGTGAGCAGATCCTCCCAGCGCTCGAGTCGTTGATCGATCTCGATCAACTCGTACTTCCAGCGCAGAACCGGTTCGACAGCGATCAACCGAACCAGCGTCTCACGTTGCTTGACAGGGTTGTCCAGCCGCCGATAGCCCGCGGCGAGCGTGCGCAACAGCGCGACATCGGTGGAGGTCAGCGCCGAGCGCCTCTCCACTTCGGCGAGCATCAGCGCGAGTTCGGCGGAGCCCATGCGGCGATCGACAATCGCGTCGGACAGCAGGCTCGAGGGGACACGCTGCGGTGTCTGCAGTTGCGTGATGAGCAATGAGCGCAGCCGCGCGATGTTCTCGACATCGTCATTGCGGCTGTAGAAATCGAACAGTTCGAGGAGCGCCTTGGTGTCCTCGGGATGGTTCTTGACGAGCGCTTCGAGCACCGCTCGCTGCTCGACCGCTCGACCCGCGAGTTCATGAGCGCGCGCTTGGCGAAGCCCAAGCAGGACCTCCTCGGGTGGAAGGTCGATCGCCGCCTCGGCGCCGAACGAGGCGAGGACTGTCGCCAAGATTGCCCAAAGCTGTCGGTAGCACCCCATCCGATTCGGCTCCCGGTGCGTAGACTATCGCGAGTCATCGATATCGAGCGTGCCGGAACCCCGCCTTGCTCGAGATTCGACCGATTTTCAGAAAAGGGAGAGGACTTATGACGAGGTTCGTTCGGATTGGAGCTTTCTTGACCGCCGCAGCGGTGTTCGTGGCCGCCGCGTTGACCGCTCTTGCGCAGCAACCATCCTCACCGAGGGTGGCCGGCGTCAAGGTCGTCACGCTGGCATGCACCAAAACCTGGCGCGGTTCCGCCGGCGGCAACTTCGGCGGCGTTCCGTTCTCTGTTTCGTGCAATTCAAGCAGCGACCTGAAGATCCTGGAGGGAGTCGTTGGCAACGACTACACCGTTCGCATGGGATCGGAAAACGGCGTGGCCGGCGCCTTCGATTGCTTCTGGAGCGGCAGCCAAGATTCGCTGATCGTGAACTGCGGCAAGGTGCGGCTGGCGATTCGCTAGTCGGGCGCGCGATGTCGCCAGCCGCTCCTTGCTACGGGCAGGCGGCCGGCGACGCGGCGATGCCCGGATCGCGAGTCGCCGCTTGCGAGTTGTTCCCCTCGTTGTAGGTTCCCGCGAACTGACAGTTGCGCGCGCGCACCAAGAGCCACCACGCGCTGCCCGCCGGTGGTGCGCTGGTGAAGGGGAGCGTGGTGGCGGTCGTTTGACTCGCCAAGCACTGCTGTGTGGCGAGCGTGAAGTTACCGTTGTTGCTCAGCAGCAAGCCGACATCGCCGCGAAGTACATCGTGCGATTGCGCTGCGGCAATCTGTGTCCAGCTCAACACGGTCTTGCCGACGCTGATACCGATCGATCCAGGTGGCGCCACCACATTGTCGATGAAGCCATCGCAGTCATCGTCGATACCGTTGCAGATTTCGACGCCGCTGTTGGTGTGGTTGCAGATGTTGAAGAGCGTGGCCGAATCGAATCGTGTGCTGTTGACACCATCGGAGACGAACACGCGCCCCAC
>JAXLQU010000023.1:0-56143 GCA_046331425.1 Acidobacteriota bacterium
TCCGCCTCCTGGGTGGTAGGTAGGCGAGTTGCTGCCGAGCGAGACCGATACTCCTTTCCTACACCGATGCCGATCTTGAACGCTGCATCGCGTTAACCGTCATCATTCTCGCTCCCAACGACCTTGAAAGGCACAGAAACCCCATAGACATGTGCGGTATCTGAGAACTCTACAGCGGCGGCAAGCGCCGAACCTGAGCGACACGGGAGCGTCGACTTCTCTGGTCGGCCCAAACGGGCGAACGCCTCCCCAAGACTGCGTGCACTCGACGCTCACTGGCCCACGCAGTTGATCGCCGCGGCGCTCGCGGTGCGCGGTGTGGGCACGCGTATCGAGGCATGCCTGACGTAGACGCGCAGGTCCCGAATTCGGCATTCCAAGGACCCGGTTGGAGGTGCGACGCAATGACGCACATCGAGAGCGCTCTCGCTAGAGTCCCTCGTTGTACGCGTACCACGAGTCTCGGATTGGGAGGACGACATACCCGGAGCAGTCTCCGGCGCCTGTGAAAGGCTCGCGGCTGTAGATGTAACCGGCCGCGTTCCCGTGCAATAGCATTCCTCGGGTGTGAAACGGGATTACGAATGTATTCGGTCCGCAGCGCGCCGCTCCATACGGTAACCCTTCTTCCTCGAACAGGTCTTGATACTCCTGCCACCTGGCTCGGCTAATGGGCCATTGCTCCTGAGGAATCGTTGATGGTGGATCAAGCGTTACAAGCACGCCCGGTTCAAACGCAAACGAATTCGGCATTACGTTCCGCAGCGTGGGGTCCTGCGCCATCATCTTGACAACTCGCTCCAGTCCCGGCCGACGACTTTCAAAATGGCGCGCCATCGACGATGGAGATGGGACGCATCCGCCCGTCAGAACGGCGATCGCAGCGGTAAGCGTAAGGAGCGTTGTGCGTGGCGGCTTCATCGGCTACCCCGAGCTTCGCAACGGCGCCATTCATTGTAGCGATAGCCGGCAACGATCGGGCGTGTATCTGCGTGCGCCGGCAACGATCAACCGATCGCTCAATCCATCGTCAAAGCACCACGCGCTCGCGCAGCGCCTTGGCCACCGCCTCGCTCTTCGAATGCACCTGCAACTTGGTGTAGATCTTCCGCATGTGTGAATTCACGGTGTGGCGCGAGCACCCCAACAGCTCCGCCGCGGAATTGTAGTTGTGCCCCTCCACCAGCAATCGCAGCAGTCGCTGTTCGTGCGGCGTGAGGTTGTAGTCGGCGTGCGCTGGTGGATGCACCCGATGAAATAGCGACACCACGCGCGAGGCAATCTCCGGCGAGATCGGTGCGCCGCCGGCGGCCGCTTCGCGAATCCCTTCGAGCAAGCGATCGGGCGCGGTCTTCTTCAGCAGATAGCCGCACGCCCCGGCACAGAGTGCGTGGAAGATGCGGTCATCGTCACGGTAGACGGTGAGCACCACCGACATGCACTGCGGGTAACGTTCCTTGAGCTTGCGAATCCCGTCGATGCCGTTCATTCCGGGCAGCCCCAAGTCGACCAACGCCACGTCGGGTGCCGGGTGGAGCGTCGCAGCCAAGGCGTCCTCCATCGAGCCGAAACTTCCCGACACCAAAAACCCCGGCTCGTTACCGAGCAGCGCACTGAGCGCCTCGCGAATCTCGGACCGGTCTTCGACCAGGGCGACACGGACGGTTTCCATCGGCCAGAACGATACAGCGATCGTTCGGCGTTGACGTTACTCACGTGAGTGATACCCGAATTCGGGCCTACCCCGGACACTTACGTCCGGAGGTTCCGATGATCCGAAGCCTGGCGCTCCTGTTTCTGCTGATTCCTGCTCTTGCGTTAGCCGATGCACCCAAATCTCCACTCACGATCCAAGCGCAGGCGCGGCTGACGCCGGACGGCGCCGTCGAGATCGATGGGTCGGTCGCTGCACCCGAATCGATCGACGCCGAGCTGCGCGTGAATCTCGATGCACTCGACCAACTCTCAGGGCCTTTACACAGAACCCTTGCACTCCAGGCCAATCGATCGACGCCGATTCACTTTCGCGTTCTCCCGCAAGGGCCTGGCAATCACCGCATCGAGATCAACGTGCACGCCGACCGCGGCGCCGCCGGTTCTTGGGGCGATCAGTTCTCTTTTTTCTATCAGGTCGACGAGCATGGCTTGCTCTCGGCCGGATGGCGGCAGCGAGAACCTTTCGGACAAACGCGCGGCTTGCAGCGTGCAACGCAGGTCACCAGCACGGTCGATACCGCCGCGGCACCTGGACCGGTGGCGAGTGTCGACGTGCCGCCTGCATCGCCCGGAAGACAACCCGGCACCGACGGCAACGTCACGGTCAGCGGCTACTGGTACATGTACGACCAGAACAACAACTTCATTCCGCAGCGCGAGCGGCGTGTCTATCTGCTCGACGCGTTCGGAACGAGACTGGCGGGAACAAACACCGACTTCAACGGCTACTATCAGTTCGGGGCAGTCAGCAACCCTCATTCGCTCAGTGTTCAGATCTACACCGAAACCGCGTACAACCGCGCCGGTGGCAGCGATCTGCTCCGCGTCACCAACGCAGGAGGAACGCTGTACTACACAGAGACAGGACTGGCGCAGAACGTTCCCGACGGCAATTACTCGATGGGCACGTGGTACACCCCCGACGGCGATCTCAACGAGCCGGCGTACTGGGCCTTCAACACGATTCAAGACACTTGGCGCTATTTCTTCTTCATCGGCGTGCCCAACTCCTACGCTGGATCGATCTGGGCTGAGTGGTATCCCGGCTCCACCGAGGCCACGCGCTACAGCCTTGGAGGCCACATCCACCTCGACAACAACGACCCGCTCTCACGGCACATCGTTGCGCATGAGGCTGGTCACAACGTCATGTACACCGCCTACGATGGCAACTGGCCGCTCAACGACTGCCCCAGCCCGCACTTTATCAATGATGTCAGCGGGATCTTCTGCGCCTGGACAGAAGGCTGGGCCGACTGGGTCTCGGCAGCGGTCACCAACAATCCTGTCTACTGGGATTCCGACGGCTGGTCGCTCAACTTCGAAACGCGTGGCGGGTTCACATCGGGCGATCGGGTTGAGGGGAACGTTGCTGCCGCCCTGTGGGACATCATCGACTCCAACAACGAGCCCCCCAACGACTTCTACACCGACTCGGTCTATCCGATCTGGGACACTGTCTGGAATGCCAACGATGGAATCTTCTGCGCGTTTTGGAACAGCACGCGAGACCACGGCATCAAGCGCAGTCGCGACAACTGCTTGCACCAGGCGTCGATCGATTCGTGCAATACCTGCCTGGAAGATTCCTTCGAGGACGATGATTTGTGCCGCACCGCCAAGGCTAATCCGCTGAATGTCACCTCGACCCACGAGCACTGCACCGATGTGGATTGGGTCTCCACCTTCGTCGAGGCGGATTGGACCTACGTCTGGCGAACCGATGACCTCGGTTACAGCGGCGACACGCTGCTGGATCTATTCGGCAATGACTGCGCGGTCAACATCAAGTCCGATGACGATGGCGCCGGACCCCCCTTCGTCCGCGCCTCGCGACTCGAGTGGCGCAGCGATCGCACCGACACAGTGCGCGTCGGAGTCAGCGAGTTCGGCGGATACGCCACGCACAAGTCTTACGACATCTCGGTCTCGCGCTACTGCTCGTCGCCGTCCGTTCCCACGAACCTCTCGCCGGCCCAAGGCGAGACCGTTTGCGGCCCACAGGTAACGTTGCAGTGGCAGTCCGACGCGTCGCAATTCCAAATAATTCTCGACGGGAGCTACTACTTCCCCTGCTACGGCATCTCGGCGCACTCATGCACCGTGACGCTGCCTGCCGGCAATCACCTCTGGCAAGTCGTTTCCAGCCTTCGCTGTTCTACGGAATTCGCTGCCTCGCCGGTGATCTCGTTCAACGTGCTCGACTCGGGAAACACTCCCGCTGGATTCCCTGAGTTGACCGTCGCCGCCTCGCAGTTGTCATGGACGCCACTCTCGGATGCCTATGGCTACGACGCGGTAGAGGGGAGCGTTGCATCGCTGCTCGCGAGCGGAGGAGACCTCGCTCAATCCACGACCACCTGTCTGGGGCGCGTCTCATCGACCACGATGACCAACCCCGATCAGCCATCGCCCGGTGACGCGCTCTATTTTCTGGTTCGTCCACGCGGTTGTGTCTCGGCCGGCAGCTACGACGACCAGGACTCAGCCGTGAGTTGGCCGCGCGACCCGATGATCGAGGCCTCGCCCGGCCGATGCCCCTAGCCCTTACAGCGCGGGAGCCATGCGATAGTTCGCAGATGTTTCGTTCATGGCTCCCCGCGCTGCTGATCTGCGCCGCATCGCTGCCGGTCTTCGCAGAGCGACTCGCGCTCACGCAGTACAGCGTCGCGGACGGACTGCCGAGCGATACGATCCGTACGCTGATGGTCGATCACGCGGGGTTTCTTTGGATCGGTACTTCTGGCGGGCTGGCGCGCTTCGATGGGCGCAACGTCGAGCCACTCGACACCTCGGGCGTTATGCCCAACGACACGATCTATTCGCTGCTCGAAACCGACGATGGTGAGTTGTGGGTCGGAGGAACCGGCATCGCGCGGCTCGACCTTTCCAACTCTGGAAGCCAACAGTTCGAAACGGTGACTTGTGACGGCTGCGAGCGCTGGACCGCCAACGATCAGCCAGTTGTTTTCTCGATGATCCAGACGCACGACGGCGAAGTCTGGACCGGGACGACCGAGGGCGTGTTCCGCTTTCGACGTGAAGGTTCGCGCTGGCTTGGTGGCGCTGTCGATATCGGCATGGTAATCGACCCGACCGATCGGTTTCGGCCGCGCTATGTGTTCCAGATCGCCAAGCATCCCGATGGGTCACTCTGGTTCGGCACGTCGAGTGGCGTCTACTGCTATCGCGACGGCGCACCGTCCGGGCGCCTGATCGTGTTCGAAGAGTTGAAGGAGCCGGTGATCAAGCACATCACTGCCGCACCCGATGGTTACGTCTGGGTCGCCGATGGAACGCAGCTAGCGCGGCTGAAGACCGGAAGCAACGGTGAGCCGGTGCTGGAATCGCGATTCGGAGCACGCGACAGCGGCGTACACGATTGGATCAGCGGCATCTTCGTCACCGGCACCGACGAGTTGTTGGTGGCCAAAGACACTGGCCTGCAACGCCTCACTGAAACCGCAGCCGCGCGGCCGCGCTTCGGCCTGCCGCTCTCCAAGGCCAGCGGCATCATGTCGGCAGATTTCCAAGCGATCGCTGCCGATTCTCACGGGAACTTGTGGCTCGGGAGTGCAACGCGAGGGCTGACACGCTGGAATCGCGAAGGCGTTGTGACCTACACCGAAGCAGAGGGGCTCACGCGCGATCGGGCCGGATACATGGCGCAGTCGCTGCGGGGTGATTTGATTACAGTCTCCGATCGCGATCATCGACTGTTCCAGGTTTGGCAAGGTTCACGCTTCGTCGATGTCAGGCCACGCTTCCCTTCGGATCATCCGGACACATGGTTCCAGAACATCCTTCAGGACCATCTCGGCGATTGGTGGATCGCCACCGCGAAAGGGGTGTGCCGCTTTGCCGCTACCGAGCGTTTCGAATCGCTCGATCAGCGCGCACCGCTACATTGCTACGACAAACGCGATGGACTCACCGATGGTGGTGTCTTCGGCATCTACGAGGATCGCAATGGCGATTTGTGGTTGTCATCGTGGAGCGACAAACACAGGCTCTCGCTCTGGCGTCGACGCACTGACACGATCGAGCCGCTGAGCTCTCTGCCCGGCTTCGCAGCCGACGACATTTGTTATCCGGTAATGCTCGAGGATCGCTCTGGGCAGCTCTGGCTCGGCTCGTGGGGTCACGGTCTGTATCGATTCGATGGGCAGCGCGCCCACGCGATCGGCGCCGACAGCGGCGTGGCCTTCCAGCGTGACTGGCGGCGTCATCGATCACAACGGCAGCCTGTGGTTCTCGATTTATCAAACGGTGTGGTGCGTATCGAGCAACCAGAGTCCGAACAACGGCGCGTCGTACTGATTCGGAAGCCCGAAGGGTTACCGTCACTCGACGTTGCCAATCTTTCCGTCGATGCAGAGGGTCGCGTTTGGGTTGCCACCGCGCTCGGTGTCTCCTGCTTCGGCAAGGATGGCCGCCTCCAACGCAACTACGGCCTCGCCGATGGATTGCCCAGCGCCCGGGCGCGCGCTGTACTCTGCGATCGCCAAGCGCGCGCCTGGGCTTTGACGTTCGACGGAATCAGCTTGCTGCCTTCGCCTGATGTCGCGCGTGAGCCGCCGCACGACCCGCGCATTGTCTCGCTGCGGTTGGGGAACCGGCGAATTCCGGTCGCACTCGCCGGTGAACGCGAGCTACGTGACTTGGTCACCGCTTCCGATCAGAACAGCCTGGAGCTACGCGTCGTCTCTCCGATGCTGGGCAGCGCGGGCCGTGTGCGCTATCGCGTCTCGCTCGAGGGTTCCGCCACGATCCCGCCTGTCGATCGCGACGATGCGCAGATCGAGTTCCCCAGCCTCGCCGCCGGACACTACAGAGTGAGCGTGCGCGCCGTCTCGGAGACCGGGGTCGAGAGCGTGAACAGCGCGCTGGTGTCGTTCCGAGTGCTCGCCCCGTGGTGGAGGCGTGGCTGGGCGCTCTCACTGGCGGCGGCGCTGGTCGCTGTCGTGGCGTTCGCCTCGCACCGCGTCAGCATGCGCCGCGCAATTGCCGTCGAGCGGCTCCGCACGCGAATCGCTACGGACCTGCACGATGACATTGGGTCCACGCTGTCGTCGATCGCGCTGCAAGGAGCGCTGCTCAATCGCAAGCTACCTGACCTGGCGTCCGATGATCGCGCGCGACTCGAGCGGATCGCGACGTCGGCGGGAGAGCTTGTCGAGACAATGGGCGACATCGTCTGGTCGGTGAACCCCAGCTACGATCGCGTCTCAGACCTCGCTCATCGCATGCATCACTTCGCGCGCGAGGCGACGGATGCTGCCGGAATGGCGCTGCGATTCGAGGCCCCGCAAGATGCCGAGGTGCTGCTCGATGCGCCCGTGCGCCGACAGGTGTACCTGATCTTCAAGGAGTTGGTGGCCAACGCAATCAAGCACTCGCAGTCGCCCGAGCTGGTGGTGGAGGTAACTCAGGTCGGCCATGGATTGCGCTTGGTGGTGCGCGATCGTGGCCGCGGGTTTTCGGTGAGCGAGACGGGGGCGCGTGGGAACGGCTTGAAGAGCATGCGGATGAGGGCCGAGTCGATTGGAGCGCGATTGACGATCGAGTCCTCGCCGGGTGAAGGGGTGAGGACGGAGTTGGTGGTTTGAGGTTGGTTGTTTCTTGGGCTGCGCGAAGCGTGTCGGTGGTTCGGGCGCAGTGGTCGATTGAGATGGCTGCGATCGACTGTCCTTCGGACATCGCGGGTCGATGGGGTGCAGGTGGGAAGCCGTGCTGCAGCGAATGGCGTTGCACTGTCGCTTGGCGAGTTTGCTCTGTGCTTCACCGCGCTGGCGGTGTTGCTTGGATGGCTGAGCGATTGGTGAAGCAGACTGCCTGAGCCTGGTGCGTTCTGCCCGCGTCACCGCGCATGTAGGTCGGTTGCCCGCCGTTGTTACACGCGGCAGTGATCCGACGGCGTTGGACGAGGGGTGACGCGGCGCTGGATGAGCACAGTCGATCGATGCGAAGCGCTGATCGTTGCCGCGCGTGAGCGTCGGCGTGCGGCGCGCGCTCCTTGCGTTTCTCGCAATCGAAATATTTATCGTGTTAGTGCACACTTTCGATTGCTGTTCGCGTGATTTGTTTGTACCTTTGCGCAACGTCGAGGGTGCAGCGTGTCACGTACATTTCAACGATCGAACAAGACGACTGCGATGTCTGCGTGGCTTGCGGCGGTGCAGGCCGATGCGGCGGCGCGCGAGCTTCTCACCAGGTCGGTGCGCGTGTTGTTGCCGCTGGCGAAGGTTGCGTCGTTGGTGAAAGCGCGCGAGTTGTGGCGCGGTGTCGGGTGTGCGTCGCTGCACGATTTCACCAGAGAGAGGTTCGAGCGGCATGGACGGTGGCTGCGCGATCATGCGGCGCTGTATGAGTGCGTCGAGAGATTGCCGGCGTTGCGCTTTGCGTTGACGGGTGAGGATGGCGGCGAGCCGATAGGGGTTTGTAAGGGATTGTTGGTGGGACGCGTGGCGGCGGTGGAGTCGTTGGCGGTGTGGGTGGGGCGCGCGCGGCAGCTTTCGTTGAGGGAGTTAAGGGGAGTTGTGCGGGAGGAGGAGCGAGGGGCGGGGGGTGTGGAGGCGGCGCTGTTTGGTGGTGAGGCCGAGCTGTTCGGTGCTGAGGCGGCTGCGGAGGTGTGCGCGGGTCGCGATGTGGATGCAGTGTGTTGCGAGGGTGATGCGGCGGTTGAGCGTGAGGTTGGTGATGCCGCGAGTTGCGGGGACGCGGGGGCAGAGGGGCTGAGCGATTGTGATGACGTTGGTCGCGCGAGTTGCAGCGACGTGGAATCACGTGGGTTGGTCGACTGTGATGCCGTTGGGCGCGCACGTTGCGGCGATTTGGAGTCGACTGGGCTGAGCGAATGCGAAGACGTTGATCGCGCGAGTTGCAGCGACGTGGAGTCGAGTAGGCTGAGCGAACGTGATGTTGTCGGTTGCGCGAGTTGCAGCGACGTGGAGTCGCGTGGATCGAGCGAGTGCGATGACATTGGTCGCGCGAGTTGCAGCGACGTGGGGGCGCGTGGGCTGAGCGACTGCAATTCCGTTGGTGGCACTGGCTGTGATGACGTCGGCTTGAGCGAGTTGGCCGTAACTGGCCACGAGGGCGCAGGCCTGCGAGTTGATCACGCAGTCAGTGAGTGTGCTCTCCATGAATTGGCACTTTTTGAGGTTGCGGCGCGCAGGGCTACTTTTCCCGGCACATTTGCCGACGCCGAACACGACATCGACGAGATACCGCGCGTGTTGTGGGCGATCCCCGCGCCGCAGGCAGTGCGCGCGGCATTCGATAGCGCCCTCGACTTGTATCGTCGGCTCGAGGGGGGCGATGCCACGGTGACATCTTTCATCGAGGCCTTGGTCGCTGAAGAATTCGCCAGCGAAAAGTCCCCTGACGTTCTCCAAGAGTGGTTGCGTTTGGTCGAGCCGCCGCTCGATCCGGTGGATCCACCTTCGGGATTCGAGCGGCCGGCCATGAATGTCGTGCTCGAGATGCTCACGCGGCTCGACGAGATGATCGCGCGTGCCGGCGAAGGGAGCGACGAACAGATACTGCAGCAACTGACTGGCTTGGCTGCAGCGTCCGATGACATCGAGCGCACGCTGGCGTTGCTGCTGGTCGAGATGAGCGACAGCGGGGCGTTGCGCGAGTTGGGGTTTGCCAGCATTGGAGCGTATGCGGAAAGCCGCTTGGGGTTGCCGCGGACGACGATCGAGGATCGGGTGCGCAGCACGCGCGCTCGCCAAGCGGCCGGCGTTGCGACGTGCGTATCTTCACGATGGCATCGGTCTCGAGAAGGCGTTGTTGGCGACACAGATCTTGGGCCGAGGGTATGTCGCGCCGGAATGCGAGGCCGAGTGGGTCGAGCATTTGGAGCAGTGCACGGTGAAGCGGCTGCGCGATGAGAAGCGGGCGCTGTTGTGGGCGGTGGCGGTCGATGGGCGGTTCGAGGCGCCGCGGCCGATGTCGGATCAAGCGTGGATGGACTCGTTGAGGTGCGGACCGGGAGATACGGTCAAGGCGGTGCAGCGTGCGGGACGTGCGGCGTGCGACAACGCGTTGCTGGTGCCGGTGAGTGGCAGCGTGCTGCGCTTGCGCTTGCCGGTGGAGCTTGCCAACGATTTCTCGGCGTGCGTCGAGTCGCGTCGTCACTATCTCGGAATTGATGCAGACGCGTGCGATTGGTCGCAGCCTGTGGGTGAGGATGATCCCGCATCGTGGCGTGCCGCCCGGACGTTCTCCAACGCGTCGCGCCGGTTGCCGGCGTGGGTTGGGTTGCTGGCGATGCTGGAGGAGTTTTGCGCGACTCATGATGTGGCCGAGAAGCGCTCGGCCTCGTGGTCGGAGGTGTTTGTACGCTCAGGGCATCGATGCGAGGCGCCGGGATGCACATCGCGGCGGGTGGAATGGCATCACCGGCACTACAAATCGCGCGGCGGCAGCGATCACGACAGCAACGGCGATGCGTTGTGCCCGACGCATCATCGACGTGGCGAACATGGTGGGTACATGCGGGTCACGGGCGACACGCCGCTTCGGCGCGTGTGGCGCTTGGGGCGTGCGGATATCGCGCAGTGGTTTTGCAATGAGCGGCGGGTGGCGAAGCCGGGGCGTGGTGCATGGCGAACCGAGTGAGTTGCGCGTGGCGACGTTGGGACATGGTTCATGGCGAACCGTGTGAGTTGCGTGTGGCGACACGGCGCGGCACTTCGGTTCGAGTGTGTTGCGTGTGGCGGCACCGGTCGACGCAGCGCGGCGGTTCACTTGAGCGGCACGGCGCTGCGCGGCGCGGCGCGGCGCGGCGATCCGGGTGAACGACGCGTGGCAGTCCGAGTACGCTGCCTGTTGCGCAGCGGGGGCCCGCAGCCTGGCCTTCCGAGTGAGTGCTGCTTTGCAACTTCAGGGCGTAGCCCCGAGCGAGCCTAGTGAGTTGCGTGTGGCGAAATCGGGCGACGCGACGTTGGATCACTCAGCGAGCCAATCGGAATCGCGACGTATTGCGACGCTCGCTGACGCAGCGGCGGTTCGCGAAAGCAGCGGAGCGCGAAGCCGGATTGCTCAACGCGGCCGTCGAGTGGTCGGCCTGCACCGAAGCCGGATCAGACACCAGAGCCGCCCGAGCGGGCTGCGAAACCGGGCCACGCATCGCCGCGGGCCAGGTGAACGAAGCGCGGAGTCCGAAGTGAACGGCGTGCAGCGACGAAGGATCGCGCAGCGTAGCGAGTCAATCGACCGACGCGTTGCAACACATCGCTGCTTGCAACGCAGCGCCGCGCAGCGCGGGATTCAGAACCAGCACCTCACTGTGATGTCTTTGCCCGAAACGCGCGAGCGCCAGCGCAACGCCCGCAGCACAGCAAGTCTCAAATCGTTGACCGAAGCGAGCACCCCACCGCTCCACCGCAGTCCGCGGCACGAAAACCCTCAGGCTCGAGATGCGTCTCGCCTTCTGCCCGTCGCCCGTCACTTCGCATGCCGCTCCGGCATCGGCACGCCTACAAAACAACGCAGCCCCCGCAATCGCAGGGGCTGCGTTGTCCTGTGCGGCACTTGCTCAGTACTGCGGTGCACTCGGATCAGGGATCGTCGGTTGCACGGGGTCGTTGACACCGCCATGCCCCTGCAGCAATCCCTGGTTGGCAGGCGCCAAGAACGGGAACCGATTCAGGAAGTCCTTGTCGTTGGTCTCGGTACCCTTGGCCAGACCTGCGCCCGGATCACCCGCAACGATCAAGCTGATCAACACCGTGTTGACGTTCACCTGATGACGGTTCGGGCTCGTACCACCACCCAAGCGCCGGCCGTTCGGGAAGCTCGAGTCGATCGACGCATCCAGCGTGATCACATCGCCCGTCGATCCATCGGCAACCGGAATCGGACGGCCCAAGTTGATCGCGTTGATGATGTCGAAGCGCGGACCCTTCAGCGCCGCTACCGAAGTGTCGGGCACGCCAAGCGCCTTGTATGCGCCGAGCGCCTCGGCATCGCGAACCAGCACGGGGAACAGAATGTCCTTGCCGAAGCGGGTGACATCGGTAGCCGGATTGCTACGCAAGTAGAGCGTCTGCCGTTCGGTACCAATCAAGCCGGCGTTGAACAGCGGCAAAGCGTTACGCCCAACCTGTACGAACTTGCCGCTACCGCGATAACCGTTGACCGGATCGGCCAGATTGACGGTTTGCGTCTGACGACGGCTGATGCTCGACCAGACACGCAGCAAGCTATCGGTAGAATCGCTCTTCAACTCGCCGTTGTGCGGGATACCTTCGGGGAACAGCTCGCTGGTCGGAATCTCGATCGCGATCGAGAAAATGTTGAAACCGGTGAACACATCCTCGGCCGGGCCGCGACGCGCACCGCGAATGCCGCCCAGGTCGGTGTTGGCCAAATTCACGAGATCGAAGATCCCCTTCTCATCGAGTTGGTACGGGTCATCGAATTGACCGGCAATCACGCGCGCACCGTTGGACAGTGTGTGGATGAAGGTGTCGACGAAGGTCTGATCGTACAAACCGACTTCGCGACTGGTCGGATCGCCCGAATCGTATCCCGCGAACTTACCCAAGCCATAAACCAAGCGATCGGTCTGCGGACCATGGTTGTTGGGGAGCACCTTGAGGTCGTCACCCAACACGGCCGGCTCGTCCTTGCCCGGCGCCATCACGCGCGTGACCTTCATCGTTTCGGTGCCGCCGGTGAGCTGCCATAGCAATTCGTTGCCGCCGCCGAGAGGATCGGTTGCCGAAGGCAGCGCCTCGAGTGGCAGCGTGTTGGTGAACTCGACGCGATAGACCGCTTCGTCCTTGAGGCTCGCGCCCTTGCCGATGTGGAACTCGTAGCGATATCCATTGCAGGCGCGCAGTCCCTGATTCCCCTGCCCCGGCTCGTGCAGCGGGTTGAAGTCCATGATCAGGTACAGCTTGTCGTGCGCACCGTCCGACACCCATGCATACGTATCGGTGTTGTCGGCACACGGCTCATTGAGTACGGCAAGAGCTTCACGGTGACTGGATGCTGCGACGGGGGGCGCGCTGAGCAACGAGATACCCGCGGCCGCCAGCGCAAGCGCTGCGACATGACACTTAGACATGATCTTTCTCCTTGGTTGGAGCCACTGGTTTGGAGGACCGCGTTCCGGGTCTCTCGGGTTTGGGCTCGCTTCCCCGTTAACTACGTCGCTCCGTTCCGATCGGATTCATCGAATCGATCGATAGTCGGCAACGGCTGCAAAACGCCGTCGACCGCCGTATAAGTCCCGCATGCGACGTGCTCACAGCCTCGTACGATTCGCGCTGTTCGGCGCGTTGGCGACCCTCGCGGCATTCCCGTGTCGGGCCGGGGAAATCGTGCTCTCCAACGCAACGCTGGAGCTACGGCTCGACGATACCACCGGCGCCATTCGCCAACTGCGCAACCTCGCGAAGGGACTCGATCTAATCACCCATCAGGACGGCCAGCCGGCGTTCGTGGTGCAAACCAGTTCAGGCGCGGCTTCGGCTGTTTCGTTCACGGCAACATCGGTGCCGGGGTTCGACGGTGTTGCCTACGACCTGCACTGGAACACCGACAAGGCCGGCATTGTGTTCGACGTACGCATCGAACTCCCGACGACGGCAAGCGACGTGCGATTGATTCCGCGCGTCGACAACACCACGCCCGATCTGCGCGTCTACTCGATGGAGTACCCGATCCTGGGCGGCATTCAACGCCTCATCCCAGCAGGCGGCACCGACTACGAATTGCTCTCCGCGGCGCAGGGGTATTTGTATCGCGAGCCGTACACCAATCTTCCGGTTGAAACGCGACGCTGGCTTTATCCCGATGGATATGGCGGCTCCTCCACACAGTTGTGGGCTTACTTCCGCAAGGACGTCGGAGGATTCTCGATGGAGGTCCGCGACAGCAGCGGTGTCGCCAAGAACTTCATGTTCAACAAAGAAGCCGCCACCGGCGATTTGCGTTGGAGCGTCGAGACACTGACGTGGGACAAGAGCGCCGGGTTCGGGCTCGACCCCGGGTTCGATATTCGCTTGGTCGCGCTTACCAAGGGCGATTGGGAAGAAGCCGCCGATCACTATCGCGCCTGGAGCTTGCAACAGCTGTGGGCTTCCAAAGGGCGCGTGGCCAGCCGTCTCGATAGTCAGTTTCCGCGTTGGTTGTACGAATCGACATACGCCACCACCTTCGGCATATCGATCAATCTCGACCAAGCCAAGTGGTACCGCGCACTCCACGATTGGGTCGGCGGGCCACTGTTTCACATCTCCGGCTTCTGGTGGCCCGGCGGCACCGCGCAGAGCGAGTGGTACGGCGGCTACAACGATTGGAACGACGCACGCGTGAACCTGGCCAACCTCACCGCGATCCGCCAGCGAGGCGATCGATGGGGCTTGTTTCTGTTCGACCTGCACTTCGCCGATGGCGCTCATGAGTGGGCCTCCGCGTCGCCCGATCCACTCACCGACCCGGTCGCGCCGTGGCAGCCCTACAACATGAATCCCGATCCCGAAGATCCGCCGTGGAACTACGTCTGCCCCGCAACGTCGGTGTGGCCTGCGTTTCATGGCTGGCGCGATCTGAAGACGTTCGACAACTACGGCTACGACGCCAACTACTACGACATCGGCGCTGGGTTGGGTCGCGTGCGTTGCGAGAGCACCGCACCTGGACCCCCCGCCGGACGCGGCCGCTGGATGATCGATGGCTATCGCAACATGCTCGGCGCACGACGCGACGAGTTGTTCGCGCACGCCGGGCGCTATGTTCCAGCCGGCACGGAACTGATCTCCGAACTCTATCTCCGCGATTTCGACTACTACCAAGCGCGCGCCGAGGCATCGGTGATGTCGATGCTGGAAGGCGATCACTTCCGGGCCGGCGAGAAGTCCGGCTGGAAAGAAAAAGTGCCGCTGTTTGCTTACGCGTATCACGACGTCGGGCCGGTGCGGCTGGACGGCAATCTGAAGGCCGCGGCGCAGTTCGGCGAGATCTTCTATTGGATTGCGGCACGCACGGTGGCGTGGGGCGGATTGCCGGAACTGAACTACGAACTCTCCGCGCTCGAGAAATTCCCAGGCATGACAGACACGTTTACCTGGTACGAAACATACAAAGACACCTTTCATGTAATCGACAACTCGCCGTATGCATCGGCGGCCGATCGCGGCCTGTACTTGGGGCGTCTTGGGAAAGCGCGCACCGGGTTTGCCAAACCGTGGTTGGCCTACGGCCAGATGACGCGCGCACCGCGTATCGTCAGCGGTTTGTCCAATATCAACGTCGATTGGCATCTGTACAACACTTTCAATCGCAACACCGACACCAGTTCCGGAATCGAGCGAGGCTCGGAGTATTACGAGCAGGGCACGCTCGCGGTGAATCCGTTGATTGCCTCGGCGTTCACCGACGGCTCGGGCCCCGCATCGGCGTCGATTGGGCTGTTCTTGATCAACGTCACCAGTTCGGCGCAGTCGATAACAGTCGAGACCGACCCGGCACGTCATGGATTGCCGTTCTTGAACTACGCGCGGACACGATTGGAGGATGGCGTCACTCAGGAACTCGGCGTGACGAGTGGCGTGCAGAACTTGGCGCTGTCGTTGCCATCGCGCTCACCGGTAGTGATTCGCTTGCAACCTGCGGACTGCGTTGGGCCCAACTGTCTCTATCGCGTGTTTCGCGCCGAAGACGGCAGTGCCGCCGCTCAGGCTGCCGCGACGCTCGGTGCCTACACCACCGCGCAAGGACACCGCTGGGACGATCCCACGCTCAACGACGGCCAGTCGCGCTTCTACTTGGTCGATGATGGCAGTGGCCGCCCCGCCGGGATCAGCGTTTCAAAAACAGGGAGCGTAGTGCGCCTCGATTGGTGACGCCGTTACTTGCGCCGCAGGCCGCGAATGAATTTGACGAGCGCGTCGATCTCGACGGGGGTCAGCTTGTCCTTGTGCCCCGCCATCATGGTGTTGGGTACCCCGTCGCGGATGATCTCGGCGATCTTCTTGTCGGTGATGCCGTCCTGCCAGGCCGGCTCCTGAAGATCACGAACCTTCTTCTTGGCGAACGCCTCGTTCGGCTTCCCCTGCGGTCCGTGACAAACAGCACACTGTTTGGCGAAGAGACCGGGCGGATTGGGAGGTTGTTGCGCCCGAGCTGACACTGCAGTCATCGCGGCGAGTATCAAGGCAGCCATCGATCGCAACCACACGCCGTGAGGGTTCTTCATTGGTGGGACACCTCACTGGATTGGCCTGGAGTTATCCCATGCGCGATCTCTCGCGTCCACGCGCGAGACTTACGGATCGGTTTTTCCTGAATCAGTCGATTCATTCGAAATCGTCGAACGACTCTTCTACCTATTGAATACATCCGCACATCCGATTAGGGTGCGTCACACATCTCCTGGAGGGGAGAGAGAACTTGAGCCAGCGCACGGCGATGCCCTTGGGGGGGCCCGCGTATCACAGACGCTGGTTGTGTGTCGTTAAGTCCTGCGGTCATGGACGCGGTCGTATCGGCAGCCCACATCCGTGGGCCCGGTGGGGCGATCGCGTCGTGTCGAACTTTTGGAAGAGGGAGAAAACTGCATGAGAGTCTCAAAGTGTCTTGCGTTGGCCGTCGGCTTTGGGCTGACCCTTCTTGCGGCGAGCGCGACGCTCGCCCAGGAGCGCGTCGGCATCTGGCCGTCCGTCGACACGCAACTGCTGCGTTCGAACGTGAAGCCGGGAACCGCTCTGGAGCAGTTGGTTCGTAACAATCAAGAATTTGGGATGCTCAATCCGCGCGAGGCGGCCGACACTATTCCGGTGCCGCTGTGGTTGCGGGTGTTGTATCGCAAGTCAAATCCGACGGCGCAGTTCAATCCCAACGACCCGACCATGGGATATCCCCACGTCCTCAAAGAAGTTCTCGAGTGGATGGTGAACCACCAAGACCTCGTCCCCGGTGTCGAGGAGCCGACCGTTGCACCTGGTGCCGGTCAGGACACCACCGTAGGCGCCAACGTACGCGAGTCCGGTGCGCAAACCAGCCCGCGCAGCGAGTCCGACATCCGTATCAACTACAACAACGCGCAACAGATCATCGGTGCGTCCAACAACATCGCCGGCAGCGGCCGCCAAGCGCAATTCTGGTCGACCGACGGCGGCGCGACCTGGGGTCAAACCACACTCGCACTGGCCAGCGGCGATGCTTTCCATTCCGACCCGACCGTCGATTGGACCTCGGACGGAACGGCGTGGGCGACGACACTCGGCATCAACTCGCTCGGAAGCGTGCTGAAACTGCGCACGTATCGATCTGCCGATGGCGGCGCGACATGGACCTTGGACGCCAACCCGTCGGGCACACAAACCAATGTCGACAAGCAGATGATGTGGGTCGATCACAGTGCCGCATCGGCCTTCAAAGACAACATCTACGTGATCTACCATAACGGCGCACCGTGCTACATCGTGCGTCGCAGTGCCGGTGCGTGGGGTTCGCCGGTGCAGGTCTCCAGCACCGAAGTCACCGGAACGGCGATTGGCGCCGACATCAAAAGCAATAGCGCGGGCGAGGTTTTCGGCTTCTACCCCGATACCGGCTCGCGCGGCATCTACATGGTCAAGTCGACCAACGGCGGTGCCAGCTACGCCGTGCCGAAGAAAATCGTGACGACGTTCGACTCGTACGACATCGGTGTCCCGGCATTCAACAGCCGGCGCATCCTGTTGTACGTTTCCGGCGCGACTTACAAGACCGGCACCAAGAACAATGTCTACGCGACGTGGTCCGATCTTTCGGGCAACACCGGCTGCACCACGGCAGCGAATGAGCCGGGCGCCAACACGGCGTCAACGTGCAAGACCCGCATCTGGTTCTCGCGCTCCACCGACGGTGGCACCACCTGGTCGGCCGCCGTGAAGATCAACGATCAAGCCGGCCTCAACGATCAGTTCAATCAGTGGCTGGCCGTTGACGAAACCAACGGGCAGTTGGGAGTCATGTACTACGACACCGTCAACGATCCGGGACGCAAGAAGACCGACGTTTGGTATCAGACGTCCAGCGACGATGGCGCCACATGGTCGGCTGCCACCAAGGTCACTACCGCGCAGACCGACGAAACGGTTGCCGGCGCCGATAGCGGTAATCAGTACGGCGACTACAACGCACTCAGCGGCAACGCAGGGGCATTCTTCCCGTCGTGGACCGATCGCCGCAACGCGGCCAAGGAAGAGATCTGGACCGCCAAGCTCACCGAAGTGGCATGCACACCACCGACCGCACCGGCAGGGCTCACGGCTACAGCCGTTGGCGTTGGCCGTATCGATCTGTCGTGGGGCTCGGTGGCCGGATCGACCGAGTATCACGTACTGCGCAGCACCGTTTCGGGCGGGCCGTATTCGCAAATCGCGGTCACCACCACGACGACATATAGCGATACCGGACTCACTGGTGGGCAGACGTACTTCTACGTCGTCCGTTCGTTCGCCTCGTGCGAGTCCGGCAACTCCAATCAAGCCTCGGCAACCGCAGCTGGTGGCGGCGGCACCTGCACCACTCAAACGCTCTACACCAACGGGTTCGAAGGGCAGTCCGGTCTGGCTGGATGGTCGACCGGGACATTCGTGACCGGCGGCAGCACCGTGTCGTGGCGCGGCGTGCAAGCGTGCACGGCGCAAACCGGAAGCAACATCTTCCGCTATGGCGGAACCAGTTGTACCGCCAACTACGGCAACAACAACTTCAACTTCGCGCAGGTCAACGGCGCCGGCGGTGTAGTGGTTCCTGCCGGGTCGACAGCCACGACGCTCTCGTTTGGACATCGTCGTCGCTATGAATCTGGCTTCGACGGCGGCACGCTGGCGGTTTCGCTGAATGGCGCCAACTACACCTTCGTGCCGGCCAGCGCGATTACCGCCGGCGCAACGTACAACGGTGCAGTTTCGGCAAGCTGCCCGCCGGCCGGCTCTGCGGGCGTGTCGATCTTCACCGGAATCCAAGCGGCGTTCGTCAATACCACCGTAAACCTCGACGCCGTCTGCAACGCGATCACCGGCGGCACCGCGGGTTGCGGTGGTCAGTCGGTGCGCGTGGCGTTTACCTCGATCACCGACTGCTCCACCAACGACGATGGATGGTTCATCGACAACGTGTCGATCACGTCGTGCGTGCCGTAGCGACCACGTTTTCGCATTAGGCAGTGTGATGTACGAGAACCGGCCCCCTTCCTCGCGAAGGGGGCCTTTCTTTTGCCTGCTAGTCAGTCTGCATCGTGGGATCGGCAAGCATGTGGGCGCGAAGGTGACCGCGGCTGCGTTGGTCACCGGCCGCTGGTGGTGGCTGATTGTCGCCCGCGTCGTGGGGTACGCCTTTGCCTGAATCGGGCATGTCGTGATCGAGCGGAACTTCCCCGCCACCTGGGGCCATCTGCTCGGGTCGGCGCACGCCAGCAATCGGATGTTGTGGTTGGCGGTGACGCGAAAACTGCGCGACGCGCTGCGGCGCAACGGTCCGTGAGATTTTGCCCGTTGGTTAGCACTAGCGGCGAGCGATTACCAGCGTAGATTCCTGCGCCCCGCCGATGCGCCCGCCTCGGCGATTCCCAGGACGACCGCCCATGATCTGTCATCGACTCGCTGCTACCACTGGGCTCCTGCTGAGCCTCTTGGCCGGCAACGCCGCCGTCGCGGCGATCGACTGCACGGGGGCGCACCCGTCCCCCAACACCACCATCAAGTCGTTGCAGGTCGCCACCGGTATTCCCAACGCGCTGTATGTCGCGGCGGCGCCGAACGATCCGTACCGAATTTTCATCGTGTCGCAAAACGGCAAGATCTACTTACACAAAGCGGGCGACGACGCGGCCGTGAATACGGTGTTCTTGGACATCCAGCAAAAGACAGCGCAGCCCACTCCAACCTGCGATGAGTGCGGGATGTTGGGGTTGGTCTTCGACACGGACTACGCGACCAACGGGTACTTCTACGTGAACTACACCGAGTCGGGCGGAACCGGCATGACCACCACCGTCTCGCGCTTCTCGGTGAATGCCGGCAACCCCGATCTGGCGGTGGCAGCGAGCGAGCTACGCCTGCTCAAGTTTCCGCAGCCGGAGACAAACCACAACGGTGGGTGGATCGGTATCGGGCCTGACGGCTATTTATATGTCGGGACGGGGGATGGTGGCGGCGCCGGCGATCAACACGGGACCTGCGGAAACGGGCAGTCGACGACGGTCCTGCTCGGCAAGATCTTGCGCATCGATCCGCGCAACAATCCCGCCAATCGGCCGGCCGATTGCGGCGGTACCACCAACTACCGGATTCCTGCCGACAATCCGCTGGTGGGAACGCCGGCATCGAACTGCGAGGAGATCTGGGCTTGGGGCTTGCGCAATCCGTGGCGCAATGCGTTCGATGATCTCACCGGCGATTTGTATATTGCCGACGTCGGGCAATTTTGCACCGAAGAAGTCAACTTCGTTGCGGCGGGGACCGGGTCGGGGAAAAACTTCGGGTGGCGGCAGATGGAAGGCCGGCAATGTTTCAACAACGCGCAGGCCAGCAGTTGCGGCAATCAAACGCCAACGACCGGTTGCCCCAATCCGTGCAACGACCCGGCATTGACGCTCCCATTGTTGCAGTACGGGCACGGCAGCGGCTGCTCGATCATCGGTGGTTATCCGTATCGCGGCTGCCAGATGCCGAATTTCCGCGGCAAGTACTTTTACGGCGATTACTGCGACGGGTTCGTGAAGTCGTTCCGTGTGTCGGGCGGCACCGTGACGCAACAAGAGGACTGGACCTTGCCGCTCGATCCAACCGGTGAGTTGGCAAGTTCGTTCACCAGCTTCGGGGTCGACGCGCGCGGCGAGTTGTTCATGACCGATCGCGATGGTTTGGTATTTCGCATCTCGCCACCGTTCACCGATCTCGAGGTTTCAGGAACCGGTGTCGGCACCGCCGATCAGTTCCTGTTGGGACCGTCAGCGTGGAGTTGGCAAGACTTGAAGCGCGCCTCGTGGCATCCGGTCGCGCAGTACCGCGTCTATCGCTCGAGTACCGCCAACGGCAACTTCCAGTGCATCTTCAAATCCACCTCGACCTCTTGGTCCGGCGGCGATCCCCAACTCCCCTCGCTCGGCACCGCACTCTTCTATCTCGTCGCCGCCGCCAGCCCTCAAGGCGAGGTCACCCGTTCCAGCGACCCTCCCCGCATCCTGCTCCCCTTCCCCTGCCCCTAACCCCCCAATCCGGGGACGGTCTACCTAAAGCGGAGTTAGTCCTGCGCCGTTGATGTCATCGACGGGCTGGAATCAAGGAAGCCGTAACGTAATCGCCAAAGAGAGCGCGACTAACTCCGCTTTAGGTAGACCGTCCCCGGATTGGGCGCGGGATTACTGGAGGGTGGCGCGGAGGTCGCCGGTGTAGCCGGTCAGTTCGAGATAGGCCGAACCGAGTTCGCGTCCCTGCTCGTCGAGAACGCGGCAGGCGCCTTCCCAATAGGGGACGCCGCCAATCGCTCCGGTGAGTTCTTGTGCCTCGGCCAGCGGCTCGAGGCGGAACTCGCGCATCTCACCACTCGAGGGGTCACGCGTGCGAAGCGTTGGCCGCGTGGGGTAGATCGCGCGCGTCAGAGGGCTGGTCCAACTCGAGCGGGCCGTGAAGGTGAAGCAATCGGGGCCGACATGCGAAACGGCGCCATCGCGATCGATCCATGCCAGTGTCGAGTACGGGTCGTTGCTGCCATCCGTGCGACGCATTCGATACGCCATGATCTCGCGGCCATCGTCGAGTTGAATGCTCGCCCAGTCCCAGCCCACCTGGTCGGCTCCCAACTGACTGCTGCTGAACTCGTGATCCATCCAGGCTTGGCCCGTGACGCGCAGTACCTGCGCTCCGCGCTGAACCACACCCTGCGCTGCCAATCGCGGGAACGTCAGATAGTGACTCGACGCCGTGGGATCGGCCGCTTTGCGCGAAACACTCTTCTCACCAAACACCACCAACGGCTTGCGCGGCGTCAGTGTCAGTTGCAATTGCGCTTCGCTGCGAATCGAACCAAAGAGCCGAATCGATCCATCGGCAGCGGGCAGCAGCGACAGACTCCAAGGTCCGTTGGTCACATGCAAAGAGTGGACCGCAGCATCGGCATCCCAACCGCGCCGCGCAAGGCGCTCCTGATAGATGAAGCGCCCGGTCTTCACATCCAGAAGCGCCATATGTGCGAGAAACAACTGATCGCTTGCGAACGACTCGCTGGTTCGACCTGCAGACGCGCTCGGCTCCAATCGCGGCCCTGCTTGTCGAAAGAACGTGGCCTGGAATCCAAAGCGCTGGCCATCATCGGCCAACAAATGACCCGTGATGTACCACCACTCCAAGCGAAACTCCGGATGACTGCCGTGATCGCGCGGGAACGCGAAGACCGCGCCGGGCTGCGGCACCGCGAACCCATCAGGAGTCTGCTTGGGCGGCGCGATGGCGGTCACGGGCAGGACCGTTGCCGCGATGGACAACCACGCCACGAGTCGCTTCATGGTCACTCCTCGTGATCGGCCGGGAGCGCCGCGCCCCAC
The DNA here is from genome assembly GCA_046331425.1 of Acidobacteriota bacterium. Taxonomy (GTDB): domain Bacteria; phylum Acidobacteriota; class Polarisedimenticolia; order J045; family J045; genus JANNUT01. The sequence goes on from JAXLQU010000023.1 coordinate 22,274, forward strand.
CGACCTGCCGCATAACTGACCAAGCTGCCGGAGGCCAACACGGCAACAGACAACAAACCGAGCGTCGCCCATGGCCAGTCGAATCCTAGCGTCCAACCGAACGTCTGCTTGTTGATCACGCGAATCAGCAGCCACCCCAGAGCTAGCCCCAAGCTCAGTCCGGCGGAAATTCCGGTGAGCGTCAGCAGCGTGCCTTCGGTCGCGGCTGTGCGCGCAATCTCTTTGTGCGACATCCCGATGGCCCGAAGCGTTGTCAGTTGCTCACGCCGTTCGAGCAGCATGCTGCCCAAAGCCAATCCCAAACCGGCGACCGCAACCGCAATTCCGATCGCCTCCAACGCATAGGTAATTCCGAAGGTTTGACGGAACACGCGCAACGCCTCACGCCGAATCTCACCGCTGCCAAGCACCTGCAGCCCCGGGAATCGTTGCAACAGATCGAGTCTCAGAGCCGCTGCGTCGACGCCGCGCTTCACCCACAGCTCGCAGGTACTGACCTGCATGTCATCGAACCACTGGAGGTAGTGAGCGCGGTCGATCATCACGGTGCCGCGCTCGTTGCCATAGTCGGCAAAAACACCGGCAATCGTCAGTCGCTGCACGCCGCGCGGGGTCGGCAGCGGAACGATGTCTCCGCGCTCCAATGCGAAGCGCTCCGAGAACGCCTCACTGACGAGCGCCAACGTGGCGTTTCGAGTCGCATCGAAGACATCGTCGCTCTGAGGCGACGAAACCCAGCTCAGGGGGATGTGCGACTTGACGAAGCCCAAGTTGGTCGCCGCCAAAATCGTCGCGGTGTCGTTGAGCGTGATCGGCGTGGCGGACAGGATGTTGGCTGCCTCCACCCTCGGATCCGCCACCAGCGACTGCCAGATTTCCGGCGAAATTTGTGCGCGCGCCGAGGCGCTCTGCGCTCCATCACTGGCGATGTACAAATCGGCGCGCAGCGTGCGCTCGATCCACGTGCGCATCGTGAACTCGAAGCTCGAGACCAGGATCGCCATGCCGACGCTCATCGCGAACGCACAGATCAATCCCGCCAGCGCCCAGCGATGTCGCGACGAAGGACGGCGCATCGCCGCCGCTGCCAGTCGCAACGCAACCTGCCGATCACTGAAGCGATGAGCAAGCCGCGCAACCCAAGGAAGCGACGCGGCGGCCAACAGACCGGCGCCCGCAATCCAGGCCAGCGCCACCACGTACCCCGCAACCGGAAAGCGCACACCACCGGCAAGTCTTAGCGGCGGCACAATCAACAGCGCGCTCCCGACGAGCACCGCGACAAACGCCGGAACCATCAGCTTGGGAACACGCGCACCGACGCCGATCGGCGCACGACTCATCAGTTGCACGGGAGGTGTGGCCGCCGCCTGGCGCGCCGGCAACCAACCCGCTACGACACTCGCAAGCGCACCGAGTGCGATGGCCAGCAGCGCTTCACCAAGATTCAACTGCGCGGCGTCGACGGTCGTTGCGTAGTACAGCGTGTTGACGGTGCGACCCACCGCGCGCACCGCCAGTTGCGCGCCGCCCCAACCGAGCACCACGCCTACGGTCGATCCAATCAGCCCTAAGAGTGAGCTTTCGACGAGATGCACGCGCTGCACCACGGCAGGCTCGACCCCCAGCGAGCGCAACGTTCCGATCTCCGCGCGTCGCCGAACCACCGCGCCGTCGAGCGCTTGAAAAACCAGATACAGCCCGACGAGCAAGGCCAGCAGCGACAAGATGGTGAGGTTGACGCGAAACGCGCGCGTCATGATGGTTGCGGCAGCTCGGCGATCGGCTGGTCGTGAAACGCGCCAACGATCGCCGCCGGCCGCAGCGATCTTGGCAAACACATCCTCGCGCAAGGCGACGACGTCGGGCCCGTCCTCCACCACCCACTCGACACGATCGAGCCGACCCGCCTTGCCGAGCGATTGCTGCAGCGCCGGGAGGTCCATCACCAACAGCGTGTCGGGTACGTTGGGACCATCACGTCGCTTGGGAACGAGCCCGGCAATCTGCAGCGTCACGGGTCGATCGCGAACCACGAGTTCGAGCCGGTCCCCCGGCTTCTTCCCGAGCGAGGTCGCGAGTCCTTGGCTGATGAACACCTGATCGGTCGAGCGCAGGGTGCGCCAGAAAGCGGCCGTCGCAGCCTTTACATCGATCGATTCGGTGCTTTGACCAAACCACGAGCGATCGCCATCGCGCGTCTGGGCCAAGTTCTGCAGCGAGACCAAGTCCAGCCCCAACAACTGGAACGTGACTCGATCGCCCAACCACTTGTCCGTGGGTGTGCCGGGAAACACGGCCGTCGTTTCCACGATCGGCACCAGCGTCACCGGCAAACCGACGAGCGCCTCGCGCAGTTCGCGCAACGCGCCTTCAGGAAGATCGCCCGCCGCAGCACCAACGGTGCCGTCGGTATCGCTGGTGATCAACTCGGAGAAATTCTGAAAGCTGGCGACTGCGGCGCGGTTGGCGAGTCGCACCGAGAAGAAGACGGCGATACCCATCGCCACGATCGCAATCAACAGCAACGATTGCCAGGGGGCTTGCCGCCAATGGCGCAGCACGACCCTCCGTAACAGGACACCATCCAGGTCCGCTGATCTGGCCGTGGCGGAACGGCTCACCGGTGACGCTCCTCGACGATCTTCCCATCACGCAGCACCAGTTCGCGGTGACAGATCGCCGCCACGTCTTCGCTGTGCGTCACCAACACCATCGAGGTGCCGGTCTCGTCCGACAGCTCGCGCAGCAGCGCCAGGATCGTCTCGCCGTTCGCGGAGTCGAGGTTCCCCGTGGGCTCGTCGGCGAGGATCACGGGCGGGCGATGCACCAGCGCGCGTGCGATCGCCACTCGTTGCATCTCGCCACCCGAGAGCTGATCGGGATACGCGTTCGCGCGGTGACTCACACCGACACGTTGCAACAGCGCGTCGACCCGCGTGCGGCGATCGGCGGTCGCAACCCCGAGAAGTTGCAGCGGTAGCTCCACGTTCTCGAACGCCGACAGCGTGGGCAGCAGATGAAAGAACTGGAACACGGTCCCGATGCGGCGGCGCCGCACCGCAGCCAACTGTTCGGCCTTGAGTGTCTCGAGCGAATCACCGAGCAAGCGGACCGTACCGCTATCGGCGCGATCGATGCCGCCGATGCAGTTGAGCAGCGTGCTCTTGCCGCTGCCCGAAGGACCGGTGAGGGCCAAGCGCTCCCCGGCCCCGAGCCGGCAGGTGACCCCATGAAGTACGCGCAGTGCACCGTAACTCTTGTGCAGGTCGATGACGTCGAGCACCGCATTGGCTGGCTGTGACGGGCCCATCCGCGAGATCTCCAGGCGGCCGATTTCGAATCGTTCAAAATCGTCCAAAACGACCCGGCCAAAGCTACACCTCGCCCTAGGACCCGTCAAACAAACATCAATTTATTTGCATATTTCTCCGCTATTGAGCAGCATTCCGGCATGTCACCCAAACGCTCGCGGTCATCTGAATCCGACCATACCATCCAGGCCAGAATGGTCTGGGCCTCTCCCCGCGAGGTGGCTGAATCGCTCGGGGTCAGCGAGTCGTCGGTCAAGCGCTGGTGCGACGATGGGCGCTTGGACACCGAGCGCACAGCCGGCGGTCACCGGCGGATCGCCGTGGCCGAAGCACTTCGCTTTGCGCGCAGTTCCAATCTCTCGATCATGCATCCTGAGATTTTGGGTCTTGCCGGTATTGCATCGACGCTGAGCCGCAGCAGCGTATTGCCCACCGACCTCGGCGATGCATTGTTCGAGCTTTTGCAGCGCGATGAAGCCGGCGCCGCGCAACGACTCGCGTTCGCAGCGTTCGCCGAAGGTCATAGCATCGCGTCGCTCTGTGATGGGCCGCTGCGCTCATCGTTGGCTCGCATCGGTGAGTTGTGGAAGCAGTCGCCCGAAGGGATCGTCGCCGAACATCGTGCTGTCGACATTTGCTACCAACTGATGGCGCGGTTACGGAATGCTCTTCCCGACCCCGATAGCGACGCGCTCGTCGCGGTCGGAGGCGCCCCTTCTGGCGACCCGTACCTGTTGCCCAGCGCGATGGCCGCGGCTGTCGTGCACGAGTGCGGCGTCTTGGCCCGCAACGTCGGCGCCGATACACCGGCCGAGGCACTGATCGCCGCGATCGTGCGCTACAAGGCGCAGATGGTCTGGATCTCGGTAACGCGCGAAGGGGCCGATGAGATCGCGCCCCCCTACATCGAAGCAGTACGACGGGCGGCACGAGATCACGGCGCGCTGGTGATCGCCGGCGGTCGCGCGCTTTCGCCGCGCGCGGTGCGCCCTGGTGAGGGACTGCATCTGTTCGCCACGATGGCCGAGCTGGCATCGTTCACGCGCGGGTTGCTGAACAGGAAGTAGCGTCGGCTGCGCGGCGGCTGTCGATGGCTAGTAACTGATCTGCATCAGCAGTCCGTGTGCGTCTCGCGGCGCCGCGAACGGCAAAGACTCTCCGGTGTCGTGAGCGAGACGAGCCGCCGACCACGCGGCAGCAAGGGCATCCAAAAGATCATCGTGCTTCGCCCCGGCTGGCGTTGCTGGCGGTGCTAGCCCGAAACGTTGCAGCAGCGCCAGGCGCGCCGCTCGACCTGCCGCACTCTTCTTGGGCGTCAGTGGAACACTGCGGTTCATCGCCGCAAAGCCCAACTCGGGATGAATCTCCCGCACACGGGTTTGCACCAGCGGCGTGATTGCGGCGTCGACGTCGCGCAACTTGTCGAACAGGTTGTAGACCTGTTTGGAGAGTCCGATCGATGCAGCGCTGCTGTTGCGATGGATCGACAACGCGGTGGAGTAGTCCGATGCTGCGAGCGCCGCGCGAACCGGCGCGGAGAAGACGCAACTGCAGCGACGTGAACTCAAACGCATCCGCGCCTCTCGCTCACAAACTCGACCCCCGCGTTCTGCGGCGTCGGGCAAGCCGATCGGCATGTCCAGGCCGACCATCGTGGCGGCAGCAGTTTCGTGCAGCACGCTCGCGAAATCGGGGACAACTCGAACCGATTCCAACTGAAGACGCGTAGCTGACGTTGCTTGGACGATCGCCACCACCCATCCGCCTCGACACCCATCGACACCTGCCACTCGCATGTCGCAAGTGTATCGGGTGCTGTTGCGAACCGCGGTCTATACTCGGGCCATTCATGCGAGAACGATCCTCGTGAGCAACCCCGATACTCTGGTCGTCGGCGCCGGCATCGCGGGCCTTAGTTGTGCGCGTTCGCTCGTGCAGGCGGGGGCGCGTGTACGAGTGCTGGAGCGCAGTCAGGGCGTCGGCGGCCGCTGCGCTACCCGGAGAATCGACGGGCAGCCGGTCGATCATGGCCTCTGTTTCTTTCACGGTAGCGATCCGCAATTCCTCGCGGCCGTTCGCGCCTCCGATCCTCACCCGATCGAAGGCTGGCCACGCATCGTCGACGGCGATGGCGTGCCGTGCTTGCCGCGCGCTTTCCGGCGCGGTGAATCAAGGCTTGCCCTCAGTTCCGGGGTGACCGCGTTTCCAAAGTCGCTAGCCGCCGGTCTCGATCTGCAGCTCGGAAGCGACGTCACCCACGTCGATTTCGAGGCGGGGCTGTTCACACTGAAGACGTCGGCGGGGAAGCGGCATCGCGCGCGCCATCTGGTGCTCACGCAGCCAGCTCCGCGTCTCGTCGAAATGTTGCAACGAGCGGCCGGTTCGCAACTGATGATTCCTGCCGATGTACAGGCGTTGCTCGGCGGCATCGGCACCAAGGCCTGCTTGACGGTGATCGCCGGCTATCCCCTTTCCACACCGCAACCGAGCTGGGAGATGCAGTTCCCAACGGAAGCACAACCGATTCACTTGATCAGTCATGACTCCAGCAAACGGATCGCACCGACGTGGCGCGTGTTCGTGATGCAAGCACTTCCATGCTTTTCGCGACAGCAGTTGGATGTAGCCCCTGAGGTCTGGTCGAAGCAATTGCTCGCAGGCGCCGCGCGATCGTTGGGACCGTGGTTGGCATCACCCGCGTGGATTCAAACTCAGCGGTGGCGGCACGCGCGCTTGGCAGGGGGCGGCGATTTGCGCGGCCCGCTGCTGGTAGAACTGCCGGGCGGCGCGAGCTTGGGAATCGCCGGTGAGGCGTTCGCGCCCGGCGGCGGCGCCGAGGGGGCCTGGCTTTCCGGCTGCGCGATGGCGGCCCGATTGATACGACGAGAGGCAGCGTAATGAGTGATATCCCCGAAACACTGCAACGCCTGGTTGATCGCGATCGTGAACACGACTGCGAAGGTTACGGCACGGCGAAGGTTTGCGTGAAGGTGGTCGCCGTCGCCAATTTCCCGACCCGCTTCGGTCGCTTTCACATTGCCGCGTTCTGGAATGACCGTGACGAGAAGGATCACATCGCGATCATCCGCGGCGATGTCGTCGGCCGCGAGGATGTACCGACTCGCTTGCACTCCGAGTGCTTGACCGGCGACGCGCTCGGTTCGCTCCGCTGCGACTGCCGCGACCAACTCGGCGCGGCGCTAACGAAGATCGGCGAGCACGATCACGGCTTGGTGTTGTATCTGCGCCAAGAGGGACGCGGCATCGGTTTGAAAAACAAGATCCGCGCCTATGCCCTGCAGGACCGCGGGCTCGACACCGTGGAGGCCAACATCGCGCTCGGGTTTCGCGACGACGAGCGCGATTACTCGATCGCCGCCCACATGATTCACAGTCTGGGGATCAAGTCGATTCGGCTGATGACCAACAACCCCAACAAAATCGCGCAACTGACGCAGTTCGGGATCAACGTTTCGGGGCGCATCCCGCACCTGCTACCGCCCAACGAGTTCAGCCGCGGATATCTCGAAACCAAGGCGCTGCGCTCGGGTCATCTGATCGATGTTGGCGAGTTGCGCCGGCTCGAAGAGCAAAGCGACGCGCCGGAATTCGAGTCGGTCGACAAGCGCGAATAACGCGGCTCTTTCCAAGCACGGCAACTACGGCTCGAGCAGCAGCCGCTCCGCCATCGACGCTGCGGCCGCCAAGTCTTCGAGCAGGATGAACTCGTCGTTGCCGTGTGGATTCTGCGAACCGATCCCGAGGTTCATCGCCGCCAATCCGCGGGCGTTGAGTGCGTTCGCGTCCGACCCACCCGGCGTGACATACGGCTCCGGTGTCAATCCGCACGCTTGCAGCATTGCCGACGTGCGTCGGTAGATCGCGGAGTCGGGGTCGTGCCGATAAGGCTCGAACTCCCAGTGGCTTTTGTAGTCGACGGTGGCACCGGCGAGACTCGCAGCGCGCTCGAATGCCGACCGAAACTCAGCGTCCAATTGCTCCACGCGCGCAGCGGTCGTGGCGCGAATCTCGCTCTCGGCCTCCGCCCGGTCGGGCACGACATTCAAGGCTGAACCACCCCGTATCAAGCCGATGTTTGCCGTGGTCTCGGCATCGACGCGCCCAAGTTTCAAAGCCGAAATCGCGGCCGCTAGCACGCGCACCGCATCGATTCCGCGCTCCGGCGCAATGCCGCTGTGGGCAGCACGGCCATGCACGACAGCCAAAGAGCGCTTGCAACCATAAGACCCTGCAATGAACCGGCCCGGACGCTGCGAGGAGTCGAACACGAACCCGTGTCGCCACCTGGGGTCGATGGCTAGATGGCGCGAACCGGCTAACGTCGTTTCCTCGCAGATCGTGAACGCCAAGCTGAAGCGTGCCGTAGAGCCGCGCAGCGCCATCACGCGCTCAGCCGCGTACAGCAGCGCCGCAACACCGGCACGATCGTCGACACCCAGGACCGTCGTGCCGTCGGAGGTGATGCGGTCGGTTTGCAGTATCGGCCGCATTCCTGCCGTCGAACGCGCGGTATACATGTGCGCGAGCAGCACGATCTCGCCGCCATCGCCGGCACGCGCCACCAGATTGCCGCAGTTGCCACCGCTTGCTTCTGCAGCTTCATCTTCCTGCAAAGACAGCCCGAGTTCGGCCAGGCGCGCCGCGATGAAATCGGCGACGCCCCGTTCCGTTGCTCGAAAGTCCGTCGATCGCGGCGACCGCGAGAAACGTTTCGATCAGGCGGCGGTCGATTGCAGCGGGCATAGAGCGGGCTCCAGTTCAACGGTTCAACACGCGGTCCTACCGCCCAGCTCCCGGCGGTGCGCGCTATTAGAACGCAGAATTGGCCGCGCATCCGGCAGAGACTTTTCGGTTGGCATCAATCTCGTTCGTCTAGAATTCGGCGTGCTGGTGATTGGCTCCGAGCCGCAGCGACGCTTGGTGCTGATTGGCGCGGGCCGGGATCGAAGCGGATTCATCGACGCGGCGGCGACGCTCGAGTTGGGGTTGGATCCTCGAATCGAGGAGCGGGAGGGTTGGTGATGATTGGGGCTGCGTTGGTGATCGTCGGTGGGGCGTTGGCTGCGGACAATCGCCCTGTGCATGAGGCGATCGTCGAACGGGTGCTGCCGGAGCGATCGCTCTGCATCGTGCCGCTGGCGAGTGCCGAACCGACGGAGTCGGCAAATGCTGTTGCGGCCGACTTTGAGGTTTATTCCGGGAAGGTACCGCTGCTGCGACTCGATTTCACGCAAGCGAACGGCGCCGTTCGTGCGCGCGATCCCGAGTTCGTGCAGGTGTTACGCAGTTGCGGCGGGTTTTTTTTCACAGGCGGCGATCAATCGCGCATCGTCGACATCTTGCTGCCGGGCGGCGAGGTCACGCCGGCACTCGCTGCGATCCGCGAGGTGCTGGCGGAAGGCGGTGTGATGTCGGGCAGTTCGGCCGGTGCGGCAATGATGTCGGATCCAATGATCGGCAGCGGCGACGCGGAGTTGGCGTTGAAGAACGGATTGGTCGCGGCGGAAGACCAACCGGGCGTGTGGTTGCGGAATGGGATGGGATTTTTCGCCGCAGGTCTCACCGACCAGCACTTCTTGAGAAGGGGGCGTCTGGGCCGGGTGTTGGCTGTGCTTTCGGCGCGTCGCGACATTCCGCTGGCGATCGGTGTCGATGAAAACAGCGCAGCACTGGTGGATGGCGATGACGTTTACGCGCTCGGCGCTTCGGGTGTGATGGTGCTGGACATGCGTGGGGCAGAGCGTGACGGCCCGCTGTTTCGCAACGCAACGTTGTGGTTGTTGGGTCATGGCGACCACTTTGATCTCGCCCGCGGCATTGCTCAGCCGGCCGGCGAGAAGTCAACCGTGCGTGCCTGCCGAGCCCCCCGCCCGCCGAGACATCCGTGGCGCGAGTCGAGTTTTGCGAGTTGGCTCGGATGTTTCGCCGCATCGTCACGAATCGACGCCACGTTGCGTGCGGAACGATTCAGGCTTCGGCTAGCGCGTGGTGTGGGGTATCGATCGGTGGCAATCGCGGGGTCTGGCCCCTACGGTGTGCCGAAAGGGCTGTTCGCCGGACCGTTTGCGGTATCGCTCACGCACTAAGGTTTCTCGACTCGTCGTCCGTCTTTGCGTCGTGCGCGAAGGATCGCGATCTTGGTCGGGTGATTGAACGGCGCGGGATCGACGGGCAACGCGTTGACAAGCGCCACGCTCCGGGCTGGGACGCCGATCACGTCGTCGGGTACGGGGAGCGTTTGTTCCAGCGCGAGATAGCCATCCGCGCACAGCGCGTTCAACTGCTGCATGTACTCGACACCCGAGACGAACAATGCGTTGTTGACCAGCACGAGGCGGCCGCCGTCGGCGAGCAGCGGTCGAACTTTGTTGACGATGTTGATCGGGCTTTGCTCGAGATCGACGCGCCCCTTTCCGGTGCTCGAGAAAAACGGCGGGTCGACGATCACGGCATCGAACAGCTTCCCCTCGCGCCGCAGTCGCGCGACCTCTGGAAAGAAATCGCCGACGCGAAACTGCGCGCGGCGGACCTCGAAGCCGTTGAGTGTGTACGAGCGTTTTGCCAGCTCGAGGAAGCGGCGATTCAGATCGATCTGAACGACCTCGGCCGCCGGTGCAGCGCGCGCGGCGACGCCGAGGCTGCCGGTGTAAGCGAAGGTGTTCAAGACCCTTTGCCCGGCCAGCTCGTGCTTGGCCCAGGCGCGGAGCGCGCGTGTGTCGAGGTAGAAGCTGGCATCGCGATTGAGCATCAAGTCGATCGCGTAGCGCACGCCGTTTTCAACGATGCGCCGCGGGAGATGCGCGGCATCGCCGTGAATCAGGATGCCGTTGCGCTCTTCGCGTGTTGTCGCGTGACGCTTCTTCCAGACGGCGGTCTGGATCCAGGGCCAGCGATCCAGCGCCACGCGCAGCACCTCGCGAACCGCAGGCTCGTCACCAACGCTGGAGTCATGACGATCGAAGATCAACAGGGTGCGGGCATACAGATCGACGACGAGCGATGGATACCCTTCATAGAAGCCAGCGAAGGCGCGAAACGCGCGCTGATAGGGCGCCTCAACCAACGCGTCTCGCGCAGCGAGCGCACGCGAGAGTAAGGCTTCGAGCGATTCGATCACCCGCGCATTGTCGGCTAGCTGGATCGAGTTGCAATCCTCGATCTGGAAGGAGTCGATCGGGTGGTTCGGCGGGCGAGGGTCGCGTGCCCTCGCCCGACCGTGCCGGTTACTGCTGTGGCGGACGCGGTGCCGACCGCGGATCTTGTGGACGCATTGTCTCCAGAAGCTTGAGTTGGTCGGCGGTGAGCAAGTTCTTGATGCGAATCATGAGGGCCAGGTGCCCTTTCTTCATCGACGTCTCGAGCGCCATCACCTGGTCGGCTGCCATCAGCGCCGCGGACTCATCGATGCGCGGTGCCTCGAGCGCACGCTGCAGTGTTTCGGCCGCGCGTTGTAGCGCAATTTGTGTGTCCAAGGTGGCGTCGTGCGTTGCTTTGAGCAGCGACTTGAGCGCTTGAACCTGCTCGTCGGTCAACCCGAGTGCGACTTGGTTCGACAGCAGCATCTCGGGCGGATAAAGGCCGCGCGGAGGCCCAGTGGGGCCCGGTCCGCCGTGTCCAATACCGAAGCCGCGAGCCATCGGCGCGCTCGAGTCAGGACCTTGACCGGGATCTGCATGATCCGGCAGGGCCCAAGCGCCCCCCGAGACAAGCAGGCATAGCAACAGCGTGATCGATTTCATGGCGACATCTCCTCTGTCGAGTGGTTGGTGGCTTCGGGACTGCTTGCGGTGGTCGACGTCAATCGAATCGATTCGATCGTCAGTGTCGGTACGGCGTTGGGGAAGGCGGTTGCTGTGGACTGAAGCAAGGTGTCGGTGGGCGCTTGCCATGTGCTGAGTGTGCGCGCCATCGCCAAGGCCTCGTCATCGCTCGGGAGTGGAGAGCGCATCAAGCAGACGGCCAGCCCAGCAATCACGACCGAAACGGTGGCGAGGCTCACTGCGGGGCGCATCCATCCGAGGGACTGTCCGGTCTGCTGGGCACGCTGTTGTGCGCTGCGCCAGAGTGAGTCGAACTGGGGCGATCGCGCGGCATCGTGCGCCGTTTGGCGCTCGAGTATCGTGCGCCACAGATCGTCGTGAGGATCGTGCGTCATGGCTTCACCGTGGGGGCCAGTAGGCCACGAAGGCGCGCTTTTCCGCGATCGTAGTGTCGGCGCGCGGTACCAGCGGAGATTCCCATCACCTCGCCTGCGTCTTCGACGGTCATCTCATGTGCAAATACCAGCAGCAGCAGCTCGCGTTGGCGTGTGGCGAGTTGCGACAGCGCGCGGTGCAACGCGCGATGGGTTTCGTCGGCCGCAAACTGATCTTCAGGCGTGACCACCGGTGAACGCTTCCACCCGGTGAGGTGCAGCGCTTCGAGAATGCGTGCGCCCAGCCGTGTGCGACGCCGACGTTCCGCAGCGGTGCGGCGGATCACGCCAAACCACCAGGTGCGTAGCGCGGAACGCTCGCCGAATCGAGCCTGCCCACCGAGCACCTTGACGTACGCCGTCTGCAACACGTCCTCGGCCTCCATTCGGTCCCGCCGGCAGCAGTTGAGTGCCCACGCAAAGCTCTCCGCGTGAAGAGCCTCGAGTCGTTCGCGGATCGCCTCCGCCTGGCACTCTTGCATCGTCTTCTCGCTATGTATGTGGCACAGCCCGCCCGGCCGTATGACACCAAAGCGCAATCCATACGCAGTTCGGGGCTAATTCGGGGACGGTATACCAATTACATCGAGCCGGTTCGTACCCACGGCGTTGACAGATGTAATTGGTATACCGTCCCCGAAATAGCCCCTGAGTTGGCGCGGATTGCGCGCGGATCAGCGTCTGGTGGGGAGTTCGAAGGGAGAGGTTCGAGGGCACTCGATCGGTTGCGTTTCGGTGCAGGTGCAGGTGATCTCGCGGTCGCCGATGGTGCCGCAGTCTCCGTTGCAGGTGTTGTAGCGATAGTTCACCTTGCGAGTGCAGTCTTTGGCGCCGACGTCGTCCTCGGTCACGGTGTCCGGGATCAGATCAACGGGTGTGGTCGCGAACGGCCCGAGCAAGCGCCTCACAAAGTCGTGCGCGCTGGTGTTGTCAACGCCCGCAAGCAGGTCGCGCAACAGTGCCAGCGATTTCAGTCGGAGCGGGGCGGCACAACCGCGAACCGCTTGCGGTTCGATCACCTCGATCGTCGCGAGTTCGCTGGAACCATCAAGCGCCATCAGCTTGGTGGTCCCACGCGATGGGTCGGTAATCCGTCGCAGCGACACTCCCTCCGCGGCAGACGCAGCGCCCCACGCGCTCGCCACCAACAACGCAGTTCCCAGTGCGGTGCAGCTTGCAACTCGATAGCTCGTGATCGTCATCGTTGCCTCCTTCGTGGCCGTTGGCCCACGGCACACGATCGGTGGCCGGCGCCGATTCGACCGCACCGATCGTTGCTATGTATCGCGAGAGCGAGACGAGGAGGTTCCCCATTTTCAGTAACGCCAACGGGCACCGTCTTCAAGATCCGCTCGACCGTGCGATCGCGTCGAGCCTCGCCAACGAACGAGTCGCGGCGTGCTTCACCGGCTACCGCTCTTGATCGGTAGGGCGCAGCAAGATCTCGTTGACATTCACATGCGGCGGCTGACTCACGGCATACACGATTGCCGCCGCGACATCCTCCGATCGAAGCTGTCGCATCGAGCTGGCCCAGTTCTCGATGGTCTGTTTGGTCGGCTCGTGAGTGATGTGGTCGCGCAATTCCGTGGCGACCGCTCCCGGCTCGATCACGGTCACGCGAATGTTGTCTTTGAAGACTTCCTTGCGGAGCGCTTCCGAGAATCCGCAAACGCCGAACTTGGTCGCGGCGTAGACCGCCGCCGTCGGGTTAGCAACCCGCCCGGCCGTCGACGAGACGTTGACGATGTGCCCGTCGCGTTGCTTGCGCATGGCAGGCAACGCCGCTTGGGTCACCACCATCAGGCCCATCACGTTGACCGACAACATCCGCCGCCAGTCTTCCCCCGGCGCCGTGTCGACCGGTTCGAGCAGCATCACGCCCGCGTTGTTGACCAAAATGTCGAGTCGATCCCAGCGCGCCAGCGTGCGATCGACCATGGCGCGCGCCTCGGTTTCGATCGAAACGTCCCCTGCCACCACCAACGCTTCGCTGCGCAGCGATTCGATCCGCCGCGCCAGCGCTTCGAGTCGGTCGCCGCGCCGAGCGGCAACCGCCACCTTGGCGCCGAGCGAGGCCAGTGCCAGCGCCGTCGCCTCGCCGATTCCTGACGAAGCACCGGTCACCAAAGCAACCTTCCCATCCAGATGTCGAGTCATAGGGCTCCCGCGCAGAGCGCTGCTGACGATCGCTGCATGGTGGCCTCGCCAGAGCGACGCCACGAACGATCGAAGTGCACGACGAACGACTGAGGCTTCCGACTGCGTGCCGTCGTCGGTCCGGTACTTTATCGGTTATCGCGTCTCCCTGGGCAGGTTTTCAGGCCGGAGTGGCCCGTAGATTCGAGAGCAGTTCGGGTCACGGGCGCTCCGAAGACGGTTGCTCCCGCTCAGCGAATCGGCGTACCTTCCCGGCCGTGACGCAGCCCACGATCGCCTCGCTGCTGAAGGTCGCCGATACCGGCGATCCGGCGGCTGCGTCCGCGCTGTTCGCCACGCTCTACTCCGAGCTGCACCGTCTCGCTCGCGCCCAGCTCGCACGCAGCTCGAACGAGCTGACGATTGGAACAACCAGTCTGTTGCACGAGGCCTATCTGGACCTCGCGGACCGCGAGAACGCGTTCCCCGACCGCGGCCGGTTCATGGCCTACGCTGCCCGCGCAATGCGTGGCTTGGTCATCGACTACGTGCGCAATCGCAAGGCGCAGAAGCGCGGCGGACTATTCGAGATCACCTCGATCGAAGGCGACGCACACGACTCGAGCACCGACGAGCGCGAGTTGACGCGCATCAATGACGCGCTGGAAGAGCTTTCCAAGGTCGATGCATCGTTGGTGCAGATCGTCGATCTGAAGTTCTTCTGCGGTTTCACCTTTGCAGAAATAGCCGCCATGTCCGGCGAGTCGGAGCGCACGGTCCAACGCCGTTGGGACAAGGCCAGGATCTGGTTGCACGGGTCGCTCGGCCGAGCGCTTTAGTTCCATGTCGATGTTCGGCGCCGAGCGGTGGCGCACGCTGAGTCCACATCTGGATCGACTGCTCGACCTGTCGCCCGAAGAGCGATCCGCCGCGCTGGAGTCTCTTCGACTCGAGGATCCTGATCTCGCACAGGAACTCGCCGCACTTCTCGAGGAGCACATGGCACTCGAGAGCCAGGGGTTTCTGTCCGGCAACGCGGTACCTCAAACCGCCCCCTCCTCGCTCGCGGGACTCGTGGTTGGCTCGTACACCTTGCGCACACCGCTGGGGCAAGGCGGCATGGGAACCGTTTGGTTGGCCGATCGCAGCGACGGCCGTTTCGAAGGGGTGGCCGCGGTCAAGCTACTCAACGCCAGCCTGATCGGCCGCGAGGGTGAAGCTCGATTTCAGAGAGAGGGCAGCCTCCTGGCGCGAGTTCGTCATCCCAACATTGCGCATCTGATCGACGCCGGCGTTTCGTCGCTGGGTCAACCGTACCTCGTGATCGAACATGTCGATGGCGCGCGCATCGACCATTACTGCGATGCGGCGCGACTTGGAATCGAGCAACGCACCAGACTGTTTCTCGATGTCTGCGCGGCGGTCGCCTTCGCACACACCAACCTGGTGATCCATCGCGACCTGAAGCCGCCGAACGTGCTGGTCGACAAAGATGGGCGCGTCAAGTTGCTCGACTTCGGAATCGCCAAGTTGTTGGAGCAAGAAGGCAGCACTCGTCCCGAGACAGCGTTGACACGCGAGGGCGAGTCGGCGTTGACGCCGCAGTACGCGGCACCGGAGCAGCTCACCGGCGGCCCGATCACAACGGCGACCGATGTGTATGCCCTCGGTGTTGTTTTGTACATGTTGCTCACAGGTTGCCATCCGTCCGGGCCGACGAACACGTCGCCGTCGGAATGGGTCAAGGCCGTTGTCGAGAAGCCACCGCCCCGTCCCTCCGCTGCTGTGATGAGCCAGCCGGAGCACGCCGCTCGGTGCGACAGCGCACCGGGAAAGCTAGCGCGATCGCTGAAGGGGGATCTCGACAACATCCTTGCGAAGGCGCTCGAAAAAAACCCCGAGGAACGCTACGCCTCGGTCGAGTCGCTGGCCGATGATCTGCGGCGGTTCCTGAACAATGAGCCCGTCATCGCGCGACGTGACTCACTTCCGTATCGCACCTTGAAGTTCGCGCGACGGCATCGAGTTGGTGTCGCCGCGGCAGGACTCGTGGCATCCGCCGTGCTGGCCGGAACGATCGGGGTCGCCTGGCAGGCCGGCGAAGCGGCCTCTCAGCGCGACGCGGCGCGCACTCAACTCGCGCGGGCCACTGCGGCCAACGAGTTCACGACCTATCTGCTGAGTGTCGCGGCGCCAGGCGGGGGGAAATTCACCGTCGGAGAACTGCTGAAGCAGGGTGAGGCGTTGATCGACAAGCAGTTCGCGGATGACGACGCGATGCGCAGCGAGATGCTGGCGACGATCGGGCAACAGTATTTCCTTGCAGACCGTTTCGAGGAGGCGACCGCGGTCTTGACACGCGCGGCTGAAATTGCGGCGCGCACCGGCGACCCTGCATTGCGAGCTCGCGCGGGTTGCCCACTCGCGTTGATGACGATCTTCAACGACAACCGGCCTGCAGCCGAGTCGATGATGCAGCGGGCATTGAGTGACCTCCCCGACGAACCTCAATACGCTCTCCAGCGCGCCGAGTGTCTGACTCTGTACAGCGGGTTCGGGGTCGTTACGGCAGAAGCCGAACCGATGATCGCCAGGGCCAACGCAGCCTTGGCGATTCTCGACCGGACGCCGACGGCTGCCAAGATGAAGCGGATCGAAGCGAAGTTGGGCCTCGCGTACGGCCTCGTGCTCGCCAAACGCGTCCGCGACGCAGATCGTGTCTACGCAGAGATCGTCAAAGAAATCGCAGCGGTGGGGCGCGAACGAACCATCGTCGCCGCAGACGCTTACAACGAATGGGGCATCGCGCACTACCACGACAACCTGCTGCAAGAGGAGCCGCTGGTCCGACGTGCCGTCGAACTACGCCGTTCGATCGACGCCGAAGGCACGGTGGGACCGAGCTACACCGGGAACTACGCTGCGGTTCTTCGCCGGCTGGCGCGTTACGACCAGGCCGAACCGCTGTACCAGGAGACGATCCGGACAGCGTTGGCGCAGGATCTCCCGCGCGCTCGGCACACCGCCATGATGGACCTGTCTGCGCTGTATCTGGACCAAGGCAAAATCGAGCGTGCCGCGATACAGCTCGCAACGGTCGAGCCGCTCCTCAACGATCCACGATTCAGCGCGATGAGCAAAGCAAAGTACGCCTACCACAGCGGCCGTCTGCTCGCGGCCAAAGGCAACATGTTGGCGGCGCGTGACAGCTTCGCTCGATCGGTTGAACTCTTCGAGGCGGAAACGGAGAAGGTCTCCAACGGCGTCGACGCTCTGATCGGTTTGGCTCGAGCCGAGCTGGCGCTCGGTGATTCGAAAGCAGCCATGGGCGCAGCAGAGCGTGCACTCGTAGCGGCCGAGGCGTTCATCGAGAAACAAACGCCGTCGTACTTGATTGGTGAGGCGCTGGTCGTTCGGGGCGAGGTGCAGCGATCGCTCGGCCTTGGCGAAGCCGCCCGCGGCACGTTCAAGAACGCCGCGGAGCATCTGCGGCAAACACTCGGAGCCGATCATCCCGAGACACTCGAAGCGCTGAAGAACGCGGCTCTTTAGGTTCTGCGCCACAGGCCCTTGTCTGTCGATCGCGGGGTGTTGCACCTGAGCGGCAGCGCCATCTGTCGATCGAGCCACGTGCCTCAGAACGTTGTTCGGCAGCAGTGTCGCTCGCCCGGAGGCGTGGGAGAGGTAAACTCTCCGCCGCACGGGAGGGGCGATGACACCCGAACGGCTCGACCACTTCAGAACCGAATTGCAATCTCGCCGACACCGGCTCTTGCGCCGAATCAGCGATGGCCGCGCGGCGTCCGACCTGACAGACCTGCTGCGGGATGTCGATGCCGCACTCGATCGCCTCGACCAAGCCTCGTTCGGCAAGTGTGACGTCTGCCACAAAGAAGTGGAGGGGTCGGATCTCGATGCGCATCCGCTGCTCACGTGGTGTTTGTGCGAGATGTCGGATCAGCAGGCACTGTGGCTGCAACGCGATCTGAACCTCGCGACCCGGATCCAACGCTCGCTACTGCCTGCCCCCGACATGCGCTTCGAGCAATGGTGGATCGACTACCGTTACCTGCCGCTCGGCCCGGTCAGCGGCGACTACTGCGACGCGATGACCTGCAGCGCCGACGGTGAATCGCTCTACTTTCTGTTGGGCGATGTCTCCGGCAAAGGGGTCGCCGCATCGCTGACGATGGCGCGACTCTCCGCACTCTTCCGCAGCCTGATCGCCAGCGGCCCCACGGTGTCCGAGTTGGTAACGCGAGCGAACGAGTTGATCCCGCAGGGCTCCGGCAACACGCAGTACGTGACAATGATTGTCGGTCGTGCCGCCCGCAATGGGGAGGTCTCGATTGCCAATGCCGGGCACGTGCGACCGGTGCTCGTGCAACCAAACGGCGCGAAGACCATCGAGCCGGGAGGGAAACCGCTCGGGTTGTTCCCCGACCCGGGCGTGCCTGCCGTTTCATTGAAAATGCAACCGGGCGATACGCTCTTTCTCTGCACCGATGGGTTGATCGAAGCAGCGAACGCCGAGGGCGAGCCGTACGGTGAACAACGACTTGTATCGCTCGTCCATGCTCACCATCGCGCCGCCCCGTCCGCTCTGATCGACGCGGTCCTTCAGGATCAAGCGCGGCTCCGAAACGGGCACGCGCACACCGATGACGTATCAATACTGGTGCTCCGCGCGATGGACTAAGTAGTTACGCCAGGCCGATCGAGTCCGCGACACTCTGTCCGACGATCGGCCGTACCGGCTAGCCAAGCTGGCCGATCCGTCTCTGTTCGCCCCTGCCAAGTCCCTCATTTTCAGCCAGTTGCACTTGGGCATCGAGCTTGCGATAGGGCACCTCGACTTTCCCCAGGAGGCGACTGTGAGACGTACATGCCTGCGCTTGCTAATGCTGCTAGTGGCCGTCGCGATCAGCGCGACGCTCACGCCGGCTGCAAGCCTCTCTCCCGAATTGATCTCCTGGCTCGACCAGGGATCCGTGCTCGATCAATCGGCACGCCTGATCGTGCAGCTACAGTCGCCGTTGTCGGCGCAGGATCGCGATTACCTGCTGCGCGGCAAACCGGTGGAGCAGGAGTTCCCCAACTTCAACATGCTCGCGACCACTATCACGGCGCGCGATCTCCCGCGTTGGGCTGCGCATCCGAAGGTCCGTGCGATCACACTCGATCGGCAGGTCCAGGCCGAGTGGAAAATCATGCCGAACTCGCCCGAGGGTTACCTTCAGCGCGTGACGGGCGTCGCTGCGACCAGCTACAGCGGTTCGGGGATCGGTATCGCGGTGATCGACTCGGGTGTGGGCAAACACTCCGACCTGTGGATCAAGGAACGCGTCAACTTCACGCCCACGAAGGTCAACTTCGACGACTACGGTCACGGCACGCACGTCGCCGGTTTGATCAATGGCGACAGCCAAAAGGCATTGTTGGCCGGCAGCTCCGAAAACTTCTCGGGCATGACCTACGGCGATTACATCTACGACCTACGCGTGCTCGACGCCAATGGCGGCGGCAGCATGTCGCAGGTGCTCGCGGCCTTGAATTGGGTGGTTACGAACGCGGCTGCAAAGAACATCCGGGTCGTCAACACCAGCCTCGGTGCTCCTGCGGTCGATAGCTACAAGGTCGATCCGCTGTGCCAAGCGACCAAGGTGCTCTACGACATGGGAGTCATCGTCGTCGCTTCCGCCGGTAATGCCGGTCTGATGACCGACGGCCGCACCGCCTATGGTAGCGTCACGACTCCCGGTATCTCCCCCTGGGTGATCACTGTCGGTGCGTCGGACGATCGCGGCACCGTATCGCGCCTCGATGACACCGTAGCGACGTTCTCTTCGCGCGGCCCGACACGCGCTTTCAACGATTTGACCAACACCTACGACCACCTGATCAAGCCGGAGTTGGTGGCTCCGGGCCACACCATCACCAGCCCGATGCGCAACTCATCAACGCTTTGGATCAACAACCCGACCAAGCGCCTGAGGCTCAACAACTCCGATACCGAGTACTTCCGGATGCACGGTAGTTCGATGTCGGCTGGCGTGGTCTCCGGAATCACCGCGTTGATGCTGCAGGCGAATCCGAACCTCACACCGGCACAGGTCAAGGGGATCCTGATGTACACCGCGCAGACGTTGCCCGGGTACTCGGTCTTCGATCAGGGAGCTGGACTGGTCAACGCTGAAGGTGCGCTGCGATTGGCAGCAGCGATCACCGGGATGCGCGGCTATACGCCGGCACCAGGCGCGTCATTGATCGCCGCGATGCCGACCACGACTTCGAGCTTCGAAGGGCAGAGCATTCCGTGGTCGCAAGGCCGCATCAATCTGCAGGACAAAGCAACTGGTCAGCTCGTGCAGGGCGGAGGGATCCTGTTCGCCGAAGGGATCCTGTTCGCCGAGAGAAACATCAACTACGCACAAGGGATCGTCTTCGCCGAAGGGATCGTCTTTGCCGAAGGTTTGATCTTCGCCGAGCGCTCTGTGATGGCCAATGGCATCGTCTTCGCCGAGAACAACACGGCGCGCACTGTCACCGGCAAGATCGACGCGTCGGGCGTGATCTTCGCGGAAGCGGCGTTCACGGGTAACGGGAAGCTGATCAACGGGCAAGGCGTGATCTTTGCGGAAGGGTTGTTGTTCGCCGAGGGGATCATCTTCGCCGAGCGCAATCTGCCGTTCGTACCGAACAAAATGAGCGTCGGCAATCAGGACAGCGTCGCCGGCGTGGCGGTTTCCTCCAATGGGCTCTTGTTCGCCGAATGCGACATCACCAACCAGGCTCAGAAGACGCAAGGGTTGGGTGCGCAGTCGACCAACCCCTTGCCGACGCCGACGCCTGGTGACGGCTCGGCACCGCTGGTCGCCGATCCGGCCGACGTGAGTGGTCAGAACGTCGATCAGAACCGCGCCGACTGATCGTCGCAGCGTCGCGATCGTCCAGTCTCGGAGCGGGCGGGCCCTCGGGTCTGCCCGCTCTGTTTATTGCGCTGTGGTTTTGAATGATCGCTGCGCGGTCGGTTGCCCGGTGCGCCACGCAGCCGTGGAGAAATCCCGGCGATGACCGGGCCTCGCGGGGGGTGTGCCCGCTCGTGAAGCACTCACGAACGGGCACAGTCTTGGCTCTTAGAAACTGAATGCGAACTGGAAGTTGAACCGATCGTTGGAGACGGTGTCGCGATTGCTGCCCGAGTAGTCGCTCGATTGGTGCAGCAGTCCCACCTCGCCGCTCAGATGCTCGTTGAAGTCCAGACGCAGCCCGGTAGCGTAGTGAGTCTGCGTATGGTTGTGCTCTGCGTGACTGCGAGAGATCCCTTCGTCGGTGAAACTGTCGACGCTCGTATCCTCGTCCCAGTAGTAAGTGAACCCGGCACCGGCGAAGGCGCGGAGCCTTTCTGTCAATTGAAACCGGACCCCGACGGGGATCGACAGATCCTTGAACTGGTTCTCCCGGAATGTGCGGAAATTCCCGACGAAATCGCCGGCTGACGTTTCGCGACCCTTGAGCTCGGTCTCGAGTTTGTTGTAGCCATAGTTCACGCTGTAGGCGAAGTCGACCTTCTCGCCGAGGCGGTTGAGGTAGCGCCAACCGATCTGGTAAAGCGTGTGCTTGGTATCATCCGCGTTGACTTTGTCGTTGATGGTGCCGAACTTCGCGATGCTCTCGCTGAACGTGGTTGGGTTGTCGAGATCGAAGGTCCCGCGCCGAACGGAGGCGCTGACCTCACCATCCCCGTCTCCGAGGTTGAACGTGTAGCGACCGCGAAGGCCCACGGTGATGCCGCCCAGGTCGTACGTCTCGTTCTCTCGGAAACCCGAGTTTCGGAATCTATCCTCGCTCAGGATGTCGCTATCGCTGAGCCACGCACCGACCGACCACCCAGCGTGATCGCCCACGTTCTGTGCGTATCCGACATCGAGCTTGGTGTACTTGCCGCTGAACTCGCTCTCGCTACGGGCCGATCCGTTGTCCGATGCGTCGTCGACATTCCCGCGAACATGCTCCAGGCCGAAACCAAGGTATCCATCACCGAGTTTCCAACCGTAAAGCGCTTCGATCTGCCAGAAGCGCATGCTCTCATCCGATGCGCTGTCGCCGTCGAAGTTGTTCATCGTCCAGTCTTTCCAGTTCTGATAACCGCCAAACAGCGCGAGGTTGCCCGGGCCGACATGCTTGACCCCACCAACGCTGAACGTGTCGACGGTATTCAAGCTCGACAGATTGGTGAACAGAATGTTGGGCGAGCCTTCTCCCCCGCTGGACGGCCGCGACAGAGATCGCGTCGCTTCGTCGCGCTGGATCTGCCCGACGAACTCGGGTCGCATCGAGAAGTCGAATGTCCCCTCGAACAGTCCCGAAGTCGCCTGCGACATGATTGATTGCCCTTGCAACACATCCGCGGACTCCGCCGCGCTGATCGCACTCACCACATTTGAGGCATCGGTCGCGAGTGCGACCGTGGCGGCGAGGCTGATCAGCCCTACCGCGAAGATGCGACCAGCCCTACTCACACTCTTGGTGCCCATTCCCATGTCCTCCAGGACGCGAGGAATAACGATCGTCACCCGGCGGAGCGCGCTCGCTGCGCTACGACAACAAACCCGTGCCGAAGGCCGGGTGAGCCGCCAAACCAGATCCGCCTGTACGGGACCGTACTCCGCCCGCGTTCACAAACCGCCGGGAGTGTTCTATGGCTGGGGAACACTGTCAACCGTGATGCCAAGATCACGTAGGCCCGTCCCCGGAGCCCTGCCCGACCGGGGGAGGGGGCACGGTTGGGATCGTCGGAGACCCGAGGCCCGCGGCTACGGGGTCTCTGCCAACCGGGCGTGCGCGCTCGCCGCACGCGCCCGATAGCTCGCCAGATCCGGATCGCGCTGCTTCTTCGCCAGCGCCACGGCCGCATCGTATGTGGCGGTCGCTCGCCTCCAATCGCCGATCGCGCCCAACGCCTCGCCCAAGCTGTCGAGCGCGTTGGGCGACTGCGGATAGAGCTCGCTTGCGTATTGGAAGATCTCGATCGCCCGTTGCTTTTGGTCCGTCGTCAACACCTGGTACCCGTACCGGTTGAGCACCTGTTCCGGTGGTCGCACGCGACTGCCGAGCTGCTTGCTGAGCGTCTGGTAGTGCTGCTTGATGCCGTCGAAGTCGAGCAGGATCGTCCCGGACGCTGGGTCGGTGGGGATCGGCCAACTCTCGAACAGTTTTCTCAGGCCGTGGTAGGCCGAGAGCATGACGATACTGCCGTGGTCTTCATCCATAAATCGCTGGAGCTGCGGCGTTAGCCCGTGTGCGGGCGCGTCGTTGAGCGTGGTGGCGAGTCGAGCCCAAGCCGACTCCATCTCCGGACCTTCGTTTCCGAGGCTGACGAACAGCGTGCGGTCGAGTCGGTTGGAACGCATAAGCAGCGCGCCGAGTTCGCGTAGGGGAAGGTCGTTGTCCCAAAAAAGTGTTGGGCTGATGGCGATCACGCCTTGAAACAGGTCGGTTTGTGTCGCCAGGGCGTGCAGCGCGAACAAGCCGCCCAGCGAGTGCCCGCAGAACGCTCGGTAGGGTGTGGTGCGATAGCGCGTCTCCACCCAAGGGATCAGCTCACTGCGGAAGAACTGCAGGAATCGATCGGCCCCGCCGCTGGTCGGAAGCTGCATCATGTTGCTTCCGTTTGTAGGGAGTGAGGCTCGCGTCGGCGTCAGATCTCGCGTTCGGCTGGTGTTGGTGACGCCGACGACGATCATGGCGGGCATGCGCCCTTGCCGGGCGAGAAACTCTGCGGTGGCGACGATCGGCGCAAACTTCGACTCGGCATCGGTCATGTAGAGGACCGGGTAGACGGTCGATTGCCGCTGGTAGTTGTCGGGGAGATGGACGTAGATAGTTCGCGACTCTTGCATGACGGTCGATTGAATTTGGAACGAGGTGCCGAGGGTTGGGAGGTCGGCGCCTAATGCCAGTCCGGTGATGAAAATCAGCACGACGCAGGAGGTAGCACGACGCATGACGTTCCTCGCAGATCTCGATGGGCTCGCCGAAAAGCCTAGCGTCTGAGGTCCCGCTCGATCGTAAACAGTCCGCAAAACAGGAGGCGATCGTGCGTTCGGAACCATGAAACAAGCAATCGGCGACCGCCCGTGAGCGGTCGCCGATTGAAGAAGACTCTCTTGACTGGTTACTTACAAACGAAAACCGCAGTGGTGCGTCCGGGGATCGTGAATGTGCCGGTCGCCTCGTCGAACTTTGCATGGCGCAGCAACGGGTCGCTCGAGCTGGCCTGCACCGGATGCAGTCGCAGCTTCAACCCCACCAAGTCGGCCTCGCTCCAGGTGACGCTTTGATCATCGGCGTTGAACAGCACAACGGCCGTGTCGAAGTCGGGAAGCGGGCGAACCAGCTTGACCGTGCTGTTGCCAACGCGTGCGGTTTTGCCGCGACCGGCACCTGGTGTCGATGTGCAACTGGCAAACCGGTCCGCGGTGTTGTCGGACAGCGACATCACGATCAAACCGGGGTGCTGCGACGGACCGGTGTTATGGAACCGCAGCTTGTTGCGCACGTCATCGGCGGTCGGCAAGCGGAACAAGTGCATGCTCGACCGGATCGACATCGTTTCGGCGAAGTGCTCGAAGGCGCGACGAATCTCCTTCGGGCCGGGCTTCAACGCGGGGTTGGCCAACAACGGCTGCATGATCCCCCAGTTGCTTTGATTCTTCGAGGCCACCGGCAAGCCAACGCCCCAGTTGTTGACCGTGTAACTGAAGTCCAGACGATTGAACCAGTCCCCCGAGTTGTAGCTGTCGCGATCCATCGACTTGGAGCGCAGCAACTCGTCACCGGCGTGGAAGAACGGAATCCCCTGCCCCAGCGCCGTCAGGCTGATGCCGAGGTTGTGCATCCGCACGCGATCCGCCAGCGTCGCGGTTGGCGCGGCCTTCAATTGCACTGCGTCGAACAGCGGTTCGTTGTCGTGCGCCGACACGTAATTGATCGACTCCTGCGGCGCCCAGGTGTAACCGGCTTGTTGGCCGTTGTAGTCGACTTCGGAGCCCTTGGTCCAAGTGCCGGTGGCACTCTCGAACTCGACATCCTTCAGGTTGCCGGCCAACGTGACGCGCACCCAATCCGACTGGTGCAGCAGTCGTGCTTTCTGGTCATCGGGAGTGCCTTGCGGCGTGCCGTTGGGATCGTTGAACAGACCGGAAATAAACCCTTGCTCTTGCAAGCCGCTGAAGGGACCGCCGCCGCGCGCACCGTCGCGACCGCGATCGTTGAACGAACCGATCCCGAGTCCGCCGATGTTGGCCTGCACGGCGTTGATGCCGCGCGCATTGTTGGCGACCTCGCCGAAGTTCCAGGCTTCCCCGTAGAGATAGATCTTCGAGCCGTCGACGCCATCCTTGGCCGGCGTCAACGCGTGCAGCGTGTTCTGGATCTTCTCCATGTTCGACTTCATGTGATGGCCCATCAGATCGAAGCGGAAGCCATCGACCTTGTAGGCCTTGGCCCACACCGTCAACGCATCGACCATCAGCTTTTCCATCATCGCGTGTTCGCTGGCGGTGTTCTGGCAGCAACTGCTGGTTTCGATGTTGCCGTCGGCGTTGAGGCGATGGTAGTAGCCGGGGACGATCCGATCGAGCACCGACTTGCTGTCTTGACCGGCTGCTGTGGTGTGGTTGAACACCACGTCCATGACAACACGCAGGCCCGCCTTGTTGAGCGATTGCACCATCTCGCGGAACTCGCGAATGCGGGTGCTGCCGTCGGGGTTGGTGCTGTAGCTCCCTTCCGGAGCAAAGAAGTGCCACGGGTCGTAGCCCCAGTTGAAACCGTCCTCGTCGGCAACCGCGGTGATCGCCGCTTGCTGGTCGGGGGCGTCGGAGGCGAACGACGACAGCTCGCCGGGCGATTTCCAGGCGCTTTTGTCTTCGTTGACGGTGGCAAAGTCGAACGCCGGCAACAGGTGCACATGCGTGATTCCGGCCAACGCCAAGTACGACATGTGACGCATGCCGGCCGACTGCGGTACGGCGAACGCCTTGAATGTGCCGCGCAACGCGGCGGGAACCGTGTTGTCCGACGCGCTGAAGTCGCGCACATGTAACTCGTACAGCGAAATATCGCTGGCCGCGGCGAGCGCTGGCTTGACCAGTCGATCCCAACCCGTAGGTTTCAGTGCGGGCGCCTCCAGATCGACGATCTGACTGCGCTGACTATTGGTCGACAGGCTGATCGAGTACGGGTCGGTGACGCGATTGGTTTCGACCTTGCCGGTTTGCCTTACGAAGACGTCGACCTCGTAGAGGTAGTACTTGCCCGTCCAATCGGCAGTGCCGGTGGCGGTCCACACACCGCTGTTCGCATCGTGGCTCATCGCAATCGTGGTCGACGATGTTGCAGCGTTGGAATCGTCGAACAGCAGCAAGCGGACATCGCGCGCGGTTGGCGCCCAGACGCGAAGTGTCGGTACGGCACCGGTGTAGCTGACGCCGAGTTGACCGCTGTAGCTGTAGAGATCATCGAGGACGCCCGGGATTTGAACCGAGGTGGCGTCGATCGGTTTGCTGTCGGCTCCAACCACCGAGAGGGCAAGCTGGCCCTCGAGCATCGCCGCCACGCTAGCCTTAGCACTGCTGTCGAGTTTCAACGCTGTGTAGGTTGCCAAGTGTGGGAACGCCGCCTTGAGCGCAGGGCTCAAACCGGCTGGATCGACCGTGAGTGGCACGGCCGTTCCCCCACTCACCCCTTCGGGTGTGAGCTTGAGCGCGCCGTCCGGATCGGAATGTAAGTAGTACGAAGAGCCGCTCGGAGCCGGCGCGTTCCAGGCCAACGTGTCGCGTGTCAGCCAATGCGCGCGCGCCAAGTTGAGGTTTCCCTTCGGGCCGCCGGCGGTGGTTACCAGCAGCACATGCGTCGCAGCGTCGTAAACAAACGTCAACTGCGCGCAGGCGGTGGGGACGGTGAACGCGATGTTCGGGCCATTCTGCACGCCACCGGCGCCGTAGTTTTCGTCCCAGGTTTCGTTGATGGCGACCTTGGTCTCGTAGTTGCCTGGCGGCAGCGCTGCGGTGGTGAAGGTGTAGATGCCGTCGCCATCCGGATCTTGCAACCAAGAGCGCAAGCACGAGGGGTCCCAGTCGCCGGGGCAACCGAGTTCGCTTTGGAAACTTCCCGGTGCAACCGCAATCACGGCGCTCTTGTTGCTGGTGACCCAATGGGTACGGTTGCTGTAGTAGAACTTGACCGATGTCGACGCCGCGAGGTTGAGCGCAATGTTGCCGCCGTTACGCTGTGCGTTGGCGCCGTAGTTTTCGTCCCAACTGTCGTTGAGTGCTGCCTTGTATTCGTAGTTGCCGGCCGGCACGTCGAACGACTTCTGCCAGACACCATCGTTGGCGTCGTAGTCCAAGTGGGTGGTGGCGCACGACGGATCCCAATCGCCAGGGCAGCCGAGTTCACTCTGCAAACTACCGGCGATCGTGACGCTAGCAGGTTGTACATCGGCAACGGGCGCCGCCTCGATGGTCAAAACGTGCGAGACCGAGTCGTAGCGAAACAGCGTCGCCGCGCAGTCGCTACCAACGGTGAACGCGATGTTGGCGCCGTTCTGCACGCCGTCTGCGCCGTAGTTGACGTCCCAGCTTTCGTTGAGCGCAACCTTGGCTTCGTAGTTGCCGGCGGGAATGGTCGTGGCCACGAAGGTGTAGATGCCATCGCCATCCGTGTCTTGCAGCCACGAGCGCAAACAAGACGGGTCCCAATCGCCAGGACAACCGAGTTCGCTTTGAAAACTCCCCGGTGCAACCGCGATCACCGCGTTCTGATTGCTGGTGATCCAGTGCGTCTCGTGGTCGTAGTAGAACTTGACGCGCGTGTCGCTGGCCAGGTTGAGCGCAATGTTGCCGCCGTTGCGCTGTGCGTTGGCGCCGTAGTTCTCGTCCCAGCCTCCGTTGAGTGCGGCCTTGAACTCGTAAGCGCCGGCCGGCAGATCGAAGCTGCCTTGCCACACCCGATCGGCAGCATCGAACGTCAGTCGAGTCACCGCGCAGGTTGGATCCCAATCACCACCGCAACCGGCCTCCGATTGCAAGCTGCCGGCAACGGTGACGGCCGCAGGATCGGGTGTATCGGCGGCGCGTGTCGCGCTGAATGAAACAAACAGTGCCGTCAACGCTGCGGCGCAGGCAATGCCGTGCCGCAAGTACCGACTCGAGTGAGCTGTGCTGTGCATGAATCCTCCCTGGCAGCGCGACTCGGAATGCGAGTTGGCCGCATCGGAATCGACCGCGAGACTCTACTCCGCGTCAACTGGCCGAGGGCATGAGATCGGTTAGGAAATCAACTTGGACGAATTGAACGAGAAAAATGCGGCGCGCCGTACCTAGCTCAATCGTCGGGCCGTTTACGGACGAGGCTTGTTCAATGCCTTCCTCAGCGCATCCGCCATCGCGCTGTTTCCGCCACCACTGCTGGGTGCATCGGTCTGCATGTACTTGGCGCGTGTTTCTGGGTCGAGCTGCGCGTCAGGAGTCGCGGTCAGCGACAAGCCGATCCGTCGCGCCGAGGAATCGATGCTGGTGATCGCCACCTCGAGAGTTTCACCCAAGCGCACCATCGACTGCGGCGCCCGAACCTGTTTGGTGTCGGACATCTGCGAGATGTGCAACAGCGCTTCGATGCCGGGCGCGATCTCGAGGAAGGCGCCGAACGGCATCATGCGGGTGACGCGACCTTTGACGACTTGGCCTTCGGCAAATCGGTCGCTAGCGCTCAGCCACGGGTCTTGCGTGACCTGCCGCATGCTGGCCGCGATCTTCGGTTTGGGACCGTCGACTTGAATCTCGGTCAGCTTGACCAGCACGTTGACGCCCGGTTCGAGCACCGCTTTGACCTCGTCTTGGGCACTCCAAGCCAACTCACCGGTTGGGATCAGCGCATGCAGACCGCCGCCCACGTCGACGAACACGCCGAAGCGTTCGATCTTGATGACTTCGGCCTCGAGTTCTTCGCCAACGTGCAGTGTGGCGAGTCGCTCGCGCCGAAGACGCTCTTGTTCGTCGCGCAGCAACGCCGCACGCGATAGCACCACGTCGCGCCCGCGCACCTCGATCACGCGAAAGCGGAAAGTGTGGTTGACATACTCGGCAAGCGGTTTGGACTGGCCCAATTCCATTTGCGAGAACGGCACAAAGCCGCGCACGCCACCGAGTTCGACGGTGAAGCCGCCCTTGTTCTCGCCACTGACCTTGCCTTCGACCGGTACACCCGAATGACGCGCCTCATCGATTCGCGCCAAATCGAGCTTGTGTGCCGATAGTGCCCACGACAGTTCGATGCCGGATCCCGAGATGCGCGAGACCAAGAACTCGCCGCGATCGCCGACGCGCAGCTTGCCCAAGTCCTCTTGACGCACCTCATCCAGCGACACCACGCCTTCACTGCGTTGACCGATGTCGACCAGAATCGATGAATCGCTGATCGCAACCACCGTCCCCTCGACCCGCTCACCGGCGCGCACCGCGTCGAACGTGCGATCGCCTTGCTGGGCGAGCAGTTTCTCGAACTCATCCGAGGAACCTCCGCCCTTCGGCAGCGATCGTCCCGGCCCTAGTCCACCGCGATGTTTCAGCGCCATGCTGCGTCCTTGGAAGCTGGCCCTGCGCTTACGGGCACGGCGCGAGCGAGACCGGTCGATTGGAGCCGGCACTGGTTTGGCCGTACGAACCTTCGCCGGCCGTGTTGCGGGCAACCACCACGAACGCGGCGTTGTCGGTGAGCGTGGCGAGCGTCGTCGATGTGCTGGTCCCGAGATCGGATTCGCAGTCGGGCGTTGTGCTACCGAGCATCGGAAGTGCATAGCGGTACAACTTGTAGCGCGACGGCGCACCGCCGGTAAGCGGCGCACCCCAACTCAGTCCGTATCCACCGACGACCTTATTCACTTGCAGCGGCGTCGCACCGAGCCCGCTTGCTTCGCCCGGCCGCGTGACTACTGGAGCACAAACGTACGATGTCGACTTCACCGTCACGTCGTCGATGAACCACCCGGTGGAGAGCACGCTGGTATCGCTCGCGAAGCGCCAGCGCAGTCGCACATTGCGGCCGGCGAGCGTGGAGAGATTCGCACGAACCGCCGTCCAGCCGTTGGAGTCGCCACCCCACACGGGGCGCCCTGCCAGCGGCGAGGACGCACTTGAGCTTACCGATGCGCTGTAGCCGCCCTCCACGATCAAGGCACTCGCATCGACAAACGCACCGCCGTCCAACGAGTACTCCAACACGCCGCCATCGTAGTTGTTTTCGGTGCGGTACTTGTGGAAGAACTTCAGCTCCGACTCGGCGGGCAGATTGTTGAGCGGCTGCATGATCAGCAGTGTGTCGGTGCGCACGTCGGCATCGGTCAAGAACCAACTGTGTGTGGGGCTATTGGAGTCGCTGGTGACGATTGCCCACGTCAGCGTCCCTTCCAGTCGCTGCTGTGTCCAGCCACCGACGCCGGCTTCGACGTTGTCTTGGAAGTTTGTGTTCACCTGGGCTTGCCCAACACGCACGTTGAAGTTGGAGTTCCATGTTCCGGCGGGTGCGGCGGCATTGTTGGTCATCGAGACCGGCACCAAGCTGCCGCAGCTCACCGTGTCGGCCAGGCTGAGCTGAAAGTGCGGTGCAAGGGAGCCGCGTGCCGCGGCGTTCGGCACGTCGGGCCACACGGCAGCGTTGTCAACGATCGTGACCCCGCTCGCTGCGGTGGCGAGCGTGCCGCTCACACCGGTTGCCGGTGTGTTGCCGACATTCGCAATGCTTGTCGGCAGCAAGAATGTCTCGCCAGGATCAGCGGCGCCGTTCGCGTTGCCACTGCTGTCGTCGATGGTGTGGCTGTCGTACTTCAGGTCGGCATGCGGCACGAGGCAGATCGAGTAGTCGAGGCCATCCAATGTTGTCGGCAACAGATTCTCCGGGTCGAGCCAGTCGCGCAGTCGCGTTGCGGCGGTGCCGCCGCCGATCCACGACACGTCGAGCTTTCCGTACTCGTCCCAGGTCCGGAGCGAGCAGGACGACTCGCCTCCGTGCAGTTGCCCGATGATCCTGCTGTTTTGATCGAACAAGGGCGATCCGGACGAACCGCCTTCGGTGACTCCTTGATCCCAACTCGGCACGCGCCAGTGATTGGAGCCCCATTGGCTGCCGTTGATGGTGCCGCTGTCATCGCGCGAGATCTTCTTGGCATCGCCGCTGGGATGATGAATACCGGTCGCTTGTGTTGCCGGTGACGTGGAGCGACTCCAGCCGTTGTAATACGGCGCCCATGCATCCGGTACCGCTTGATTGAGTTCGATCAGCGTGAAGTCGCTTGCGCTCGAGGTCGACCGGAGCGTACCGCCGGCGATCTGCTGAGCGGTCGAGGCGCTGCCGCTGCCGCACGCGCTGCGCTCGAAATTGAATACCCACGTCATCGAGTTGAGTTCTGCTTGGGTCGAAAAGCAGTGATGCGCGGTGAGCACCAACGGCTTGCAGTTCTGGGCAGTGTTGTTGATCAGCGATCCACTGCACCAGTCCGAGCCGCTCTTGAGGTACATCAACGTGCCGCGCTTCTCGTCCTGCCAATTGGCGCCCAGCGGACACATCACATCGATGTTGCAACTGCCGCTGTCGCCCAATCGTTTCTCGCTGGCCTCACCGAAGCCGCGAAATCCGTGACTCACGACATTCAGTTCGATGTTCGGAACGACCGCTTGAGCCTGACTGGGCCACAACAACTCGAGCGTGGCGCCATCGCCGATCACCGGACCGATCCACAACTGACCATGTGTCTGTTCATCCGCAACGGTGTACGGACCGTACTGACTCGTGCGGCTATCGTTGTAGGCCCAGAGCATCGCGCCCGGCACGGGCCGAAACACACCCAGCCCCAACATCAACCACTGCGCGCCACGCGACGACAGACGCACTCTCCAAACGCGAGTTCCGTCCTCGAGGGTTTCCCAGGTGCCGGCACTCGCTGGCGTCAGGTGCACCTTGAGCGGGTGCCCCACGCGCAGCGGAGCACCCAATTCCTGGGGCTTGCGCTCCGAGGTCAGCAGGTCGGCAGTCAGCGCTGGCGCTTCGACGTGGGCTACCTCGGCCGCGGGCCGCAGCGAGCGAACCGCCGATGGGGGCAACGGATCTGCCGAGGCAACGGTGAAGATCGTCAGACTCAGACACAACCCGACCAACAGCGGCGCGACTGGTGACTTCATGGACTCTCCTCGGCCCCTCCCGGGCTGCGCAGTCGCTGTTTGTACCGGGTTGATGATGGAACTCCAAGTGTTTTCTTGCCCGCATCGGGACAGCGAGCACCGCAGCCAGGCCACACGGCGACGATCCATGAGCGCCGTGTTCATGGTTCGGCGTTGGAGTCGGCGACCACCGACTGGGCCCTGTTTCGAACCTGCCTCGAACAAGCGGCTCAGTTCTATGCAGTAGTGGTGCTACGGTATCGCGCTATGCCGACACGTCGATGCTGGCCCGCATGCCTGCTGCTGCTACCACTGCTCCTCTCGTCCCGCCCATCGTACGGCGCGGACGCGACACGGGTCTTGCACGGTCGCGTGCGAGACGAACAGGGCCGCGCGGTGTTCGGCGCCTCGATCCGCGCCGTCGCAGAAGCCTCATCCGATGACGAGGCGAGTAGCGGTGCACAAGCACTGGCCGAGGAGATCTCCGATCGCAACGGTCGGTTCCGCCTGCGAATCGACCGCGACACACCGCTTACCGTGGTGGTCTTTGCACCCGGTTTCGAAACGTTGCGTCAACCTGTCGATCCGTCGAATGCAACACGATTGGAGCTGCGCCTGAAAAGCGCCTATCGCGAGCAGGTCGATGTCACGGCCAGCACGCGACCACGTCAGCCGGAAAGTGCGGAAAGCAAGAGTTGGATCGACGTGGCGGACGCTCCGGCCATTGCACTCGATGATCTGCTGCGCAGCTCCCCGTCCTTCAGTTTGTTTCGTCGTTCAAGCAGCCGGTTTGCGAATCCGACCACTCAAGGAGTGACACTGCGCGGCCTGGGATCCAACGGCGCCAGTCGCGCGTTGGTGTTGGATGACGGCATACCGATCAATGACCCCTTGGGCGGCTGGATCTACTGGAGTCGCATCCCGCGACTGGATGTTGCCAGCGTCGATCTCCTGCGCGGTGGCGCCGCGGCGCGCTACGGCACACCGGCGCTCGGTGCCGCCGTCGAGATCAACCGCTTCGGCGCCAGACCGCACGGCGCGGCGGTCGAGTTGTCGACCGGCGAATTGGGCACCGTCGACGGCGGTCTGCTCGCCGGCCTGGCGCTCGGTGGATGGGATCTAGGACTGGCCGCTGAATCGTTTGACACCGACGGCTTCGTATCGGTGGCGCCGGAAGAGCGCGGCAGCATCGATCGCGCGATTACCGAACGACACACGACGATCGATCTGAATCTGCAGCGACGGTTCGAGCGCGGCGGTTTGGTGGCGCGGTTCAATCACTTCGACGAATCGCGCGCTAACGGCACGCCGTTCCAAGCAAACCAGACCGACTCGTATTCGTGGTCGGTGGGTGGTGATCGCGAGTGGTCGCGCTCGGTAGCAACGGTGCGCGTCTACGACCTGCAGCAGGATTACGAGCAAACGTTCTCCGCAATTGCCGGCGATCGCGAGAGCGAGCGCCCGACACAACGTCAACTCGTCCCCTCGGAAGCGCGCGGACTGATCGCTACATGGGCGGCCGATCTCGGTCCACCGCACGCCATTCTCACGATCGGCGTGCAGGGGCGTGAGGTGCTTGCCGATAGCGACGAAACATCGTTCGGGCCGCCCCGACGCGTCACACGGTGGAGTGCTCGCCAACGATCGACCGGAGTCTCCGCCGAGTACGCACTTCCTCTGGCAACACGCTGCATGTTGCATGCGGGAGCTCGCTGGGAGCGGTGGCAGAACATCGATCCATCGCTGACGGTGAGCGTCAACGGCGGACCACCTCAGGGCGGCAGCTTGCCCGAGCGTCAGACGACCAGCGTCGATCCTTACGGCACGTTGACCTGCGATCTGCCGAGCGGTTGGTCGGTTTCTGGCTCTGGGTATCGCGGCTTTCGTGCACAGACGTTGAACGAGCTCTACCGCAGCTTTCGCGCCGGCAGCACGCTGACACAGGCCAATCCAGAGTTGATCGCCGAGTCGTTGGCGGGTGGCG
>JAXLQU010000024.1:0-55141 GCA_046331425.1 Acidobacteriota bacterium
CCGGTTTGAAGAATTCCTTCTGGTCGAGCGGCGTGCGCGCGGTCTTCGGGACAAAAGCGAACGCTGAGGGAGTCCAAGCGCCGCAGATCATGAGAGCAAGCAAGAGACAAAGAGTCGCGCGCGACAATCGATGCATGACAGACCTCTTCTCTTCGCTGGATTGCGAAGGGAGAAAAAGCATCCCCTTGGAAGGGGGCACAGTGCACGAACGGTTGCGGATCTGTTGGATACGCTTCGCTTCTTGAACGGCGCAGAGTATCCCGGGTATGCAGGTGAATGGAAGCGATCGTTGACAAGCCGCGGAGCGCTCGCCTTCGTGCCGATCAGCACATCGCGCCAGCCTGGTGATTCAACGACTCGTTCTCGGGTCAGCGACGCTCCACCATGTTGCTGCTCGAAACCACGGCTTCATCGGTACTCAGCGGGACGGGTGTCGGTTGCAGCTGTTCTCGTTCCGCCGGCAGCCTCTTCCTATCGTTGGCCGGGGCTTATCGACTAGCCTCCATCAGACTGATGATCACTTTCCCGCGCGCGTGCCCTTCTTCCAGATAGCCAATCGCCGCCGGCGTCTCGCTCAAGCTGTAAGTGCGATCGATCACCGGTGTCAGCTTTCCCGACCCCATCATGTCGCGTAGATATCCAAGATCGGCTTGGCTCAGGTCCGCCATCATGAAGGCCAGCTTCTGGCTTACGAATGGTGCCGCGAGCTTCGCTTTGATCGGGCCCCACAATGCTCCGATGAATGGATCCTTGTTCAATCCGCCGACGATCACCATCGTGCCTTCAGGCTTCAGCACGCGTCGGCAGTCCGACAGTGACTGACTCGAGACGTTGTCGACGATCAGATCGTACTGTTGCGAGCCGTCGGTGAAGTCCTCCTTCGTGTAGTCGACGACATGGTCGGCACCGAGTGATCGAACCATCTCCACGTTTCTGGTGCTGCAAACTCCGGTGACCTCGGCACCGAGCACCTTGGCAATCTGCACGGCGAACGTGCCGACACCGCCCGATGCGCCGTTGATCAAGACCTTCTGCCCAGGCTGAACTTTCCCGACGTCTCGCAAAGCTTGAAGTGCGGTGATCGCCGCGATCGGCACCGCTGCCGCCTGCTCGAACGTGATGTTGGACGGCTTCAGCGTCACCGCCCCGTCTTGAGCGACGCTCACGTACTCGGCGAATGCGCCGCGCCGGCCGCCAAACACTTCGTCGCCTGGCTTGAACTGCGTGACGTTACTTCCAACCGCTTCCACGGTCCCGGCGAAATCGACTCCCAGTTGAACGTTGTCGGGTGCGCCGATCCCCGTTCCCAATCGCATGACGTAGGGTTTGCCTCGCATGTAATGCCAATCGAGAGGATTGACGGATGCGGCATGCACCTTGACCAACAAGCGATCGTCCTCCACCGTTGGCTTTGCGATCTCTTCGAGCGCAAGGATCTCGGGCCCGCCGTAGCAGCGATTGACGATTGCTTTCATCGGTGTCGTGCCTGCGGACAGGGGCGGGGCCGGATCGCACTCGGACTCGTGGCTGAGGATCAGCGCCAGCGCGAACACCGCCACGACCATCACCGCCAAGCCAACGTTCAGTACTTTGTATCGGCGTTTCATAGTTCTGCTCCTGCCCGCCGCTCACCAAGCTGGTGGCTTCGCGCGAGGCTCTCGTATCAAGCTCTCGACGCGAAGGCTCGCGAGCCTCAGCGGTGTGAACGAGCTGGACCAGCGGTTCAGGCCGCTGTGCATTGCGGTCGGTGGCAAACGAGCTCGGACCGTTCGGGGGCGACCGTGCCCGATGAGTTACGGGACAATCGAACGGAGTACCGATCGAAAAAGGGTTGCGTGTCGGAACAGCGAGGCCTGACCGGTTACCTGGCTACTGCGCGGCACCTCTGACCTTCATCGCTAGTTCGTCATATTGCTTGCGGCCCTTCAAGGTTGAATCGGTGAGCGCCAACAGATCGGGGTCATCGAATCCGAATTGCACCGCACGCTGGAGAAACTCGACCGCAGGCTCGACATGCCCGCGCCGGGTCGCGAGCAACGCGAGCGCGAACAGGTTCCTGGCGACGAGATATGACTTATCTCCCTGCACACGTCTCGCAGCGTCATACGACTCGTTCACCAGTCGCTCTGCCTCATCGAGATCCTTGTTCATCACAATCAACGTGAGCCCAAGGTTGTGCTTGGCATTGATTACCTGCGGGTGATCTGGAATCAGCTTTCGACTCAACGACTCGAGCGCGCGACGATACAACTTCTCTGCGGCCGGCCGATCAGCGTTCTCGTCGGCGATCCACGCCAAGTTCTGGATCGCAACCGAGGAGAGCGTGTTGTCAGGACCGAGCACTCTATCGGCGTCCTCGAGCAAGTCTGAGAACAGTCGCTTCGATTCCTTGAGATCCCCCAAATCGGAAACGACTCCCGCCAGGTTCGCGCGTGCCGCCATCGTGGTTGGGTCGTCGGCGCCGATCGTGCGAGTGAGTACCTCGGTCGTCGACTGCAACAGTGCCTTGGCTTCCTTCTGCTTCCCGCGTCGGCGCAGATTGACCGCAAGGTTGATCTGCGTGCGTAGCGTATCGATATGTTCGGGGCCCAACGTCGCCAGGCGCGCCTGGCTGACTCTTTCGAACAGCGCTCCGGCACGCTCGTTGTCCTGCCGATCGGCGTAGATCGCCCCCAACGTGTTCATGTCATTGAGAGTCTCGGCGTGCTGCTCGCCGAACACTCGCGCTGCAATCGGGATCAAGCGTTCCAAAATCTCCTGCGCCTGATCGAGTTTGCCGATCTCTCTGTGGTTGGTCGCCAGTCGTGACTGGGCCTTGAGCGCAGACTCTGATTCGGGGCCATCGAGGGCAACATAGGAGTCCAGTGCCGCGCGATAGAAAGTTTCAGCGCGATCATGAATGCCCAGACTTCGATACACCTGTCCGAGTGTGGTCTGCAGCTCCGCCTTGATCGCCGAGGTCTGCTGCATCTTGGTGTCCAACTCGGCTGCCATCTTGTCGAGGATCTCGCGGGTCGTGACCTGATTGCCGCGTGATTTACTGGGGTCGGAGGATTGAAACACCTGCATCAAAAACCCCGTCACCTGCTTGGCAAGTTCGGCCTCGCGATTGGCGCGATCACGCTCTCGCGCCAGACGCCCGGCCTGTACCGACATTACGACCGCGAGTCCGAGCAGCACGATCCCCAGTGTCGCGACCAGCGACGAGGCGACGCGATTCCGTTTGACGAGTTTCCCCAATCGGTACCACGCCGAATCGGGGCGAGCGGTGATCGGCCTGCCATCGAGGTAGCGCTGCACATCGTCGGCGAGTTGCGGCACCGCGGGGTAGCGCCGCTCCGGCTCGAGGTCGAGTGCACGCGCGACGATCGTATCGAGATCGCCGCGGACGCTGCGCTTCAGTCGCGCCGCACTCATCCCGAACTTCTCTTCGATCTCTGCCGCCGTTGCTCGAGCGACGGCAGCGCTGGGGCGTGTCGTCGTCGTGTCGTCGAGCGAGCGCGCCATTTCAATGGGATCGGTCGATTGTCCCTCGCGGAGCGACCTGCCGGTGACCAACAGGAACAAGATCAAGCCGAGCTGATATTGATCCGAGGCGGTCGCGACCACATGGCCGCGCAATTGCTCGGGGCTGGCCCACATCGGTGTGAGGAAACGCTGATCGGCGCGCGTGAGCTCCGCTGCCTCGTTGTCGTCGCTCGCGACTTTCGCAATGCCGAAGTCGAGCAGCTTTACCACGCTCTCCTGCGTCACCAGAATGTTCGACGGCTTGAGGTCGCGGTGAACGACCAGGTTGCGGTGTGCAAACCCCACCGCTTCGCAAATTTGAAGGAACAGCGCGAGGCGCGCCCGAAGACCGAGTCGATTCGCGGCTACATAGCGATCGATCGGAGCTCCGTCAACCAACTCCATCACGAAGAACGGCTGGCCGTGTTCCGACACACCCGCATCGAGTAGCGTCGCGATGTTCGGGTGACGAATTCTGGCCAGGATTCGGCGCTCGTCATGGAAACGCGCCATCGCCTCTGCCGAGGCCAGGCCGCGCTTCATCATCTTCAACGCCACAGGATGATCGAACGCGCCATCCGCCCGCTCGGCCGAGTAGACAACCGCCATACCGCCGCGCCCGATCTCTTCGCGCACGAGGTAGTTGCCAAGCTGCGTGCCGGCGCTCAGCGGCGCGTCGTCGAATAGCGCACCCAACATCGATGCCTGCGCCGCCAGCCCCCCCTTCAGCCAAGTCGGATCTTCCGCTGCGGGATCCGCCAGAAGCAGCAACTGCAACACCATCGCGCCCAGCGCATCGTCGCCCGCACAGGCGCGCCGCAACCAAGCGGCACGTTCCTCTTCAGGCTGCTCGAGCGCTTCGGCAAAGAGTCGATTGGCACGGTCGAGTTGCTCGGGGTCGGTCGGCTTCACGGCCGGAGATTATGGGCTAAGAAGCGCCGCGTTTTCGCGTAGAAAGAAGCGCCGCAGCCAGGTCGGATGGTGAGAAACGGGCGCGGATATCTGCCGTGGCTTCTGTCCTCTGAGCGTTGTGCAGGACGCTCCGACAGTAGAGGGGCGCAGAACGTCCGGCGGTGAGCTGCGAAGTCTGCCGTGCGGCGATGGGTGGTGGGTTTTGATCCGGAAGTATGAGGCGCAGAGAGCTGGGTGGATCTGCAATTGAACTCTTGTCGAAGCGAGGCGGCGCGCGGCCACGAATACATCGGTATCGAGCGCGCGGTACATGTAGGAGAAGCTTGATCTGTCGACTCTGCGGTGTCAGGCGTGTTTCGTCGCGGCTCTCGCTTCGGTGCGGCACGCGCGGGGGTGGACGTCGGTTCTGTCGGCGATCATGCGCGAGGGTTGCGATCTGATGATGGTCGCGCTTCGGTACCGAGCGCTCGCCGTAGGGCGAATCATCAACTGGAATGGTGCAAGAGTCTGAGCGTGATCTTGGGCCGCGAGGCCTTCGGCGCATGAGGCGCGTTGGATCGGCGCTGACACTCCACCGAGCGATCCTTGAAGGCGACCCGAGGGCAATCGTCGCGGCTGATGGGAGCAGGCGAGGGAATGTTGCCTGACTGCTGCACGGCCCGTCTTTGCGGTTCTATGCGCGTGCATCAACGCGAGAGAGGTATTCGCGGAAAGTGTGCGGCGCCGAGCATGGTGCACGTGCGATGGAGCGTTGAAGTGTGATCGTAGGGATCGGGGCGGGCGCGCAGATGAGTATTGGTATGTCTTGCACGCATGCCAGCACGTGGCGCATCGTGCGGGCTCGTCTGCTAGACCTGAGCTGATAATCAGCACGCCTGGTTTTTCTGCGCGCGATGCGTGACATCACGTTGCGTCTCGCGCACGCAAAATAATTGCTCATTCACTGCGCGCTTTCGATTGTTGTTCGTGTGATTTGTTGGTACCTTCACAGCACTTCAAGGGTGCAGCGTGTCCACAACAATTTCGCGTGCGAACAACTTGTCAGTGCTCTCGCCATGGCTCGATGCTGTGAATCGCGATGCTGTTGCGCTTCGACTTGCGGTGCAATCGGTGCAGGTGTTGTTGCCGTTGTCGAAGGTGTGTGCGCTGGTTGTCGAGGGGGAGTTGTGGCGCTGTGCGGGGGCGTCTTCGTTGCACGATTTCACGCGTGAGCAATTGGAGCGCACCGGCAAGTGGCTGCGCGGGCATGCCGATTTGCATGACGCGATTCAGCGCTTGCCGGGGTTGCGCGTGGCGGTGACGGGTGGCGATGGCGGTGCGCCGATTGGGTTGTGCAAGGGGATGTTGGTGGGGCGGGTGGCGACGGAATCGACGCTCGCGGCGTGGGTCGAGCGTGCGCGACGGTTGAGCGTGGGTCGGTTGAGGGAGATGGTGCGCGAGGGTCAGGCGATTGCTGGTGATGAGTTCGCGAGTTCTGATGACTTGGTTGTGGCGATGCGCGGTGGAGATGCGAGCCAACCCATTGCGTCGACGATCGCCTGCGAGGATGCCGATCGGCGTGAAGCGCGAGTCGGTCGCGACGCGAGCCAAGCCGTTGCGACGAGGTGTGGTGACGAGGATGCCGATCGGCATTCGGAAGGGCTCGCGGGCGGTGCGACGGTTGGTGTTGTCATTGGCGATGACATGCTCGCCGACGCAGAGCCGAGAGCGTGTTCCAGTCGCGAGGTGTTGGAAGCTGGCGATTCGTTGATGGCAGGTCGTAGTTCACGGCCGCCTGGCGCTAGCTCGCAAGCGGACGACATCGACGAGCTGCCGCGGGTGTCGTGGGTCATTCCTGTTCCGCCTGCGGTGCGGGCCGCGTTCGAGAGTGCGCTTGACCTGTATCGCCGAGTCGAAGGGGGCGATGCCACGGTCGTCTCGTTCATCGAGAGTCTGGTTGCCGAAGAGTTCGCCAGCGACAAGCCCCCGGACGTTTTCCAAGCGTGGCTGCAGGCGGTCGATCCTCCGTCGGATCCGGAGAGTCCGCCGTCGGGGATGGAACTTCCGGCGATGACGATGGCGCTCGAAGTGCTCGCGCAACTCGACTGCGGTGATGTCGCGCGCCGGCGTCGGGACCGACAGTGAGGTGCTGTGGCAACTGAAGTGCCTGGCGGGTGGCCGATACGATCGAACGCAACCTCGCTGCTTTGTTGATAGAGATGAGCGACAACGGCGCCGCGCGAGCTGGGGTTTGCGAGCAATGGATCGTATGCCGAGAACCGGGCTTGGGTTGGGGCGCACCACCATCGAGGATCGTGTGCGGGTCGCGCGGGCACTGCGAGGGCGCAAGCTCTTGCAGCAAGCGTATCTGGATGGAGCGTTTG
Organism: Acidobacteriota bacterium; assembly: GCA_046331425.1. Lineage (GTDB taxonomy): Bacteria > Acidobacteriota > Polarisedimenticolia > J045 > J045 > JANNUT01. The sequence continues at coordinate 6,783 of JAXLQU010000024.1, forward strand.
GGCTCGAGAAGGCGCTGCTGGTGGTGCAGATCTTGGGCCGCGGATTCGTCGAAGAATCGTGCGAGGCTTTGTGGGTTTCGCATCTGCGCGCCTGCACGGTGAAGCGATTGCGCGATGAGAAGCGGGCGCTGCTGTGGGCCAGCGCGGTGGAGGGCCGAACCGACGCGCCGATGCCGATGTCGGATGAAGCGGTTGGCCTCGCTCCGCTGCGGGCCGGGCGACACGTTGTTCGCTGTCAAACGTGTGGGCACGCGGCCTGCGCCGAGGGTGCGCTGGTCTCGGTGGCGGGGAGCATGATGCGCCTGCGCTTGCCGCTGGAATTGGCCAACGATTTCTCGAGTTGCATTGAAGCGCGTCGACAGCGTCTCAGCCTCGATGCGGCGAGCTGCGATTGGTCGCAGCCGATCGCGACGAGGATCTGCCTTCCTGGCGTGCTGCCCGGACGTTTTCCGCGGCGTCGCGCCGTGTGCCGGCGTGGGTGGGGTTGTTGGCGATATTGAAGAGTTCTGCGCAGCGTATGACGTGGCCGAGAAGCGCTCGGCGTCGCGGTCCGAGGTTTTTGTGCGCGCTCACGACATCGCTGCGAGGCGCCAGGATGCACAGCGCGGCGGATCGAGTGGCATCACCGGCACTATCGCTCACGCGGTGGGAGTGATCATCACGACAACGGCGACGCGCTGTGTCCGACGCATCATCGGCGTGGGCAGCATGGTGGCTATCTTCATGTAAGCGGCGATACGCCGTTGCAGCGCATCTGGCGATTGGGGCCGGCGGGGAGTGGTGCGTGGTATCGCAACGAGCGGCGTGTTGTGGTGGTTGGGCGATGAGGGCTGTGGCGAGAGGTCCATCACGCGTGGTTGACGTGCTATCCGTGGCGAGCTATCCGTGACTACCTCTCTGTTGCCACCTCTCCGTGGCGCCCTCTCCGTGACAGCGTCTCTGTTGCGGCCTCACGGTTGCGCCCTCTCCGTGGCCGCCTCTCTGTTACGACCTCCCTGTTACGCCCTCCTTGTTACGGCCTCTCTGTTACGACCTCCCTGTTACGCCCTCTCTGTTGCGCCCTCTCTGTTGCGACCTCTCTGTTACGCCCTCCCTGTTACGCCCTCCCTGTTACGACCTCTTTCTTACTACCTCTCTGTTGCGACCTCTCTGTTACGACCTCTCTGTTGCGACCTTTCTGTATCTGTGACGCCCTACCTGTATCTGTAACGACCCGAGAGTCCCTCGAGTGCAGCTTCGCAGCGCGATGAGCTACCCTGCATGCGCTCCAGCACAGTAATGAGCAACCCGAAGAGGTGACTGATGTGCGGCATCGTCGGAATTCTCGAAATCAACCGCCCGGCCGAGGTTGGCACGCTCCGACGCCGGGCGCTCACCATGGCCAAGAAGATCCGCCATCGCGGCCCCGACTGGAGCGGCGTGTTCTCCGACGATCGCGCGGTGCTGGCACACGAGCGACTCTCGATCGTCGACGTCGAGCACGGCGCACAGCCGCTGTACGACCTGGCGCACGGCAGCGTCTTGGCCGTGAACGGCGAGATCTACAACCATCGCGAGCTACGCGCCGGTTTACGCGAGCCGCACGATTTTCAAACTGCATCCGACTGTGAAGTGATCTTGTACCTCTACGACGAGGAGGGGCCGCAGTTTCTCAACAAGCTCAACGGCATCTTCGCCTTCGTGCTGTACGACCCGCGCCAGCAGTCGTACATGATTGCGCGCGATCACCTTGGGATCGTGCCGTTGTATATCGGCTGGGACCGCGAAGGGCTGTTCTACGTCGCCTCCGAAATGAAAGCGCTGGCAGGAACCTGCAACAGAATCCAAGAGTTTCCGCCAGGGCACTACTACCTCGGCCACGAAAAGAAGTTCGTCCGCTGGTACAACCCCGAATGGATGCACGAAGGGAAATACCCGAGTGAGCCGCTTGATCTGGCGCGGCTCCATGATGCGTTCGAAGCGGCAGTGCGCCGCCAACTGATGTGCGATGTACCGTACGGGTTGCTCGTCTCGGGCGGCGTCGATTCGTCGATCGTCGCAGCGGTGGCGGCCAAGTACCGCGAAGGACGTGTCGAGGAAGACAGCCGCACACCGGCGTGGTGGCCGCAAATGCATACCTTCAGCGTCGGCTTGAAGGAGTCTCCCGACCTGAAGATGGCGCGTGTGGTGGCCAATCATATCGGCGCCATTCACCACGAGATCCACTTCACCGTGCAGGAAGGAATCGACGCGTTGTCCGACGCGATCTACCACCTGGAAACGTTCGACATCACCACCATCCGCGCCGCCACACCGATGTACCTGATGACCCGCAAGATTCACGCGATGGGCATCAAGATGATTTTGTCCGGCGAAGGGGCCGACGAGATCTTCGGCGGCTACTTGTACTTTCACAAAGCACCTAACGCGCGCGAGTTTCACGACGAAACGGTGCGCAAGCTGTTGAAGCTGCATCAATACGACTGCCTACGCGCCAACAAGTCGACGGCCGCGTGGGGCGTGGAAGCGCGCGTTCCATTCTTGGACAAAGAGTTTCTGGATGTCGCGATGAACCTCAGCGCTGCCGAGAAGATGGTGCGCAAGCCGGAGCGCATGGAAAAGTGGGCGCTGCGCAAAGCGTTCGACGGCTACCTGCCCAACGAAATCCTGTGGCGTCAAAAAGAGCAGTTCTCCGACGGTGTCGGCTATTCGTGGATCAACTCACTGAAGGCTCACGCCGAGCAAGAGGTCAGTGACGAAATGATCCGCCAAGCAGCCGATCGCTTTCCGGTGAAGACCCCCGAAACAAAGGAAGCGTACTTCTATCGCACGCTGTTCGAGCACCACTTCCCCGATCCCACCTGCGCCGCGTGCGTTCCTCACGAGCGCAGCGTGGCCTGCAGTTCGCCGACCGCGCTGAAGTGGGACAAGGCCTGGGAACAGATGGCCGACCCGTCGGGCCGGGCGATCCTCGATGTCCATCAAGCTCCCACCGACTGACCGCGCGAGCGCTGCGGAAGAGACGTTCCATCCGCCGCAGCGAGGCTGGTCCGCGCCGAATCTGCCTGGGATCCGCCTGGCATCCGCCCCAGATCCGTCTCGTATCAGCCTGATCTCCGCCTCGTGTCTAGCTTGTCTCTGCCTCGTACCAGCGTCGTATCAGCGTCGTACCAGCGTCGTACCAGCGTCGTATTAATAACAGCGTCCTGCCGCACCTCCTCCGAAACCTGGAAAGCGACCGGTATTCCTAGGCTAACCTCTACCACCACAACGGGTTATCGCGCCTTGACGCCCCCCTTACCGTCCAGTACCATCCCGGCCTTCGATCGGGCGTAGCTTCTGCGCGCACGTTTCCGCCGCGCCCCATCGCTTGGCCAAAAGTTCAAGGAGAAGTGCTCGATGAAGAACGACCGCCTGCTCGCGGCCCGCTACGCGGAAGCCTTGTCGCAGGCCGTTCCCAATGTGCAAGACCTTGCAGCCGCGTGGGACGATCTGCGCGCGCTCACCGCCGTGCTCGCGAAATCGGAAGAGCTGCGCAAGGTCATCAAGAGCCCCGCCATCGATGGCGCCGCCAAAGCGCGCTCGGTCAAAGCGATCGGCGAGCGACTCGGGATGCGTCCGCCAGCGCTGCACTTCGTCGCCACGCTGGCGCAGCACGGTCAACTCGCGATGTTGTCCCACATCGCGCAAGCAGTCGGCGCAGCGGTCGATCGTCGCAGCGGTATCGCCGAGGTCGCCATCACCACCGCGTCGGCAATCGATGACAACACCCGCACGCGCTTGGTGGCAGCACTCGAGAAAGCAGCGGGTCGCAAGGTACGCGTCAGCGAAACGGTCGATGCATCACTGATCGGCGGACTGATCGCGCGCATCGGCGCGACGGTCTTCGACGGCAGCCTCCGCACCAAACTCGAAAAGATGCGCTCGCGACTCGCGGGCTGAGTCACGACACCAAAGCAACACTCCGGAGAATCAGGCACATGGAATTCCGTATCGACGAAATCACGCAGATCCTCAAGCAGCAGATCGAGGGGTATACCGGCACGCTCGATGTGGCCGAAACCGGAACTGTCATCAGCGTTGGTGACGGAATCGCGCGCGTACACGGCCTCGAAAAGTGCGCGTACCTCGAATTGTTGGCGCTGCCGCACGACGTCTTCGGTTTGGCGCTGAACTTGGAAGAGGATCAGGTCGGAGTGGTGTTGCTGGGTGAAGCCAAGGCAATCGCCGAGGGCGACACCGTGCGCCGCACGCGTCGCATCATCGAGGTGCCGGTCGGTCAAGCGATGCTCGGCCGCGTGGTCGACGGACTCGGTCGTCCAGTCGACGGCCGCGGCGACATCAAGGCCGACGCCACCGTGCCGGTGGAACGTATCGCTCCCGGCGTCGTTTATCGCCAATCGGTGCGCGAGTCGCTGCAGACCGGCATCAAGGCGATCGACGGCATGATCCCAGTCGGCCGCGGACAACGCGAGTTGATCATTGGCGATCGTCAAACCGGAAAGACGGCGGTTGCGCTCGACGCGATCATCAATCAGAAAGGGAAGGGCGTCATTTGTATCTACGTGGCGATCGGGCAGAAGCGCTCGACGATCGCCAACGTGGTGCGCACGCTCGAAGAGTACGGCGCGATGGAGCACACCATCGTCGTTTCCGCGTCAGCCTCCGACCCCGCGCCGATGCAGTTCTTGGCCCCGTACTCCGGTTGCGCGATGGGTGAGTACTTCCGCGATCGCGGCGACCACGTGCTGTGCGTGTACGACGATCTTTCCAAACAAGCGGCTGCATACCGAGAGATTTCGCTCTTGCTGCGTCGTCCGCCAGGCCGCGAAGCGTATCCCGGCGACGTGTTCTACTTGCACAGTCGCTTGCTGGAACGCGCCGCGAAGCTGCGTGAATCGTATGTCATCGTCAAGAGCGACACTGCGGCGGGCGCCAAGACTGGCGTCGACGGGCAGGTCTACCACGGCGTGATGGGACACGAGGCTGCGTCCAAGAAAAGCAAGGAACTCGGCGCCGGTCACGAAGTGCGGATGGTTCCCGGTACCGGCGGATCGCTCACCGCGTTGCCGATCATCGAAACGCAGGCCGGCGATATTTCGGCCTACATCCCCACCAACGTGATCTCGATTACAGACGGTCAGATCTTTCTCGAGTCCGATCTGTTCTACTCCGGTATCCGCCCCGCCATCAACGCCGGACTGTCGGTGAGTCGCGTCGGCGGCTCGGCTCAAATCGGCGCGATGAAGAAGGTGGCCGGAACGCTGCGACTGGAATTGGCGCAGTATCGCGAGCTGGCAGCCTTCGCGCAGTTCGGTTCCGACCTCGACAAGGCGACGCAAGCGCAGCTCGAGCGCGGCAAACGCTTGCAGGAGCTGTTGAAGCAGGATCAGTACCAGCCGCTGGCCGTCGAGCAACAGGTCGCGATCATCTATGCCGCGGTCAACGGCTACCTCGACAAGATCCCGGTCGCGAAGGTCCGCGAGTTCGAGAAGAAGTTCTACGAGTACTGCAGCAACAACGCGCCCGACGTGTTGCCGATGATCGTGCAGCGCAAGAAGCTCGACGACGATGTAGTGGCCAAGCTGCGTGCGGCACTCGATGCCTTCCGCGATCGCTTCTCGTCATTGGTCGAAGGAGCGTAGCCCGTGGCAAGCACGCGCGACCTGCGGCGAAAGATCCGCTCGGTCAAGAACACCTCGCAACTGACCAAGGCCATGAAGATGGTCTCGGCGGCAAAGCTGCGTCGCGCGCAAGAGGCGATGCTGGCGGCACGCCCCTACTCGCAAGGTCTGCGCCACGTGCTGTCCGAAATCGGCAAACGCGCCAAGGAAGAACTGCACCCGCTGTTGGCCTCACGCCCCGAGAAAACGGTCGACCTGGTGGTGGTCGCGGGGGACAAAGGCCTCTGCGGAGCATTCAACGCCAACGTGGTGAAACTGGCCGAGAAGTGGCGCAAGGAGAAAGAGGCCGCCGGCGTTCGCGTGGTGGTTACCGTCGTCGGACGCAAGGCTGCCGAGTTCTACCGGCGCCGTCCGCAGATCGAGGTCCGCGAATCGTTGTCCGACTTCTTCCGCGGCATGAACTACATCCAGGTGCGCGACATCGCCGAGCGATTGCAAGCTCGATTCGTTGCCGGCGAGACCGACGCCGTCTACTTGTGCTTCAACGAGTTCCGCACCGTTGCCTCCCAGACCACGCTGGTCCGCCCGTTGCTGCCCTTGAACGCCACGAACGACGTGCGCGAGCACGAGGCAACCGCCACTGAGTACGTCTACGAGCCCGACGCCGAGTCGCTGCTCGGGATCATGCTCCCGCGCCACGTGTCGTTCCAACTGTGGCAGGCGCTGCTGGAATCGACTGCCTCCGAACATGGCGCTCGCATGGCCGCAATGGACAGCGCCACGCGCAACGCCAACGAGGTGATTGCAAAGTTGACACTGAAGATGAACCGCGTGCGCCAGGCCGCGATTACCACCGAGATCATCGAGGTGGTCTCGGGGGCCGACGCGCTGGCCTAGCGAGGGGTCAGCACACCAAAACATGCCAGGGCCGAGCGAGCTTGGCCCCTACGACCGAAACAACGATACGAGGATCAACGCAATGGCGAACCAGCTTGTCGGCAAAGTGATTCAGGTAATCGGGCCCGTGGTGGATGTCCACTTCGAAGGCGGTCATCTTCCTGAAATCTACAACGCAGTACGCATTCAAGACGCGGGCGCCGACACCGGCATTCCGGTCGACGTCACCGGCGAAGTGCAACAGCACTTGGGTGAGGGGCGCGTGCGCTGCGTCGCGATGGAACCGACCGACGGCATGGTGCGCGGTATGAAAGCAGTCGACACCGGTGCGCCGATCGCGGTGCCGGTAGGCAAGGGGACGCTCGGTCGCGTGATGAATGTGCTCGGCCGCCCTGTCGACGAACTCGGCCCAATTGCCGCCGTTGATAACTGGCCGATTCATCGTGACGCGCCGACGTTCGATCAGCAGTCGTCGCAAATCGAGATGTTCGAAACCGGCATCAAGGTGATCGACCTGCTCGAGCCGTACATGAAGGGTGGCAAGACAGGCCTGTTCGGCGGCGCCGGCGTGGGCAAGACGGTGTTGATCATGGAGTTGATCCACAACGTCGCCATGAAGCACGGTGGCTACTCGGTCTTCACCGGTGTAGGCGAACGGACTCGCGAAGGAAACGATCTATGGGTCGAAATGCAGGAAGGCGGCGTGATGGTCGCCGGCGATCCCGACAAGTCGAAGGTCTCGCTGATCTACGGCCAGATGACCGAGCCGCCGGGCGCGCGACTGCGCGTCGGCCTGACCGGGCTGACGGTCGCCGAATACTTCCGCGATACCGAAGGCCAGGACGTGCTCCTGTTCGTCGATAACATCTTCCGTTTCACGCAAGCCGGTTCGGAAGTGTCGGCGTTGCTCGGCCGCATGCCGAGCGCCGTCGGTTATCAGCCGACGCTCGCCACCGAGATGGGAGAACTACAAGAGCGCATCACCTCCACTCGCAAAGGATCGATCACATCGGTGCAGGCGATCTACGTTCCTGCCGACGACTACACCGATCCGGCGCCGGCCACGACGTTCGCTCACTTGGATGCCTCGACCAACCTGTCGCGACAAATCGCCGAGTTGGGGATCTACCCCGCCGTCGATCCGCTGGCTTCCACCAGCCGCATTCTCGATCCGCGCATCCTGGGCGCCGAGCACTACAACACAGCGCGTGACGTGCAGCGCGTGCTGCAGCGCTACAAGGAACTGCTCGACATCATCGCCATCTTGGGTATGGACGAGTTGTCCGAGGACGACAAGATCACGGTGCAGCGCGCGCGCAAGATTCAGCGCTTCCTCAGTCAGCCGTTCTTCGTGGCCGAGCAATTCACCGGAATTCCCGGCAAGTACGTGTCGTTGGCCGACTCGATCCGCGGCTTCCGCGAGATCGTCGACGGCAAGCACGACGAGATCCCCGAGCAAGCGTTCTATCTGCAAGGCACGATCGAGGACGTGCTCGAACGCGCCGAGAAGATGAAGCGCGAAGCGGCCTGAGCCGCAGGAGCAGGTGGTGGCCGAGATTCCGCAAAAAATAACCGTTGAGGTGGTCACGCCCGAGCGGCGCGTGATCACCCGCGAGTGCGACGAAGTGATCCTGCCCGGCACACTCGGCAGTTTCGGTGTGTTGCCCGGCCATGCCGCGATGCTCTCGTCGCTTCAGCCTGGCGTTGCGGTTGTACGCACCGGAAACGAGAAGTCGATCATGGCGGTCGGAGGAGGCTTTGCCGAGGTGCTTCCCGATCGCGTGATCGTGTTGGCAGAGACCTGCGAGAAGTCGGACGAAATCGACGTCGAGCGTGCCAAGCAGGCGATTGCGGAGTGGGAACAACAGCTCAAGAGTGGCTCCGCTGAAACCGACGTCGACGTCGTGCGCGTGAAGATTCTCAAGCACTCGGCACGGATCTCCGCTACCCAGTGGAGATGATCCCCAGCGAGACTCTCGCCTGGCGCGCTGCACAACGACTCGCCCACAAGCGTGTCGCCTTCACCAACGGCTGCTTCGACCTGCTGCACACCGGCCACTTGGCGCTGTTGACAGCGGCGCGTCAGGCCGCCGATGCGTTGATCGTGGCGGTCAATACAGACAGTTCGACGCGCCGCCTCAAAGGTGACAAACGACCGATCGTCCCCGAGTTGGAGCGCGTCGAGCTGCTGCTTGCACTCGAACCGGTCGACCAGGTCGTGCTGTTCGACGAAGACACGCCGCTGCAAGCGATTCTCGCGTTGCACCCCGACGTGCTGGTCAAGGGCGCCGATTGGTCCGAGGAAAACATCGTCGGCGCAGCCGAGGTGAAAGGCTGGGGCGGCGAGGTGGTGCGCGTTCCGCTGCGCGCGGGTCTGTCGACCACCAATCTGGTGCAACGGGTGCTCGACGTTTACGGAAAAGGTGAATGATTCGGTGCGGGCGCTGGCTGCGGCATCGTGCTGGCTGCTGATCGCTCTGAACGGTGCGACGCGAGCCGACGCGGCCGAACCGCGGGTGATCAACGACGACGGCGGTTGGAACTGGATCGAAGATCCACGGGTGCTGTTGGACCACGGCGTGCTGATCGTCGGGTCGGCCGCGGCGGGAGCGATCGAACCGGCGCGTCGTGGCAACATCGAGGTTGCTGCACACGACATCGCGCGCGGAACCACCGCGCGAAGCGCGCTGCACCTGCAACTGTTCAACGATGGCTTGTCGATCTACGACGATCACAACTCTCCCTCGCTGGTAGAACTGGCCGACGGCAGGCTGTTGGCGATGTATTCGGCGCACAACGTGGCGCCGCAGTTCTACTATCGCATCAGCCTGCAACCGCACGATGCGACGACGTGGGGAGACGAACAGCAGTTCGTGCCAAGCGCAACGTCGAAGGTGACGTATCCCGGGTTGCTCCGCCTGAGCAGCGAACGGCGCGTCTACAACTTTTTCCGCGGCCTTGACGATCGCTTCAAGCCCTCGTATGCCTACTCCGACGACGATGGCCGGAGTTTCGTCACCGGAAACGTGTTCATCGACGTGCCGGGGACGGTTCGACAACGCCCGTACGTAAAGTACGCCGGCAACGGCCGCGATACGGTGCACATGGTTTACACGCAGGGCCATCCGCGCGACTTCGACAACAGCTTGTTTCACCTGATCTACCGCGGTGGAAAGCTGCGTCAGTCGAATGGGAAGCCGGTGCGTCGCCTGCGCAAGGGGCTCTCCAGGCCGAGTGAGGGAACGCGGATCTTTCGCGGCGATGCCGACAACGTGGCCTGGATCAGCGATGTGGAACTCGACCAGAATGGCCATCCTGTGGCGGTCTACTCGGTTCAAAAGAACTCAGCCAACCTGCGCCCCGGCCAAGGCGGGGACGATCACCGTTATCGCTATGCGCGTTGGACCGGAAGCAAATGGATCGATCGCGAGATCGCCTTCGCGGGGCGTCGACTCTACGCAGGTGAGGACGACTACACCGGCACGATTGCCATCGACCCTGATGATGCATCGCTGGTTTACGCCAGCACCGATGTCGACCCTGCCACCGGTGTTCCCCTGATCAGTAGCGCCGATGGGCAGCGCCACTACGAGATCTTCGAAGGTGCCACGCGCGATGGCGGCGCGAGCTTCACCTGGACAGCGGTAACGCACGATTCCGTTGCCGACAATATCCGCCCCACCATGCCGCCATCGGATGGAACGTATCGTGCGCTGGTCTGGTTGCGCGGAACGTATCGTACCTACAGCGACTATGAGTTGAGCGTCGTGGCGCTCGCGGCCCCGCTCGGCACGCGGTTCGGCGTTCCGCCGCTTATCGCGCGAGCAACGCCTTCAATGCGACCTCCGCGGACTGACTGACACCAAGCGCGGGCGCACCGCGTGCGCGTTGGGCGACGATCGCCTCGTGGCCGTGCTGACTGCAAAGCACTCGGGCGAGCACCGCAGTCCAAATCGAGGCGCTTCGGAAAACTCTGCGCATGGAAACCGCTGTCGCGTCGGGCCGAAACCCAGGTTCTGCCTGCGACAGCCATAGGCTGGTTCGGCTAAAAAACATGGCGGTCCGGCAGCTATCCGGAACCAAATTCTAGAAACTACTTTGCAATATAGAGTACTCGGCCTATACTTTCATCGCGCCCGGCGATGGTCAGGCGCAAAGGGAGGCCGGATGAGTCGAGTGACGCTGGTGTTCTGTTTGGTCGCACTGCTTTCAGGCTGCGGCTATCGCCCCGGGACTCCGTTGGAGGCGGCGGCGGCCCGAGGAGATATCCCCGCGCTTGAACGCTTGCTGACCGCTGGGTCAGGCCTCGAGCTTCACAACGATGCCGGGACCAACTCGCTGATTGCAGCGGCGCGATTCGGGCAGGTCGACGCAATGAAACTCTTGATTGAGCACGGCGCACCGCTTGATCAAACCGCAGGGGTCAACGGTTGGACACCACTGATGCATGCGGTACACAAAGCACAGAACGGAGCGATCGCTTGCTTGCTCGAAGCCGGCGCCGACGCCAAGGCACAAGACTCGAACGCACTCACGATGGCCGCTGGATACGGCAACGCGGACGCAGTAAGACTGCTCCTGGCCCACGGAGCCGATCCTCACGCCGTGCTTCCCGATGGCAATACCGCGCTGATTGCTGCGGTAGGAAGTGTGTGGGACATCGACTATCGCTGGCCCGGCTGTGGTCCGCACACCGAGGTAGTGCAGGCGCTGCTTCAAAGCGCCCCCGACCTCACCTTGCCGGACACCGAGGCAGGGCGCAGCGCCTACGCGTTTGCGCGTCGCAAGGACTGCAAGCAGATGCTTGCCTTGGTTCGCGCACCACAGAGCTGAGCGGCATCCTCATCAAGCACGCTGCGCTTGGACTGGTGCTAGATTGACCGCTCCGGAGAGCGCTGGGGATGAACTCTCGTCGTCGTGTGAACCGTGTCGCAGTAATCGCTTGGGCCCTGCTGGCGGCCGAACCGCTGCGCGCCATCGAGGCTGGCCCGCCGATCGAGTCCGGCGTGCAGGAAAGCGTCGATGTGCGGTTGGTTCAGATGGACGTTACGGTCGTCGATCGCCGATCCGGCGGCGACAAACTGGTGACGGGTCTCACCCGTGAGCAGTTCACACTGCGACTCGATGGCCAGCCGCTGAGCGCTGAACAACAACAGCGCCTGAGTTTCGACGAAGTCTGTACCAGCGCCGACCAGCCGGCGCCGATCATTGCGATCGTCGATTTCAACTACCTCGACGCCAAATCGCGCGTGGCGATTGCAGAAGAACTCGACAAGTTGGCGGACCGCGTAAGCGTCGGTGACTCGATCTACAAGGTTTACGCGCTCACCCGTCAAACGCGAATGCTCACGACTGGTTTCACGCGCGACCCCGCGCAACTGCATGCCGCAGCGCAGATGATTCGCGAGACAACGTTTCTCGCCGCCGAATCGCTTAGCAAGAAACTAGACGCCCGCTCGACCTCCACGAGCAACGACATCGCACGACTGGGTCCCTCGGCGGAGTCCTCCAGCTCTCAGGAGCGGGGACAACAGCAGCTCGAACAACAACTCTTGAACTTGGCCTCGCCGGGGCGCGCCTTGTCGAACAACAGTGCAACAGGCGGCGCTACCGGTTCGCTCGCGCCGCGCAACAGCTTGCTGGCCGAAGCGGCGGCGCAGGACGGAGCGCCGCGAAATTCCCAAACCCCACCGTCGAGCGGCGCTTCGCAGAGGCAGTCGGACACGGCCTACAAGGAATCGCTCCAGGCCGATCAACAAGCGCCGTTCAAGAACCCCGAACGAACCTTTGCCGAATCGTACAAGAACCTCGAGCCTGGGTACGACGCCCAAGGATCCTTGGCGGCGCTCGAAGGAATCATGCGCGCGCATCAGTGGATGAGGACGCGCAAGACCATCACGCTGCTGAGTTCCAACGGGTTTCAAGTCCGACGCAAGGATCGTTACGAGGAGATAACCAAGCCGGTGCGCGATCTGGTGCAGAACGGGTTCTCCGTTTGGACCGTCGATGTTCCGGCCGGCTGGGGCAGCAGCAGCGGCGCCCCATCGGATTTGATGTCGATGTTGGCGCGTGAATCGGGAGGAGAGTTTCTGAAAGGGATGTCGCGCGCATTCACCCGACCGGCACAGCAATCGGCTTGCTTCTATATGTTCAGCTTGGCGGTGAACGAGCCACCGGAGCGGCACCTGGAGTACAACCTGACCGTTGCGCTGGACAGTCAACATGACCAGCAACTGTTCGACTACGAGGTCGTGGCGCCACAGCGTGCGATCGCTTGGAGTCGTGCCGAACTCGATCAATCGCGCCGGTTGGCCGCCTTGCTCAATCCCGATGACTTCGTGTCACCGCCGGTCGCGGTGCAACTCGGTTTTCCCGTGCTGCTACAAGGCAAGCAGTTGCTGCCGGCTCGCGTGCGCGTCCCACTGTCGCGGCTGACCTGGTTGCCGCAAACCGATGGCAGCTACCAGGCCAGCGTCTCCCTCGATGCAGCGGTGGAGCAAGACACCGGTTACGGACTGAAGACCATCTGCGGCGTTTCGTCGGAGTCCTCGGGGCCGATCGTGCTCTCGCTACCGGCGCCCCCGAAGAACGATGATCGCGCCGGTCTGAGTCTCGAGATCTACTGCGCCGCGCAAGGGGATGGGCTGCACATTGCGCGTGCGGTGGTCAACGATCTGCTGGGTGATCAGTCGGGAGCGGGTCGCGCCACGATGCTCTTCAATCGACGTGGCGCATCAGCGTGGCAGGTAAGCGATGTGCGTGTCACCGCCAGCTCGGGCCTCGATTTCGTCTGGCGTCCCAAGGCCAAGGCGGCGGTGCGCGACACGGCACGCGTTTCGGGGCGCGATGTCGATGCGTCGCATCCGGCTGAGGCCAGCGATCAAATCACTCTCGAGTACGTTTTGTGTGGCCCCGAGCGGGATCAGGCTCAGGTCGCGTTGCAACATGCGATCGCAGCCGTGAGCCCTGATGGTGAACGCCACGTCGTGCAGATCTTCCCATCGACCGCGCTGCAACTCGACTCCACCAGCACCCTCGGCCCGTTCTGCAGCCAAGCCCGCGTCGTCCTACCCACCTACTCTCTCGATGCAGGCAACTACGTATTCACCATCACCCCCAAGTCGACTGCGCCACTCGCCATCACCCCCTTCACCGTCCACTAACCCACAACGCAATTCGGGGACGGCATACCTATTTCCGATTGCCTCGAGCAAGGGGCCCGACGCGTGCTCGATTTTGCGCGTCGAATCGCACGTGTTGCGATCGGAAATAGGTATGCCGTCCCCGAATTGCGTGCGATGCTAGGCGAGCGTGATGAAGGCGTCGCTTCCGATTTGGTTGGTCGAGTTACTGACCGATGAGCATCGACAGGCCCTGATCGGGGGCTTTTTCGGGGGGAGGTCTGTTCGCGCGACGGCGCTGGCTCCGGTGGCGCGATTGATTGGCGTGGCGGCCGCGTCGCGCGCGCAGGCCTCGTCGCTGCTGCTGATTGTTCCTGATGACAACAGCGCTCGGCACCTCGCCCAAGAACTGGAGCCATTGCTCTCCGAGGAACCGGCGATCCCGGTGCTGCGCTTGCCCGCGCTCGATGCCGATGCGTATCGCGGCCTGCCGGCACATCCGTCACTCGCTGCCGCGCGCGTCGCTGGACTCGATCGACTGGCCAGCGGCGAACGGTGTGTGGTTGTCACGCCGGTCACCGCATTGCTCACACCGGTTCCGACAGTGGAGGCGATTCGCCGCTGGGCACGCGAGCTGAATGTCGGTACCTCAATGGACATCGATGAGCTGGTGCGCCACTCGCTCGACGCCGGATATCGCATGGTCGATACGGTTACTGCGCCGGGTGACATCACGCGCCGTGGCGGTTTGCTCGACATTTGGCCGCCCCAAGAAGAGACGCCGCTGCGCGTCGAGCTGTTCGGCGACTTCATCGAGTCGGTACGTCGCTTCGACAGCGTTACGCAGCGCACCATCGCCCGCACTTCCGGCCTGCGTTTGCTTCCTGCACGCGAAGCGGCGATCACTGCGGCTGAGGCCGATCGACTGCTCGAGACACTGATGGGCCGAGCGCGCCGTGTGCTCGACGATCTGCCACCCACCGAGGCGGGCGTGTCTCGCCTGGTCGAAGAAGTCCTGGCAGGACTGGAAGCGATTCCACGTTTCTATCGCAAGGACTTCATCGCGTTGCAGCGCCTCACCGACGCCGCCATCGCCGTTTGGGAACCGGAAGAGTGCGAGGAAAAACTCGAGGCTGCGTGGACCGACCTGGAAACCGCGTGTCGTGAGCGAACCGGTGAACCGCTCCCCACGCCCGCAGAGTTGTTCACGATCCCCGAGCAGATCGAGCTCGCGATGCGCTCGGCGCCGCTAATGCTGAGCGCACTCCCAATCGACGAACCAACAGAGCGCCTGCGCGTCGACTTGCGGGGTCGCCCCACGCGCCGCTATCAAGGTCGCACCGAGGACTGGCTGCACGACCTCGTAGCTGCACAACGCGACGGTCGTACCGCCGCGATCGTGATCAAGACCAGCGGGCGGCGTGAACGAGTCGGCGAACTGCTGCGCGAGCACAAACTCGAGTTCCGAGTTGCCGATCCCGATGAGAACTGGGCCCCCAACCCGGGCGAGGTCGTGCTCGTCGCCGGCACATTGGAAGAAGGCGTCGAGTTTGGGAGCGATGGCCCACTGGTCTTGGGCGAACACGATCTGTTCGGCGAGGACCCGCCTCCACCCCTGTCGCGCAAACGCCGCGCACAGGACAGTTTCCTTTCGGATCTGCGCGACTTGAAGGAAGACGACCTTGTCGTGCACGTCGATCACGGCGTCGCGCGCTATACCGGACTGACGCAGCATCGAGATACCGGTGAAGAACTGCTGGTATTGGTCTATGCCGGCGGCAGCAAGCTGTTCGTTCCGGTGACTCGCTTGGATCTGATTCAAAAGTACAGCGGCGGCGAGAACGCACTCGTGCCGCTCGATCGCCTGGGCGGCCGCGCCTGGGACCGCAGACGACAGCGCGTCCGCAAGGCGGTCGAGAAGATCGCCGGCGAGTTGCTCGAGCTGTACGCCAAGCGCAAAGCGATCCGAGCTCGATCGTTCTCGCACGACACCGAATGGCAGCGAGAATTCGACGCAGCATTTCCGCACGAGATGACCTTCGATCAGAAAAGCGCGCTGGCCGACATCCGAGTCGACCTCGCTTCCGGTCGCGCGATGGATCGACTGCTCTGCGGTGACGTGGGTTACGGCAAGACCGAGGTGGCGCTGCGCGCTGCATTCCAGGTGATGCAAGCTGGAAACCAGGTGGCGATCCTCGTTCCCACCACGGTGCTCGCGATTCAGCATTTGGCGACTGTTCGCGCCCGGATGGCGGCCTGGCCGATGCGCGTCGAGAGTGTCTCGCGACTCTCGTCCCCGGCCGAGACGCGCAAGGTGTTGGACGATGTGGCGCGCGGTGAAGTCGATATTCTGATCGGCACTCACCGCCTGCTCTCCGCCGACGTCAAGTTCAACAAGCTAGGGCTTCTGATCATCGATGAAGAGCAACGCTTCGGGGTCAAACACAAGGAAGCGATCAAGAAGCTGGCGTTGGGTGTTCACTCGCTTGCCCTTTCCGCCACACCGATCCCGCGCACGCTGCAAATGTCGCTGGCCGGTGTACGCGACATGTCGGTGATCGAGACGCCGCCGCGCAATCGACTCTCGATTCAAACGCTCTTGGCGCCATGGTCTCCGTCGCTGGTGGCGGCGGCGATCCGCAACGAGATCCGCCGCGGAGGTCAGGTGTATTTCATCACGCCGCGCGTGCAGGGAATCGAAGAGACCGCATCGCTGCTGCGCGAGCTCGTGCCCGAAGCCGAACTGGCGTGGGCCCACGGCCAGCTTCCCGAAGGCGAGTTGGAAAAGCAGATGCTGCGTTTCGTGCGCGGCGAAGCACAGATCCTGGTTGCCACGACCATCATCGAGAACGGCTTGGATATCTCACGCGCCAACACCATCATTATCGAGAAGGCGCACCGCTTTGGGCTCGCGCAGTTGTATCAAATGCGCGGCCGGGTCGGCCGCAGCGACGCCCGCGCCTACGCCTATCTCATGGTCCCGTCTCGCCGCGATCTGACGCCCGAGGCGCGACAACGACTGGCCGCACTGGTGGAGTTCAGCGATCTCGGCTCCGGCTTTCGCATCGCCGCTCTCGATCTGGAAATACGCGGCGCCGGAGAGATGCTTGGCGCTCAACAATCGGGGCATATGGAAGCGGTCGGCTTCGAGTTGTACGTGCAGATGCTCGAGGAAGCGGTACAGCGGATGCGCGGCCAGGCACTTCCCGAAATCCCCGACCCGGTCACGATCAACATTGGCGTAATCGCCAATCTGCCCGAGTCGCTGATCCCGATACCTGGTCATCGGCTGGCACTCTACAAGCGGCTTTCCGCAGCCGACACCCGTAATGACGTCACCGCGCTGCTGGAAGAGACGGTCGACCGTTACGGCCGACTGCCCGAAGCGGCGCAGAATGTGTTTCGCATTTCCGAATTGAGGGTGCTCGCCATGCAATATGGTGCCGTTCAAATCGACTGGAAGGACGACGCGGTCTCGATCAAGTTCGGGGCTCGCGCCAAGGTGGACGGCGATCGCGTCATGAAGCTGGACCGCACCGATGGAACTGTCCAACTGCTCAGCAACGGCACCGTGCGCGTGCGGTCCGAGGGAGTTACCGGCGATCGCATCACGCACGCGATGCGCGCCCTGCAGAAAATCGTGGGAACCAACAGCGACACGCCTGTCGCAGGAAGCCCGGCATGAGCGTAGACCGTCGATCGATCCCGCGAGTTCAGCTCTCCGCGCTGCTGGGGATGACGCTTGCGCTCACCGCCTGCGCGCGATCCAACACCGCAGGCGCACCCGCATCACCGGGCGCGAGTACCGCCGCACCGTCGACTTCGCCGGCAGCGGAAAGTTTCGAGCGATGGTTGCGGCTCGAGGCAGGAGTCGAACCTGCTGAGGTCGCACCGGAGGCTCGCCGCACGTTGTGGCGCGAGTACTGCGCCGAACTGTTGTTTGCACGTGCCGCCGAGCAGCAACAGTTGCCTGTACCCGAGAGCGCTGTCGCCGCGGAGATAGAACGACTCGAAGCACTCGGCGATGTCTGGCCGCCAGAGCAGCGGCGCGATGCGGCGCGCCAGAAGATCTTGGCGGTGTTGTATGAGGAACATGTCCTGCGCGAGCAGGTGAACGTCACCGAGGAGGAGGTCGCCGCGGCGCTCCAGCGGGAAGGGGTCGAGGGAAGGGAAGGGGTTTCGTTTCGGATGCTGCGCACCGAAACGCGCTCTGCCGTCGATCGAGCCCGCGCGCGGATCGCCAAGGGAGAACCGTTTGACCAGGTCGCTCGCGAACTCTCCACCACGCCCGATAAGGGGGCGCTCCAACAGCAGGTCCTCAGCGACCTACCCAAGGGTGCCGCGGCGGCGATGCAGGGGCTCCGCGAAGGCTCGGTCTCCGAACCGGTGGAAATCGGGAAGGCGTGGTATCTCTTCCTGCTCGAGGCCCGCAACCGCGACCTCGACCCCAACCAGGCCCGGAAGCGGGCGGCACTCAGGCAATCGCTTCTACAACAGAGATTCGACCAGCGACGCGAACGCGAGCTGGAAAACTTGGCGCAGGCTGCGAAGCTAAACCTCAATCAGCCCCCAGCCTCTGCCCAGGAGACGCCGTAATGCGAACCATCATCGTTCCCGCCGCACTCTCGTTGTCAGGCCTTGTTGCTTTTGCACAAGCCCCCGCCCCAGCCGCGTCGAAATCGGTCGAGACTCGCGTCGAAGATGTCGTCGCCTGGGTCAATGACGACATCGTCACCTGGAGCGAGTTGCAGGAAAACGAACGCGAGATGGTGGCGCAGCTGATGCAAGGAAAGTCATCCGCCGACGAGATGACCGCCGCCGTGGACGAGGTTCGACAAAAGGTGTTGGGCGATTTGATCACCGATCACTTGCTGGTGCAGGAAGCGGAGCGACTCTTCGATCTGGACGCGGTCAAGAAAGACGTGCTCGACAATTTCAAGGAGCGCAACAAGCTGAAGGGTGACGCCGAGCTCGATGCGTATATCAAACCGTACAACATGACGCGTGATGAATTGGTGCGACGGCTCGTGTTCGGTGCCGTTCCCGGTTACGTCATCGACAATCAAGTCAAACGACAACTCGGCGTATCGCAGCAAGAGTCCAAGGCTTGGTATGACACCAACATCGCCAAGTTCACCACGCCTGCTCAGGTGACGTTCCGTGAGTTGCTGCTCACCGCGACCGATAGCGAGCAGTTGGCCAAACGCAAACCGGAAGCTGAAGCCCTATTGGCGCAAGTTCAGGCGGGGGCTGACTTCGAGGCACTCGTGAAGTCAAAATCCGAGGCGCGGTCTCGGGCGACCGCGGGGCTCATCGGCCCGCTCGACCCCAACGATCTGCGACCCGAGTTACGGTCTTTCGTGGTCTCCACCCCCGTCGGCCAGGCGGCAATCGTCTCGACCGATAGTGGCTGGCAAATCATCAAGATCGAGGCGCGACAGGACCCGTCGGTACGACCCTTCGAGGAGGTCAAGACGGAGTGCGAGGAAGCGGTGCGCTCCGACAAGGCGGGCCCCGCGCTCAAGACCTACATCGAAAAGCTGTGGAAAGAGGCCGAGGTCGAGGTGCGCAAGGACTATGTCGATCGATTGGCTGGCGACCTCAAGCGATACGTCAAGGTGCAATAGTTGCTGACTCGCCAGGGGCCCACAGTCACCGTTCACCCTCCCTCAGGCTCGACCGGCTGGTATATGCTCCAGCCGCTCTCCGGCGGGCAAACGGACGGTGATTGCCGCGACCGGGAGGACGAGGAAAGGCAATGGAACGCAAGCCATCCGGCACCGGCTTCCAAGAGCGGCGCGAACGCGATCGTTCGGGAGCATCGGAGGCGGCGCGACGTAAGCCGCTGCCGCCGGAAAAGACCCACGCCGAGGAGTTTTATTACCAAAAGCAGATGACCTCGCGATCAGGCGTCATCGTCACGCTCAGTGACGGCGAGACCGTTCGCGGGATCATCGAGTGGTACGACCGCGAGTGCATCAAGTTGCATCGCGATGACGGCCCGAACCTCCTGATCTACAAGCGCTGGATCAAGTACATCGGCAAGGATCCCGCCACGCCGTGACCGCAAGCCGAAAGCGGCCGCGGTTGGCCGTTACCGCTGGTGATCCGTGTGGGATCGGCCCCGAGATTTTGATCAAGGCACTCGCCGATCCGCGCGTGGATCGGGCAGCCGACATCATTGCCCTTGGCGATGAGCGGCAGCTCAAGCAAGTGGCGCGCGCGCTGAAGGTGACCTGGCCGTTTGCCGCCACGATCCGCGATCCGCGCAAACTCTCGACCGCTAGCGGAACGGTGCTCTTCGATCTGCAGAACGTGGAGCGCAGCTTGATGCCCGGCCAGATCTCGGCGCGCGCAGGGCGCGCCTCGGCCGAAGCGATCGAAGCCGCAGTGGCGCTGGCGCAAAGCGGCGTCGTGTCCGGAGTTGCCACCGGCCCGATCAACAAGGAGTCGCTTTCGGCGGCGGGGTACAAAGACCCCGGACACACCGAGATGTTGCAACGCCTGACCCAATCCAAGCAGGTCGGGATGCTGTTTTGGGCCGACAAGATGTCGGTCGCGTTACTCACCACGCACATGTCACTTCGCGACGCACTTCGTGCTGTGACCAAGTCTCGTATCGTGCGCACACTGATGCTGTTCGACTCCGAGTGGATCCGCTGGATCGGAAAGCAACCGCGGATCGTGGTTGCCGGTTTGAATCCGCATGCAGGCGAGTCGGGTCGCTTCGGGTTGGAAGAGCAGCGCGAGATCGCGCCTGCCGTCGAGATGGCGCGCACGCGCGGGCTGCAGGTGAGCGGGCCGCTACCGGCCGACTCGGTGTTTCAGCGCGTGCGTGCTGGCGAGTTCGACCTCGTGCTCGCGCTGTACCACGACCAAGGCACGATTCCAATCAAACTTGCCTGCGGTTACAACGCGGTCAACGTAACGGTTGGATTGCCGTTCATCCGCACCTCACCTGATCACGGAACGGCGATGGACATCGCGGGGAAGGGTGTTGCCTCGGCCGCGGGGCTGATTCAAGCGATCTTGGTTGCAGCGCGGCTACAGCGACCATAGCTACGCACGCTGGTATCGAGCGACGATCTCCAGCAACTCCGCGTGCAGCGCCTCGCTTCCCGCGACAACGCACCCCGTGTGGAGAAATTCCCGAGCGTCATCGAAATCGGAAACCACACCGCCCGCTTCCTCGATCAACAGCGTGCCTGCCGCCATATCCCACGGACCGAGCCCCTCTTCCCAGAAGCCATCGAAGCGCGCTGCGGCCACATATGCCAAGTCGATCGCTGCAGAGCCGGCGCGGCGGACTCCGGCAGTACGCAACACCACGGCACGGAAGGTGCCGAGGAACGGATCGAGTCGATGCAGGCGGCGAAATGGAAACCCGGTCGCAACCAACGTCCCGTCCAAGCCGGCCGGCCGGCTGACCTGAAGTCGCGCCTCTCCCAACCAAGCGCCATGTCCGAGCGCTGCGCGAAACAACTCGTCGCGTGTCGGGTCGTAGACGACACCTGCAACAATCTTCCCGCCAACGGCGCATGCGACAGAGATCGAGTAGACCGGGAAGCCGTGGATGAAATTGGTGGTGCCGTCCAGAGGGTCGACGATCCAGGTCGGCTCATCGTCCAACGACAATGTCGCGCTTAGCTCTTCGCCAAGTATCTTGTGGCGCGGCCAATCGGCTGCAATCGCAGAGGCGATGGCGCGCTCAGAGGCCAGGTCGGCTCTGGTGACGAAGTCGTTGGCCTGCTTGGACGCGATCTCCAACATCAAACGGTTGGCAGCAAACGGTGCGATGGCATCCGCGCCGGCGCGCGCGGCGCGTATCGCCGTGGCTTGCAGCGCCAGTGTGTCGAGCGCGCTCATGCGCGTGGATGCGACTGATCGTAGACCTCGAGGATCCGATCGAGCGCCAGTCGCGTGTAGCGCTGCGTCGTGGAGAGCCGCGCGTGGCCGAGTAGTTCCTGGATCGCGCGTAGATCCATCCCGGATTCCAACAGATGGGTTGCGAACGAGTGCCGCAGAACGTGCGGATGAACTCCGCGGCTCAGCGCGATCTTGTCAACCGCAGCGTCGAGCACGCGACGCACGCTTCGGTCGGTCAGGCGTCCTCCGCGCTGATTGAGGAACACGGCATCGACGTCCTGGCCGCGACGCAAACCGCCCGCCGCTTTCAGGTAGTCGCGCAACGCGTCGGCAGCCTTTCGCCCGAACGGCACGATACGCTCCTTGTTGCCCTTGCCGACGACCCGTGCGGTTCGCTCGCCGAGGTGGAGGTCGTCGAGGTCCAACGAAACCAGCTCCGACACGCGCAGTCCGGCGCCATATAACAGTTCGAGCAGCGCACGATCGCGCTTGCCGGCGAACGTCGTGGCATTCGGCGCTTCGAGAATCGCGCTCACATCCTCGACATCGAGTCGGTCGGGCAGCCGCTGCGCTTTCTTCGGATTGCGTACCTCGGCAGCCGGATTGAGAGCGATCTCGCCGCGCTTGGCCAGCCAGCGAAACAAGGCACGTGCCGCGGAGAGATGGCGCGCAACACTGCTCGCGCTGAGGCCGCGGCCGTGCATGTCGGCCATCCAGCCTCGCAGAAGGCGCGCATCGATGTCGCTTGGTTCAGCCGGCTCCCCGCCGCGACGTTGATCCAAGAACGAGACGAGATCGTTGAGATCGCTGGCATACGCGCGGGCCGTCTCGGGGCTTTGATCCCGATCGAGCTGCACATGATGAATGAAGCGGGTTACGGCGTCGCGCATGTCGTTGCCACAGTATCAGGCTCGAACCCGCCTGTGTCTTGATTTGTCAGACAGGGAGCTGCGAGTTCTTGGGACAGCCGGCTTCGATCCACTGGATCAGGCGTTCGATACGATCGGAGGAGGCTTTTCCCTCGCTCCCGGTAGTCGCCTCGAAGGCGCGATGCTGCGGCAGTGCAGCTCGCAAGATCTCGAGCACGTGCTGGGGATCGTACCCGGCTTCGATCAACTCGACACCAACACGCCAATCGGGGAGCGGCGACAACTTCCAGGCGCCGAATGCGCCGAGCACGTCGTTGGTGTGCAGCAGCGCCCGAGCCATCAGCGAGTGGGCTCGCGAGAGCGTGTCGGGCGGAACCTCGCCTTCTTCTTCCAACCACTGAAGCGCGCGCGCGGCATGATGCGAGGCTCGCTCCGCGTTGGCGACCAGAAGCAGATACCCTTCCGCCAACATCAGCGCAGTTTCGATGTCGGGCGGCAGCGTGTCTTCGATCTCTTCGAGCGTTGACTGCGCCTCGGAAACGTCACCCATCCGCGACTGACAGAGTGCAATTTGCGACAGCAGAAACCGTCGGCCGGCAACGTCCTCCACATCGCGGGTGCGATCCAGTTCGCGACGCAACACCAACACCGCTTCTGAACCGCGGCCTTCGGACAAGCGACGCGCCACCTCGAAAGACGCCGAGAAGTAAGCATCGACACGGCGGCGGGCAGACGATTCGGGGGACGTCATTCAGTCACCTTGCCTCTCGCGAGGTTTCCACGGATTCGATCCGTGGCGGCTCGTGGAAGGGTGCCTGGGAAAGATAGGCTGAAAGCGCGCCCAACGCCCGTTCCGCCAGCATCCGCTTGCGCTCGGTCTTGCTGCGGGGCGGATCGTTCAGCGGAGGAATCAGGCCAAAAGCGATGTTGGTCGGCTGGTAATCTTCAGGGTCGGCGTTGGCCACGTACCGCTGCAGCGAACCGAGTGCCGTTTCAGCGGGGAACACCGGCGGCGCCAACCCGTGGACCAAACTCCATGCCCCGATCCCAGCGATCATCCCTGAGGCGGTCGATTCGGTGTACCCCTCGACGCCGGAGATCTGCCCTGCGAAAAACAGGTCGGGCCTGGTCTTGGATTGAAACGATTCGCACAGCATCCGGGGCGCATTGATGTAGGTATTGCGATGCATGAAGCCGAGTTTGACGAATTCCGCATTGTTCAGCCCTGGGATCATGCGGAAGATGCGTTGCTGTTCACCCCACTTCAGGCGGTTTTGAAATCCGACCATGCTCCAATGCGTCGCAGCAAGGTTGTCCTGGCGTAACTGCACCACGGCCCAGGCGCGACGCCCGGTGCGCGGATCGGTCAATCCCACCGGCTTCATCGGGCCGAATCGCAAGGTGTCGCGGCCGCGCAGCGCCATCTCTTCGATCGGCAGACAACCTTCGAACACCAAGTCGCGATCGAAGTCGTGCATGTCGGCTGCGGTCGCGGCCAAGACTTCGTCGATGAACGCTTCATAAGTGTCGCGATCCATCGGGCAATTGACGTAATCGGCGCCACCTCCTTTGCCGTAGCGCGAGGCGCGAAACGCCACACTCCAGTCGATCGAATCACCATCGACGATGGGGCTGATCGCGTCGTAGAAGGCGAGGTTGGACTCACCGCTGAAGGCGATGATCGATTCCGTCAATGCCGGCGAACAGAGCGGTCCTGTTGCCAAGATGGTGAGACCGGCAGGAATGCTGGTGACTTCTTCGCGGCGCAGGTCGATTCGTGGGTGGCACGAGATGGCATTGTCGACCGCAGCCGCGAACCGCTCACGATCGACCGCCAGCGCCTCGCCGGCCGGCAGGCGCGCCTCGTGTGCCGCGCGCAG
This sequence comes from Acidobacteriota bacterium, assembly GCA_046331425.1. Taxonomy (GTDB): domain Bacteria; phylum Acidobacteriota; class Polarisedimenticolia; order J045; family J045; genus JANNUT01. Next base: position 31,019 of record JAXLQU010000024.1, read on the forward strand.
GATCAGCGACCCAACCTGCTGCATCTCGGCCTTGATCAATCCATGAGCGGTGACCGCCACCAACGATTTGAACGAGTTGGAGCAAACCAATTCGGCCAGACGATCGGTGCGATGCGCCGCCGTCGGTCTTACCGGCCGCATCTCGAACAGGGTGACTCGCAGGCCGCGTTCGGCGCATTGCCACGCAGCCTCGCATCCGGCGAGGCCGCCGCCAACGATCGTTACCTGTGTGGATTGCGACATCGGGCGGCGATGGTAACAACCTCCGAGGCGCGCGGCATCCAGGCGATTACATCAGGCGAAACAGCAAGGTATCGATCAAGAAAACCGGGATCAGAAACGGTAGCGTCCAGCGCAGGATGTAGCCGAAGAAGGAGGGCATCTTCACGCCCGCCTCTTCGGCGATCGCCTTGACCATGAAATTGGGTGCGTTGCCGATATAGGTGTTGGCCCCCATGAACACGGCGCCGGCCGAGATCGCTTCGAGGTAGAGAGCGTGATCGGTGGTCAGTGCGTGCACAGCCGTCGCGTAATCGACGCCGGGCGAGAACTTGCCGATCGCGACCGAGAAGAACGCCAGGTAGGTTGGTGCGTTGTCGAGGAACGACGACAACAAACCTGAAGCCCAAAAGAACTGAGCGGGTGTTTCCACCGAGCTGACCAGCGACTTCAAGGCGCCTTGCTCTCCGGCCTGAAGAATCGCCAATGCCGGCACGATCGTCACGAAGATCGCTGCGAACAGTTTCGAGACCTCACGCATTGGCCCCCAGTTGAAACCGTTCTCGGTACGAATCGCACGTGCTGTGATCTTCAGAGAGATCAACCCGCAACACACGATCAGGGCATCGCGCACCAGCCCGGCAATTTTCAGATCGACACCGAGGACAGGAACTGTTCCCGATTTCCAAATTCCGGAGAGCAGCACTGCAGCGACGATGCCCAACAGCAGCCAGAGGTTGCGCAACCCTCCAATGCTCACGCCGGTATCTTCCACGTTCTTCGGTGGCAGCGGATCGAGCTTGGCGGCGCGCCGATCGACCAGGTGGAACGCAGTCAGCAGGAGCACTGCACTCAACGCCATCGGCAGGAACATCTTGCCGACCGTCCAAAAGAACGGCACACCTTGCAGGAAGCCGAGGAACAGCGGTGGATCTCCCAACGGCGTGAGTCCGCCTCCGATGTTGGAAACCAAAAAGATGAAGAAAACGACGATGTGAACGCACGATCGGCGATGCCGGTTGGCGCGCAGCAATGGCCGAATCAACAACATCGACGCACCGGTGGTGCCCACGAACGAGGCCAAGAACATTCCGATGACCATGACTAGCGTGTTGAATCCGGGCGAGCCTCGCAGCGTTCCGCGCACCGCAATCCCGCCCGACACCGTGAACAGCCCAAACAAGATCGCCAGGAACGCGACATATTCGCCGAGCAGAATATGGAGAATTTCGTGCAGCGCTTCGCCGCGATAAACCAACAGGAACGGGAGGGCAAACAGGACCCCCCAACCGGCGGCGATCTTGCCGTAGTGGTGGTGCCAAGCACGCGGTGCGACCAGCGGGGCGAGTGCAATGGTGAGCAACAAGCCGACGAACGGAATCGCCCAGGGCAAGGCCAAGCGAGCACCCAAGGGGAGTCCGTCGCCAGTTTCAGCGATCGCAGCGAGCAACGAAGCAGCCTCCATGATCGGCGAGACTGCGGATTGTAGGTCCAAACCGACTAGCCGCCGGTTGGATGCTGTTGCATCGCGGAGCGCCGTCGATAGCGCGATCCGGCGAGTGCCTCGATAAATCCAGCCAGCTCGAGTTCGAACAGACCTTCGAGTACCGCTTCGGTCGAGAGCAAGTTGTTTTCGAGCAGCACGTCCAGATCGATCTCGTCGGACTCGGGGATGGCGTCGAACACCTTGCGCGCGGTGCCGCTTGCGGTGGCGGGCAGATCGTCGCCGGATCCTGCGGCAATGGTCACCATGCGGCCACGCACCGCCTTGGCGAGTGCTGGGATCTCTTCGAGAATGTCTTCCGGGCTGCGAACCATGATTCCTCCATCGCGGATCAACTTGAGTGTGCCGTCGCTGATCCGTTCGCCGATGCGCCCCGGGACCACCAACACCGGCCGCCCTTCATTGGCCGCGTCGTTGGCTGTGTGCAGCGAGCCACTCTGTGCCGCGGCCTGCACCACCAGCACCGCATGAGACAGCCCGGCAATGATCCGATTGCGCTGCGGGAAGTTTTCGGGGAGTGGCGGCATCGAGGGTGGGAACTCAGAAACGAGAGCGCCCCGCTTCACGATTTCATTCGCCAACTCGACATGCCGCTCGGGGTAGACGCGCTCGAGCCCGCAACCGCAGACCGCGACGGTGACCCCATCGACCGCCAGCGCGCTGGCGTGCGCCTTGCCATCGATTCCCAGCGCCAGCCCACTGACGATCGCGATTCCCGCGGCCGCGAGCGGCTGCACCAGATGGGCCGTCGCAGACTCTCCATACTGATTGGGGCGCCGCGCTCCGACCACACTCAGCGAGGGAAGCAAGAGCGAGTCGACAGCACCGCGCACGGTCAGGACCGGCGGGGGCACGGCCACCAGCTTGAGCAGCGTTGGATAACGCTCGTCGTCGGGGCATAGCAGTGTCCAGCCGTGATACCGCGCGGCCTTGAACTCGCCGTCCAGCCGCGTGTCCAGATCGCGATCCAAAAGGCCCGAGATTTCATCACCGGTGAGCTCGGCCTGTTTCAGAGCACTCGCTGTCGGTGCAGCTAGCGCTTCAGCTCCGAGTCGTTTCAACAGTGGATACCAACGATTGGGAGGGAACTTCGCGGCACGCGCCACGCGCAACCACCCACGCACTGTTGTGTCGCCGGCATGCACCAGGAGATGATGAGGCGCGCGAGTTCGAGGCGGGGCATCTTGCTCCCCACGTCCTCCCGGCGGAGAGAGTGTGATGATTTCCACGCTGCGATTTGCAGGAGTGCTGGCTCTACTGGGAATGGCGTGCCTTCCGGCGCGATCCGCAGACTCGCTCAGACCGTTGTTGGTGACGATCGACGATCTTCCGCTCCAAGGGCCAGCCGCCGACGCACCAGAAAGAACGCGCGTAACGCAGGCGCTGCTGGACGTGCTGGCCAAACACAACGTCAAAGCGGTCGGCTTCGTGATCTGGGGCAACGTGCGCAGCAAACAGGATGAAGCGTTGTTGGAACTATGGCTGCGCGCCGGCCATGAATTAGGGAGTCACTCGTACTCACACCCCAATCTGACGAGCACGTCGTTGCCCGACTACGTGGCCGACCTGCAACGTGCTCGCGATGGCCTGGCGGCGTTTCTCGAGCAGCGTGGCGCCAAGCCACCGAGGTTTTTCCGTTATCCGATGCTGAACGAAGGCGACACTCAGGAGAAACTCGAGGGAGTGCGCAAGGCACTGGCAACGATGTCATTGCGCAATCTCCCGGTGACGATCGATACGCAGGACTGGTCCTTCGCCGAGCCCTGGGTCGTGGCGCGCCGCGCGGGCGATCGCAAGTCACTCGGCCGGCTGGCGGAGGAGTATCACCGCGCACTCAGAGTCTCGGTGAGCTATCACGAAAGACACTCCGACGCGCTCTTCGAACGAGTGACGCCGCAGGTCCTGCTGCTGCATGCCAACGAGATCGGCTCGGCACAATGGGATGCGCTGTTTCGCTGGCTCGAGCAGAGCGGGCATCGGTTTGCGACCGCCGACGAGCTCCTCGCCGACCCCGTTTTCGCCAGCGAACCGGCGTTCGTGTATCGGCAAGGGGTGAGCCTGTGGGACCGGATCGACCACCAGCGCGAATGGGAGCAAGCGCAGAAAGATGTGCGTGAGCTACTCGCCAAGCAATCGGCGGCCTGGACGCGAGGCGACATCGACTCATTCTGCTCGGTCTATGCCGACGACACGCTGTTCGTGTCGCCGTCAGGGTTGACTCGAGGTCGACAGGCTGTGATCGATCGCTACAAGAAACGCTACCCGACGGTCGATGACATGGGCGCATTGACACTCCAGATCGAGGAGTTGCGGCCGGTCTGGGGCCCGGATGTATCGATGCTGGGCGACAGTGTCCCGAGCGGAATCCATGGGGTGAGTGTTGCCGCGCAGTGGACTCTGGTGAGGCCGACGAAGGAGACGCTCCGCGGTTGGACGCTTCTGGTGCTGCACCGGGTGGGGCGCGAATGGAAGATCGTCCAGGACGCCTCGATGTGACGCGACGCTCTATCGTCTTCGAAACAGAAATCGCCAGATAGGGCGGCCTTCACGCCGGTACTTGATTTCGAAGTTCGTGACGCCCTGCACCGAGTGGGGCTCCAGCCCTGGCAGATTCCAGAACGGATCGGTGCTGTCCAGCGGGAGCGAATCGAAAGACTGATGCAGTTCGACCCGTTCACGAATCGCGTGCGCGTAATCGGAGTGATCGGTGGCAATTCGTAGCAACGAGCCAGGTACCGCGATCCTCGCCAGTTCGTCGAGAACTTCATTACGTACGAATCGACGTTTGTGGTGTCGCTTCTTGGGCCACGGATCCGGAAAGTAGATGTGAATACCTGCCACCGAGCCGTCGAGGATCTGCGTCTTGACGAACTCGAGTGCCTCGCGATGCAGCAAACGAACATTGGTGATTCCGCGCTTGCCGAGGCGATCGACCGACTCGTCGTAGTAACGCTTGGAATACTCGATTCCCAGAAAATTGGTGGAAGGGTGTGCGTAGCCGGCAAGGCACATGAACCGCCCGCGTCCGCAACCGATTTCGAGTTCCACCGGGTGCGGATTGCCGAAGATCGCAGCGAGATCGAGCCGGGTGTTACGCGGCGGATCGAACCGCACGAGGTGCTGCGTCTTGACGGCGCTCAACGGCGGATCGACCAGGTTCATCGACAGCGGATTCAGGGAGCGTGTGGTTGACGCGAGACGGCGGACTCGATCGGTGGAACTCTTTCGTGCAGTGGTTGACCCGTACCCTCGACGCCAAGCAAGAGTCGCCGCACGTCACCCACCAAGTACAGCGAACCACAAACCACAATCTCGGCGTCGGCATCGACGCAGCGTCGCGCCATCGACATGGCGTCGGAAACAGTCGGTGCGAGATCGACAGGCAGGCGCGTCGATCCCCGCAGCGCGCTCGCTACCAAAGAGGCCGACTGCGCGCGGACCGTTACCGGTTGGGTCACGATCACACGCTCGACCGATGGCAGCAGCGGTTCGCACAATCGAACGGCGTCGCGCCCCTCGCTGAGTCCGAAGATCAACACGCGCCGGCATGGGTTCTCGCGATACCGCTCACGCAGAGCACGCCCGAGCGCGTCGGCGCCATCGGCGTTGTGAGCACCGTCCAACAACCAGTGCGGTTGCCCTGCGATCTGCTCCATTCGTCCCGGCCAACGGGTCAGGTCGAGTCCAGGTTGTATCGCAACCTCGGGCAGGCTCAGGCCTCGCAGACGAAGCAGTTCCGCGGCACGTACCGCCAGCGCTGTGTTCAGACGCTGATGCGGCCCTGCCAGTGGGGCACGCAACCGCCGATAGGTGCAAACCGGTGTGATCAGATCGAAACTGCCATCCAGGTTGCCGCTGATAGAAAGCTCTCGCATCGCGGGGTAGAACGGGGCGCCCCAGCGTTGGGCTCGATCTTGAATGATCGAGAGCATCGATTCGTGCATCCAACCGGCCAGCACCGGCACACCCGGTTTCACGATCCCGGCCTTTTCGGACGCAATCGAATCCAGCGAGCCGCCGAGTGCCGTCAGGTGATCGATGCCGATCGTCGTGATCACACTCAACGTTGGCGTCAGGATATTCGTAGCGTCGAGCCGCCCACCCAAACCGGTCTCTACCACGGCGAGGTCGACCTTGGCGCGTTCGAAGGCGCGCATGGCCGCCAGCGTGATCATCTCGAAGAACGACGGATGCCGCGGCAGCTCGCTCCCCGCTTGCTCCGCGTCGTGGCGCAGTTCGGAGATCAACGCGCGAAACTGTGTCGGCTGAATGTCATGGTCGTCGATCCGGATTCGTTCCTCAGGATCTACCAAATGCGGACTGGTGTTGAGTCCGACGGAGAGCCCACTGGCACGCGCGATTCCGTGCAGCATCGCCGCCACCGAGCCTTTGCCATTGGTGCCGGCGAGGTGGACGCTGCGGAATCCACGCTCCGGATGACCGAGCCGGGCGGCAAACGCGCGCACCGTTTCGATGTCCCATTTAAGAGACGGGCCTTGCAGCTGAAAGAGCCAATCGATCAGCGGGTCTTGCACCAGTTGTCGCCTTCGGTCAGTGGATCGGCTGTTCGTCGTTCTCGGGTTGGGGAACCGGTTGACGTGCTCCGCTCCAGAGCAACTGCAAGAGACGCGCGAGTGTATCGCGCAAAACGGTGCGTTCGAGAACCATATCGATCATGCCGTGATCGAGAAGAAATTCCGATCGCTGGAATCCTTCCGGCAACTTCTGGCGGATCGTCTGTTCGATCACGCGTGGACCCGCAAAGCCGATCAGCGCACCTGGTTCTGCAATGTTGACGTCACCGAGCATCGCGAACGAGGCGGTCACACCGCCCGTCGTTGGATCGGCCAGGATCGAAATGAATGGGATTTGAGCTTCGTGCAAGCGAGCCAGCGCCGCGGAGATCTTGGCCATTTGCATCAGCGAGAGCGTGCCCTCTTGCATGCGCGCGCCACCCGACGACGCGATCACGATCAACGGCTCGCGATCACTCAGCGCGCGCTCGGCAGCGCGCGTGATTTTCTCGCCCACGACGCTGCCCATCGAGCCGCCGAGAAAGCTGTACTCCATGGCGCACGCGATGGTGGGAATCCCCTCGATGGTCCCGCTGGCCGATATCAGCGCATCGGCCAGCCCGGTGACGCGCTGGTACTCGGTGAGGCGGTCTCGGTAGAGCTTGCGGTCTTTGAACTTCAGCGGATCGACACTGGACAACGACGAGTCGAACTCTTGAAACCCGTTCTCATCAAACAGTGATTCGAGTCGTTGTCGCGCGGAGATTTGGAAGTGGTATCCGCACTTGGGACAGACCCAAGCACGCCTCACCACCTCTTTGCGATAGATGATCTCTTTGCAGCCGGAACACTTGACCCACATCCCTTCCGGGACTTGCGTCACGCGCTCTTCGGGCTGGACCTTCGGCTTCTTGTCTTTGCGGAACCAAGCCATTGAGCTCCTCGGCCGGGGGAGCCTACCACCCCGGTTGGGTAGGTCAAGCTGGGGGCTGGATGAGGTTTCGTCCAGCGTTGACAGTTCGAGATCCGGTCACTAACCTGTGCCGCCGGTTGGGTGCTCGATCGCGGCCGGACCATCGCCCTCGGGCTAGGCCTCTCGACAATCAGGGGTGGGGCAGTAACGCGGTCCCTGTTTTGCCAAATCCGCGGTTGTTCGCAAGATCACCGCTGCAACAGGAAGGTGGGTTTCACGAATGCCGGATTCGACCTACGTCGTCGTCAAGGATGACCTTGAGAAGGCTCTCCGCCGCTTCCGCCGCAAGGTTGAGAAGTTCGGGATCCGCAAGGCTATCCGCCAGCACGAGTACTACGAAAAACCATCCGAGCGCCGCCGCCGCCGCCGCCGCGAGAACGATCGCAAGCGCCGCAAGGCGGAGCGTAAGGCTGCGAAGGAGTGAGGTTCCGGAGCCTGCGGCGATAGATGCAGGCCGGGTGCCTTACGGGGACTGGGCCGAGTTCGGTTCGGTCCCAACGTTCTCCGCGGGAGGCTGATCGTCCACGCTGCCGAACTCGATAACCTCCGTCTTCCAGACCCGGGCCGACTCTCCCCGGCTCTTGGGTTTGCTGTAGCGCCAGCTCTGCACTGCTTTCTTGGCCGCTTCCCCCATTCCGTAGCCTGGTTCGATCATGATCTTGGCGTCCTTGACTTGGCCATCATCCCCGATCAGCACGCTGAGAAAGACTCGTCCGCGTACTCCGGCTTGGACCGCTTGTGCCGGTGTTTCGGCTTGGGCTCGCTCCAGGACACGCAACGGTTCGTCGAGGTCGGCCATCCGCACCAGCCGCGCTGGGTCGGCAAAGCCTGGACCAGAAGCGAATGTCGTCCCCGGCTCGTTCACTTGCGGGGCGGCGAGTACCGGCTGCGGACGTTCTCTTTCCCCGGTGGCCGAAACCTGAATCGGTCTCGGGCTGGTAGGAGTGTCGTTGGACGTGATCCCCGATGCGGCGATCGGTGCCGGCCGATGGACGGCAGGCGCGGCGCTCTCACCCGGGGTCGAAGGAGTGTCACTGATCTCCTTCTTGGCGGTGGGTTCTGGCGGAGGGTTGGCCGGCGAGTCTTTGACCGGAGTGCTCGCTGGTTTCGTGCTCTCGGCAGTCTGGACGGCAACCGGTCCCCGTCCAGAGGAACGACTTTGAGAAGCAGTAGGGTTGGGGAGTTGACGCCGAGAGTTGGGCACCACTCCGGACTCCGTCGATCTTGGTGCTGCCGATCGACTCGGTGTTCCCGGCAGATCGGAGCCCCGCGCGGCAGCCGCCAACTCGTTCTGCGGTTGCGAGCTTTCTACGGCAGGGCGTTTGCGAGTCGTCTCCGTCTGGCCGGAGCCGTCGTCGCCACCGAAGTAAGTCAAGACCAGATAGAGAGCAACGGCGCCCAAGACGATTCCAATCAGCGCGTACCACAAGACACTCGGGAATCCCGATACCGATGCCTTGCTTCGACCGACACTGGACTCGAGCGATCGCTCCGCTCTGCGCGCTGTATCGATGCTCGAGGGTGGTGTCGGGATGAAATCCACCGCCAGTGACTCGGCGGCCGTCGTGATCTGCATCGGAGCCGCGGCACTGACGGGAGTCGGTCCCGAGCCGCTCGCGGGCGCCGCACGCTCGGTGCGTTTTGGCGGTGCCGGAACCGGATCGAATCCGAAGTCGATATCGAAATCCTCATCCGACGGCACATTCGGCAACGACGCAGCGATCGGCGTTGAGTGTGGGGCCGGCTCCGAGATCATGGCGGGCGAGTCGACGACACTCGATCGGACGACGGGTTCATCCCCACTGGTGATTCGCGCCAGCATCTCTTCGAGCGATTGTTCCTCCGCCGAGGCGGGTGGGCGCTCGTGTACGACGCCGCTACTGCTGTTATCCAAAGGCGTGAATGAGTCGAGCGAGTTCAAGGAGTTCAAAGAACTCAACGAGCTCATCGACGCTTCGAACTCTGAACCGTCGTTCCAGCCGGTCGAATGCGTGTTCTCGACCGGAGGCAAGCTGTTTTCCAACTCTTCGAGACTCGACAACAACTCCGCAGTCCCTCGATCCATTCCGCGCAGGTTCTCGGGAACTTCGATAGCGCCCGAGGCGAATGGTGGTGGACCGGTATCGGGTGTCGGTTCTGGATCCAGCGCTGGGTCACCGAGAATTTCGCCACTGAAGCCGCGCGATGACTCCTCGAATCGAGGTGGAATTGCTGCTGAGACGGGTTCGTTCTGTCCAGCATCGGCCCCCGCTGTTTTCTCGACGCTGAAGTTCTGCTCAAAGAAATCGTCGATGCCCTGCAAGTCATCACCTGCAGATGATGTGTCTTGTGTCTGCGGCTCGGGCGCGACGGCGACTGGCGTTTCCAACGACGTATCGCTCGTCGGCGCTGCGGCGATCGACTCCGCTTCGAGCGACAACATGTCCAATGAGAACTCTGTTTCAGAGGTTGGTGCCGGTGAGCGTTGGGCGGCTGGTGGCCGTTCTCTTTCGGGGAGAAGAGCGAAGCCGTTGTCCTCGTCGCGTGTGTGAGGTGATTTGCTCGCGGCTGGCGCCCCGGTCAACTCGATCTCGTCGAGTGCCAGTCCCAAGGCATCGAGATCGACCGGAGAAGTCTGTTCTGCGACCCAACCGAAATCGAAGTCAAACGGATCTTGTTCCACGACGGCGACGTCGGCTTGCGTCGCGAACTGGACCTTGGCGATTGTCGGTCGCGGAGCGGAAGTGACGGGGCCCGTGAGTCCCGCACCAAGCGCACGACTCAACGCGTCCTCGATGTCGCCATCAGAGAGATCTTGAAGTTGATTCGATGCAGCGGCCGAGCTCGAAGCGGTCACCGCGCGCGACAGCGCGGAGGCGGAGGCGACGCTCGGGCTCCGCGGTCCCGTCGATAGAGGTGGCGAGGTAGGCTTGCTTGCGCTCGTCGGCGATGGTTGAGTCTGTGGTCGCGGTTGAGTGGTGACCAGCGGCGCTGCGATCGCGGGTTGTCGAGACGTCGTCGCCGACTCGAACGATCCAGTGGTCGAGAACGTTCCGTTCTCGACTCGCGGGACGACACGTCCGATCAACGACATGATCAGTTCGTCTTGTTGCGGTCGCTCGAAGTAAGCATCGGCGCCCGCTTCCTTGGCCATGTTGCGATAACGCGCACCGCGGTAGATGCGGCTCGCGACGATCACCGTCAGCGGCGCGATCTGAGCGCGTCGTTTGATGGCCTGACAAAGCTTGAATCCATCCTGCCCGGGAAGCATCGGCTCCATCAGAACGACAGCAGGCATCTCACGGTCGAGAAGCTCTTTCAGTTCTTTGCCGCTGGAGGCCGAACGAACCGTGTATCCGGCAAGCTCGAGCGCGGCGCGCGTCTTCGCGAGCGACCGTGGCTCGAAATCGATAACCAGAACGAACGACGCTGACGACATGTACGTGTCCCCGGATGGCGGGAGAAACATAGGTCCCGAGAATCTGGCCGACCATTTTTCAGCCATCGTTCTCGACTAAAGTGCGCGCGGCCAATGCCCAACCTCCTGCTTCAAACGTTACGCGAGATCGTTCCAAAGCTGAACGATGCCTCCCGTTCCTCGGGGTGGGGTGGCTGGAGGCTACTTTGGGAGGCTCGGGCGACCGTTCGGTCGAACGCCCATCGAGCAGGGCTGTATCTCGAGATCGATGGGGGGGCCCGCGTCGAGCGGATCGAACCGTCAGCGCCAGGACCAGCCTTCCGCTTCGCCGTCGGGGCAGGTCCCCTCGGTGCACTCGAGCTGGCCTCCTCTGCGGTCGGTTCCCCGATGCCGTCGTGGGACGACCTGATCTCACAGCTGGCAACCGAGTTGATCAACGCTCACCACCGCGCGATTCACGACCTCGCGGGTGGCTCACAGGATGCAGAGTCGCTCGGCCCAAACGACAACGCCCTTGAGACGTTGGGCCGTGCCCGCGTCCTAACTAGCCCCGATGTCGAACCGTGTGTCGACGTCTCGATCGGACATCGCCTGCAGAGTGGACCTGGACAGTTCCGTCGGGAGCCGGCGTTGTTGTTCGGTCCGGGAACGCCACCACCGCGGTTCGATGTCGATCTGTGGGGTCTTCACGGATCGTCGTCGAGCCTCTCCCAAGAACAGGTTGGCCCGGTGGTTCTCTCATCACAAGCGGCTGGCTGGGCGGCTCATGAGTTAGGGCACGCAGCCTTGGAGAACGCCTTTCGACTCCCTCCGGATCTTGGCTTGCAGCTCCTCGACGATCCGCAACAGGCCCCCTGGCCGGCTGGATTTTTGATCGACGATCACGGTCACTCGGCCAGACGGTTGGAACTGAACCTGGGAGCTACAGCTTCTTACAGGCGTCCGTCGGTGAGAGACCGCGCAATCCCGTCGATGACTTTCACATCGATCGTGCTGAACCAGCATCGACAGTTGCGCCAGTCCGACCTCGAGCTGGGAACGATCGTGGTCGATTCGGTGCGGGCCGGGAGGTTCGATTCGCTGAGCAAGTTGATCGTGCTGGAGGCTCGCAGGTTTTACCGCGTTAAAGCCGACGGCACCCTGGGCGACACTGGTCATGCTGGACTCGTCGTCTTGGACGAAGCCAGCTGGAGAGGGGTGATGGAGGTCCTGGAAGGGCCTCGATATCGCCCTGAGTTAGCGCTCTGCACCCGCGCCGGGGCGATGAACGCAGTCATGGTCGGCGCGCCGACGATTGTTCTCGAGCCTGCGCGTCTCATCCCACTGAATCACAGTCAGGATGGGGGAAATCAGGGGTTATGAAGACTCGAGAACGGCCATGATGAGAGCCTCGCGCAAGCTACCGCCGTCGCGCATCACCTTGATCAGATTCCCGATCAAAGCCAAGGGTCGAGCGCTGTGATCACTTCCAAGCGGTCGTTGGTGCTCGACTGCCTCGTGACCGCGCGAGGGATCGAATGTGGTGACGGGACCGAGTCCGGAGCACCCTGTGAGCAGGCTGTTTTTACCGGCGGGGCGATCGGCAAAGCACCGTCTCGACCCGAAGATCTCGGCTCGTTCTCAAAGTCCGAGAGCGAACGACTCGCTTCCTGGGGAATAGGTCTTCGCGATTCGTTGTGCGCCGCGTGGCCTGGACCAGCAGACCATGTCGCGGTCCGTGTCATCAGTGCGGACGTATCGGACCTTGGTCTGGCGGGAATCGAAACGACTCGGCGCTTGAGAACCGCACAGTTTCTGCTCGGGCCCAACCACATGACGCCACAGTGGACTCGCGTCGTCCCTTTCGCCGACCCCGATAGGCCATGGCCTTCTCCTGTGCTGGAGGCGATCGCAAGGGGAACTGCCGAGTCGGCAGCCCCGGATATCGAGCCGCCCCGCTTCGCTCAGAGTCCCGCTGAGGATCCTTGGATCCTCGACCTGTTTGCGGCCGCGGACCTCGTGAGGGTCGAGGCTTCTCGTTGGCTACGGAGTGATCTCGAGATCGGGACGAGCGTTGGGAGCGAGGCGGTTTCCCTCGAGGATCCTGGTGACTTCGACTCGTCGGGTCGGACGCGCGACGCTCACGGTGACGCGCAGGTACCGATTGCCGCCGTCGTCCGTGGCCGGCTTCGCGCCCGCCCTCGGCATGGTTCGGAGGGCTGGGCGCCGACCGGTTCAGTGGTTCAGGGCTCTTGGCGCGATCCACCAATGCTTCAATGGAGATCGATGCGATGGACATCGCCGATCGCCATCGGGGCTTGGCCGCCCGACGCATGGGTAATCACACGGATCATGTTCCTGCGATCGGCCTTGCTAGTTTCGGGGCATCGACGGCTCGAAGGGAAAGTCGTGGCTCGCTGGGGACCCCGGCCCGGGCCGGCGCCTGGCTGGTGGCTCGGTCGCGTGGGGTCGGCGCTTCCCGACGCGGCACCCGATGCCACGGGGTGGCCGTTGGTGGTCCCGCCGCTCTGCCTGGCCCCGTAGTCTGCGCTGGCCCGAATCCTTTCAAAGCCAATATTCGCCGTGAGGAGTCTCCCATGCGGCGTGGAAGTTTCGGGGTCTTGGTCTTGATCGTGGTCGTGGTGATCGTACTGGTGCTGGCTGCCAAGAACTGGCAGTCGGTCAAACAGGCCGGTCCTGCCGCCGCGACCGGCGATGTCCGCTCGCTCCCTGGAATGAAGAACATGAAGAGCGCGACCGATCTGCATGCCAAAGAGGTCGGAGCAGCGCTGGGAGAGAACGAGTCCGATTCGAGTTCCGACGACGCAAGTCAGCAGTAGTGCGACACTCTCGGCCGTGAGCACGGCCAAGCAAATCCCGTCCGGCCTTCTGCTTCGAGCGGTCGGCTTGTGCGTCGAACTCGGCGGCCGGCGTGTACTCGATAACGTGTCGTTGAGTGTGGCTCGCGGCGATGTGTTGGCGATCGTCGGGCCCAACGGGTCAGGCAAGACGACGCTGCTGCGCGCTTTGGCCGGGATCCTCAGCTACCAAGGCCAGATCGAGCTGAGCGGAAGATCGCACGAGTCGTTGTCACGACGCGCCATCGCGCGAGAGTTGGCGTATCTCCCGCAAGAAACGTGGACACCGTTTTCACCGACCGTCGAGGACGTGGTTCGCCTCGGCCGCTACGCACATGCCGGCGCACTACAGCCACTCGGACCCGAAGATCGAAGAGCGGTTAGCGCCGCGATGGAGCGAGCCGATGTAACGCATCTGCGATCGCGCCCGTTGGCCACGCTTTCGGGTGGCGAGCGCCGTCGCGCACATCTGGCCCGAGCGATTGCACAGGAGACGCCGCTGTTGGTGCTCGACGAGCCGACCACTGCGCTGGATGTCGGTCATGCCTGCGCTGTGATGGATTTGGTGCGCGGGTTGGCGGCGAGTGGCGCTGCGGTGATCCTGTCGTTGCATGACGTGGTTCTCGCGCCGCGCGGCGCAACGCGAGCGCTGCTTTTGGATCGTGGGCGCTGCGTCGCCGAGGGTGACCCGAGCGAGGTGCTCACAAGCGAGGCCGCGCATCGAGCGTTCGGAATGCAACTCGTGGCACTCACCGATCCGCGCGCGATCGTGCCGCTGTAGTCGCAGCAAGTTCGCGCGGCAGATTTACGGCCCGCAGACGGCAGTCCCGTCGAACGACTCGCGCGGATCCGGCCGGGGTGTCGAGGTGCCGAAGCTGCCGTCACCGCGTGTCCCTTGCGCGCGAATCAGGTAGTACCACGCGCGGCCCACCGGTGGAATGCCCGCAACCGCGGCTGGGGGCGCAGCGAGATTCTCGCGCTCGCAACTAGCCAAAGACGCACGACTGGCACTCGCCAGATCGGCTGTGTCACCGCGCACGATGTCGTAAACACTGCCCGCTCCGGTGCGTGGTTCCTGGTCGTCGAACGTCACCGTGTTCTTGTCGGTGAAGCGCACATTTGTGACCTTGTCGTACGAATAGATCTTGTAGATATCGATGAAGACATCTTCCTCGCCGGTTCCGGCGCGAAGATCACTCCACAGCGGGATTGCCTTGCCTGAACGCGCTGAGATGGCCGAGTAGTCACCCAGAAACCCGGTGAGCGTGCTGTTGGAGGCGACGTCGGAGACGCGTTCGTTCTCGAACGTCTGACCGCCATCGTGAGATGTGGCCACGTAGATGTGCTGCAGGATGTTGTTTGGATCGTCACGGCGATCGAAAAACTTCACCGCAACGGTGCCCTTCTCGTCGACCGATACCCACGGCATGAACTGATCGCGGCCATTGCCGACACCATCGTCGTGAACACGAATCGGAGGCGACCAGGTCGTGCCACCATTCACACTGCGTGAGAGAAACACATCCGCGTCGCCGTTGATGGCGCTGTGCCACACCACATAAACGGTTCCATCGAACGGGCCGCCCGAGTTATCGACAGCACCGCTGGGATACGTTGGCCGGCGGAAGTTCGGATCACTCAGTGACGAATAGGTGGCGATTGTCGCGGCCGTTCCCCATGTCCCGGCGCCGTTTGTGGACTTGTTGAACTGGATGCTGCTGCCTGCCTGAAAGAACACATAGACAACGCCATTCTTTCCGGCGGCAGGCATCGAACCCTGCGCACCGGCGGAAGAAACGTTCTTTGCGCCCGTCCAGGTAGCGCCGCGATCGTCGGAGAAGGCGACTCGCACCGTTCCTGAAGAGAACGCGTTTGGGAAATTGGTCCATGAGGCGTAGACGCGGTTTTGATTGGTGCCTGCTGCTTGTGCACATGTGATGTACGGGCGGTCGGCGAACGGAGAACCGGATGAAGCGAAGATGATTCCCGGCGTTCCCCAGGTCACGCCACCGTCGGTAGAGCGTGTCGACATGAAGCGATGCGGCGTGAAAGCACCGCCGCTGTAGTCCAGGTACGCGAAGAGTGCGGTGCCATCGGCGCAGTAGGCCACGGTCGGGTCGGCTTGGGTGGAGTACTGCTGGTAGGGCGCGGCACCATCGCTCCAGGTGTGCCCTCCGTCCTTGCTGTAGTAGTACGCCGCCGTGTAGCGGCCGAGGCGCGCGTCGTTTCCGC
This sequence comes from Acidobacteriota bacterium, assembly GCA_046331425.1. Lineage (GTDB taxonomy): Bacteria > Acidobacteriota > Polarisedimenticolia > J045 > J045 > JANNUT01. Next base: position 46,695 of record JAXLQU010000024.1, read on the forward strand.
CACCCACGATCCAGTTGGGGTTGGCGGGGTTGATCGCCACCGTGGTTTCGTTTTGATCGAAGCCGCTGGCGTCTTGATTCGCGCGAACATTCCCGCCCGAAGGGCCATCGCTGCGTTGCGGCTGCGAGGCCGGCTCGAAGCGGATCACCGGTTTGGAGTCAGGAATATCGCCCTCGAGCTCGGCCTGCTCCCCCGCTTCGAGCGGCGCCTGCGGAGTTGGCAAAACCACACGGCCTTGCTGTCGATGCACCGACCCGCAACCGACTGCCAATCCAACGCACACCACCACCCCGAGCAGCCCTGGTTGCCTCATCGATCTCTCTCTCCCGCGGAAGGACGCTTCGGAATCTACGCACCTCGAAAGCCGATCGTAGATTTTTTTCGTCTCGACCCGGTCGGGAGTACACGGTGGGAAAAAAGAAGAGCGCCCCGACCATGGCCGGGGCGCTCACTAGGCTTTGGAGAGAGCAGTGAGGCTAGTTGCCAACGCGGCGAACATTGCTCGCCTGTTGACCCTTGGGCCCGTCGACCAGATCGAACTCGACGGCATCACCTTCGGCAAGGGTCTTGAAGCCCGACCCGGTGATTGAACTGTAGTGGACGAAAACGTCCTTGCCCCCGTCCTGACTGATGAATCCGTACCCCTTTGCATCGTTGAACCACTTCACTTTGCCTTGAGCCATTGCCTACCGACCTTTCTCGTTACCCCAGCAACAGGCGCTGGTAACAGGTACAACCGGATACCGCGCGTCGGGGGGAGCGAGAACTTTTCTCGCCTTTGTCTCTGGCCCACCGGGCACGCACTACCGGCCCAACTGCGAGAAATTATGGAGTCCGCCACCGCGGGCCAGCAAGAAACCAAAGAGTTAGGGGTGCCGTGAACGGGAGGCGACGGGACGTCAGAGGGGGTCGATTCGTACCAGCGGTTGGTCGGCCATGACCTCGACCCCATCGCCCGCCAGGATCTCTCGGACCACGCCTCGTTCGACGCCGTGGGGGGGCTCGAATCCGATCGGTGAAAAGCACTTCATCACCTCGACCAACCCGATCGTCTGTCCAGCCGCTACGTTCTGACCCACCTCGACGAAGTTCGGTTGACCAGGCCCCGAAGAGCGATAGAACGTGCCGTGACTCGGTGCCCGAACCACACATCCGCGAGACGCCGCGTCGGCAGAGATCGCGGCGTCAGTCGCATCGGCTCGGCCCATGTACGGGGAGACCGATGCCAGCGGCGAACCGTAACCGCATGTGACCCACGGATGCTCGGGCAACGTCTCGGCCAACTGGCCATGAACACCGGCCGGCACGAGAAGGTGAAACGAGCGCTGATCGATGACCAAGACACCCACCGCGCTGCCGGGGACCAGTACCTCACCCCCCTTGCGGGCGAATCGCACTCGACCCGGCGAAGGGCTCATCAGCACGACGCTTCCATCGGGTTGGTGTTCGGCGAGCAGTTCGAGTGTGTCACTCACGGCGCGAAGGTTACACCGACGACAACACTCAAGCGTGATTGCGGGGCGAGAACCAGTTCAACTCACGTTGCATGTCTTGCGACAGGCCGGAGATGACCTCTTCCCAATCGACCTCGCCGCGTTCGAGTACGGAATCACGGATTCGGCGAGCGGCAGCCTGCCCGAGTCGATCCATGAAATCGTCGTTCTCGAGCATCCACTTCTGTAGGGTCACATCTCGCTTTTCAGACATGCATCGGCTCCGTGGCGAAGGCGAGCGATGTAATGCATCGGGTGCTGCATGCTAACAGACGCAACGCACACAAACCCGACGCGTGCGAGAAAAAAAACAGCACCACGCCGTTGCATGTTCAGAGCGATTCAACGCGGTTCGTCGGTGAGCACGATCAGGTCGTGGATCGTCCAGATGCGCGGGTTGCGAACGGTGCGATGCCCTGTCGACTGATATGACATTTCGGTGAACGCGGCGATCCACTCGCGCAACTCGTCCATCAGCACCACCTCGTCGACATCCATTTGGCGAGCCGATTTGTGCGGATCCATGTCGCCGGCGATCGACTCTTCCACTTCCTGCATCCCGCGCCGGATCTTCTCGCGCTCGTCGGCGCTGTCGGCCACGATGTTGAAGTCGTCGTCCAACTTGGTACGGTAGGCACCGATCGCCAGCGTGCGTCCGTCCATCACGGCCAAGCGCGTCAGCGGCGTGGCCAACTGCATGACGGGGTCGTAGGGCAGACCGGCCATCGCGTAGTAGCCGGCACCGGAAGCCTTTCGCAACAGCACCGTCAATGTGGGGACAGTCGTGGTGCTGTTGGTGTAGATCAGCGATGACCCGTACCCCAGCAATCCTTGTTTCTCCGCCTCGGTACCGATGTCGAACCCGCTGATGTCTTGCAGCCAGATCAGCGGAATGCCGTCGTCGTTACAAGCCCGTGCAAATTGACTGATCTTTGCGATCCCTTCCTTGTACAAAATTCCGCCCGGACGTTTTTCACCGCGGATCGACGGGTGGTTGGTGAGCTGCGGATTGTTGGCGATCAATCCCACCCACAAGCCGGCAGCACGCCCCACGCCACAGATCATCTCGCGCCCGGTGTGCGGAAAGACCTCGCGAAACAGTGAGTCATCCAGCAGCCGGGCCAGTACGTCGTGCATGTCGTAGGCATAGCGGTGATCGGAAGGGAACACCGAACTCAACTCTTCGGCAGCAAACCGCGGCGGCGCCGACTCGGCGTCGCGCCGGTAGTAATCGATCGCTGTGCTCGGCAGCTTCTCGATCTCGCGTCGAATCGAGTCGAGGCACGTTTCATCGTCGGGGGCGCGATGATCCGCGCAACCCGAAAGATGCACATGAACATCAGGGCCGCCGATATCGAGCGACGTGATCTTCTGCGACTTCGCACCTTTGATCAGCGCAGCGCCCGCGATCACCATGTACGCCTGCTCGGTCATATAGACGACATCGCTGATGATCGGCATGTAGCCGCCGCCGGCGATGCAATCGCCGAACACGCCCGCTATTTGCGGTACACCTGCCGCCGAAAGCTTCGAGTTCATCTTGAAGATCGCGCCCGCGCCGGTACGTCCGGGGAAACTCTTGGCCTGTTCAGGGAGGAATAGCCCGGAGCAATCGACCAGATAGATCACCGGCACGCGCAACTTCAGCGCCATCTCCTGCGCGCGCTCGATTTTTTCGGGTGTGCGAGGCCACCACGATCCGCTCGCGACCGTGTTGTCGTTGGCGATCACCATCGTCCAGCGGCCGGCGATCCGGCACCACGCGGTGACCACTCCGGCACCCGGTGCGGGCCGCTGTTCCGGCCCGAACAGGTCGCCGTCATTGACCAGGGTTCCGACAGCGAGCGGTCGACTCGCGCTGTCGATCAACCGTTCGATTCGCTCCCACGCGGTGAGCTTGCCCTTTTTGTGAACTCGTTCGACGTAACTCGCGCCCCAGCCGGCGCGCACCGCGTCGCGCTTGTCGAGCAGGCGTTTGATGTGCGGTTTCATCGCCTCGCGATTGGCGGCGGCCGCCGCTGCGTTCAGCGCAGAACCGATCGGGTGTAAGGCCAGGCGCGCCACGTCAACTCCTCTTCCCGGACATGTCGAGCGTGCTCAGCAGGTCCGTGTCGTACTGACCGCTTATGAAGGCGGGCGCATCGAGCACCGCCAGATGCGCTGGGATAGAGGTTGGAACGCCCTCGATCCGAGCGCTCGCCAACGCCTTCTTCAAGGTTGCGATCGCGTCGGCTCGTGTCGCCCCATGAGCAATCACCTTGGCCACCAACGAGTCGTAGAAAGGCGGGACCTCGGCCGGCGCGGTGATGTGTGTCTCGACGCGCACGCTGCCTGGGCCACGATCGGTCGGAAGATCGAACCGCGTGATGGTGCCGGGCGAGGGACGAAAGTCGTCGGCCACCTCCTCGGCGTTCAAGCGCGCTTCGATTGCATGCCCCGACCATTCGATCTGGTCTTGCTCCAACGCGAGGCGCTCCCCCGCGGCGACACGCAACTGCAACTCCACCAAGTCCGCGCCGCAGATCGCTTCAGTGACCGGATGCTCGACCTGCAGGCGCGTGTTCATCTCCATGAAGTAGAGGGCGCCATCGGAGGCGCGCAGCATCTCGATCGTGCCGGCACCCACATAACCCAGTCGCGACAGCGCAGCGCAAAGTTGTGCTCCGAACCGAACGCGCGTCTCGCGATCGATCACCGGGCTCGGCGCTTCCTCGATCAACTTCTGATGGCGGCGCTGCACCGAGCATTCGCGCTCACCGAAGTGCAGCACCTTGCCGAAGCGATCGCCCATCACCTGAAACTCGATATGCCGCCCACGCTCGACGAACTTCTCGAGATACAGACCGGCGTTGCCGAACGCCGCTGCTGCCTCGCCCGATGCTGCTGCGAATGCAGCATCGACATCGGCAGCACTGCGACAGACGCGCATTCCCCTCCCGCCACCCCCAGCGGTGGCTTTGAGCAACACCGGATAACCGATCGACTCGGCCAGCGCTCGTGCTTGCTTAGCGTCCAGCAGCAACCCATCCGAACCAGGAATCGTCGGCAATCCGAGCGATTTCACGGTTTCGCGGGCGAGTGCTTTGTCCCCCATGCGTCGAATCGAGTTGGGTGTTGGACCAACCCAGGCGATCCCGAGTTGCTGGACACGTGTCGCGAACAACGCGTTTTCAGACAGAAAACCCCATCCCGGATGCAACGCCTGCGCATCGACCTGAACCGCCGCTTGCAGCACCGCAGACTGATTCAGATAGGACTTGCCTGGGTGCCCCGGACCGATCGACACCGCCGCATCGAAGTGCGACAACCACCCAGCGCCGGCATCGGCGGTGGAATAAACAGCGACCGGAGAGATCCCGAGTCGGCGGCAGGTTCGCGCCACACGGACCGCGACCTCTCCGCGATTGGCAACCAACAGTCTTCGAAACATGCGGCGGATTATAGGGGTCCGGCGATGAGCCACCCTATCGACGATTTATCGGCGATCAGTGCCGTTTGTGATCGGCAACGACCGGGACCGGCGATGGGCTTCTGGTCAGCAACACCAGCGCCATGGTCACGATGGCAGTCCCCAACAGCGACCAAGCGGTGGGAACCGTGCCGAACAACATCAGGCCGAACAACAAACCAAAGGCCGGCCCGGTCATGGTCACGGCGGTCGCGCGGGCGGCGGCGACGCGCGCCAACCCTTGAGTCAGTGTCCACTGCCCGATCAATGCCGTTGCCGTCACCGCCAGGTGTCCCATCACGTCGAACCAACCGCGCGGTAGGGCCGCCCGCCCGACTGCGATCGAAGCGACCAACGAGAAGGGGATCGAGGCGGCAGGGAACCAAATCAAGATCGTCAACGGATGTTCGGAGCGGGAGAGTTGTCGCACCGCCATATAGGCCAGCCCCGCGAACGCCGAGCCGAGCAGCCCCACGAAGGCCTGACCACGAAGATCGCCCGACGGCCCCACGATCAGCGCCACGCCAATCGTCGCAACCACAACCAGCGGCCAATGACTGCGCGACGTGCGTTCCTTCAGAAACCACGGCGCAATCGCAGCGATGAACAACGGATGGCTGTACTGCAACAACACCGCGTCGCCGAGCGGCAAGTGTTGGACCGAGTAGAAATAGCAAGACAGTGCGCAGTAACCCAGCAATCCTCGCAGCAACAGGACCGCCGGTCGGGATCCAATCAGCGGAAGGTGTTGTCGACGTGCGGCCACCACGAAGATCGCGGTCATCAGTAGGCTGCGCGAGAGCACGACCGCTTGAGTCGGTGTGTCGGGGAGCATCTTCTTGGCGAGTGCCGCCATCAAGGCAAACGACGCTGCCGATGCAACCATCAAGATCAGCCCCCAGCGTTCCCCGGGGCGCCGCGACTCTTCCTGGGCAGCACTCCAGGCACCAGCGAGGCCAGTGATGAGTAGTGACAGCGGTGTGCGATGCGAGGATGTGGGCGCCATCGGAGGCGTGCAAGGATACGATCGTTCGCGGAGAAACCATGAGCACCCAGATCGAGTTGAGAAAAGCTGAACCGGAACATCTCGGTGTTGTGCTGGCGCTGATTCGCCAACTAGCAGAGTACGAGCGGCTCGCGCATGAGGTGGTTGCCACCGAGTCGTTACTGCACGAGAGCCTGTTCGGACCTCAGGCCAACGCCGAGGTGGTGATCGCTTGGGCCAGCGATGAGCCGATCGGCTTTGCGCTGTTTTTTCATAACCTCTCGACCTTCGTAGGACGCCGTGGCCTGTACCTCGAGGATCTGTTCGTCGATCCGGCCTGGCGCGGTCGTGGGGTTGGCAAGCAGTTGCTCGTGCACTTGGCGCAACTCGCGGTCGAGCGCGGTTGCGGACGATTCGAGTGGGCCGTGTTGGACTGGAACGAGCCTGCAATTCGTTTTTACGAGAGCCTCGGCGCAAAGCCGATGAGCGAGTGGACGGTCTATCGACTCAGCGGCGACGCGATCGCGCGCCTGGCGGACGAATGAGACCTGCGTGATGCAACGCTGACGCGGAGCGCCATGGATTGCGTCATTCAAGTCTCCGATCCAGCATGCGTCGAGCTTCCTTGAAAGAGGTGGCGGGAGGGAACATGAGAATTGGAATCCTCGGTAGCGGCAATGTCGGTCAGCAACTCAGCCGAGCCTTCATCGGCGAAGGGCACGACGTCAAGCTCGGTACGCGCGAACCGGCCAAGCCCGAGTTGCAAAGTTGGGCGAAGTCGATCGGCGCAAAAGCTGCTGTCGGCCTGTTTGGCGACGCCGCGCTGTTCGGAGAGCTGATCGTCTTGGCCACCGCGTGGAGTGGAACAGAGAACGCGATCTGGCTGGCGGATCCTAAGTTGATGGCGGGCAAGATCGTGATCGACGCCACCAATCCTCTGGCGGTCGCACCTGGAAGCGCGCCCAAACTGGCGCTTGGGTTCACCGATTCCGGAGGTGAGCAGGTGCAGCGTTGGATCCCGGACGGCAAGGTCGTGAAATGTTTCAACACGGTGGGCGCCGCGCTGATGTACAAGCCGCAGTTCGCCGGCGGTCCGCCCGACATGTTTCTGTGCGGCGAGGATGCTGCCGCCAAGAGAACTGTGGCCGGGATCTGCGAGACGTTCGGCTGGACAGCCATCGATTGCGGCGGTATCGACGCGTCGCGGCTGCTCGAGCCGTTGGCAATGCTGTGGATCGACGATGGGATCCGCGCCGGTCGTTGGACCAAAGCCTGGAAGATGTTGAGGTAACCGATGCCGACACTCATCGAGAAACCGGTTGTGATCGAAGCGGCAGGCAACAAGCCCAAGCGGATCGAGGAATACATCGGCCGCGTCAACACCGGCACCGCGGCTCTGAGCGTGGCGCGGATGCAGAGTCCGTCTGGTTGGATCGAGCCCGGACAGAGCCCCGAGTTCGACGAATACACCATCGTGCTGCGCGGCATGCTGCGTGTGGAGAGCGAGCAACAGGTACTGGAGGTACGCGCCGGCCAAGCTGTGGTGACGCACGCTGGCGAATGGGTGCGCTACAGCACGCCGGAACCGGAAGGGGCCGAATACATCGCCGTCTGCTTGCCCGCGTTCTCACCGGCGACAGTGCATCGCGACGCCTAGCGCGCTATGAGGGTCGAGGGATCTTGATATAGTCCGCCGCGGGACTGGGACTGGAGGTTGACATGCCACTGATGAATCGTTTGGGTGCCGAGGTATTCGGCACCTTCTGGCTCGTTTTGGGAGGTTGCGGCAGCGCGGTGTTGGCCGCGGCATTTCCCGATGTCGGTATCGGATTGTTGGGGGTTTCGTTTGCATTCGGATTGACGGTCTTGACGATGGCGTTCGCGATCGGCCACGTCTCGGGCTGTCATCTCAATCCGGCGGTCACCGTCGGGTTGGTGGTGGGCAAGCGTCATCCCGCTGGTGAACTCGTGCCGTACGTCATTGCGCAGGTTGTCGGCGGAATCTTGGGGGCCGGAGTCCTGTACCTGATTGCCAGCGGCAAAGCTGGTTTCGATTTGGCCGGCGGCTTCGCCAGCAACGGTTTCGCCGAGCACTCACCCGGCCAGTATTCGATGGGCGCAGGGTTCATCTGCGAATTGGTCATGACATTCGCGTTCCTGATGATCATCCTGGGAAGCACCGACGATCGCGCCCCGAAAGGTTTTGCACCGATCGCGATCGGGCTGGGGCTGACGCTGATTCACCTGATCAGCATTCCGGTCACCAACACGTCCGTGAATCCCGCACGCAGCACTGGACCTGCGATCTTCGTCGGTGGCTGGGCATTGCAACAGTTGTGGCTGTTTTGGGTGGCGCCGTGTTTAGGAGCCGCGATTGCCGGGGTGTTGTACCCGTCGATGTTCGGAGCCAACAAGCGCTGAGCGACGCTCTTGCGGGGTCGAGTCCGCTCGGCCCCGCGAGTGTTGTCAGAACGTCAGTTGACGAATGTCGTCGACGTCCAGCAGCAACGCGATCAATCGA
>JAXLQU010000025.1:0-54788 GCA_046331425.1 Acidobacteriota bacterium
GCCGGCAGGCGCCGCTGTGGTTACCGTCGCTGCTCGCGTCGCTTTTGTTGTTGACTCGCCTCGATCTGGCCTGCTTGATCGGCCCGACACTGATTTGGCTGATGACACGTTGCAAGTCGTGGCGAGCAGGGGGTCAGATCGTGATCGGCATGACACCGCTGATCATCTGGTCCAGCTTTTCTTTGATCTACTACGGAAGCGTGCTGCCCAATACGGCACTCGCCAAGTTGCAGAGCGGGCTTCCCGCTCATGAACTTTCGGCGCAGGGTCTGCGTTATCTCGCGGTCTCGTTGCATCACGATCCGGCCACGCTGCTCGGCATCATGCTGGCTCTTTTTGTGGTTGGATCGCGCGGCGGCACAGGCGAGCGACTCTTGATGATCGGTGTCGTCTTGCATCTTGCCTACACCGTGAGCGTCGGCGGCGACTTCATGGCCGGGCGATTCCTGACAGCGCCGTTCTTCTTGGCAGTGGTATGTCTGGCTCGGTTATCCGATGCGATCGAACACCGGTTGACCCGTTGGAGTTGGCTTTTGATCGTTGCCGCTGGCCTATTCGCGCCCAGCTCCGACACGTTGATCGATCGCAGCGGGATCGCCGATGAGCGCCGCAACTACTTTGCCAGCGCGGGCCTGTTCAACGGAGCGCCGGGCTGGACTCGGCCGAGTGTCGATGCGCGGCTCTCGGGCGACATCGCACGCGCGACGCACGCGTCTGTGTTGATCGAGCAGTCAGTCGGAGTCGTCGGTTTCTACGCCGGGCCAAGTGTGACGGTGATCGATCGCGCCGCGCTTTGCGATCCTCTGCTCGCACGATTGCCGATGGCGCAGGCTGATCCGTTGTCCATCGATCACATCCGGCGCGTCGCCGGCGTTGAGCCACTTCATCCGTGGCGGATCGGTCACTTCTTTCGCAATCTTCCACGCGGCTACCTCAGCAGTGTTCTCACCCAACAGAATCAAATCGCTGATCGCGAGATTGCTTCGCTGTATCGCGACGTCACATTGCTGACTCGCGCTCCCCTGTGGTCGGCCGAGCGTTGGGCTGCGATCGTGCGTCGCGTTTGGGCGCCGACCGCGTCCTCGGGTGTATTGCAGCCGTTCGAGCCTCCCGATTGGAATGAGGTGTTGGCCGTGCGGCCTGACGATGCCGAAGCCCTCTTCCGCCGAGCTGCACGCAGTCAAGACCCAGGGCCCGATTTGCAACGGGCCGTGGCGTTGGCCCCTCGTCACGCCTTGGCTTGGATGGACTTTGGCTCGTGGCGACAGCGCAGCGGCGACACGGAAGCAGCGCTCGCCGCCTGGCAACACGCGGCAGAGGTTGCGCCGGGATGGGCTCCGCCATGGATTTCGATCGGCGTGGCGCAAGCCAAGGCTGGGCAGTTGGCACAAGCGCTCGCCAGCCTGCAGCGTGCACAATCGGCCGACCCTCGCGACGCTCGCTCCTACGCGCCCCTCGGCTTGGCGCTGATGCAGTCGGGACAACGCAACGCCGCCCGGCAAATACTCGCGCGAGGCGCGGCATGGGGCGACCGGGCGTCGCGCAACTTGCTGACTTCACTGGATCGTTCCGACGCGACATCCACCGGACAAGACAAGAGCGACCGTTAGGTCGCCCCTGTGGATGGTTTGGTCTGTGATGCTGCTGGTCGGGGCCTGTGCCTCGGTGCACCGCTAGCGTGCGGTTCGAAGTCCCTGCGGCACGGGCGGCAACTGTGACGATTCATCCTCTGTCAGGCCGTCGATGGTCGAGTGCGTGTTGAACGAATCGACCGACTGACTGATTTTCATCGAACAAAACTTGGGCCCACACATCGAGCAGAATTCTGCGGTCTTGAAGTACTCCGGCTCAAGCGTCTGATCGTGAAACTCGCGCGCGCGATCAGGGTCGAGCGAGAGCGCGAACTGGGTCTTCCAGTCAAACGTATAGCGGGCGCGTGAAAGCGCGTCATCGCGCTTGCGCGCGTTCGGATGGTGACGTGCCAAATCGGCGGCATGAGCAGCGATCTTGTAAGCGATGATTCCGTTGCGCACATCTTCTGCATTCGGCAGGCCCAAGTGCTCCTTGGGGGTCACGTAGCAGAGCAAGCTGGCGCCGTACCAGCCGGCCATCGCAGCGCCGATTGCCGACGTGATGTGGTCGTAACCGGGCGCGATATCGGTAACCAGTGGCCCCAACACGTAGAACGGCGCCTCGGCGCAGACGCGTTGCTGTCGGTCGACGTTGTACTTGATTTGATCCATCGGCACATGACCAGGGCCTTCGACCATCACCTGCACACCCTTGTCCCAAGCGCGGGCCGTCAATTCGCCCAGCACATCCAGCTCGGCGAATTGAGCCGCATCCGACGCGTCGTGTGTGCAGCCAGGGCGCAGGCCGTCGCCGAGCGACATCGTAACGTCGTACTTGCGAGCAATCTCGAGGATGCGGTCATACGCGGTGTACAGCGGATTCTGCTTGTGATGATGAACCATCCAGCCGGCCATCATCGAGCCGCCGCGCGACACGATACCGGTGACGCGGCCGGTGATCAGCGGCATATGTTCGATCAGCACGCCGGCATGGATCGTCATGTAGTCGACGCCTTGCTCGGCCTGTTCATGGACCACTTCGACCAGAAGATCCTCACTCAAGTCTTCGAGGCTCTTGACCCGCGTCAGCGCCTCGTAGATCGGTACGGTGCCGATCGGGATCGTGCTCTCTGCAATCAGCGCTTTGCGGATTTGGGGGATGTCGCCGCCGGTGGACAGATCCATGAAGGTTTCGGCGCCGTACTTTTCGATCACGCGCAGCTTTTCCAACTCTTCGTCGACGTTCGACGTCACTGCCGAGTTGCCGATATTGGCGTTGATTTTCACCGTGGCCGCTTTGCCGATTCCGGTGGGGTCGAGCTTGAGTGCAAGGTGGTTGATGTTGGCGGGAATGATCATCCGGCCGGACGCCAACTCACTGCGCACCAACTCGGAGGAAAGACTCTCGCGCTCTGCAACCCGGCGCATCTGAGGCGTGATCTCGCCGCGCCGTGCAGCGGCCATCTGGGTGCGAGCCTCGTTCATGGTGTCGTCTCCCCGGATCGAATCGATCCGGCGGGAGGACCGTAACCTAGCCACTGGACTAAGTCAAAACAGAAGCGACATGGCCGAACTGCGACCTACTATTCGGCCTTGAACAGCACACCAAAAGCCTCTTCGGCCTTCGTGGGGCGAGCATCTGAGCTCAACGGCGCGAGCGGCAGTTCTACGCGACGAACCAGCGTCGGCAGGTCCTCCAACTCGTCATCGCCCGCCAAGACTGTCTTGAGCAGAAGTTGGGCCTCGGTTCGGAACGCCGGCTCGAGGGCCTCGCCGGTGAGCGCCAGTTCACGAACCGCTTGGAGCAGGCTTGGAGGCAGCAACTCTCGCAACTGTTGAAACTCGCCGATCGATTCGGCCGCCTTCGCCAGGTCGAGCGTTTGGAGTGCCTCGCCGTCGAGATAGACGTCCAGATGCTGCGCCACGATCGAGATATTCAAATGACGACCGCCCGGAAGCAGGTACATGTTCATCCAGCGGCTATCGCCCGGCTTCCCATCTGCCGAGCGCTTGAAGGAGAGATCGGCCACCAACTGACGTCCACCCAGTGTGTTGTAGAGCACGCGCGTGCGTTGCATGCGCGACTCGGCGGGGCCGGCCAGGACCGTATACGAGGCCTCGGTCGACGCACCGTCGGGCTTGTCCAAGGCGCAGTGAACCCGCGTCCAGGTATCGTCGGCATGAACGACGCTGCCGGCGAGCGAAACCGCCACGAGCATTTGAACGATCGATCGCATCCAGGCCTCCACCATCTGAGCGCCGGGAGACGATGCATCCATCGAGCGATTCATGCAATTCCTCAGGCACGACCGCCCGTCGGGCGGTATCGTGCGCCGGCCATGGATCGCAACTCACGACGCCAGGAACGAATCGACCAGTCGCTTGCTTGGCTCCAGCGTTACGAGCCGCTGCTGGACGACGCTGCGGCATTTCGTGCCGCTCTGGAGGAGGCTCCGCCCGTCGACCTGTTGGTCCCTCCGGGGCGTGTGTCGGTCGAACACGTGATGTCGCTCTTGTCCGCGCGCGAAATCAAAAGCCAACGATTTGATTGGGCGCCGCACCATCTCAGAGCGAAGGTCAGTGTGGGAGCCGGCACGCTGCCGGAGGTGATCTTCGGGTTTGCTCATCCACAAGGGGTCAGCAGCGCACTTCCGCCGCTGGCGTTGGCGCCTCGCGCCGGTGAGCGGCTGCTCGATCTGTGCGCAGCTCCCGGTGGCAAGACGCTCTATCTCGCGCTCTTGGCCAACGATCGCGCGCGCCTGATCGCCGGCGATGCGGTTGTCGGCCGCACCGGGCCACTGGTCTTGACGCTCTCGCGCAATGCTGTTTCGTCTGCGGTGGTGGTGGCTGGTGATTCCAGCAGCATGCCGGCGATTGGAACAGTGGATGCGATCTTGCTCGATGCTCCCTGTTCGGGCGAAGGGACATTTCGCATTCCTTCCCCGCGCTTCGAGCCCCGCGGAATAGATCAGTTGTCGTTCAACCCGCCGTTGCAGCGGCGTCTACTGCAACGCGCGCTCGATCTGCTGCGGCCGGGCGGGCGGCTGCTCTACTCCACCTGCGCGTTCGCTCCGGAAGAAAATGAAGCCGTGCTCAGCGAGGTGCTCGACCAACGCGATGACACCTGGATCGAATCGCTACCGGCGAACTTCCCCGGATTGGCGGGGATCGAGAGCTGGAGCGGCGCGCAGTTCGGTAGCCGAATGCAACGCGCCCGCCGTGTATTTCCACATCACGGCGGCTCGTGGGGATTCTTCGTCGCGCTGTTGAGCAAATCCCCCACCTCGACCAAGAACGCCAAGCGGCGCGAATCGCGTGAGATCGAACGATCGGCTCACGATCTCAGCGCCGCGGAGGTCGTGCGTCGTGTGTTCCATGACGACTTCGGCGTACCGCTGGAAACGCTGGAGTCGTTCGATGTGATCCCACGTGGCCGAGACCTTTGGCTGCGCCGGCGGCTGCCGGCGAAGGTCGACGACCTGCCACTGGATCGACTGCGCGTCGTCGCGCCAGGCCTGCGTGCCGTGCAGTCACGCGCACGGGACCGCGCGCAACCACCACCGCGTTGCGCGCCCTCGGTCCTGAAATCACACGAAACGTGGTGGAGTTGAGCTTCGAGGCGGCCGCGCGGGCCTGGGCCGGCGATTCAGTGCCGGCTCCCGAGGGGCTGACGCGACGCCCGCAGGCGCTGCGAATCGACGGCTGGGTCGCGGGATCGATCACCAATGAGGCGGGCTTCTGTTGTCTGCATCTTCCCGGCGCCAAAGCCTGAATCGTCGAATCGATCGCCGTCTGGCTGTTGGCGTGCGTGAGCTCCCGCGTTATAACGCCGCGGTGTTGTATCTCGCGGAGGATGCGTCGTGTTCGCTAGTCGTCTAGGCCTCATTGCTGTCTGTCTTGCGGTGCTCTCTGCCTGCAACAAACCCTCGCGCGAGGCAGATACCGCGCCGCCAGCGGCCGAATCTGCGAAACCAGCGCAACCAAGCGCCTCTCCATCCGTTTCCCCCGAGATGAAGCAGGCTGCCGACAAGATCATCGCTGCAGCACGGCAAGACGAGCAGGGCTGGGCGCGGCTGACCGCTCTCTGCGATCGCGTGGGCAATCGCTTCACGGGAACACCGGGACTGGAACACGCCATCGATTGGGCGCTCGCCGATTGGACCAAGGACGGGCTTGACGATGTGCGCCGCGAGGCTGTGATGGTCAAACGCTGGAAACGCGGCGCCGAGTCGTTGCTGTTGATGCAACCCAACGGTCCGCGGCCGCTGCCAATGCTCGGCCTTGGAAATAGCCCTGGTACAGGCGAACGAGGAATCACGGCGCCGGTCGTGGTGGTTGCTGATTTCGATCAGCTCCAGAAGCTGGGCGATGCGGTGCGCGGCAAGATCGTGCTGTTCAACTTTCCGATGAAGACCAAAGACAACATGTTCGAGGCCTATGGCGACGCGGTGATCTATCGCTGGAAAGGCCCCGTCGAGGCTTCGAAGGCCGGCGCGCGCGCTGCACTCGTGCGCTCGGTCACCACTCGCAGCTTGCGCACGCCTCACACCGGCAGCACGAAGTTGATCGATCCGTCCGAAGACAAAACCAGTCCGATCCCCGCCGCCGCGATCTCGATCGAAGATGCCGAGATGTTTCAGCGCCTCAGCGACGCTGGGATCACTCCTGTGGTCACGCTGACCATGGCGGCGAAGCGACTCCCCGACGTGCCCAGCGCCAACGTGGTGGCCGAACTCCGCGGCCGAGAGAAACCGGAGGAGATCGTGCTGATTGGCGGCCATCTCGACAGTTGGGATGTCGGCCAAGGAGCCCACGACGACGGCGCCGGCGTGGTGATGTCGATGCAAGCGGTGAGCTTGCTCAAGCGACTCGGACTCCGCCCGCGACGCACGATTCGCGCTGTCCTGTTCGCCAACGAAGAGTGCGGGCTGGATGGCGGACGGACCTATTCCCAGACTCACAAGGCCGAGGCCACGCTACATGTGGTCGCGATGGAGTCCGACTCGGGAGGGTTTCGCCCTACCGGATTCAGCGTCTTCACCACGCAGCCAGGCCTGGACACCGCCAACAATTGGCTCACACTGTTCGCGCCCATTGCTGCACTCAAGATCACACCTGCGAAAGGATCTCCCGGTGCCGACATCGGCCCGATGGTCGCCTTGGGAGTGCCCGGAGTTGGAATCAGTATCGAGAGCACGCACTACTTCGACTATCACCACACCGAAGCCGACACGTTGGACAAAGTCGTTCCCGCCGACTTCAAGGACAGCGTCGCGGCCTACACTCTGATGGCGTGGCTGTTGGCAGAGTCTCCCGAACCGCTGCCCCGCCCGCCGAAGGAAGACAAAGGAGAGTAAGTCCAATGAACAACCGCAATCTCTGGCGTGGCCTGTTGGCTGTCGTCGTGCTTTCCGCAGGCGCCTCGCTCGCACAAGCGCAAGAAATGGGTTTCCTCGGCTGGGGCTTTCGTGCCGGCGTGAGTGCTAACCCCGATCAGGTCTTCGGCGGGTTTCATGTCGATCTGGGTGAACCGGTCAAGCATCTTCGCCTGATACCCAACGTCGAGTTCGGCGTCGGCGACGACACCAAGTTGCTCGCTGCGAATTTGGGCGCGCACTGGGAGTTCACCACGACGAGTTGGGGCGGATGGATGCCCTATGCCGGCGCCGAGGTCGGCTTTCAATACGTCAAGTTCGACAACATTCCGCGCACACCGCGCCGCCCGTTCGATGATGACGATACCGATGTGCAGTTGAGTGCGGTCGGGGGCGTCGCGTCGCGCCTCAAAGGCGGCAACTCGTGGTTCTTCGAGGTCAAGGTCGGCCTGCTCGAGGATCCTGACGTCAAGGCGTTGGTCGGCATTACGTTCTAAATCTCTCGCTACCATGCCGCTGTTCTGAACGGGCGAGGGCCGGTTTCGGTCCTCGCCCGTTTTCTTCGTAACGTGCGATTCGGTCTTGCATCCAAGGCTGCGTTGGCGGGCAGCACACACTCAGGCCCGCTGCCACGAACCACCTCAACCAAGAACTTACGGCCCGCCGAAAAACGGCCGGCACCAGGAGACCCTCATGCTCAACCCGAATCGTCGCCTCACGTCGTCCCTCGCTATCAGCGCCGCCGTCGCCGGGATCATTGCAGGCGTCAGTTTGTCGGCCGGCTGTAGCTCCAAGAAGGTTGCCGAGAAGCCTTCGGTCGAACCGCCCAACGCCGAGCGCCACGGTTGCAATGGCCAGAACGGCTGCAACGGCCAGCACAAGGTCGAGACCAAGACCGAAGCCAAGGGTGAGGCCAACGGTTGCAGTTCCGCCAACGGCTGCAACGGTCATGGCAACAAGGCCGCGGAGAAGAGCGAAAAGACCAAAGAGCAAAACGGCTGCAACTCCACCAACGGCTGCAAGGCGAAATAACTCGACGCGGGACAGGTATCGCCCGACACCTGTCCCGCGCATCGCGCATCCGAGGGGACGATGAAGCCTGCGCCGTTCGAAGACTTGGGACTCGGAATCGGGCTACGGGCCCGCCATGCCGCCGAGATCACACGGACCAGACCCGAGCTCGGGTTCTTCGAGATCATCTCCGAGAACTACCTCGACAACGGCGGCCGCCCGCTGCGGCTGCTGGACGAGATCGCGGAGATCTACCCGATCGTGATGCACGGTGTGTCGATGTCGATTGGCTCTACCGATCCGCTCGACTTTTCGTACCTGCAGAAGATCAAGACGCTCGCGCGACGCGTCAACGCCGCCTGGATCTCCGATCACCTTTGCTTCACGGGCGTGGCTGGAGTCAACACGCATGACTTGCTGCCGATCCCTTACACAGAAGAAATGCTGATGCACGTCGCGGAACGTGTACGTGTGGTGCAAGACATTCTCGAGCGCCCCTTGGTGTTGGAAAACCCGTCGAGCTACGCCGCGTTCACGGCATCGACACTCAGCGAGGAGGCGTTTCTCGGCCGGCTCTGTGCGCTGACCGACTGCCGGCTGCTTTTGGATGTCAACAACACCTTCGTGTCGGCGTTCAATCATGGGTTCGATGCCGGTGCCTATATCGATGCCATCCCTGCCGATCGTGTGGTTCAGGTTCATGTCGCGGGGCATAACGACCGAGGTTCCTACCTGCTGGACACACATGACGGTCCGGTGATCGATCCGGTCTGGGCCTTGTATGCGCGCTTGCTCGCGCGCACCGGGCCGGTAGCCACGCTCTTGGAGTGGGATGCCAACATTCCGAGCTTGGAGACGGTCGTTTCCGAAGCCCGAAAAGCGCTGTCGTTCCGCGCCGAGCACGGCGCACCGGGAGGGTTCCTTGCTCATGCCGTCTGAAACGCCTGGGTTCGATCGACTGCAGCGGCTGTTGCAGTCGGCGGTGATCTTTCCCGACGCACTGGAGTCGCATCCAGAGGTCGATGAGTTGAACCGCGCTATTTCCTCCAGTCGCACGCTTACTCCACTTCAGCGTGTAGAGATCTACCGCGCGATGTACCCGCTGCGCTGCGAGTCGGTGCTCGCCGACGACTATCCCGCACTGCGCGAGGCGCTGGGCGATGATGAGTTCATTGCACTGACGCACGCCTATGCGTACGCGCACCCGTCGCATTCCTTCACGATGGCGCGGTTCGGCGATCGTCTCCCCGATTTCATTGCCGCCAACACCAGCATGCCGCAGCGACGGCGCGCCTTTCTCGCCGACCTGGCGCGCTTGGAGCTGGCTGTTTCTCAAGTTCGCGAAGCGGTCGACGCGCCGGTGTTGTCTGTCGATCAGATCAACGCGATCCCCTCGGAGCGCTGGCCGACCATCCGTCTGCAGGCCTCTCCTGCGGTGCGCTTTCTATCGCTGAGTCACCCGGTGAATCTGACGTACGAGGCGTTCCTCGCCGACGAGCCGCTGCTGCCGATTCGGCCGCAGCCGGCGTGGCTGCTGGTTTATCGGCGCGACCAGCGAGTCCAACGCATGGCGATTGGACGTCGCGCGCACGCCCTGCTCGAAGCCTTGCTGGCGGGTGTGCCGTTGGCTCGTGCACTCGAGGAGTCGCTTTCCATTCATGACGGCCGCGACGTACAGGAGCGCGTGTTCAACTGGCTGCGCGAGTGGGTCTCACAAGGACTGTTTCAGGCCGCGCTGTAACGGCCATCGGAGGTTTGATGTCGCTACTGGATCGTTTAGCGCTGATGTGGAGCAAGTTGATCGGCCTGTGTGCGGTGATCGCTCCATTGGCGGGTCGCTTGGTGATCGGTTATGCCTTTACCCAAACGGGCCTCGGCAAATGGCGTCACTTCGACAACACCGTCGAGTTCTTCACGCAGCTCGGCATTCCTGCGCCAGCCGCCAATGCCGCCTTCATCGCCACGCTCGAGCTGGTGGGCGGTTGGGCCTTGATCTTCGGGCTCGGAACGCGGCTGTTTTCGCTGCTGCTGTCGAGCACCATGGTGGTCGCCCTGCTGACAGCCGATCGTGATTCGTTCATCGGCGCGCTGACGGGCACGAGCGATTCAGGATTGCTCGACGTGACACCGGTTCCGTTTCTGATCACGCTGCTGCTGTTGGCCGCATTCGGCGCTGGGCCACTGGCGATCGACTACTTCTTCGGCAGGCATCGTGAGGGCACCGCTACCGCCACGATTCGACGTGTCGCATGAGCACCGCCGAAGTCACCGCCGACGGGCTACGTCGCATCGTCGTGTTGGGCGGTGGTTTCGGCGGTATCTACGCGGTTCGTGAACTCGAGCGCTTGATCGGCGACGACCCAACCGTCGAGATCACGCTGGTCAATAGCGAGAACTTCTTTCTGTTCACTCCGATGCTGCACGAAGTGGCCGCCTCGGATCTGGACTTGACCCACATCGTCAATCCGATTCGCAAGCTTCTCGAGCGTGCGCGCTTCTTCAACGGCAACGTGCAGTCGATCGACTGCGAAAAGCGCGAGGTGGTGGTGACGCACGGCGTCGAGATCGATCATCCGCATCGCCTTCCTTACGATCATCTGGTTCTGGCGATGGGTTCGGTCACCAACTTCTGGGGCTTGCCCGGCCTTGACCAACGAGCGTTCACGCTGAAATCGCTGGGCGATGCGATCGCACTGCGCAATCGGTTGATCGACGCGTTGGAGGAGGCGGATTTCGAGTGCTGCCTTCTGACGCGCCGCCGCATGCTGACGTTCGTCGTCGCCGGCGGTGGATTTGCCGGTGTGGAAGCGATCGCCGGGATCAACGATTTCCTGCGCGAAGCGGTACGCCACTATCCGCACCTGACGGCAGCCAATGTCCGGACCGTGTTGATTCACTCCGGCGATCACATCCTGCCTGAGCTTGGCGCCGACCTCGGCAAGTTCGCAGCAGAATCGTTGTCCAAACGCGGCGTCGACATTCGACTCGGCGTGAAGGTCCGCGGCATGAACGCCGAAGGTGTTGAACTTTCGGACGGCACCTCGATCGAAACGGCGAACCTGATTTGGACCGCAGGCACCTCCCCCAACCCGCTGCTCGCCACACTGCCGCTGCCGCGCGAGCGTGGCCGCGTGGTGGTCGAGCAGACACTGCAGGTCACAGGGTGGCCTGGTATCTGGTCGTTGGGCGACTGCGCGCAGATCCCGGATGGCGCGGGCGGCTTCTATCCGCCAACCGCACAACACGCCACGCGGCAAGGAAAAGTGCTCGCCCGGAACATCGTCGCCGCACTGCACGGCAAACCTGCCCAGCCGTTTCGATTCAAGACCCTTGGGCAACTCGCTGCGATCGGCCGCCGCACCGGTGTGGCCAAGGTGTTTGGCTTCAAGTTCTCCGGCTTCGTCGCCTGGTGGATGTGGCGCACGATCTATCTGTCGAAACTGCCGCGCTTCGAGCGCAAGGTGCGCGTTGCCTTGGACTGGTCATTGGATCTGTTCTTCACCAAGGACTTGGTGAAGTGTCCGACCGCGCTCGGTCCCGACGCCGCCGAGATGGGTTTCGAACCTAGGCCTCGCCCGATCACACACGACCAAGCAACGCCGGGCATCGCGGCGAGGGCGAGCTGAAGGCGCGCGTGATCCGGCCGACCGATCGGTCATGATCGGCCTGTCGTTGAGCGCTATCAGATGGCTTCCGGCTACGGCTGCTGCGTGGTGGGCTTCCCTTCCTCCACGAGTTGCAGCACCACTACGGCGGTGAACGACTTCCCGACTCTGGCGCAGTAGAGCCGCTGCGTAGAAACCGCTCCGTCCACGCTGCGAGTCGCCGACCAACGCAGGTGCGCGTTGGCAACCGCCACACTCATCAGCGGCGCTTTGGTTGCCGACTGCAACGCCTGCAACGCGGTCAGTAGCTGGCCCGCGTTGATGTCGTCGATCTCCGAGCCGAGCTTCAGGTCCGATGGAGGCAGCGCGACAGGCCCGGTGTAGAGCGCTCCGCCGACGTAAGGCCTCGCGGCGTCACAGCGGATCGGGCGCTCGTCGGCCGCGTGCAACGTCGCCGCCGTCGATACCAGCAGAACAGAAAACACCAACACTCTCACGATGATCTAGCTCCTCCACGACCGCGTGTCGTCGTGCCGGCGAGTCGCTGCGATGTCCACCGCGAGACGACGCTGACGACGAGAAGATCGAGCACGGAGTAGAAGACGCCGGCAGTCAACGGTGGATTCTCCGCGGTAAGACCGAGCCCGGGAACCACGCGCGACCACGTCCAATTTCCCAACCACGTTCCATAAAGTTCCATCGACAACGCCAGCACGAACATCGTCGCGTAGAGCTTGCGTGAGCGCGACAGGAACATGCAGGCGAGCAGCATGGCGTAGAGGATCGGGCCGAGGGTGTCGCGCCCGCTGTAGGCAAGGAGCGCAACCGGCGGCAGGGCCGCGAGCGCGATCCACCACTCTCTGCCGTTGGGAATGCGCGCAGCGATCTGCGTGCCGAGGAAAAAAAGCAGAACGTGCCCCGGCGGAACGAACAGCGGAAGGTTGCCCAACCGATACTCGTAGAGCCCCCAGACCAAGGACAGAATCAATTCACCCACGGTGGCGAACACCAAGCACGCAGCGAGAGCAGGGCGAAGCCTCGGCTCGCTGCGCACCCAGAGCACGACAAGCACCAGCCAAGCCGCGAGGCTCACCACGGCTTGCCCATGGGCCGGCCACTCCTGATCTACGATCAGGCCCAACACGATGGTCGCGACGATCGCGAAGTTCACTTTGGGAATCCTGTCTGCGACAGGAAGGAACGCGCGCGATCGACTCGCCGATCGCGATGATGATGCAGATCTCTCGCCACATGCTCCAGCGCGTTCATCGCACCTGTCCCCCGGAGCGGACGCCTACTTCGTAAGCACGACATGTGTGGCGTGTTTCGTAGCGGCGTGCTCCGTGCACCGGTATCCAAGCTTCACCAGATCGATGCCGGCAAGCAGCGACTCGCCCCGGCCGAGAAGAACTGGAGCGATCGCGAGGTGAAGCTCGTCGATCAACCCGGCCGTGAGGTACTGGCGAACCGTGGCAGTTCCACCGCCGAGCCGAACATCTTTTCCCAGTGCCGCGTCGTTCGCGCGCTCGAGTGCGGCGTGAATGCCATCGGTTACGAAGTAGAAGGTTGTTCCGCCCTGCATCGCGATTGGCGTGCGAGCGTGATGCGTCAGCACAAAAACAGGCACGTGGTACGGCGGGTTCTCGCCCCACCATCCCTTCCAACTGTCGTCGGACCAGGGGCCCCGCAGCGGCCCGAACATGTTGCGCCCCAGGATCCAGGCGCCGAGGTTTTCGAATCCGCGCGCCGCGAAGTCGTCGTCGACACCTTCTTGGCCGAGCTTCTCGCCGATCAGCGATTCAGCGAAGCCGGCAGCCATCTTGTGAAACGTCTTCGTGCCGATGACCCACTCGTGCAGCGCCATTCCTCCGACCCCCATCGGGTTGGCCAGGTCTTGATCGGGACCAGCGCCAAAACCGTCGATGGAGATTCCAAATGCGTTGACTCGAAGCTTCGACATCAGCCCGACTCCCTTCGGCACCAGCATTGCGTGCGACCATTCTGACGACAGTCTGTCGCCTTTTCTTTCCCCTTTCCGATCTAAGAAGTGTGCGGGGAAAGTGTCCCGCCTTCATCGGAAGTCGGGCCGAGGCCGAGTACAGCCGCGCCAGCCGACTCAAAGGGGTACGCATGCGAAGGCACACACTGTTGTCTGCGGTCCTGCTCGTGACGGCGATCACCGCGTCGCAGTTCGGAACGTACGCGAACACGATCCACATCACGAGCCTCACGCAGAAGATCGGCGGTGCTGGAGGATGCTCGCTGCCCGAAGCGATCTACGCATCGCAGTATCACGACAGCGTGGCCTCCGATGCGTCGGGGAACATGGTGGCGACCGAGTGCGAAGCAGGGAGCGGCGACGACACGATCGTCTTTCCCTCCTCGGCGTTGCTCGTGATGGATTCGATCATCGACGACCGCGAGAACGCCGCCGGACCAACCGCGACACCCGCAATCGAATCGACGATCGTCATCGAGGCCAACGGGACGCGCTTCGAGCGAGCAGCAAACGCGCGGAAATTCCGTATCTTCGCGGTGAATCCGGGGCGCAGCCTCACGCTCCGCAACGCGCACATCAAGGGCTTCCTCGCGAGGGGTGGCGACGGCGCCGATGGCGGTGGCGGCGGACTTGGCGCAGGCGGCGCGATCTTCGTACGCGGCGGCTCGTTGACGGTCGAAAGCTGCACGTTCGAGGGGAACGGCGTCGAAGGCGGCAATGGTTCCACCAACTCACTGACTCCCGGCGGTGGTGGCGGTGGACTCTCCGGCAATGGTGGTCGTGGAGGTCGTGGCGATTTCTCGGGAGGAGGAGGCGGCGGCGGAGCGCGTGGAAACGGCGGCGACGGTGAAACCAGTGCGCAGAACAGCGGATTCGGCGGCAAGGGCGGCGGTGGCGGCGGCACGTTGTCCAACGGCGCGAATGGGCACGACGGTTCGGATGGCGGCGCAGCGTGTGGTGGTGACGGCGGAGTGTTCTCGACTTTATCTATCGCCGGCGAAGATGGAGACGATGCTTCGTGTCTAGGCGGCGGGGGCGGCGGCGGTCAGTCGCTCGATCCGGTCGTCGGTCTCATCGCCGGTGACGGTGGAAACGGTGACTACGGTGGTGGTGGCGGCGGTGGTGGCGATCTGCTCGGGAGTGGCGGCAACGGTGGATTCGGCGGCGGCGGTGGTGCAGGAACCGATGCCTCGTCCGTTGCCGGCTTCGCACCTGTGGGTGGCAATGGTGGCTTCGGTGGAGGAGGCGGCGCCGCTCATGAAGGATTGATTTCCGGCGGGCCTGGCTCGGGCGGTCTCTTCGGTGGGGACGGCAGTAGCACGAACGGCGGCGGTGGCGCTGGACTCGGCGGCGCCATCTTCAATCACGGCGGGAAGGTTCGTGTCGAAAACTGCACCTTCACAGCGAACACTGCCGTGCGCGGTCTTGAAGGCGGCAACGGAGCAAAGCGCGGTAAGGATGCAGGCGCCGCGATCTTCTCTTACAACGGCTCTCTTTCGGTGCTCAACACAACGGTCAGCGGGAATGCAAGCACTGGCAACCTGGCGGGGATTGTAGTGATCAACATCAGTTTGGATCCGACCGGGTCTCCCGCGCCGATCTCCTTCACGCTGCGCAACACGATCGTCGCTAGCAACGGACCAAAGGCATGCGCGGTTGAAGGCAGTGGGATCTCGGTATCGGGCTCAGGCAATCTGATCCAAGACAATTACCCCGGCTCCGAATGCCCGGGCGTCGTGACCGACGACGATCCACTTCTGGCAGCGCTGGCACTGAATGCACCGGGATCGACTCCGACGATGGCGCCTCAGGCGGGAAGCCCCGCAATGGGCGCTGCCGATCCTTCGACATCACTGGCCTACGATCAACGCGGTGTGCCGCGCCCGCAGGGTTTGGGATTCGATATCGGTTCGTACGAAGGATGCCGCGCGCCGAGTTGTCCCGCCGACACGACACAGCCGAACGAGCGCGACCGCTGCGGCGCCGTCGTTACATTCCCCGCGCCCACCTCCGACCCGGAATGCCCTGCAACCTGCACGCAGGCTTCGGGCTCGTACTTCCCTGTCGGATCGACAAGCGTGACCTGCCGCAGTGAAGGAGGAAGCTGCTCGTTCTATGTCACGGTAAACGACGTGCAAGCGCCGGTCGTGACGATCACGAGTCCTCCCGTGACAACCGCGTTCGTTCCATCGTCGCTTCCATTCAACCTGGTATTCACAGACGGCGATGCGTGCGGCGTGACCCACGAGGTGCTCGAAATTCAAGGGTGTCTGGTATACGACGGAAACACCTACGGAGATCAAGACGGCCTGCTCTCTGACGAAGCGATGCCGATCACGACGGCGGAGTTGTGCCGCATCGCATCCAAGTGCGGCTTCACGACGTTGAGCAACCCGGAGTTCCGCGTGCGTGCTTTCGACGCGGCCGGCAATACCGGCACCGACAGCCGTACGTTGCGTGGGAGCATTCAACTGGTTGGCGGCATCTGCAAGTAGCGTTGGGTCAGAGGGGCGGGCAGCGATATTGCTGCTCGCCCTTTTCTTGTTCTGGAACGGCCGAGAACGCGAGTTGTCGTGCGGTCGATCTCTGCGTAGTGCCCGGAGCAGCGCCGCGTGTCGAAGACAACGCTGGTTTGCTTTCAGCGTCCGACGCGACGCGCCGTGAGAACATCCGGCCGCAGCGATCCGAACGTCACGAGCGAAAGAAAGATCCGCTGAGCGACCGATCCGATCCGCTTCACATCGGTCAGGCCGAGGGTCGAGAGGTCGGCGGCATACTCACCGACGTGCCTGATGTCATGAATCACCAACCGGCCGCCCGGCTTCAGAACCCGCGCGATTTCGCGCATCGCTTCCGTTCGCCCTGGCCTGTCGTAGATGTTGTGGATGGCGACGTTCGAGACGATCGCGTCGAAGCTCGCGTCCGGAAACGGCATCTTTCTCATGTCGCCGGTCTTCACCTCGACACGATCGGCGACCGCTTCGCGACGAGCGTTTTCGAGCGTCGCTTCAGCGCTGTTTCCGCTGAGGTCCTCGGTGCTCCACAGATCGAGGCCGGTGGCACGTCCACTCGTGAGTCGTTTCGCCGCGCCAATCAGCAGCAGTCCTCTTCCGCACCCGACGTCGAGTACGGTTTCAGAGCCCTTCAGCTCGACGAGATCGAGCAGTCGCTCACGTTCCTTGATCTTGCCGATCTTGCTGTCGTAGAGCATCCACGTTGCCATCGCGCCGCAGCCCAATCCCATTCCCAGCCCGGTGCCGGCAATGTTGATGTGCAGGGCGACTCCCGACCAAAGATCGAAATACGCTGTCGTGAAAGCCGTGAGCCCCGCGGCGCAGGCGAGGTAAAGGTTGCGCACGACACCCGGCGCGTCGACACCGTAGTCGGGCTTCGCGGCGCGGGAATCGGGGCCAGGATTCGGGGCCGATGCGGGTTTTGTCGTCATGGAGCGGGATCCTCACACAGTCGCATGGACAACTCAACTCTTCACCGTCTGATCTTCGAGGCGAACAGCGATTGAGGACAAGCGATCGAGGCTGGGTTTCATGACCATCGCCAAGCGGTGCGGGATTTCGGCGCGCAGCGAAAGTGATCATCGACACGTTGCGGAGCTTCGTGTCACACCGACGTGCGTTCGGAGTGCATCAGTCGCGCGTGCAGTTCTGATCGAGTCGCTCGAAGGGCTCGTAGAGGGTGTCGGGCGCCGGTTTGTCCTCCGACAAGCGCGGCACGTGAGTCTTCTGGTTAGCATTCAGCGTCATCTGGAGGGTCGAGGACCTGGCCGTCGCCGAGATCACCGCATCGCCGATGGCACCAACCACGACGTTCGAGGGACTGGTGTGCGTCGTCAATGGATATCGATCCAACGTCGTCACCCGTCGCGAGGGCCTTGTGCCCGGCGGTGTCGCACCGATCGCCGATGCCAGTGTCAACCTGGCAGCGCGCAAGATCGAAGCAGTGATCAGCGAGCTATTGAGGCAGATCCGGGCAACGTGATGAAGAGCCTCGTTTCCAGCGCCCCGCCTCTACCCTCTCCCAAACAAAAACTGCATCGGCAGATGACAGCGCATCGCCCAACTCTTCTCGTTGTGACGCGCCTCCGGGAACGCGAAGTACATCAGGTCCTTCCCTTCCTCGAACCCCTTGCGCACCATCGCCGCGCGCATCGCACGCGTGGTCTCGAAGTTGTCGCGCGGCCAACCGCTGTCGAGATAGACACGCACATTCGGTTTCTTCTGGCTGACGACGCGCTCTAGCAAGTCATCGCGAAAGCCGAAGGTCGATGACAGGCACGCTGCCGCGCCGAACGCCTTGGGGTGCTGCCACACGGTGTGCAGCGACACCACACCGCCGAGCGACGATCCCATCACCGCGTTGTGCTCTGGCTCGGGGCGCGTGCGATAGCGCGAGTCGATCAACGGCTTCAGTTCCTCGGCCATGAAGCGCGCGTACAGTTCGAAGCCGGGGGCGGTGTATTCCTTCATTCGGTCGTTGGGGCGAACCCCGACCACGATCATCGGGTCGGTTTGATTCATTTCGGTCAAGCGCTCGATGGTCTCGCGGATCTTCCAATCCTCGCCGAACGCCGCTTCCTCGGCGAAGAACAGGTTGTGACCGTCTTGCATGTACAGCACCGGGTAGCGGCGCAGCGTGTTTTCGTAGTAGCCGGGGGGCAGGAAGACGCGCAGATCGAAGCGCTCTCCCATCAGCATCGAGTCGATGAAGTTGAGCGCGCAGACGCTGCACTCGGTGTCGGCCTTGAAGTACGGAAACGCTTCGAGCGTTCGCTCTTGACCCGACACCGCCAGGAAGTTGGGACCTTGCGACCACAGCGGCGCCTCGGTGCCCGCGAGAACCGGTTTGAAGTACAGGTGCGGGCGGTCGGCCTCGAGCTTGAAAACGGTGGCGCCGTCGGTGGTCTTGCGACGCTGCGGCTGGATGTCGCGATCCCAGTCGTCTTCGGTGCGCAGTGTGATCGGGTCGGGGGTCGGGTATCGAACGGTAATCGTGAGCGGATAACTCATGTCGTTCCTCGCTTGGAGATTCGTCCGGCTTCGATGCGCCGGCTCCCGAAAGGATTCACTTCCCTGGGAAATAACGGCTGAAACGGTCAGCGGCGGGGGGCATCTGAGAGACGGAAACGGAGACGTCGTGATGCCTATCAGTGCCCCTGCAACTAGCGCATTCCTTCAGCCTTCGAGACGCCGCGCATGAAGTCCGCGACGGTCGCGACGCCGCGGCCCCGGTGGGCCTGGCCCGAGTACGGAATGGAGGGAGCGTTGCTGGGGCTGTTCATGGTCTCGGCGTGCTTCTTCACCGTGGCGCTCGAGCACCCCGCGTCCCCTCTGCACACAGCGCTGCGCGATCCATTGCTGCGACGCGCGCTGATCGGTTTGGCGATGGGATCGACCGCAATCTGTTTGATTCTGTCGCCGTGGGGGCAGCAATCGGGCGCTCACATGAACCCGGCGGTGACGCTTACGTTCTGGCGATTGGGTCGAGTACGAGCGCACGACGCGCTGTGCTTTCTCGTGGCGCAGGCGTTGGGCGCGATCGCGGGCGTGGGTGTGTCGCGACTGCTCTTGGGCGCCCGCTTGGCCGATCCGGCGGTGAACTATGCCGTGACCCTTCCCGGCGCGCGCGGCATGAGCGTTGCGTTCTTGGCCGAGTTCACGATTAGCGCGCTGTTGATGCTGGTGGTGTTGATCGTCGGCGAGAGCACGCGATGGGCGCCGCGCACGCCGTTCATCGCCGGCAGCTTGGTGGCGCTGTACATCACGTTCGAAGCGCCGCTATCGGGAATGAGCATGAACCCGGCGCGCAGTCTGGGATCGATGGTCTGGGCGGGCGGCTTCTCTTCGTTCTGGATCTATCTCTTGGCTCCGCCGTTGGGGATGCTCACCTCGGCCGGACTGTTCACGGCGTCGCGCGGCTTGGCTCTTGTGCATTGCGCCAAGCTGCATCACGACAACGACAAGCGCTGCATCCACTGCGGTGCGCGATTCAAATCGAGTTGGGAGGAAGCGGCATGAGTCAGTCCACGCACTACGACGTGGTGATCGTGGGGAGCGGCGCCGGTGGCGGCACGCTGGCCTATCGTTTGGCGACGGCGGGCAAGCGCGTCTTGCTGTTGGAACGCGGCGGATACATCAAGCGTGAGGTGCAAAACTGGGACACGCGCGCGGTCAACGTCGAGGGTCGGTACAACACCAAGGACACGTGGCTCGACAAAGATGGCAAACCTCTCCATCCGCACACCAACTACGGGGTGGGCGGAAACACGAAGTTTTATGGCGCCGCGCTGTTTCGCATGCGCGAGCGCGACTTTGGAAACTTACGTCACAGCGGCGGCGTTTCGCCTGCGTGGCCAATCAGCTATGCCGAGATCGAACCGTACTACACGCAGGCCGAGCATCTCTATGACGTGCGCGGCGAGGCTGGAGTCGATCCCACCGAGCCGTGGCGCAGTGCGCCGTTTCCTCATGGCCCGATCAGTCACGAGCCACGTATTCAGGACCTCTCCGACGACTTCTCGCGCTTAGG
Organism: Acidobacteriota bacterium; assembly: GCA_046331425.1. Lineage (GTDB taxonomy): Bacteria > Acidobacteriota > Polarisedimenticolia > J045 > J045 > JANNUT01. The sequence goes on from JAXLQU010000025.1 coordinate 20,105, forward strand.
GCTGAAGCCGTTTCATGTGCCGTTGGGCGTGCGACTGGATGAGGGCAATCCACGCACCAGTCGCTGCATTCGGTGCTCCACCTGCGATGGGCACCCGTGCTTGGTCTACGCCAAGTCCGATGCGCAGACGATGTGCGTCGACCCGGCACTCGATACGGGGCACGTCACCTTGGTGACCGATGCCAAGGTTACCAAGCTCGTCACCAACGAGTCGGGCCGCGAGGTCACCGGCGTGCTGGTCGAACGCCATGGTCAAGTCGAAACCTATCGCGGCGACATCGTGGTGGTCTCGTGTGGCGCGATCAACTCCGCGGCGCTCTTGCTGGCGTCGGCCAACGACAAGCACCCGCGCGGGTTGGCCAACGGCTCCGACATGGTCGGCCGGCATTACATGGGGCACATCAACTCGGTCTTGATGGCGTTGTCGAAGTGCCCCAACCCGACCGTGTTTCAAAAGACACTGGCTTTGAACGACTTCTACTTCGGCAGCCCCGAGTGGGACTTCCCGATGGGGCACATTTCGTTCGTCGGCAAGCTCGATGCGGCAACGCTGTCGGCCGGTGCGCCGGCTATTGCGCCGGGGTGGACGCTCGATTTGATGGCCAAGCACTCGCTCGACTTTTGGTTGACGTCCGAGGATCTGCCCGACCCTGACAACCGCGTGACGCTCGATCGCAACGGCAAGATCGTGCTGAGCTACAAGCCAAACAACGAAGAAGGTCACACGCGTTTGATCGCCAAACTCAAGCAGCTCCTGCAGCAGCAGTCCAAGTGTTCGGTACATGGACACGAATGCCATCAAGGGTTGTTCTCACGCAGCCTGTTCTTGGGCCAGCGCATTCCACTGGCGGGTGTCGCTCATCAGAACGGCACGATTCGCTTTGGATCCAGCGCTGACACGTCGGCACTCGACCGTAACTGCAAGGCGTGGGAGCTGGACAACCTGTACGTTGTCGATGGCAGCTTCTTCCCGTCGAGCTCGGCGGTGAATCCCGCGCTGACGATCATGGCCAATGCGTTGCGCGTCGGCGATCACCTGATTGCACGTCTGGGTGGTGCAGCGTGAAACAGCTATCGGTTGCTAGACGCTGGTTGTTGATCGCCGGCGTTGCCCTTGGACTGGGCGCAACGCCGATCGCACCTGCCCATGCTCAGGTGACCGCCGTCGACGGGGTTTCGATTGTCGTCGAGAACCTCGATGCGTCGATCGACTTCTACACCCGCGTGCTCGACTTCAAGAAGATTTCCGAAGAGGAACTGGCGGGATCGGAATGGGAGCATCTGGTCGGTGTCTTCGGTGCGCGTGCGCGCAGTGCACAACTGCAGCTTGGGCGCGAGGCGATTCAGCTCGTGCAGTTCCTCGCACCGCAAGGCCGACCGATTCCGGCTGACTCGCGCAGCCAAGATCAGTGGTTTCAGCACATCGCGATCGTGGTACGCGACATGCCGCTGGCCTACCAGCGATTGCGCGCCGCCAACGTCACGCATGCCTCCACCGCGCCGCAGCGATTGCCCGACTGGAACCCCAATGCCGGAGGAATTCAAGCGTTCTACTTCAAAGACCCCGACAACCACGTACTCGAGGTGATCTGGTTTCCAGCCGGGAAAGGCGACCCGCGCTGGCAGGCGCCCGGCAAGGATCTGTTTCTCGGAATCGACCACACGGCGATCGTCGTGCGCGACACCAAAGCCTCGCTTCAGTTCTATCGCGATGCGCTCGGCTTGCGTGTCGCCGGCGAGAGCGAGAACTACGGTATCGAACAGGAGCATCTCAACAATGTGTTCGGCGCGCGGCTGCACATCACCGGATTGCGCGCGCCGAGCGGCATCGGTGTCGAGTTCTTGGAGTATCTCGCTCCGAGCGATGGGCGCCCCTACCCGCTCGATGCACGCGCCACCGACCTGTTGAGCTGGCAAACACGCTTCGCGGTGAAGGACGCGACGATCGAATCGCAAAATGCAAGGCGCGGCGGCGGGCGGTGGATCTCACCCGGCGCCGTCACGCTGCCCACAACGATGCAAGGACTCACCTCCGGCGCCCTCGTGCGCGATCCCGACGGCCACGCCGTCCTGCTAATGAGCCGCTGACATGAAAACACCGACCCTGCCCACCGCCGAACACCAACGCCTTGCCGAAGACAAAGCACGCGCTCGCAATTGGAAACGCTGGGGCCCTTATCTCTCCGAACGCCAATGGGGCACCGTGCGTGAGGACTACTCCGACTCCGGCGATTGTTGGAACTACTTCCCGCACGATCACGCGCGCAGCCGCGCCTATCGCTGGGGCGAGGATGGTCTGCTCGGAATCACCGATCGTGAGTGCCGCTTGTGCTTTTCTCTCGCGCTCTGGAATGGCCGCGACCCGATCCTCAAAGAGCGCTTGTACGGACTGACCGGCCCGGAGGGAAATCACGGCGAGGACGTCAAGGAGGAGTACTTCTACCTCGACTCCACACCGACGCACAGCTTCATGCGAGCGCTCTACAAATACCCGCAGGCTGAGTTTCCGTATGGCTGGCTGCTCGACGAGAACCGACGTCGCAGCAAGCAACAGCCGGAGTTCGAGTTGAAGGACACCGGCGTGTTCAACGACAACCGCTACTTCGATGTCGAGGCGCAGTACGCCAAGGCCGACGCCGACGACATCCTGATCCGCGTGCGCATCACCAATCGCGGCCCCGAAACGGCCACGCTGCACGTGCTGCCGCAGCTTTGGTTTCGCAACAGTTGGAGCTGGGGTTGCAAACACGAAGGGTGCGGGATTCGCCCCGATCTGTCGCTTCAGCCGGACGGTTCGATCCGCGCGCGCCACACCACGCTGGGCGAGTATCGGTTCGAAGCCGAGGGTGCCGAACGGTTTCTGTTCACCAACAACGACAGCAACCAAGAGCGCTTGTGGAACACGCCCAACCCACAGCCCCATGTGAAGGATGCGTTTCATCGCTACGTCGTCAATGGCGACACCGGCGCCGTGAGCGAGGAGCAGCGCGGCACCAAGGCGGCTGCACTCTACCGGTTGACGTTGGCACCCGGCCAGACCAAAGACGTGCGGCTACGCCTCTACGCCGCCGGGGCGCGTTCGCCGCACTCGTTTGGGCCGGCATTCGATGCCACCTTCGAGCAGCGCGCATCCGAGGCCGACAGCTTCTATTCCCAGACGCTCGCCGACGGAATGACGCAAGACGAGCGACGCGTGGCGCGCCAGGCGTTCGCCGGCTTGTTGTGGAGCAAGCAGTTCTTCCACTACGTGGTCGAGGACTGGCTCGACGGCGACAGCGACCAACCGGCGCCGCCAGAGTCGCGCAAGCGAGGCCGCAACAGCGATTGGCGTCATCTCTACAACCGCGATGTGATCTCGATGCCCGACGCGTGGGAGTACCCGTGGTACGCGGCGTGGGACCTGGCGTTTCACATGATCCCAATGGCCAAGGTCGATCCGCAGTTCGCCAAGGACCAGCTGCTGCTGTTTCTGCGCGAATGGTACATGCATCCCAACGGTCAGATCCCGGCGTACGAGTTCGCGTTCGGCGATGTCAACCCTCCCGTGCATGCCTGGGCCGTGTGGCGCGTCTACAAGATCAGCGACAAGCGCGACCAACGCGACGTGCTGTGGCTCAAGCGCTGCTTCCAGAAGTTGTTGCTCAACTTCAACTGGTGGGTGAACCGTAAAGACCCGCATGGCAATCACATCTTCGGTGGCGGCTTTCTGGGAATGGACAACATTGGCGTCTTCGATCGCAGTCAACCGTTGCCGACCGGCGGCCATCTCGAGCAAGCCGACGGCACCGCTTGGATGGCGTTCTACTGCTCCACCATGTTGGCGATCGCTTTGGAGTTGGCGATGCACGATGCCAGCTACGAGGACATGGCCAGCAAGTTCTTCGAGCACTTCGTTGCGATTGCCGACGCCATCAACAAGGTTGGCGGCTCGGGGCTATGGAACAACGACGACGGCTTTTACTACGATCACCTGCACGTCAACGGCAAGAGCGATGCGTTGAAGATTCGCTCGCTTGTCGGGTTGGTGCCGTTGCTTGCGGTCGAACCGCTCGAACAGCACACCATCGATGCCCTACCTGGATTCAAGAAACGCCTCGAGTGGTTTTTGGAGAATCGTCGCGATCTTGCCGGCCAAATCAGCTACATGGCGTCTGGCGATGGCCATGGCGAGCATCGCTTGCTGGCGATTCCGACGCGCGAGCGACTGGAGTCGGCGGTGCGCTATCTGTTGGACGAAGGCGAATTCCTCTCACCGCACGGCATTCGCTCGCTGTCGCGCGTGCATGCCGACAAGCCGTACGAATACCGCTTGGACGGCAATGTCTGGAAGGTGGAGTACACACCAGGCGAGTCGAACAGCGGCCTGTTCGGCGGCAACAGCAACTGGCGCGGACCGATCTGGTTCCCGATCAACTTTCTGTTGGTCGAAGCGCTGGAGCGCTATGGCCACTTCTTCGAGGACTCGCTGACGGTCGAGCTACCCACCGGCTCGGGCCATCGCGTCACGCTGCAACAAGCCGCGCGCGAACTGTCGCGTCGCCTGTCGTCGCTATTCATCGCCGACGAACGTGGGCGGCGCCCCGTGCATGGTGACGACGCTCGCTACGCCACCGACGACGGATGGAAGGACTTGGTGCTGTTCTACGAGTACTTCCACGGCGACACCGGCCGCGGCGTCGGCGCCAGCCACCAGACCGGCTGGACCGCGCTGGCTGCAACCCTGATTCAAGAGCGAGCGCGCGGCGAAGCAGCGGCTCACCATCATTCCTCACACCTTTCCCTGGAGAAACACCGATGAGCCGCCACTCGTGCGCTTCTGTTTTGCCAAACGCTGTGATGCCCAACTGCCAGGTGTTGCAATTGCTCAAAGGGCAGAAGGCGATCGTCACCGGCGCCAACTCCGGCATCGGTAAGGCGATCGCGATCGAACTCGGCAAGGCGGGGGCCGACGTCGTCGTCAACTATGTCTCCGGCGATGACCGCGCAGCGGCCGTGGTTGCCGAACTCGAGCAGCTCGGCAGCCGCGCGATCGCCGTCAAGGCCGACGTCTCGCAGGAAGCCGACGTGCAGGCGATGTTCGCGCAGACCATCGCGACGTTCGGACGGCTCGATATCCTGATCAACAACGCCGGCTTGCAGAAGGACGCGCCGCTGGACGAGATGACGCTCGCTCAGTGGGACAAGGTGATCGGCGTCAACTTGACCGGCCAATTCCTGTGCACGCGCGAAGCGGTGCGTCACTTCAAGCAGCGCGGCGTTCTTCCCGAGGTCTCGTGCGCGGCTGGCAAGATCATCTGCATCAGCTCGGTGCACGAAGTGATTCCGTGGGCCGGTCACGTCAACTACGCCGCTTCGAAGGGGGGCGTGATGCTGATGATGAAGAGCATTGCGCAGGAGGTTGCGCCACTACGAATCCGCGTCAACAGCGTCTGCCCGGGGGCAGTTCGCACACCAATCAACACCGAAGCCTGGTCGACCCCCGAGGCCTACGCGTCGCTGATGAAGCTCGTACCTTACAAGCGAATCGGCGAGCCGGAAGATATTGGCCGCACCGTTGCGTGGCTGGCCTCCGATCAAGCCGACTACATCACAGGCGCGAGTTTGTTCGTCGATGGCGGCATGACGCTCTATCCGGGATTCGAAACCGGTGGTTGACCGCAGTCGATAAGCGCTCTGTCCTGTGCGCCCCGCCTCAGTCAGAGTCGGGGCGTGCAACATCTTCGGTCGTCCTTCCCCTCGATCTGTTGCACTATCCCGCGATGAAGATCGTCAGCTACAACCTACGGCTCGGCGGCAAAGCGGGCGCGCGCGCGCATTGGCAGCGCATCTTCGAGGCGACAGCCGCCGACATCTTCCTGGTTCAGGAGACGCGCAGCCCCGACCGCTACGCTTCCGAGGCCGAGTGGCCGGCGCTTCGTTCGCGCGTGCATTGGAGCAGCGTCCCGAACATCACCTGGGGTTCGGCGATCTATCTCCGGTCTGGCCGATGGCGTGCGATCGATCTCGATCGCTTCAAGGGATATGTCGTTGGCGTAGAACTGATGGGCCCGAAGCTCGAAGGTATGACTCGGCGCCCGCTGCGCGTCTTCAGCCTGCACGTCCCGTCCCCCTACAAACGGCCGATGCACGAGATCCTCGATCGGATCGCGGCGCTCCCCAACGCACAGCGCTGCGACCACATCATCGGCGGTGACTTCAACCTCACGACCGGCGTGCGTCACCCCACCGAACGCCGACAGGTTCACGATCTCTGGCTGCTCGATCGGATGCGCCGCGAGTTCAACCTGCTCAACGCTTGGCAAGTCGCCAACCCGAATCGCAACCTGCCGCAGACGCTGCGCTGGGGGAAGGATCACAGCGAGCCGTATCACTGCGATGCGATCTTTCTCCCTGCCGCTTGGTATCGATACCTGGAATCGTGCGAGGTGATCAGCGGCCCCGACTGGGACGCGCTGAGCGATCACAATCCGGTCGTCGCGAGCCTGTCGTTTTAGAGTACCGAGGCGTCGGACGCGTGACCTTTCGCATGCCGCTGTCTCCTGTCGGCCAGCGGTCAGGGTCGTCTGGCTAGCGGCAGCGACTTGGCGCTCCGTACTTTTATACTCCGCGCATCCATGCCGAACCCCGCGTCATCGATCGATCGCCTGACCGACCTGTTGATACGGTGGCTTCGCGTCCCCTCGGCGCCGCAACTTCCTCCGGGTGACCCAAGCACAGCGCGCGTGTTTCAGGGTGGCCGCAACTACTGGCGGCTTCTGGTTATCAAGTGGTGGCTCAAGCAGGCCGGAACCCTCACCGCGCTGACTTTGGCCTGGATCTACGCGCATCAAGTCGAGTGGTTCGCCGTTTTTTTCCCGGCGCTCTTCTACCACCCGCTGCGCGCGCACAGTGAGTCAGTCTTGTTTTGGTTTCGGTTGCTCGAGCAGTTCGCATGGGTCAGCTTCTTGTTCCAGTTGCCGCTCTCTTATCTTCGCAATCACGTCGCCTATCGACTGCGGTGGTACGTGATCACCGATCGCGCCGCCCGGCTAAGGCGCGGCTGGCTGCAGGTTCACGAGCAGACGCTCACGCTCGCCAATGTGCAGCGTGTCGAGCTGCACCAAGGCCCGCTGCAACGCTGGCTCGGCCTGTGCAGTCTGGAATTGCATACAGCCGGCGGCGGGGACCATTCCGAGTCCGGCGACAAGGAAGACAAGCAGAAGAAATCGCTGCGGATCGCAGAGTTCGAAGGGATCGACCTCGCCGACGCCATCGAGATTCGCGATCGCCTCGAGGTCTGGGGGCGATCCGGCATCAGCCGTCAGGTCGATCCGACCTCTGACACGCTTCGCCGCCTTGTGGAGTCCTCGCAAGCGTTGCGAAACTCACTGCTCGGGATCACGTCCTCTGGAGCAGGTCTTTGAACTTCTCGCCCGCTCTGAAGTACGCGACGCGTTCTGGGCAATCGAAGGTCGCCTTGAATCACTTCAGGATCCCGAACCGCAGTACCGCGCCCGAGGCGGCGTCGGTCTTCTTGTCGCGCACCTCGAGCTGGATCGGAGCGTTCTCGAGTGTGAATCCAACCAGCGCCAGTTGCGGGAGGATGACTCGATCGCTTTTGATCGAGCCCGCTGAGGGCGATGCACGTGCTGCATCAGTCGCCCCGGGAATCTGCTCTCGAGCCAAGGAATCGTCAACAACCGGGCGGATAGCGCACGGCAACTGTCTGGTTGTACACGCTGCTTCAAGGAGAACCCTTCAGAGTGCGATCCGCTCGCTGTTCGTGGCCTTCAGCGGCGCGCACAGCAGATGGTCGCCATGTCGCGTGTCGATCGGGCTCCTGACACTCGACCCTCGTGGATCAAGCGAGTGGGCGGCCTTGTATTTCACCGCGTCTGAGACAGCCAGGTCCTGACGCTGGCCGCAACTACAAATCCGCGGCTGCTGAATCAAGCAGAGCCGAGTAGCCGATGCAAACGCGGGGTGACGCCATGTTCGTCACCCCGCGTCGATCACCGTATCGCTGAACCGCCCATCAGAATCCTATCGCCGTGTCGCGCTCACACCTCCTCCGGGACTGGATCGGCGACCGTCGCCTTGTGACATTCCCACGTGCAGTCGCAACCGTATCCGCTTGCGCACTGCTTGTTGCTATACGGGCTGCAGTTGAGATTGGCGATCGTCGATCCGGCCGGACATGAAATCGAGGGGGCCGCCGCCGGGTTGGCCTTGCCCCACGCCTTGCATGATTTGCTGGTCCCAGCACGCGCCGAGCCGTCGCAGAACGTTGCACTCGGGCTGGCCGCGAGTGCCACATCGACGCTACCCGAACATTCGGTCGCGAAGATATCGGTGGCGCCGAGTTTCCACGCACGATGCTGCGTATCGCCGATCTTGCCAGGCGTGTCGGCAAACGCAGGGACAGCAACCGCCAGGCCAGCCAACATTGTGAGTACGACGAGCAGACGCTTGTTCATGACTCCTCCTCTCGTGGCGACGACCTAGCGTCGCCACTTCGTGATGGGGACGTTGACGGAGGTTTCGAATCGCACGCTCGCCCTCCGTTCACCCCCTGGGAGTCAGCCCTCGGGCATTTTCTCGAAATGATCAACAAAATTTTCTTGCACCTCGAAACCGCTTTCCCGTTCTCTACGGATTGACGACGATCGGCGCCGAGGTCCAGTACGCCGACCCGCCGGCATCGACAGTGAAACGAAGCGACGGCTGCGGTGACGTCGGAATCACGGGACTCCAACCTTGAAGCACGAGCGTGCCGACCGCCCCTTGTGCAATTTGCTGCAATTGCGTCGATGACAGGGGAATCGTGTAAAGCGCAGAACCGGTTTGAAGTTGGATCAGGCTGAAACCGGCACCCGGCAGCACGCCGGATTGCGAGAGGTTGATCTGAAAGTCGACACCGGAGTAACTCCCAACACATGGCACGCACGGGTCGGCAGCAGGAGTCGGGTTGACCTGCCCTGCGGTCCACTCGTCGAAGCTCGGCAGATCCCGAGGTTGCGGACTGATCGACCCTGTACCGGGATGGATTGGCGGGGCACCTCCGGTCGAGATCTGTGCGGTGTTCGTGCTGGAAACCCAACAGTCCGAAGCGTACTTGCCGTCGAGCCCCGTGAAGATCTCTTCAGCGCGCTTGTTGCACCCGTACTTCTTGCCAAGATCGTCGACGAGTTGCCAGCAGTTTCGAGGAGGGAAACGCTCCGGGTGCCATCGCCTCAGCGTGAAGTTCTTCCGTGTGTCGGCAGAGACGTTCAGACCGGCGATCCACCCGGAGAGCATCCCGGTCGAGTACGACGACCCCGGCGCTGCCGGCCAGTGATCGACGCAGAAGGCAGCACCCGGCATGAGCGCTTGCGGCTGCGGCGGCGTTTCCCAGGCCGCCGTTGTCAGATTGTTCTCGAGCAGAGAGTGCGTGTCGAGCATGCCTGACCAGACAACTCCATCCAGTCTTGCAGGGAACAATCGCGTCTTGTGATTCCCACCCGCAACGACCGGCAGCGAGCCACGATCCAGCAAGCGCTTGGTGACCAACGCAATCTGACAGGCAAGCGTGTTCGGGTTGCATGAGGTTGCAGACTTCGGGTCGGAATTGTCGGCATATCTTCCGAAGCTCATGTTCACCACCGAGGGGGGCGTGCCCGCAGAACTGGCGAGTACATCCTCGACCTTGCAAACCGTGGCGAGCACGTGAAAGTCGGTTACCTGGCTGCCCAGTGCGTAGAGCGTCGGATCATCGAGTGCAAAGAACGAGGTGTCGTCGACATCTCCGGCGAGCGATCCAGCCAACCAGCGAACACTCTTGCCATGCTCGCCGGTGAAATCGATGACCACCACCTTGCCGAGTGGACCTGTTGCGGGTGGCGCGCCGCTGAAAACGCCGGGAAACAGGCTGATCCTTTCGGCAGGTCGCGGATAGAAACGAGACTCGGGCGATTGGCTGCCGCTGGCCAGCGGCGTGCAGTTTGGTGTGGAGCTTGCGACGCCGCCGAATTGCACGACACCGTGGTCACCACAGGTGACCACGAGCAAGGCATAGGGATCTGGTTGTGTGCAACTCTTCGGCAGCAAGAACCAGTCGAGACCTTGCGCATGTGCCGCAACCGGTACGAGTGCAAACAGTGCAGCCAGCGCCACGGTTGCAACCCGTTGCGTTCGCAGGAGGTGACGGTTCGGTCGATACGCGCGCATTGGGGTCATTCCTTTCCCGGCTCGGGTGGAGCCACTATCTCCAGCGTTGATTCGAAGGCCAATCCGCGAGACGCTGCGGCAAGGCGTTGTTCAGGGAGCTCACCTACCGCGGGCGTCACCTCTGTTGGCAGCGCGCCTTGTGGACCGACCGCGAGGTAGAACGGGTGACGACCTGGCGAGGTGCCTACAAGCGCTGATGCAATGACTCGCCACTCGACCGCACCGCGATTGATCTGCGTGATGAGTCCGTCGGCCGCAGCGAGTCGCGACAGCCTTCCGTTCTCGAGCCGATAGAGTCCGAAGTCGATCCCCGACAGAGCCTCGCCGCGCTGCTGCATCACCACGCGCACGATCGAATCGGCGAGTGCGAGGTTCGTCGTGGTATCCGATCGACGATCGGCCAGCGCGCTGATCTGTATGTCAAATGTCACCCCTCGTTGCAGCGCCGCGATCACTCGCGGCTGATCGATCGTCGGCGCCAACCCACCGAGCTTGACGACCAAGATCGATCCGACCGCCAGCACGGCAGCGGCTGCAATCCAGTAACGCCACGAAGGGCGCTGCGATTTGGCGCCCGATTGCTCTGGCTTCAGGACCTCTTGCCGCAGGCGTGAGGGAGGAGAGTCGATGACCACACCGCCAAGTTCTGTCAGTCGCCGTCGCGAAGCGGCATTGGCCGCGAGGACTCGCTCCAGGTCTCGGGCTTGACCTTCAGACAGCCGCCCCTCGCGATAAGCAGTCAACTGCTCGTCCGGGGGAATCGGGCCGGCGACGTCGACGACGTGTCGCGACGCCTCCCAATTTCGTTCGTCGTGCTCCGATGGCTTCATCGTTGCGCCCCTTGTTTGTTCGCCCGATCCAAGGGAGTCAGCGGACCGGCGTTTTCTTCTGGAAACGGCTCGCTGGCGTGAATCAGTGTGACTCCTGCCCACGCGGCAGCGCGGTGTTGCTGCGCAACCGACCGCAACGCCGTCCCGAAGCAAACCGGGATCGTGGACCCCTGACTCAAGCAGTCGTAAAGCGCTCGATTGAAGGCAGCAGCCACCTCGTCGGGTAGATCGGCAAGTGTCGCGATCGCCCAAGGTACGCCGACACGCACCAGTTGCCCGCCGATTCCGTAGCGACCGCTATCGGCGGTTGGGTGCCAGCGTCCGGTGCCGCAGCCACTGAGATTTGCAAACTGCAATCGCCGGCCCCACTCCTGGATGTCTGCCGACAAGACGGGTCCGTCTGCCAACTCGATGGTCGAGAGTTCGGGGAACAGCGCGTCATACACGGCATGAGCGTCGAGGTGCAGCCAGCTTGCCGCATCGACGGCGCGCTCGACGGCGGTGCGTGTGGCGGCCGATCCTTCCAGCAGCGCTGCGTGCGCAAACAACCGCTTGTAGTGCTGGGCCAGTTGCCGGCTCTCGCGCAAGTTCGCGCTCGGATCGACCACGAACAGTGGGGTCGCATCGACTGTTCGATCGGCCGGCGCAGCGGCGCGTGCATTCGCTGGGACCACGGCGACCACGGTTTTTTGCATGAACCAGTTGCCGGCTTGCATTGTTCCCGCTTGTGGCAGAGCGCCCAGCGGAACGGCTTGCAAGATGCCGTGCAGTGCAAAGGTCGTCACGGCACCGAGCGCGGACTCGTCCGGCACCAGTGCTGCGGACAGCGGTGCAGTGAGCGTCAACCAGTCTTGATCATTGGCGATCGCCTCGCGCATGCTCGCTCGCACCGCCTCGATCGCTTCGCGCAGTCGACCGCGCGGCCACGCGGTACGGCGATGCAACAACACCTCGCCATTGCTGCGCTGCTGCAAGAGGAGCACCTCGTCGGGGAGTGCAATGGCACGGAATTGGATTGCACGACCCGCCGATGCACTCACGCGCCGCGACGGCGATCGCTGGCGCAGAGCCTCCTGCGCGCGATCGCGCCAGTCGCTCATCGCCGCATCGCGGGACTGACGTGAACCCGACGCGATCGGGCGGCGCTGTGCTTCGAGTTCGCGACCGATCGGAGCGGTGGCGTTGGATGCGGTTGTCGTGTCGACGCTGCCTTCCGCGTCGACAGCATCGCGCATCGACAGCGCATCGAGTTTTTCAAGCAACTCCCACGCCGCACGAGCACGGCCGCGCAGCAACTCCAGGCGGGCAGCCTCGTAGAAGTCGTCGGCTCGTCGACCGAGCCCGAGCGAAAAGTCGGTACCCGCCCGTGATGGCGCAGCCTGCATGTGTGCGGACAGCGCCTGTGCGAACTCTGTAGCCGCCACATCCAGGACTCCGCGATGCAGCCAGGCGCGCGCGCGACAACCGGCCGACCACGCCTCGAGTTGAGGCGATCGACTCTGAGCGATCTGTGCACAGGCCGCGAGGGCCCGCTGATCGTGACCGGCCGACAGACTCGCCAAGCCATCGACCAGGTAAGTCCACGCCCAAACTTCGCGGGCTCGCGCCGAATCACGCGCGTTGGAGTCTTTCAGCAGATCGCGCGCCCGTTGGAGACTGCCGATGTAGTCACCACCCTGCCGAGCACGCGCATACGCGAGATTCGTCAACACGTTCGCTTGTTCGACAAGATCCGAAGCCGGCGAGCCTGAATCGATCGCGGCCTCGAGCATCTTCTCGGCGGAATGCAAATCGGCGGGAAGCGCGTCCGGATCCAAGAGCACAACCCAGGCCAGCGTTGTGCGCACTGCCGGGACGAGATCGGTTCGACAGGGACCCTGCTCACAACGACTCAATGCTGCTTCGAGGCGCTGCCGCGCTTCTTGCGTCGCGCCGGCCCGCGACTGAATGTCCGCCTGCTTCAAGGCAACGGTTACGAACGCAGGATCGGCGACCTGTGCGTATCGATCCTCAGCGATTCTCAACTCGCGCCAGGCCCTTCGATCGTCGCCGAAACGCTCGAGTGCAAGTGAAGCTCGTTCGTACGCCAACGTCGCCGCCGCCGATGCGGAGGCCGGCGCCTCTAGCCAAGCAACGTGCCGATCGAGCAATTCACTCGCCTGTTGCAGCGCCTCCGGCGTGCCGCTTCGTCGTAGCTTGTAGCTGCTGATCGCTCGCGCTTTGAACGCAGACAGCGGATATCCGCTTTGCTCGGCGCGATTGCTTAGCTCCAAGAGCGCAGCCGTTGTCTGATCGACGCTGCTCTGGTCGCCGGCGCGCATGATCGAGCTGCGCTCGGCGGTGAGCGCATCGAAGGCAGGATCGGTGGGTCGAAACTCGAGATCGATACAGCCGCGGCCGACGGCGCGCTGATCGAAGGCGTCGCGGACATCGCCGCAGTATCGATGCCTGCCGGCAGACAAACCATCTGTTGCGCCCATCGCAAAGCAAGCGGCTTGGCCGGACCGAACGGTGGCGCGGCGAAACGTCTGCGATGGTTGACCATCGACCTGCCATTGCACTTCCCACTGACTCGTGTCGACATCGAGTGGCGTTGCCAGGCACGCCTCCAGCAACGTTTTCGCTCCAATGAATACGGGCAACGCTGTCACGGCGCTGGTCAGCACGAGTTCCTGGTGACCGCGAGGCACGAAGGCCGCAGTCTCGCTTCGCGCGCTACAACCGACTGGCAATACAAGCGCCAGAACAAGCAGGAACCCATTGAACCAGCGCGTCATCCTCGATCCATCTGCAGTCGATTGGCGCACTCTTCCGCTGCTGTTCCGAGTTTGGCTCTCAGCCGGTAGACCTGCGGCAGTGGCCAACCGGTGACTTGGGCGATCTCGTCGGCAGTCAGCCCGTCAACGAATCGCAATGCGAAATAAAGCCGGGCCTGCTCTCCGCTCTCAGCCACGCAGTCGATGAAGCGCCGCATCTGATCGCGCCTGACGAACTCACGTTCCGGGCTGTCCTCGGCAGCCTCGAAGGAGAGGTCGTGGTCGGCCTCGGGCAAATAGCGGCGTCGCGTGCGTCGATCGCGCAATCGGTTCGAGGCGACGCCGCAGGCGATGTCCCAGAGGTAGATCCGCAACTGATCGAGGGTCTGTTGTTCGGCACTGTGCCTGTCCAAGAAACGCGACAGTGCGCGGCCGTCATGCTGAAAGAAAGACAGATAGGCATCCTGCAATAGATCCCTGGCATCGAGCTCGTAAGCTCCGTAACGAGCCTCGAGCTTGCGGAGTAGTCCGCTGGCGTAGGTGTCGTACAGCCACGCCTTCGCGGCCGAGTCTCCCGCCGCAATTCGCTTCAACTGCTCCGGAATGTTCACTGCCATGGGTCGTTTCTAGGCTCGCACCTCGCCAATTCCGGGGATGGGGTTGTCATCGTCGCGTCTGGATGGTCTCACATCCGCGGGATCCGGCGGGGCTTTCAGCGCGAACGATTCTCGCGACGAGAGCCGAGTCATCGCGAAGAACGAAGACGCCATCCGAGTCTCCAAAGACAGCGCAATTCATCTCACACGGCTTCCGATCTGCGTGCTCATCGGGCGATTGGCCCGGGCGGTGGTCTGCTCGTTTGCGCGTTTGATCGGCAGTGTCGCGACACTGGTTCGATCCAGTTCGGCTGCGTGCGCAAAAGCAAACTCGTGGAGCGCGCCGAGTCTCTGCGGCACCTCGGTCGCCGCGTGACCGACCCGAGCGTGTCCGCGCTTCCGGTCGACGGGACGCCGGCACCTGGCTTTCAGCCGCTGGGGTCGACGATGACCTCTATCTTTAGAGCACTCGCGCTCGGTCAAGGGCTACCGGTGATGAGCGTGCGCCCTTGGATCTCTGAGCGAGGGTGGTGTTTCTCCCCAGTCCGGGCGTCAGGATCGACCGCTTTCGATCGTGCGGGAACAAGACCCATCAGCCAGGGAGCAATCATCGTCGCCTTTACCTGACTGTCTGACCCATTCTTCCGGAACGATTTTCCAGATTCACTTGCAGACGGCTCTGAGTTCGCCACCAAGTCGCGATTTGGTATCGCTTTATGACGCTGCCTGGGCCGGAGCGATGAGGCTTTGCGCATGACCTATGTTCGTTCAGCCCCCCATTGCGTAGCCATACACTCTGGAAGTTTTTTACATAAGTGTCGGCTAATGCACGCCGGTGACGGAGGGGTTTGCTATGGCGAATCGTGTGAGGTGGAGTTGGGCGCAAACATCTGTTTGTCTTGCGTTGGCGCTGACCAGTTCGGTCTGGGCGCAGGTCCTTCCGAGCGGACTGAAGGTAGAGAAGATCCTCACGAATACGGCGGAGTTGGGGAGCCTCGCGCAATCACCGACCGGGGAGCTTTGGCTGCTCGAGCGCAGCACGGGAATCATGCGCGTACTCGTCACCGGTACCGAGCGGGCGACGCTCACGTTGGGCGTCACATCGACGGGCCAGTCTGGTCTATTGGACATTGCGTTCGCACCCGACTACGCAACCTCTGGAATTGCGTTCGTTTCGTATGTCGACACTGGATCGCATCTACGCGTCGGCCGTGTGCTGCGCAGTTCGACCGGTGTGACGTTCGATGGCAACGTGCTCGACGTCGGCACCGTGACCGACTTCACACGTCCCGGTGGTGGTCTTGCCTTGACGAGGGACGGCAAGTTGGTGATGGCGACCGGCGACTTCGGCACCTCGACCAACGCACAAAACGCGTCGAGCTTGGCGGGCAAGGTGCTGCGTATGAATCTCGACGGCTCCGCACCGCTTGACAACCCGACGCCCGGAAGCTTGGTTTTTGCCAAAGGGTTCCGCAACGGACGGAGCGTGGGATACAACGGCGCGAGCAGTCGTGCGGATGGCACCGTCTATAACAGTGACCTCGGTAACGCCAGCGGCCAAACCGCGGCCGATGAACTCAATGTCGTGCGGCCCAACGGCAACTACGCGTGGGACGCCTGCTCCGGTGCTTCATGCGCTGGATATGATGCGCCGATTCAGTCGTGGCCCTCGGCCTCGTTGGTCAACCCGAAGGCGATCGCCGTGTTGCGCAGCGATGATCTCGGCGCGGCGCGCCGAAACTCGGTGATCTTCGCTTGCCCGCGTAACGATGGTGCACAGAAGGGATCGGTCGAGGAACAGCCGATGTCCGGTGCTGAACTCGATGTCGCCGGCACCATGCGTTCGTTCTTCAATCCCGCCAACGACGCGGACGGAACCGCCGATGCGGGTTGCCCGACTCGAGTCAACGCCATCACCGCCGCGCGCGATGGCTGGGCGTATGCCGCCAACATCGGCTCCAACACCGGTATTTGGCGTATCTACAAGGACGACCCGGGCCCGCGTGAAGTATCCAAGACCGGCTCTCCGTTCGGGCTATCGGTCGAGAAGGCCGGAGCACAGGTGAAGCTCGGCTGGGAAAACCTCGGGTCGCTCGACGCTGGCCGCAACAAGCGTTTTGCTGCCGGTCAACGGGCGGAAGCCTACGAGCTGTTCGAAGGCAGCCTGCCGATCACCGGCACTTACGATCACGCGGCAGTGCTCAGCACCAACGGAACTGCCGAAGGTTTGGCACGCCTCACGGCCAACGTCACGCCGGCAGCCGGCAGTCGCTACTTCCTGGTGAACGCACAAGGCAACAACTATGAAGGGTCGTTGGGCAAGGCCAGCAACGGCACCAGCCGCCCGCTCCCTTCCGGCACGACCGCCAACTACTGCGACACGATTGGCTACGACTCGGTCACCAACAAGTGCGCACCCGAGTTCAAACATCAGGGAACGGGTCAACCGATCACGTTGGTCGATTACAACCCGCGCTCTGCAACCTACCTTCAGCCGATCAATCTCGCGGCGCTACGCGGAAAAATCGTCAAGCTGGCACTCACCTCCAAGAACTGCTTCTGGTGCACCGTCGAGGCCCAGGATGAAGCGCGGGCCTCGCGCGATTTCGGAGCTCGTGACTTCGTCAACGTCTCCGTCTACACCTTGACCTACGGTTACTGGGACGCCGTGCCGACGGCCAACTGCGCTACGGAAGTTGCCACCTGGGCCAACACGTATCTAACCAACGCAATCATCGTTTGCGATCCGGACAATGACGGCGACGGCAAGGGCGACATCAGCAAGAAGCAATACGATCACTGCTCCTGCGCTCCGCAAAACTACTACATCGACAAGGGCGGCGTGATCTACAACTACGTCGCCGGCGCCAACTTCTACGCTGACGTCGCCGCCAAGGTTGTGCCCGAGATCAACCCAGAGAGCTGCGAGTAATGTCCACGAGACTACTGAGACTCCGCGCGATTCGTCGCGCGGAGCTTTTGCTTTCAATCTTTTTGTCGATCGCCTCTTCGAGTTTCATCACACTCGCCCAGCAACCCGAGCAAGGCGAGGTCAAGATCGATGAGGCTGCCGGCGATGTGACCGGCTCGCTCCAGGGTCAGGACGGCGTGCGGATCCAGACGATGTGCACACACTGCAACTCGTCCAACATCCAAGTCGGCGGCCTGTCGCAGGATCTCGTTCCGTTGGAGTTCGGCGGCTACCCGTTGTTCGGTGGATTGGCGACATCGTTCGTGATGTCGATGTTGCCGCCCGATACGGTGGCTGAAGCCAAGGTCTCCAAGGGGCCCGGCGAGGCGGTCGATCCTTCGCGTGCCGCCGGCGGAACGATTCGCTTGCTGCGCGCGACGCCAAAAGAGCTGCCGTGGTTCGATGTGGGTTACGACACGGGATCGTTTGGACGCCAAACGTCCTACTTACGCGGCTCCGGCCCGGTCACGCGCTGGTTGTCGGGCAGTGCGACAGTCGGCAAGGAAACCGCTGATGCGGTCGATGACGACGGTGACGGATGGGTCGATGTCGCCGCCGCCGACCGCAAGCTGGCCGACGGCGAGCTGCGCATTGCGCCCAGCAAAAGCCACACGATCGAACTGTCCGGGTCGTATATCGACGAGACCGATTTGAATAGCCGCGGCGCGTTCGATGCCAACGTGTTCTTGTTGCAGGGTCAGAAAGCAGCTTGGACTCGCGAGGATGCGTTGTTTGTGCGGCGCGAGTATCGGGCCGGGTGGACCTGGGATCTGCCACGCGGCGGCGCCGTGCACCTGCGCGGCTCGTCTGCCAAGCGCGAGCAAACGGTGCGCTCGCAGGAAACAGCGCTCCCGGGTTTCAACGAACTGTTCGATCGCTACGGAATCGACGAGACCTCGAAGTGGGGTGAACTACGACTCGACTACCCGATCAATCTCAGTTGGGCGGTATCTGCGTCGGCCGAACGAACCGACGAAGAGGTCACGGCGAACGAGTTCACACCGCTCGGGCAGTTGTTCCAATCCGCTACCGATAGCGTCAAGGGCTGGGCGTACGCGGCGCAGGCTCAACGAGTCATCGGCCAGAAATGGACCGTGACCGCAGGGCTTCGGTATGACGACGACGAGTTGTACGGCACCAGCAGATCGCCGCGTCTCACCGTGTTGTACCGGCCGATCGCCGGGATGATGCTGCGTTTCGTTGCGGGTCGAACGTTTCGCCCACCAAAACCGACGTTCGCCGAGGTCTGCTGCGGGCGCCGCTATCTCACCAACACCGAGGCCGGCGTGGTGGCCGAGCAGGCTTGGACTTATGCGTTCGAAGCCGGTTACCAACCATCCCCTGAACTCAAACTCTCGGGATACGTGGCGCAAACATCGTTCGACGAGCACGTGATTCAGTTGGTCGCCGAGAGCGCGTTCTATCGACAGATCTACGGCAACACCAACGTGCCAAAAGCGCGCGCGCGCACGCTGGAGTTTGCCGGCAAGTGGACGCCGATCACACCGCTCACGCTGGATGCCAGCATCGGTTGGCTGGTGTTTCGCAACACCGGCGACCAGAACGTCGCGATTACTTATCGGCCCTTCTTCGGCGGGCCGACCGCACTCGAAACGCGAACGCTGCCGATCGATCGAATCCCCTATCGCCCGAGCCGCAGCGCGTCGGTGGGTGTGGCGTGGACGCTGCCGCGCGGGATCTCGTTGCGTGGATCCGGTGCCTACACCGGTCCGCAGTTGATTCAGCAGTACGCCGCGTGGGATCCGATGAGCGTCAACCCCACCAAGCTGCTGCTCAACGATCTGCGTGAGGTTCCCGACTTCTGGCTTTGGAACTTGGGCTTGACGGCGCCGCTGGGCAAGTACATCGAGATTCAGGCCGGGATCGATAACATTGGCGACTACATCCAAGAGGATCTTGGCGATTACACCCGCGACTACAACTGGGGCCCGCTCACCGGTCGCAGTTGGCGCTTAGGGTTGAAGTTCCATCTCGACCGCAAGTAGCAATCGCTAGCGCGCCCGGGCGAGAATCTCCTGGGCACGCTGCTTGATCTCGTCGATGTCCGAATCGCGGGCGAGTCGCTCCAATGCCTTGATTGCTTCCTTGTCACGCCCCGCAGCAAGCTCTGCCTCTGCTTGTTTGAGGTCGAGCAACTGACTGGGTTGGGACTTGCGCGAACCCTTGAGCAGAGTCAGGGCACGTTCGCTATTCCCGATCTCGAGGAGGTAGTCGACCCCCGATGCGATCGCAACGACATCGGCGCCCTTGGCGGTAGCCGCGGCAAACTGTGGGTACCCATCGACCACCCGATCGAGCAGCGGCAACAGCTTGGCCGCGGCAACGAAACCCTTCACGCGCGTGATTTCGACTCCGCTCGGATCGAGGAACAAAAGCGTGGGCAACTCAGAAGCGTTGTGCCACTTCGCGAAGATCGGCTGTGCATCCTGATCGACCTTGAGGGTGATGTACTTCCCGAGTGCGGCAGCGACCTTAGGGTCGGAGTAGACCTTGGTGTCGAGTGCCTTGCACGGCACACACCATGTCGCCCAAAAATCGACGAACACCAGTTTGCCGGTGTCTTTGGCCTGCTTTAGCGCAGCGGTAATGTTTTCGTTCCAGGTCACGCTGTCGGCAGCGAGGCCCGTACTCGAGGCAAGAATCAGAAGTAGCGCGGCAACTCGTCGGTTCATTGCGGGTTCTTCCTTCCTGGGGCGACACCCTATCGGAGGACGGCGCGGCCGCGCAACTGAGTCTCGTTAGGCGCTCGGTGCAGCGCTCCGCAGATCTCCTTTGAACTCAGTCGCGTCGTATCGGAATCGACCGATTGCGGCCACCGGCCGCAGCGGGGTAAGGCTTGCTAGGTCGCCATCCGTGCGATCATGTCGCGCTCGTGATCAAACTCGAAGCGTACAAAACCACAGCACCACCACCCGTACTCGCCCCGTACCGCCTGTTCTTCCCGCTCGGGCTGATCGTTGGCGTGCTTGCGGTCGGCAATTGGCCGGTGTTCGCACTCGGTTGGCTGAGTGCACTGCACGGCACGTGGCACGCCGAGTTGCAGCTCCAGGGGTTTTTGTTGGCTTTCGTGCTGGGCTTCCTGCTGACCGCTTGGCCGCGGTTCACGTTGTCGTCGCCAGCGACCACGGCAGAACTTTGGAGCATCGCAGCGCTGTACGCGGTGAACGTCGTGGCCGCTGCTCTGGAGCAACGCGCCGTTGGGCATGCCGCGTTTTTCGCGACGATGAGTGCTTTGCTGTTGTTCATGACCCGGCGATTCCAGCAAAGGAAGACCAACCCGCCGGATGAGTTCATCTTTGTCGGCGCCGGCGTTCTGGTCGGTTGGTTCGCCACGCTGATTTACGTCTGGAACGATTTGGCGCCACTACCGTGGAGCTGGGAGCTTGCGGCACGACGCATGCTTTCCGAAGGAATGATGCTGATGCTGGCACTCGGCATCGGTGGAAAGTTGGCGCCGATGATCCTCGGCTACACGAGCGATGCATCGGCCACGCCTCTGGGTCTGCCGCGAGCGCGCGGGTTCGACAGGCGGCGCGCCGCAATCGTTGCACTGGCGTTGTTGCTGACCGCCTCGATTCCGTTGGAGTACCTCGGAGCGCCGCGCGCTGCGCTGATGCTGCGCGCTGTAACCGCCTGCGTGGCGCTGTTCACCACGATCCCGATCTGGCGCAAATCGCCCGGCGGTGGTGTGCTCAACGCACTGCTGCGGTTATCGCTCTGGATGATGGTGCTGTCCCCGAGCGCTGCGGCGTTGTTTCCGGAAAGCCGTGTCGAGTTGCTGCATGTGCTGTTCATCGGAGGCTTCGGCGTCTTGATCGTGGTGGTGGCGACGCGCATCACGCTGACGCATGGCAACTACTCGCTAATCGTCGAGCGCCGCTCAAAGCTACTGGTGGTCAGCGCCGCCATGCTGATGGTCGCGATGCTGTTGCGCGGCACCGCGCCCATGTTGCCGGCGTACTACGTCAGCATGCTGGGAACAGCCGGAGCTCTGTGGATGGTGGGGCTGTCGGTATGGGGTTGTGCGTTCATGACCAAAGCAATTTGGGTGAACCCCTCTCGCTGAAGATTCTCCAAGCGCATGCCGCAGCCCGCAGCCCGTTCGGCACGCGCTCCCACACGCTACCTTGGCCCAACCGCCGCGCGGATCGTCGCAAGATTCTCTTCGCTACGATCGCCGCCGGCACGCAAGGCAGCCACTTCGAGTGATTCGATCGAAATCAGATCCAGCCGTGAGAGCGCAGACGCCACGCAATACAGCGCCAGCCGTCCCGCACCGAGTCTTATTGGCGCTCGTGCAGGGTCGATCGTTTGCACCGTGGCCTTGGTTTTCAGTTCGCCAACCTCTGGAACTGCGAACACGAGATCCTCGGGTTGCATCGCCGCCAACTGCTTGCCGACCTTGGCCGCGCCGTCCTTGCTCAGCACGATCATCACGTCGGGTCGCGTGATTGCGGTGTAGTCGATCGAACGCGGACTCAGCACCAGCTCGGCGATGCTGTGCCCCGTCTTGACGGTGATCGGATAGTCATCGCGCTGCGCGGCCCAGAGTCCTGACAATAGGGCCGCCTCGCCCAGCAAGCGTGCGGCGCTACGCACCTTGCCACCCGCCGAGCCCGCAATCACCACGCTGCGCGGCCGCTCGAGTGTGGCTGAGAAACGTGCTTCGATCGGTCGTGGCAACGGTAGCGGTTGCCCGCGCAGCGCCGCGGTCGATTGCCGGTAGGCAGCGGCGTACTCGGGGTACTCGGCACGATGCAGCAAGCCGGCCTTCATCCCGAGATCGTCGAGCGTGGTGGCCAACGTCTTTTTCGACGCATGATTGCTGGGTTGATAGTACGCCGTGCACAACTCCCAGATATCGAGCACCGCAAAGCACTCGGCACGCACGGCATCGGCGATCCGCTCGGGGAGATCACGATCGAAGTTGGTCCCACGCCAGACATACCCGGCTCCGTTTGCAGCCACGGTTGCGCACAGGTCAAGCGGGCGTTCCAAGTTGCCGCCTGGTGTGGTTGACGTGATCGCGCCGGAAGGTGTGGTGGTCGAGTGCTGCCCACCGGTCATTCCAAAGTTGAAATTGTTGAAGACCAACACTGTCAGCCCGATATTGCGTCGCGCCGCGTTGAGCAGATGGGCGCCGCCGATGCCGGTTCCGCCGTCACCCATCACGACGATCACCTTCAGATCGGGTCGAGCGAGTTTCACGCCGGTCGCATAGGTGATGCTGCGCCCGTGCAAACCGTGAAAGGCGCTGGTGGCGAAATACTGATCGGAGAGTCCCGAGCATCCGATGTCGCTGACCAGCACCACCTCGCGTGGATCGCATCGCAGCGCCACCAGAGCCGCGTCGAGATGATCGAGAATCGCGTGATGACCGCAGCCTGGACAGAACGGATACGGGATTTCGTTGCGGTAGGTCGTCGGGCCGCTCATAGCACGCTCTCCTGAAACGCTTCGGGCGCGATCAATTCGCCATCCACGCGATGCAGCCCGACAACTTCGCTCGACTTGGCCACGCGCTCGATCTCGCGCCGGTACTGTCCGTGATTGAGCTCCGCAACCACCACGCGCTCGATCCCTTCCAGTGCCGCGAGAATCGCGCGCTCCGGCACGGGCCACAGGCTCTGCAGTGTCAGCGACGACACCGCGCGTCCGGCGTCACGCAGGCGCCTCACCGCCTCGCGCATCGCTCCGGCGGTGATGCCGTAACTGATGAGCAACGTGCGCGCACCCGGCTGCTTGTCATGCACCACCAGTTCGATCTCGTCGAGATGCTCCTCGATCTTGGCCCGCAGATGCTCATTGAGTTGCGCCACCGTGGCGGGCGCCTTGGTGATGATCGCGCGTTCATCGTGGGTCGAACCGGTGAAGCGAACCAAACCCTCCTTGCCGTACTGAGCCAACGGGGAGACAGCATCGGCGGGCAGATAACGGTACGGAGCTGCGGCTGCGTCGTGCGGCGCGCGCTCGCGAACCGTCAGCTTTTGATAGCTTTCCACGTCGACCGTCGTGGTGGTCATGTTCAGCTCTTTGTCGGTCAGCAGAAACACCGGGCAGCGAAAGCGCTCGGCCAGATCGAAGGCCCGACGCGTCAGCGAGTAGCACTCGCTCACCGAAGACGGGGCCAGCGCTACGATCGGGTAACCACCTGCCGTCCCCCAGCGCACGAACTGCACGTCGCCTTGTCCAACCGTCGTGGCGCCGCCCGTGGCGGGGCCGAGTCGCTGCACATCGACAATCACCAACGGCACCTCGCCGATGATCGCCAGGCCAATGTTCTCGCTGTACAGGCTGAGCCCCGGGCCGCTGGTGGCGGTCATCGCGCGCGCACCGGCCAGGGTCGCGCCAATGCACATCCCGATCGAGGCAATTTCATCTTCGCCCTGCACCGCCACGCCGCTCACCTTCGGTAACTCGCGCATCATCTGCATCAAGATCGCGGATGCAGGGGTGATTGGATAGCCGGCAAAAAACGTGCATCCGGCGTCCAGAGCGCCGCGCACGATGGCGGCCGATCCGTCCGTAAACTCGCGCATTCAACTCACTCCTCTGTCAACGTCGAGCCCCGCTGGGATGAACGCTGGCTCGGCATTCGTGACAAAACCCTGCCGATTTCAAGTCGATGTTTTCGACATATTGGGAGCTACGCATCACGCAGTAATCATCGGGGCAGTGCACCAGTTGGTACGTATGACCCAACTCATGCACCGCCTCCTTGCAAAGTCGGTCGAACAACAGTTCCGGCTGCTCTGACAAGCCGTACACCTCGGCAGCGAGCCGATGCGTAGACACCACCGCCGCGGGCCCATTGAGTTGCGCCTCGCCAAACACGAACGTCAACACCGGGATGAACAGATCGACGCTCGTAACCCCCAGAATCCGTCCTCCGTTGTCGGGCGCCTGCTTCACCAGTTCGGTCAGCAAGAGGCGTGAGTTGTACTGGCCACGCGACGCGTCGAAAGCCAGCTCCGGGTCGAAGGCGGGCGGATGGCGCTCCACCGTCAGATGGAAGGTCTGCTCCAGCACGCCGGCGAGCCGCGGAATCATCTCCGCGTGAGTGCCGCAGTAGATCGGCACGAGATGCAAGGTGCTCATACGGCTCACCTACTTGTGCAACTCGTACTTCTTGATCTTGTTGTAGACGGTGACGCGATCGACTTGCAGTAGCTCCGCCGCGCGGGTGATGTTCCAACCGGTCCGCTCCAACACTCCTCCGATGTGCTTGCGCTCCAGTTCGGCCAACGACTCGTGACCGGCGCCGCCGTTGCCGGCGCTTGTGTCGGCGCGCAGCGGCAAGTCTTCCGGGCGAATCGCCGGCGGTTGCCCCACCACCATCGCGCGCTCGATCGCATTGCTCAGTTCGCGAACGTTGCCGGGCCAATCGTGCGCCAAGAGCAAGCGCATTGCGGCCGGGCTGATCTCGGTGATCCGTTTGTCCATTTGCCGCGCCAGGCGCTGACGAAAATGCTCTGCCAAGAGAGGGATGTCGCTGTGACGCAGACGTAGCGGCGGGACCTCGATCGTGAACACGTTGACGCGGTAGTAGAAGTCCTCGCGGAAGGCACCGCGTTTGACCGACTGCTCGAGGTCCTCGTTGGTAGCGCAGATCACACGGAAATCGACCCTGACCGGGCGATTGCCGCCGATTCGCGTGAACTCCTTGGTCTCCAAGACACGCAGCAGGTCGACCTGCATCTTCATGCTGATCGAGCCCACCTCGTCCAGAAACAACGTGCCGCCATCGGCCATTTCGATTCTTCCCTTGCGGCGGTACTGCGCGCCGGTGAACGCGCCTCGCTCGTGACCGAACAGTTCGCTCTCGAGCAGCGTCTCCGGGATCGCGCCGCAGTTGACGGGAATGATCGGGAAGTAGCGACGGCCAGAATTGGCATGAATCGCCCGCGCAATCAGCTCTTTGCCCGTGCCGCTTTCGCCGCGAATCAGCACGGTCGCTTCGGTCGGTGCCACGTGCTGCACCAACTCGAGCACCTTCTTCATGGCTGGACTGTCGCCGACGATCGTGTCGGCCGAGACCAGCCCTTCGATCGACTGCTTCAACTGGACATTCTCGCGCTCCAGGCGGCGCTGCTCGAGCGCACGCGTCACCAGGTGGCTGAGCTCATCCGGGTCGACCGGTTTGGTGACGTAATCGAACGCCCCTTGCTTGAGTGCCTGCACCGCGGTCTCGACCGAGGCGAAGGCGGTGATCATGATTACCGCCAACTGCGGGTCGATCCGACGGACGTGCGATTGCAACTCCATGCCGTCCATCCCGGGCATCTTGATGTCCAGTAGCGCAACGTCGAACGACTGTTCCTGCATCGCTCGCAGCGCTTCGGTGGCGTTCTGTGCGGCCACCACCTCGTAACCATCCTTCTTGAACCACTCGGTGAGCGAGTCACGCATCGAGTACTCGTCGTCCACCAACAGGATTCGGCATTTGGGCTGACTCATGGTGTTTCCTTCGCAGGCCGTCGCGGCAGATGCACGCTGAACGTGGAGCCGCGGCCAAGCTCGGATGTGACGTCGATCGACCCGCCATGTCGCTGCACGATCCCGTACACGACGGCGAGCCCCAAACCGACGCCGCTTTCTTTGTGTTTGGTTGAGAAGAACGGCTCGAAGATGTGCGGCAAGACATCAGGGGGAATGCCGCTGCCACTGTCTCGAACGACCAGCAGCACCTCGCTGGCATCGCCGGTGAGCGTGATCGACAACTCGCCCCCCTCGGAGGTCGGGGCCGACATCGCCTCGATCGAGTTGACCAGCAAAGCCAGCACCGCCTGTTGCAACTGTCCGGCGTCGCCAACCACCTTAGGATCGGTGGTCAATGGATGGTTATCGAGCCGGATGTTTTTGATGGTGAGGTGATGCTTCACGAGCATCACGCTGCGCTGCACGATTTCGTTGATGTCCAGGGGCGCCATGTCGTTGCCGCGAGGCCGCGCAAACAGCAGGAGGTTCTGCACGATCCCGCCACAGCGTGTGCACTCCTGTTGCATCAGTTCCAGATAGCGGTTCAGGTCTTTGCGCGTGTTGTCGTCGAGCGTTTGCCCCACCAGCTCGCGCTGCACCAGCTTGGCGTAGGTGAGAATACCGTTGAGCGGATTGTTCAACTCGTGCGCCACCGTGGCCGAGAGCTTTCCTAGCGAGGCCATTCGCTCCATCTGCAAAACCTGGCGCTGCGTTCGTTGCAACTCACCGGTCTTCTCGACGACCTTGTCTTCGAGCCGTTGTGACCAGACATCCAGTTCCTGGCGCGCATCGCGCAGATCGTTGGCCATGCGGTTGAACGCGCGGCCGAGTTCGGCCAACTCGTGGTGACCACGCACCGGAATCTGCGTGTCCAGGTCACCTGCGGCGATTCGCAACGCTCCCTTGCGAAGCTGCTTGGCCGGTCGAAGCACCAGATTGGTGAGATAGATCGACGCCACCATGCCGACCAGGCCGAACAACACGAGCGTGGTCCAAAGCGTCTGACGTCCCGCTTCTTGCAAGGTGTGCCGCATTGGCTCCATCGACATTTCGACGTCGAGCACACCCAGCACCCGCTGCTGTGGTGGGTGAGCGTGACACGCAGAACTCGAGCACCCTGGGCGATTCTCGATCGAGTGCAGGTGACGCAGCACCTGCAATCCGGTTGGGCGGCGCACCAACTCGCTGATCCCGATGTCGGTCGAGGTCAGCGTCGGGCCGGCGGGCAGATGGCACGCGATGCACGGCTGCGCACTCACGTCGACGTGCTGGCCGATCTCCGCGCGGTCGGACGAGAACACGACGTCGCCGCGCTTGTCGAACACGCGAATCGCCGCCACGTCAGGTCCAGACCCGAGCTGTTCGATGATGCTCTGCACATCGTTCTTGCGATTGAGCAGCATTCCGTAGTGCGTGGCGCGGCGGATCAATTCCGTCGATCGTTCGGTATCGCGCCTCAGCGCCTCGACGAAGTGCGAGCGGTTGGTTTGGTGCGAAACACACGCATAGCCGGCGATCACGATACCTACCGTGACCCACAGCGGAAGAACCAGGCGAGTCACGAGCGAGCGAGATACGGCTTCGCGCGGGCCCATGGATCGAACCTTTCTGCGGCGACCGAACGCGAGGCTACTGTGCTGCCGAGTGCAAGCAATCTCAACAAACCGATCGCAAGTGACAGCGCCTTGCTGGTTCCTTCAACAGCCGTGTGGAGATCCTCAGCACCTCCGCCGAGGGCGCGGGGCACTCGAGATGCGCGCCCAAGAAGGTAACCCCCGCGTAGCAGCAGGTTTGCCCGAGTCGGCTGCTCGTGGCGTGTCGATTGCACTCAGTGTGGCCGGGAGGAAGGCCCATGAGCAGCCCGAGTTCCCGACCCGCGGCAGTCACCTGTGTTTGGATGAACGGTGGCGTCCTGGCTTACAAACTCTGCGATCGCGACTTCGACTGCGAGCACTGTTCGCTCGATGCCGCCCTGCGAGGCGGTTCACCGCCGCGCGCCAGCCATCCGGGCCACTTCGTTAGAAACGGCTCCTGCGTCGAGTTTCCCGACGATCGCTTGTACTCGAATGGGCACGTTTGGGTGCAGCGCGTGAGCGTTGCGCAGCCGCGCGATAGCGAACGGGATGACTCGACGCTCGTGCGGATCGGGATGGATGCGTTCGCGGGCGCGCTGCTTGGTTCGGCAAGGCGGGTGGTCTTCGAGCCACAGGGAAAACACCTCAAGCGAGGGGAGCGATTCTGCGAGATCGAACTGGCTTCGGGGACCTTGCCCCTGCGCCTGCCGCTGAGTGGTGTGCTCGAGGCGACCAACTCGGCGTTGATCGATTCGGTTCAAGCGATCGTTACGGCGCCCTACGTCGATGGCTGGTTGGTCGAGTTGCGCACCGACCTGCGCGAGGAGTTCGATGCGCTCGTACCGTGCAACGGTGCTCGCGATCGGGCTCGCCACGATCTGCGTCGCTTCGGTCGGCTCGCCGCGCTCGATGTGCTCAGGGCCGGGTCGGAGATGGGCGCGACGCTCCCCGATGGTGGCGAACCGCTCACCGACCTGCACTCGATCCTCGGTGATGCGCGCTATCTGAGCTTGCTGCGCGATGTCATTCACAACTGATGATTGTGACGAGTCTCTACACACGCGCCGAATCGAAAACAGCCACAGCCCTATTGAGTAAATCAACGCAGGCGCGCGGCTGTGGCCTGCTTGGCTCTCGAGGCAATCGCCATGGACGCAAGCAGATAGCCAGGGTCATCCGCGGTGGTCCACGACTTGCATTCGGAATGGGTGAACCAAGAGGAGGTTCTTATGAGACCCAATCGAGAATGGCTCAAAGGTTGGCCGCTGGCCGCGGTGATCGCGATTGTTTTGGTGGCGGTGCTGCCGCTTCTGGCAGCCGTCGTCTTCATGCTGCGCTTCGCGCTGTTCGCCGCGGTCGCACTGGTAGTGCTGACCGGGATCGTGTTGCTCTGCGTCAGCCCGAAGTTTCGCGCCTGGCTGGACCTTCAAAGCGACGGCCTGATGACTTTCAGCGGCTTGCGTTTGGCTCGCGATGTGAGCGTCGCTCCCGGCCACAGTTGGGCCCGGATCGATGATCGCCGCGTGACCGTCGGTGCCGACGACTTCATTCCGAGGACGCTGGGACCGATCGAGAGAGTCGAGCTCCCCGAGCCCGGCACCAAGGTCAAGCAGGGCGATCGACTCTGCCGTTTGACGCACGGCGAACGTGCCGTCGAGCTACTCTCCCCCGTATCGGGCACTGTCTTGAGGCGCAACGAGTCCTTGGTCGATCGTCCTGAGCAAATCAACGACTCGCCCTACGGCGCTGGCTGGACCGTGAGCCTGCAGGCCGACGACATCGAAACGGAACGCACTCGGCTGAGAAGCAACACCGCGGCACGCACGTGGTTCCGGCACGAGGTCGACACCTTGATCGGCACGATTCTCACGCCCTCCGCAGGAAACGTGGCGCTGATGCCGGCGACATCGCTGCCCGACGGCGGCGTGATGGTGAGCGACCTGCACCAACAGATC
This sequence comes from Acidobacteriota bacterium, assembly GCA_046331425.1. Lineage (GTDB taxonomy): Bacteria > Acidobacteriota > Polarisedimenticolia > J045 > J045 > JANNUT01. The sequence goes on from JAXLQU010000025.1 coordinate 49,471, forward strand.
GACGATCAGGCTTGGCAAAAGATCGACGACACCTTCTTTCATCCGATCGAATGGCGTGCGTGACGCCAGCACTGAGGGAGTTGCCATGAAACGCAGAACGTTCCTTGCGATGCTTGGCTCGGCTGGTGCGGCCTCGGCCGTGACTCTGCCTGCCTGGTCTGGATCGCGAACGCAGACGCAAAAATCGGGCGACCCGGTGGGCGTGTTGATCGACACCACGCGTTGCCTTGGATGCCAGGCCTGCGAAGCCGCGTGCGCCGAAGCGAACGGCTTACCGGAGCCGGCGCCCAACGACACCAACAACCCGTCGCTGCGCCAAACCACCACCACACAACTGACCGCGGTGCAGACGTTCAAGACCGACAAGGGCGAGATTTACGTCAAGCGTCAGTGCATGCACTGTCTCGAACCGGCCTGCGCCGCGGCCTGCCTCACCAAGGCGATGAACAAGACCGACGAGGGGCCAGTCGAATGGCGTGTCGGCAAATGCATGGGATGTCGTTACTGCATGCTGTCGTGCCCGTTCGAGATGCCGCGCTTCGAGTACAACAAGGCGGTCCCAAGCATCGTCAAGTGCCAGATGTGCCACGCACGCTTGGCGGAAGGGAAACGACCTGCCTGCGTCGAAAACTGCCCCAACGAAGCACTGATGTTCGGCAAGCGCAGCGAGTTGTTGTCGGAGGCACACAAGCGCATCGCCGAACAGCCCGATGCGTACTACCCGCATGTATATGGCGAGCGCGAGGCCGGTGGCACGAGCGTGATGTATTTGAGCGCGGTGCCGTTCGAGCAGATTGGGTTGCGCACCGACCTGGGCGAGATCGCATACCCGGAATACACGCGCAACTTCTTGACCGCAGTGCCGGTCGTCCTGACGCTGGGCCCAATGGCGCTCTTGGCGCTGAATCGCGCCACCGAGCGCGGCGGGGAGGAACAATGACCACCACCACTCTCGGCCGCGTGAGTGCACGCACCAGCGAGCCGCTCGGCACGTTCCTGCGCAGCGAATTGAAGCCCAAAGGAGAGTTGCTGACAGTCTTCAACGTGATCTCGATCGTGCTGATGATTGCCTCGGCAGCCATTTTGGCGGTGCGGTTTTGGGGCGGGCTCGCGCTGGTCTCGAACCTCGACCAACTGTTCCCGTGGGGTCTGTGGAAAGGATTCTGCGTCGTCACCGGCGTGGCGTTTGCCGGCGGCGCTTATGTGGTTTGCTTCTTGGTCTACATCATGCGGTTGGAGCAGTACCGGCCGATCGTGCGGATCACCGTGCTCAATGGGTTCTTGGCGTACGTGTTCTATGCAGGCGCATTGCTTTTGGATCTCGGGCGTCCATGGAACGTGATCAACCCTGTGATCGGCAACTCCTTCGGATTGACCTCGGTGCTGTTCTTGGTGGCCTGGCACTTCATGCTCTACATGGGGGCACAAGCGCTCGAGTTGTCACCCGCCTTTGCCGAGTGGCTGGGGTTTCGCCGCGCGCATCGCTGGCTCGAAGGGTTGACGCTGGGCGCCGTGATCTTCGGCATCTGCCTCTCGATGTTGCATCAGTCGGGTTTGGGTGCGCTGTACCTGATGGCCAAACCGAAGATCCATCCGCTGTGGTACTCGGAATTCATTCCGTTGTTGTTCTTGATCTCCAGCGTGTTTGCCGGCCTGGCGATCGTGATCCTGCAGGGCAGCATCGCCAGCAAGGTATTTCGGCGCGAGTTGTCGGCCCGAGTGCGAAACAGCCACACCCGTACGTTGGTCGGGCTGGCCAGAATCAGCGCTGGCGCCATGATGGCCTACCTGTTCTTGCAACTGATCACCTTCGTGCACGAGCACCACGGTGCGTACTTGACCGGTCGGTGGGGTCAGTTGTTCTTGCTCGAAATGCTCGGGTTCGTTGCTATTCCGATGGGGATGTTCCTCGTGGGCGCTACGCAGCGGCGCGTCGGAATGATTCGTGCCGCCGCCGTCATCACGGTGCTCGGGATCGTTCTCAACCGCTTGAACGTGTCGATGATTGCCTACAACTGGAACGTGCCGAACCACTACGTTCCCTCGTGGCAAGAGTGGGTCGTCGCCGGCTCGGTGGTCTGCGCGCAGATCTGGGTGTTCCGTTGGTTGGTGCGACGCCTGCCGGTTGTGAGCGATCCGCCCGCCTGGGCCCGTCATGAACAAACAACGGTGGAGGGCCGGCCATGAACTTCATGTCGACAAAAGGTACCGAGTATCTGTTGATCCTGGGTTACCTCGCCCTGTTGGTGCCGTTCTGGCGACTGCTGGTCAGCACCAAGAGCCCGGCGCAGGCCGTCGGTGCGACACAGCGTGGCTGGTTCACCGTACCCGATGGACTTCATTTCCATCCGGGACATGCGTGGGCCTTGGCGGAGAATGGCCACGTGCTGCGAGTCGGCCTCGACGACTTCGCGACGCGCATGTTGGGTACACCTGGGGCGCTGCATCTGCCGAAGGTCGGCTCGACACTCGAGCAGGGTGAGTCGGCGTTCACCGTCGACATCGATGGCCAGGCGCTGAATGTTCTGTCGCCGGTCCGCGGAGAAGTATTGGAAGTCAATCAGGCGGCGTTGCAATCGCCGCAACTGCTCAATGAGGACCCATACGGCCGCGGCTGGCTGTTCAAGGTAAAGGTTCCCCGCGCGGGCGCGTCGCTCAAGAACCTCCTCTCCGGCGCGCTCGCACGGACCTGGATGTCAGCCGCAGAAAAGCGATTGAACACGATGATGGGCGGCGAGCTTGGGCTAGTGCTGCAAGACGGTGGTGTTCCGGTGAACGGCTTCGTGCGAGAACTCGAGCCCGAGCGTTGGCGCGAGGTCGCGGCGGACCTGCTGCTGAACGAGTAACGAGGCTCCTTTGCTCCACGGGCCCAACTTCCCGGGACCAGGCCGGTGTCACGCACGAGTTTTCGGAGCGCGACGCTCGCCTGGTCCTGGGCGTAACCGCGACGAGCCTTGGTCTTGAAACATCCGGCACGACAGTCCATTTCCTAGATTCCATGTCGACAACCAACTGTTGGGATCGATGGGGATTTGTCTCAGCATGGACTCGAGGCGCAGCAGAGAACGTCTCGAGTCTGCGTGTTGCGATCGTGTTCATTCCGCCGCTTCGGTGTCGGCGAGGCGGTAGGGGGTTGATGAAGCTGCTGGCTGCGGCGGCTGCGTCTTTGACGATGCAGAGCTTGGGAGGCGCCACCGCTGTCGACGATGTTCAATCCGATTTGGCGGTCGCCATGGTCGAGTGCATCGCGAGATGATCGGGTCGGCGTTCCTCTCCGGCTCCTGGCATGTCGTTCACAGGCCGGACCATGCCGCGCGGGCGTCGCGCGGCATCGGCGCGGCGCCCCCGTCCGATCGATGGTCTCGTGAAATCAACGGCCGTGGCTTTGCCGAGGGAAACGCCGCGCTCGACTCTCAACACCGCGCGCAGTTCGATGCTGTCGTTGGCGTGCGAATCTCCTCGGCCGCCGAGATCCAGTTGCTGGGAAGAAATCTCAGCGACAAGGCGTACTTCGCGTCACCCGACGACGTCTCCGACTTCGCCCCCGGAAGAAGTGCCGAGTTGAGCCTGCGCGGGAAGTTCTAGCCGCTTCACGTCGGAGCTCAACCGCCGTTGTCGACCACGATCTCCTCGACCCACAGGTCGTGATCATTGCGCCTGGCCTGCTGCAGCGACTCGATCGAACGTGCGAGTGCCGCGTTGCCAGGCTCGGGTGTGGTGGGCACCAACTCGCCGGTGCCACGCATCGGCTCGTGCACACTCGGCTCAGCAAGCGCAGCGATCGCAGTCTCCAGGTTCTCCAGCGGCCGGCGCGAGGCGATCATCAGGAACGACTCGCGCTCACCTGCGGTGTCGACGCGCCATTGCCGAGCGACACCGTTGATCGCGCCGGGCAACAGATGCACGTTGCCCGGTAGCAGAGGGTTTCGCTCGGCCGCCGCAGCCAGCGGAAACAGCACGAAGAGTCGCCCGGCCTGGTCGCGGTTGATGAGGTAAAAGTGCACCGGCTCGCGCGTCGTCAACTGCAACTGAAGTCGGTCACCAACCACAACGCGACCGCCGTTGGCTAGCGGTTCGGTCAACCAAGCACCATGGCTCTGGCGCAGCAGCTTGGCGTCTACCGACAGCGGACTCACGCCGAGAGGCATCGCGCGCGTCGCTGGCGTTATCTCCACCGGCTCCACGTGCACTGGCTTGGCCGCCTGTTGACGCAACAGTATCGATGCCGTAACCACTGCAGCCACGGCGCCGATTCCAATCAGCCACGCGCTCACGCCGCGGCGAGACGAACTGCCGAGCGCGGCAGCGAGCTGAGCTTCCATCGCACCGGCGGTTGCGTAGCGCAGCTCCGGGTCGCGCGCGAGCGCGCGCTCGATAACAGCGACGAAGGCCGCCGGCAGGTCGGCGCGGCGATCGCGCAAGCGAGTCAGTCGACCTTGGGCATGTGCCGCTTGAAGTTCGTCAACGCTCTTGGCCTCGACCGGAAACCGGCCACTCACAAGGAAATAAAGCAGCACTCCCAATGCATACGTATCGCTGGCGGTCGACGCGGGCGATCCAGCAAGCAACTCCGGCGCCATGTACAGCGGCGTGCCGGTCGTGGGTGCCGTTGCACCGTGTTCCGCGCGATCGACACCGGCGCCAAAATCCATCAGGACGATCCGCCCGCCTTTCTCGCGGATGACGTTGTCGGCTTTGAGATCGCGATGCAGCAAACCAGCGGCATGCACCGCCGCCAAGGCGCGACACAACTCGATTCCGATCGTCGCGGTCTCTGCCGCGCCGAGTGGACCATGCTCGCTGACCCAGTCGCGCAGCGTGTGCCCCTCGATCAGTTCCATCCAAAGGCCGAGCCGGCCATCGTGCTCCGCCGCACCATAGATGGTCACGACGTTGGGATGCCGCACCCGCGCGAGCCGCGGCCCTTCCGCCAACAATCGCGCGCGCACCGCTGGATCTGCGGCGACCTCGCGATCGAACAGCTTCAACGCCACGCGACGATCGAGTGTCGGATCGAGCGCAGCGTATACCGTGCCGTACGCGCCTCGACCCAAAGTCGACTGCACTTGCAACGATCCCCAGTGCTCGGGCGGCATGCTCTCATCGCCATGCGCCGCAGCGATCGCGGCAACGACCCGCAGCCGCTCCAACGTGCGGCGCCGCACGAAGTCCGACTCGGTGCGCGTCAGCAGATCCCAATCGACCGCATCGCCATCGGCGACGCGCGCGGCCAGCTCGAGCAGATCGTCGCGTTCAGTTGCCATCGCCGAGTTCCTCCGTGAGCTTGAGCACTGCACGGCCGACCGCCATTCGGGCCG
>JAXLQU010000026.1:0-51873 GCA_046331425.1 Acidobacteriota bacterium
GCGTGGTGCCGACAAGGCGGCGCTCGCCAAGCAACTCGGCGCGTCGCACTACATCGACAGTCAATCCAGCGACCCAGCGGCGGAGTTGGCCAAGCTCGGCGGCGCCAAAGTGATCTTGGCAACTGTTACCGCCGGAAAGGCGATCGAGGCGGTGTTGGGTGGCTTGGGAATCGACGGCAAGCTCGTGATCGTTGGTGCTGCGGATCCGTTTCAAGTCTCGCCGTTGTTGCTGATCAGCGGTCGACGATCGATTGCAGGTTGGCCGTCGGGCAGCTCGATCGACTCGCAAGACACGATGCGCTTCAGCGCACTCACCGGCGTGCGCTCGATGAACGAGTTGTTTCCGCTGGAGCGTGCCGCCGAGGCGTACGAGCGGATGATGAGCGGCAAGGCGCGGTTTCGCGTTGTGTTGACGATGGGTTGAGGATGGGCCAGGCGTCCCAGACATTGCCTCGAGGAGCGCGCCTATTCCAGGAGCGTAGTACTTGCGAGCAAAGATCCGCGGTTGCATCCGTGAGCAGTTCGTCGTCACAACACAGTTGCCGGAGCAGAACAGGTCGGCGAGTGCGCGCGGTACGAGTTCGTCGAGAGACTTGTGGTTGCCATAACGATAGTGGGCATCGAGGGTCTCGGTGACATCTTCAGCATGAGCTAGCGAGAACTCCCTGAGATAAGCAGCCCCCGTTTGCGGCGATGCCCGGAAGATGATCCCTGCGTCGTCCATGTCACCACCGGCCGTGAACGACCTGTCGATGCTCATCAGTTCCGGGCGCGGTTGGACGCGGTTTCTGAGAAGCGAGCGTCATCGGAGCCTCTCCTTTCGTGTGGTGGGAGCCACACCGGCGCGGGCCATCTTCGAGCCGGAGCACGCGGGAGGTGTTCAAGGGCTGCTTGCTTCCGTCAAGCAACGTGCGCTTGCCGGGTGCGAAGCGCGTCCAGCGCGAGTTGGATAACATGCGCACAGATTTTCGAGGGCTTTCAACTGCGGCCTCGACAAGCCTAGTCTGATCGTAAGGCATGATGGCAGCGAAATAGGTTTATCCGATGGAGCATGGCGAATGAAGACCCTGAGAACAGAGCGACTCGTGGTGCGTCCGTTCACGGTGGACGACAGCGCGTTCATTTTGACGCTGCTCAACAACCCTTCGTGGATTCAGTACATTGGCGATCGTGGTATCCGCACGCTCGATGAGGCGCGCGCCTACCTGCTCAAAGGCCCGATCGAGATGTACGCGCGGTTCGGCTTTGGCTTATGCATGGTGGAGCTGATCAACGATGCAACCCCCATCGGGCTATGTGGCCTGATCAAGCGCGACGCGCTCGACGATGTCGACATCGGCTTTGCCTTCATGCCGGAGTTCAGCGGGAAGGGGTACGGCTACGAGTCCGCGGCGGCTGTGCTGGAGTATGCGAAAGACACGTTAGGTTTGAAGCGCATCGTGGCGATTACCACCGAGGACAACAAGGCCTCGCTCAAGCTGCTCGAGAAGCTCGGATTGACGTATGAGTCGAAGGTCCGAATGCCTGGCGACGACGAAGAGATACTGTTGCTCTCGATCAACCTCGACGACGCCTCCCGCTAACGTCGATCATCTCGCTGCGCGGCTAGGCCATGCCCGCCCTGATGGCGTGTGCGGTTGGCTCGATCGTAAGCCAGTCGGTGGTGCCAAACGGAATGCTCGCGCGCTTCATTGCGCGCCTGCGGAAGGCCTGAAATCGGCAGGCCGGCGAGGGTTGTGCCGACGGTTCGAAACAGTGCTCACAAGATCGATGCAATTGGCAGTATGATCGCGCACCTCACGACTCGGGCTGGCGCGATTGGCACTCGTATCTGCACCACGGCAGCCCCACTCGCGGAACATCGTAAGCGTTAGAAGGCCGAGCCTTCCGGGAGTGGTCCCATGACGAAAGCAGCCAAGGTCGAGGTTTCCAGCGAGTCGGCAGCCAAGCAGCTCGCCGGTTTCATGGCGAAGTACGACCCAGCCATCGGCAAGCTGGCCAACGCGGCGCGAGCCCTGCTTCGCAAGAAAATGCCGACCGCGGTCGAGTTGGTGTACGAAAACTACAACGCGCTGGCGATTGGGTTTGGCCCTAGCGAGCTGGCGTCGGAAGTAATCGTGTCGGTTGCGCTGTATCCGCGCTGGGTCGCGTTGCAGTTTGTTCAAGGGGCGAAGTTGCCCGACCCCGAACGGCTGCTGCGTGGATCGGGAAACCAAGTGCGCGAGATTCGACTCGACGACGCAGGCGACCTGGAATCGGCCGCGATTCTTGCTGTAATTGCCGAGGCAATCCGCAGCGCGGCGACTCCGCTTCCCGAGAAGGGGAAGGGAATCACCGTCATCAAGTCGGTCTCGAAGACGCAGCGCTCACGCCGGCCGTCGAGCGACGATCCCGAAGGCTAGTCGCTAGTCGAACGCGCGCAGGAATTGTCGCGGCGCGCGCTTCTTTCGCAGGCAGGTGATTGCGGCGCTCATGTAGCAAACCGTCACCGCGCGTCGTGGACAATCGGTGCGATTGACCCCCGAGCGATGCCAGACATAGTTGTGAATCAACAGCACATCGCCCGCCGCCGCGGGAACGGGGAGCGCGCGCGACTCGGCCTCGCGCCGGGCGGCAACATCGTCGGGGATCTTGCCGCCCAAGGGTGTCGCCAACCCCGCGTGATGCGTACCGTCGACAAACTCGACGCAGCCGGCTTCTACCGGCGCATCATCCAGCGCCAGCCACAGTTGCAGCTCTGGATCTCTCGATAACCCCCAGAGCACGCCGCCGTCCTGATGCCACGGCAACACCGTGCCGCCGTTTGCGGCTTTGCTCATCAGCGCGGCGCGGTAGATGGCGATTGGACCGTCAATCACGGCGCGCGCGATGCGCTCGAAAGCGGGGCAGCGGATCAGCTCCAGAAAAAGTGGATCGAGTTCGAGCTTCTCGATCTTGCGATAGTTGAGCGACGGCCCTTGCCAACCTTGTCCGTAGGTGAGGTCTTCGTAGCGGCCGGTGGTGGTGTCGTGTTGGTAGAACAGACCTTCGTACATCACGCGGCCGAGCATAAGGTCGTCGGAGCGCTGCTGAAGAGCGGCCAAGGCAGCGGGCGCAAAGACGCGGGGGAGATAAGCGTAGCCGTGTGTTTTGTAGTGCTGCACCGCATGGTGCCGCTCGTCGTCGCCCACGGTGCGCGCCAGCTCGAGCATTAGCGTGCGTAGCGTGCATCGCCGCCCGACAGCGCGATGTGCAGTGCGTCGATCTGCTTGGCGAGTGCGCCCTCGAAAGCACGTTCACGCGCGGCGATTGCAGCCTCGAGATGCTCGACGCTCGCCGGGCCGACAAGCACACCGGCCACACCCGGCGCGTTGAACGCAAAGCCATACGCGAGATCCAACAGGCTGCGCTGCGCGGCGTCGGCAAGCTGTTGATAGGCGTCCACGCGGCGAAAGGTCTCAGCGTTCCAGTAGCGGCGTTGATACAGCGTGTTGCCGTCGAAGCGCGACCCGGACGCCGGCTTTTCATTCAGCGTGCGGCCACCGACCAGCAACCCCCGCGAGCGGGTTGTATGTGATGACATTCAAACCGTACCGCTGCGCAAACGCGAGGTGCTCGATATCGATCTGCCTAACGAGCAGGTTGTAGATGACTTGCGAAGCGTACGGCGGTGATAGATCGAACTGCGGTGCGCGGTGGATCATCTCGAGGATCTGCCACGAGCTGAAGTTCGAAACGCCCCACGCGTCGATCGCCGCTTGTTGCTTGAGAATCGCCAGCGCTTCGAGCGTTTCCTCGATCGGTGTCGAGGGGTCCGGTGCGTGAAGGTAGTAAAGGTCGATGCGCTCGATGCCGAGCCGCTCGCGACTGCGCGCACAGGCGTCCAGTACGGTGGCGCGCGAAAGGCCTTCGACGCGCCCCTTGGGTCGCGCGAGCCCTACCTTCGTGGCGACGTGGCAGGTGGTGCCAACGCGGGCGAGGAACTTGCCAACGATAGTTTCAGACTTTCCGTCGGTGTAGACGTTTGCGGTGTCGAGGCTGCGGATTCCTGCCGCGATCGCTCGCTCCAGAATTCGCAGCGACTCCGCTTCGGATGTGCGCTGCCCGAAGTTCATCGCACCCACAATCAATTCGGCGGCCATGCGCGGGATTATGCCTCGATCGGCCGCAACGCGAGCCGGGCGCGATTGTCGTGATCAAACCGCGACGAGAACGGGGCCACTCGTGAACGAACCTTCGGCGTAGAATCCCCCGTGTTCGGGTGACCGCTGGGTCGGGAGAGGGTTGATCACGGCGTTGCGTCCACCCAGCTACAGGAGGCCGCCGATGATTTCGTGGCGCATCGTCCCCGCTGCTTCATGCCTGCTGTTCACACTCCTTGCCGTTGCGCAGTCGGAGCAATGTCACGACTGGGATGGGACGATGCATCGGCCGGCCTCGCGTGTTCTGTCGCCACCGACTGCGCCGATGGACTTTGGATGATTCAGCCCGGCGCACTCGAGACCTGTGATGGCTTCGATTCCGATTGCGACACCTACATCGATCAGTGGTGTGACCGATACTGCGATACGCCGGTCCTGACGCTGGGCCAACCAACTCTTGCACTGAGTTCAGAGTTTCCTGAGAACACCAACGGTGGCGACATCGCATTGCTTCCGGATGGGTTCCTCGCTTGTGGGTCGAACTACTCTTACGACCCGAACACGATTGATCAGTTGGAACGTACAGTTGTCCGGAGGTTCGATCGACTTGGACAGCCACGCGGCCCCTCGGAGCGCGTCGGCCGCCCGATCGATTCCACTCTTGACGAGGAGTTCTGTCGTATCGCCGTCGGCGGCGATCGCGCTTTCGTTACGTGGCGACAGGACTTTCCATCGCCGGACGGACAACTCAAGTATTACGGACGCCAACTCGACCTATTCGGCCGGCCGCTTGGACCTGTCGTCGAGCTTACCGGGCAAACCGGCACTAACTCCTCCGCTTTTTATTGCGTGCCTGTTTGGAATGGCGAGTCGTTCGGCGTGTTCTGGGCTCAGAGTAACTCGCCGAATTCGCTCTGGCTGACAACGGTTCCGCGCTGGCCGCTAGCACTGGAGCCCACTCGCGTTCTCGTCTCTAACAATTTGCTAGGCGATCGCAGGTCCGTTGGACAGAACGACGTTGAATGGACTGGCGACTCGTACCTACTCGCGGCCACAGCAGGAAAGGGGACTCAGCCTTCGATGATGACGTTGCGCGTGGATCGCAACGGCATTCCTTTCAACTCGGGCTACGAAACTCCCGACCATGGAGACGGTGGAGTGGCCTTGGCACCCGTTGGTACGCGTGCGCTCATGATCTGGACCGAGCGTCAACTGTTCAGTTCCCTCATCTGGTATCAGTTTGTCGACACGGCCACCGGCGAGCCGCTTTCACCCGGCCCTCGGCGACTCTTCGCATCGGTACCGTTCAATTCGGAAGCAGAACTCCACGCGCCAATTGTCACGTGGACGGGCGAGATGTTCGTGGTGGAGGTCACTGCTCAGTATCGATACCTTGCGAACGAGATCGACCACTGGCTGTGGCGAATACGAGACGACGGCACGGTGTTGGACCCTCAAGGAATCCTCATGAGCGGTCAGGGTCCTCGCGACGAGGTGACGGATCTTATCTGGGACGGCAAGGAGCTTCTCTATTTCTTCACGATGAAATCTCCACGCGATCTGCGTCGCGCCCGTGTCGCATGTTCGTGTGGTGACCTCGATCACGACGGGCGCAACTCATGTGTCGACGACTGCGACGATAGCAACGCACAGGTGGCCGTCACGCGCCCAGAGATTTGCACCGGAGGACTCGACGATGATTGCGACGGCCTCGTCGACTGTCGCGATCCGAATTGCAGTGTCGGTCCAGGCCCCGCCGAAGTTGCCAACGTACGTTGGTCGGGCAACTCGCTCACCTGGAACACGCCCGCTACCGCCACGCGCTACGCCGTCGCACGCGGATTGATGAGCGACCTAGTGCGACGCCAAGACATGATTCACGCGGACTGCCCCGCATACGAGAACGTCGGCACCACATGGTTTGATGACGGCCGCAAGCCGCCGGTGGGAGATGCGCTGTGGTATCAGGTTCGTGCTGAAGCGGGGCCATGCCGATACGGGACCTGGGGCGTAGAGCCACTGCGAGCGACGATCGAAGCGTGCAACTGATCGATGGCGATAGAGATTGCTTAGCGAATGCGATACGCGGGTGTTTCGGGACTGTTGGCAACTTCTGGGGCTTCAATGGTGCGACGCAGACCGGCGACGCTTATCTGCCTGACCTGCGGGCCAGCCTCAGGTTGAGTCGCCGCGATTTTGTGGCCCTGCCTGCATGAATGCCGGCGTCTGCTGGCGTGCCTGGAGTGCGCATGATGGACATGATTCACTATGACCCAAGCAATCTCCGATCGCGGTGGCTAGCTTACTTCGATCTGTTGGGGATAACCGATCTGCTCAAGTCCTCGCGCTCCCTTGAAGTGTTTCGGGCGTACTCAATCGCTGTGGAACAACTCCACAAACGACTCGAACGCAAGGCCAAGGTCTCGGCAACGTGGTTCTCTGACAGCTTTCTGTTGTGGTCTGAAGACAACTCAGGGCAGTCGTTTGCCAGCATTGAACAGGCGGCGCGCTGGTTCATTTTCTTCCTCCTCCAAGCCGAGATCCCGACGAGAGGTGCGATATCGTGCGGCGAGTTCTACGCCGATAGAGCTCATAACATCCTCTTCGGAACTGCCCTCCTGGAAGCGTACCGATTTTCTGAGGCACAAGATTGGATTGGCCTGATAGCGACGCCGTCAATGACGTGTCGACTCGAAGAACTTGGCTTGCCTCTCGACGAGAGACTCAACTGGGTCCGGTGGCCAGTGCCGTTCAAGGCGGATGCATCGGCCAAGGAGGACGTTGGGGCGTGTATCCTAGGGGAGTCAAGCCTGATTAATGGACGCAATACCTGCGTCGATCGTCTCACTACCATGATGAATCGATGCTCTGATGAGCGGACCGTGTCGAAGTATCGACGCACCATCGAGTTCGTTAGCAAAAATCAACGACGCCTGCCCTGCGAGAGTTAGCCATGTTTCGTAACCACTCGCGTGCCGTATTCCTGCCGGAACGGTTACAAGCGACGCATGCGCTTTCTGGAGCACAACTGCAGAGGCAGGGAAGGCTTCGACCCGAACGATCCGCTGTTCTGCACGCAGTGACGAACGCGTATCTCTATCCGACGGGTTCAGGTGGCGTGGCAGACGCGGCAGAGCGTCGGTGGACTAACTGGGACTCACGCGTTTCAAACACTACGGCAGACAGCTATCTCGAGCATCCTTCGAGAATCGCTGAGCCTATCCCAGACCACGGGGTCCACGCGAGTCGAATCGCCGAGTACGGCAACGGTGCAAGAGAAACGTTCGAACTAAGTAGGGGTATCTGAGCGAGTGCGGGGTCTACATCGTGAGATCCACGCTCAGCTATCGAACTTTCACTTGATCCACCTTGACATTCGTCGTATATTCGCTTTTTGACTGAGCGCATATCTCCTAGGATTCGCAAGGTAGCTCTTGAGGCCCATGGCGATCTTGGAAAGGAGGGGAATAGGATGAACACTCCTGATCATGAGAGCGATCAATTTCTGCGTTGGTCGGATCCAAACCTGGCACTCTTAGCTTCCCAAGCCGCTGTCGAGGTTGACGAGGTCATCCGGGGAGTTCAATGCGACATGGCGGCGACCCATCGGCTCGCAGGAATCTTGGCTAGCTCGCTCGGCAACGAGCTCGCGAACGGCGGCAGGAGTTCGCTTGTAGACCCGACTACCGTTTCGGTTCTAACGAGGGCATTTGCCGAATCAGGCAACGAAAGTGTACGGACCGTTCAAGAACTCGTGACCGAGGCTCTGCGCATCGTGCAGTCGCTGTCGAATTCCGAGGAGCAAAGTGAAGCTGTCTCTCCGGCAGACATCAGGAGGTTCTGTTCAGCGTTGGCTCTATCCGCAGCAGCACATGCCGCGTCCGCCTATGGGGATCGGCCACCTCACCCGGACCGAAGACTTTGCTAACAACGCTCCGATACACTCGGGCTCGAGTCCGTGCGTTTATCCGAGAGGCTCAACGGCTCAGGGGTTCTGATTTTCCCTACCCCCATTCAGTTGCAGTCCTTCAGGACTTGGAGAAGCTCCTTTCAGTTCATCTCTCCTACCTCGATCGGTTGAATGGCGGGAGCGATGCCACGGTAGTAAAGACGGCATGTGTTGCGGCGACCGCCGCGCTTACTATTTATCTTCCCCTACTCGGATTTGTCGCAAGATCAACCAGCATCCGAAACGCTTTTGAGATTTATGGACCGATACTGCGGCTCACGCGAAGTGCACTCGGGAGTGACAAGCGCCTAATCCTCTCATCAGAGTGGGAGTATTCCCCTTTTACCTACGTTGGCATACAAGAGTTACCGGAGTACCTGCTAATCGGATTGCCAGCGCCAGAGTCAGCGAACCCGCTGCTCCTACCAATCGCGGGGCATGAGTTGGGTCATTCCGTGTGGCGAAAGAGCCTGCAGGGGAAGGAGCTGACGCAGAAAGTGCAGAGCGCACTAGTGGACGCACTTAGCACTCAGTACTGGAGCGAGTTCTCACGTCTATTCGATGTCGCTGATCCTACCCGGCTCACTAGCGATCTGTTTGTATGGAACTACTGGCAGCCAAGTTTCGAGTTCGCCAAACGACAACTCGAGGAACTTTTCTGCGATGCGTTCGGGATACGCTTGTTTGGCAGCGCGTTTGGGCACGCTTTCGCTTACTTGCTCTCACCGAACGTGGGCGGCTCAACGAGATCCCCTCACTATCCGAACATGAAACGTCGCGCAAAGTATGTTGTCGAGGCGTCTGGGTTCTATGGATGCGAGCACGATCAAATGTTTGTGGATCGGTTTGAAGATCTCCCGGAGCCCTTTTCGATAGGGTCGCGCGAGCATCTTCTGCTCACCGTCGCAGATCAAGTTGTCCAGGACTTCGTCGTAGACGCCCGAGTGGCGGCTTCTGAGTGTGCAGACAGCGCGAGCTTGCCCATGCCCAATTCGGATGAGGCGAAGCGCCTCGCACTCCTGTTCCGGACCAAGATGATCCCCGGAAGCGATTCTCTGTCGCTCGAAGCCATACTCAACGCGGGTTGGCTGACATACCATGACGATGATCTGTGGAACTCAAGGCCGGAGATCGAGAATAGGGATCATCTTCTTACCGAGATCCTATTGAAGAGCATCGAGGTACTTGAGTTCAACGCAATCACGAAATGAGACCCTGATGATCCTCAAGTCTGATGAGATCGCGAATCTCCTCGAGAAGCAGGCGACCGACTCCGACCCGCTAGCGATTGTTCCGATGCCTAGCCTGGCCGATCTCAGCGCAAGCGGTGCTGCCGCCGTTGATCTTCGACTTGGTACTTGGTTTCTTCGACTGCGTCACCAGCGCACTGCAGCGATCAGAATAGATGGCCACTCTTCGCATGCGGACGATCCCGCCTTGACCGATCTTTGCTACGTGCCCTTCGGTACAAGCTACGTACTTCATCCACGTGAGTTCGTTCTGGGGGCGACGCTTGAATGGATTCGGATCCCGCAGAACCTCGCGGGTTACGTGATAGGCAGGTCCTCATGGGGAAGACGCGGACTGATCATTGCGACAGCGGTCGGCGTCCATCCCGGATTCACTGGTTGCCTAACCTTAGAACTCAGTAACGTGGGAGAGCTGCCGATCGAGATCGAGCCGGGTCTGGGAATCTGCCAGTTGTTCTTGCACCGCGCCGGTTCATCGAGCTCTGCAATCGACCGGTCGTCGTTTGTTGGGAATCGGAGACCCACACTGGGCAAGGTTAGGCTTGATCCAGTAGTGGTAAAACTGCGAGAGCATTCGCGACCCTAGTTCGGGTATCGATTCGCGTTGCCCACAAGCTGCGCACACGTGTCCCATGGAAACTGGTTGAAACAATGGAAAAGATCGTCTACATACTTGGTGCAGGATTCTCCGCCCCACTGGGGCTTCCGGTGGTGGCGAATTTTCTAGAAAAATCCAAAGATCAGTATCTTCAGGACCCGGGCCGATACGCGCATTTCCAAGGGATCTTCAATGAGATTGACGCGCTCGCCCGAATAAAAAACAGTTTCGAGACGGATCTGCATAACATTGAGGAGATTCTATCTCTGCTGGAGATGCAAACAGCTGTCGGTCGGCAGAAGAAGAGGCGCGATCGATTCATCCGGTATCTCCGGGACGTGATCGAGTTCCACACACCCGCTTCGACACACAACTGCAATCCGTTCACCTCGTACAATTGGTGGGACCAGATTTGGGAAGGAGGCTACGGAGCCGTCCCGTATGGAATCCTGGTAGGCTCGATCTCCGCACTGACATTCGAGCAGATGGTTGAGGACCCGCTGTCGAGTAGGCATGAACAACCTGTCGTTGTCGGGATCGATCCTGACCGTCAGTATCGTTACGATGTGATTACGCTGAACTACGACCGTGTGCTTGAAAACACTATTGAGACGGTGAACAGGAAATTCGGCTCACGACTGACCTTGCCACCTCCTGGTGTGGACTCGAACGAGTCGACAGTGATCCTGCCGGTTGGCGTTGCCAAACTTCATGGCTCTGTAGAACTTGGGGATATTGTGCCACCAACGTGGGGGAAATCGATCCCTCGCGCCATCTCGGACGCGTGGCGTCACGCTCACCAGGCACTCGAGAATGCAAACTACGTCAGGATCGTCGGATACTCACTTCCCGAGGCGGATGGGAACGTCCGATACCTGCTGAAGAGTGCAGCCGCAAAGGCACCACACCTGAAACGAGTGGATGTAATTTGCCTGGATCCGACGAAGACCGTTCGCGCACGATACCAGAACTTCGTCCAGCATCCGAGGTTCCGCTTCGCGGCGCAATCCACAGAGGACTATCTCACACATGTAGCGAGATATGCTTGGAAGCACCCGCTCAATCAGAAGCGGGTTGGAATCTACCGGATCGGATCGATCGAGGCGAGTCACGAGGAGTTCATGCAGTTCGCGGCTGGCTGACCTGCACAAGGAAACGTGGACTCCTGTCTGGGCATGGAGTTTGACCTAAAGGGAACCTCGGATTCACTCCAGCGGGTGCGGACAGGCACTCGTACGACGTCGGTGAGTCCACGTGGACTCAATAGCGCTGCCGCATCGTGTCCGTCGTTCGCCTGCGTCACCAAGGGCACTCTCACCCACCCGTTCCATGCGGTGACGAAGAAGTAGGAGCTAACCGGCGCCAGCTCGGCATCGCGTTCGGACCAGGAGCCGACATCAGGTTGGCGTTCCCCCGATCTTGTCGACACCCGATTCTGATAAGGGATCATTCCTTCGTAAGGGGAGTCCACAGAATCGGGGAAGGCCGGAGCAAGGAAGCGCTCTGGGCGCGAAAGGGCCACAGCTTGAGCCTCGAGCGAGAGAACTGATTACTCGGGTTCGCGATTCGAAGAGGTACCCCGCCACGCTGCGGCGATGGGCGTCAGGTTTCCTTGAATAACGCGGGACGTTCCTTGTTGGGGTGTCGACGAAATCAGAGGAACTTCAGCTCTTGAACTGCAGGTCGTTGCCAACTGCGTCGATCCAAGCAGCGAATCGCTCGATCCGAGTCCAAATCACTCAGCCACTCGAACTAACCCAACGCCCAACGCCCACTGCCCAACTCCAAAGGCTCGAAGCGCCGATTGCAACGCCTCACACCACTCGCCGTCATCGCGGTACACTCCCGGCGTCTCGATCACTCAACCGCAGGGGCAACGCCATGCTCGTTCGAACGCTTTCACTCACAGCACTCATCGCCGCCTTAACCGCCTTCGACACCAGCGCTCAATGCACCTATCCAACCCCCGTAACGCCCGCGACCTGCACGGCGGCCAAGCAATACAACGCCTCCACGGGTGGTGTATCGCTGTTAGTCTGGGTCAACGGGCAAAACGTTTGCGAGGCCTATAACTCCGGCAGTGGGCCAAACGTGGCACATGAAGCGTGGAGCGGGACGAAGAGCTTCTGGAGCATCGTCGCTGCGCGCGCGATTCAAGATGGGTTGATCAGCTCGCTCGACGAGAAACTCGTGGACACCATCCCCGAGTGGCAGTCCGACCCATGGAAATCGCAGATCACGGTGCGCCAACTGCTGAGCCTCACCAGTGGCATCCGTGCCGAGGCGGCTGGTGGCGGCACGCCCACGTACGCCGCCGCGATCAACGAACAAGCGCTGTACGCGCCGGGGACGTTTTGGGAGTACGGCTCGGTCCCGTACCAAATCTTCGGCGAGTTCATGCGCCGCAAGCTGCAACCCAACTACGTCGACCCGCTCGCGTACTTGGACGCCAAGGTGCTCAGCAAGATCGATGCGCAGTACACCGGTTGGACGCGCGGCACCGACAACATGCCGAACTTGCCGTGGGGCTCGCAGTGGACACCGCAAGAGTGGATTCGCTACGGCGAACTGGTGCGTCGTGGTGGCTTCTGGCCGGCGACGGGCGAGCAGATCGTCGATCAAGAGCTGATGGACGATTCGTTCCATCGCTCGGCGGTCAAAGACACATACGGGCTCACCTGGTGGTTGCCGGAACCGGGGAATCCGCGCAAGTCGTGTGATGCCGTGATGGCCTTTGGCCTCGGCTCGCAGAAGCTGTACGTGATTCGCTCGCTCAAGTTGGTGGCGGTGCGTCAAACCGACGAGCCGTGGGATGGCTTGACGTTCAGCGACGACGAGTTCCTCGATCGGTTGTTGGCGCCAAGCAATCCGCAAGACGATTGCGCGCCGGTGACATCAACCGCGCTAACCATGACCAAGAGCGGCAACGATATCGCCTTCGATTGGAGTCCGGTCAACACCGACTCGACAGGGAACACCGAGTTGATCGGCGGATACGAAGCGCGGTCTTCGACGAAGCCCACCGTCGCGTTGCCGCTTCCGGCCGTGAGCACCGCCGGCCCGCGCTCCGCAGCACTGGTGCCTGGCGACGCGCTCGGGGTTGCCGAAATCGCGTACTAGCAGGTGCGCGCTCGCGATAAGTGCAGCAATTTCGGGCCGTAAAAGTGTGCGGCCGGCCCGTTCGGCCAAAGGGCATTAGTCCATAGACAACGCCCGCGGCATGCGGATAATCGCAGCTTCTCGTTCACGCCCAGGCGCTGACTCTGCGAGGTAAATCTCATGACCCGTGTGCTCCGTCGTTGGCTGTCGACCGTCCCCATGCTTGCGCTGTGCGTCACCGCTGCATCGGCTGGACCTGGCCCTACCAAACTGCTGCGATTCCCCGACGTTCAGGGCGACAGTGTCGTCTTTACATACGCGGGCGATCTTTGGCGCGCGTCGACCTCGGGCGGCAACGCGGTTCGCCTCACCGCGCATCCCGGGATGGAGGTTTTCGCTCGGTTCTCGCCCGACGGAAAGTGGATCGCTTTCACCGGGCAGTACGACGGCGATGAGCGTCATGCCCGCCGAAGGGGTGAGCCGAAACCTCACGTTTTATCCGGCCGATGGCCCGCTGCCCGCGCGTTGGGGTTACGACAACATCGTCTACGGCTGGACGCCTGACGGCAGCAGGATCTTGTTTCGCTCGCTGCGTTACGGCTACACCGAATGGCCAGGGCAACTCTACACGGTCGACGTGAACGGCGGCCCGGCCGAGCCGCTGCCGATGCCGCGCGGTGGTGCAGCCGACTATTCGCCCGATGGCAAGCGCCTGGTGTATTCGCCGCTGTGGCGCGACCTCCGTACCTGGAAGCGGTATCAAGCAGGTTGGGCGCAAGACCTCTACATCTACGACCTCGCGACCAATCAAACCAAACCGGTTTCACACTCGCGCCGCACCGAACGCGACCCGATGTGGATCGGCGACGGCATCTACTTCGTTTCCGATCGCTCGGGCACGCTCAACTTGTATCGCTACGACGTCAACAGTGAAGCGGTGACGCAACTGACCAAGAGCGACACGTGGGATGTGCGCTGGGCCAGCTCGGACGGCAAGTCGAAGATCGTGTACGAGTTGGGTGGCGAGTTGTGGGTCTACGACGTGGCGCGTGGTAACGAGACCAAGTTGTCGATCACGGTTCCTGACGATGGCTTGTCGCGTCGCGCCTCGCGCATCGCGGTGGGCGGAAACATCGAGGACTTCGAGGTCAGCCCCAAGGGGGAGCGTGCGGTGTTCGCCGCGCGCGGCGATATTTTCTCCGCGCCGGCCGAGAAGGGGACAGTGCGCAATCTCACGCACAGGTCCGGCGCGCATGATCGTGCTCCGCGCTGGTCGCCGGATGGAAAGCAAATCGCGTTCATCTCCGACATGTCGGGCGAGGAGGAGATCTATCTCGTGCCGCAAGATGGGAGCGCGGCGCCGAAAGCGCTCACCAGCGCCAATCGAGCGCGCCTGTACAACCCGATGTTCTCCCCCGACAGCAAGCGGCTCGCCTATTCCGACAAGGAAGGGCGCATTTACGTCGTGTCGATTGCCGATGGCAAGCAACAGCAGGTGGCCGACGAGCGCAACGGGCAGGTGACCGACTTCGCATGGTCGCCGTGCAGCTTGTGGTTGGCGTTCTCGCTCAGCCAGCCAAGTACATCGCGTGGCTTGTTTGTCTGGGGCGCGCAGGACGGTCAAACCCGGCAAGTCACCGACGGGTTCTTCAACGAGTACTCTCCACAGTTCAGCGCCGACGGGAAGTACATCTGGTTCCTCAGCGAGCGCGAGTTTCACCCGCAGTTCAGCACCATCGAATGGAACTTCGCGACATCGCGCATGACCGGTTTGTTCGCGTTGGCTCTGCGCAAGGATGTTGCGCATCCGTTCCCGCCGCAGAGCGATGAAGTCAAGTTGGATGAAACCGGCAAGGACGACGGCAAAGACGACGCCAAGAAACCTGAGGGCGACAAAACAGCAGCCGTCAAAGGCAAGGCCGATGCCTCCAAGTCGAAGAGCGACACCGACAAGGCAGAAAAGCCCGACAAAGCGAAGATCGAGCCGACCAAGATCGACTTCGACGGGATTGCTCAGCGTGTTGCCGCAGTGCCAGTATCGGCCGAGAACTACGACTCACTCGGCGCGGCTTCAGGTTTCCTGCTCTACGCGCGCAACTCACCGTCGTTCTACGGGCGCGAGTCGGAAGGCAAACGTCGCTTGATGGTGTACGACCTGGAGAAGCGCAAGGAATCGATGTTGGCCGAAGGAATCGGCGGTTACGCGATCTCCGCCGATGGCAAGAAGGTGTTGGTTGGTGGTGAGTCGGGCTACTCGATGTACGACATTGCCGGCGGCAAGGACTCGGGCAAGCCGGTTTCCACCGATGGATTGTTTGTCGATCGCGTACCGCGCGAGGAGTGGCGCAACATCTTCAACGAGGTCTGGCGCCGCTACCGCGACTTCTTCTACACGCCAACCATGCACGGCTACGACTGGAACGCACTCAAGGCTCAGTACGAACCGTTGCTCGAGTACGTGTCGCATCGTTCCGATCTCAACTGGGCGATCGGCGAGATGATCGCCGAGCTGAACATCGGTCACGCTTACATCGATGGCGGTGATTGCCTGGCCGAAGCGCGCCGCAGGCGTTGCTCGGCGCAAAGCTGGCACTCGATCCGGCCAGCAAGAAGTACAAGATCGCCAAAATCTGGCGCGGTCAGGAACGCCGAGGCGAAGTATCGCTCGCCACTGACAGAAGTCGGCGTGGACGTGAAGGAGGGGATGTATCTATTGGCGGTGAACGGCGAGGAACTGCGCGCCACCGTCGACCCGTACAGCGTGTTGCGCAACAAGGCCGATGATCCCGTGGTGTTGACGGTAGCCACCACTGCCGACGGCAAGGACAAGCGCACGGTGAGCGTCAATCCGGTCCGCGAGGAGAGTTCGCTGATCTATCTCGACTGGGTCGAAAAGAATCGTGCGACGGTCGACAAGCTATCGGGCGGGAAAATCGGCTACATGCACATTCCCAACATGGGCGGTGAAGGGGCCTACGAGTTCATCAAGTGGTACTACCCGCAGGCGCGCAAGAACGCGATGCTCATCGACGATCGCGCCAACGGCGGAGGGAACATCTCGGCCTGGGTCATCGAGCGAATCAGCCGCAAGTTGCTCGGCACGCGGTTCGAACGCACCTCGGAAGACGCAGGCACTTATCCCGGTGTCGTGATGCGAGGCCCGATGGCGGTGTTGATCAGTGAGACCAGTGCATCCGACGGCGACATCTTCCCGTACATGTTCCGCGCATCCGGGCTCGGGCCGTTGATTGGAAAGCGGACGTGGGGTGGTGTCATCGGCATCACCAATCACGGACAACTGATCGACGGCGGCAACACCAACGTGCCGCAGTTCGGCACCACGTCGAAGGAAGGTAAGCACGTAATGGAAGGTGAAGGCGTGGTACCGGACATCGAAGTCGAGAACGACCCGGCATCCGAGATCGCCGGTCGCGACAACCAGTTGGAGCGTGGCGTCGCGGAGCTGATGAAGGCGTTGGCTGCCGATCCGCACGATCTGCCGCCACGTCCCGCCGATCCGATCAAGACCAAGGCGCCGCTGAAGTAGGGCGAGTGTCGTAGCGAAACGCAATCTGCACGACGCGCCGAGGGAGGGTCACCTTCCTCGGCGTCGTTGTTTTCGGGGGCGACCCGCCGGTGAGCGCATCATCATCGCCAGGAGCCGGAAGATGAGTTACGCACAGCACCTGCGTGGTCTTGGATCGGGCGCCATTTACCCGCTCGAGACCTTGATGAATCTCGACCCCCATCGATAACCGCCCGGTCGAAATCGTGATCGATACACAACGACTGGCGCGCGAGCAAGCGCACCAGGCTTGGTATCGGCCCGAACGCCGCGACATGTGGCGCTTTGGCTCGCTGTTGGCGCTCGACATCGAGAATCGTGACGACCGCGAGCAGATTGTGACCGTGGGTGAAGGGTGCACGCCGCTGCGAGATTACTCCGATCATCCGGTGGCACGCGCTTACGGCTTCACGCTGCAAGTCAAAGACGAGGGGATGGCCGAGCCTGGTTTCGGCGCCAACCCGACACAGTCGTTCAAAGACCGTGGCATGGCGATGACAGTGTCGATGGCCAAGAAGTTCGGCCTGAAGAAGCTCGTCGTGCCGACGCAAGGAAACGCAGGCGACTCGCTGATGGAGTACGCGCTCGCCGCCGGCATGCAGGTGGCGATCATCATGCCCGACGACACGCCGATGCCGATCCAGGGGCGCGTCGCCGCGATGTCGCTGCGCACAACCAGAGTTCTACTGCACTTGGTGCAGGGCACGATTCGCGAGGCGGGTGCGGTGATGCGCGAACAGTACCTGCCGCAGGGTTACTTCAACGTCGCCACGTTTCAAGAGCCGGGATGGCGTATCGAAGGGAAGAAGACGCTCGGCTTGGAACTCGCGGAACCGACCGCGCGCGGCGAGGCGTGGAGCGTGCCCGATGTGATCGTCTATCCCACCGGCGGAGGAACCGGAGTGCTCGGGATGTGGAAAGCGTTCGATGAACTCGAAGCGTTGGGTGTGATCGGAGCTCAGCGGCCGCGCATGATCTGCGTCCAGTCCTCGGCGACGGCACCACTGGTCGATGCATTCCAGCGCGGCCTCTCCGACACCACGCCGGTCGCGGCCGGCAGCACGCGCTGCGTGGGACTCAACGTGCCGGGCGGCGTCGGCCATTTCAAGGTGCTGCAAATCGTGCGCGAGAGCGGCGGCTGCGCCGTTGCCGTCGATGAGCGGCCGATGGAGCAGGCGCTGCGCGAGGTCTGGCGCGACAAACATTGGTGGATCTGCTCGGAGGCAGCGGCCTGCTTGGCGGTACTGGAGCGGCTGGCCCAACAGCGTGTGATAAATCGTGGCGAGCGCGTGGTGGTCGTCAACACCGGATCGCTCGAAAAGTACCTCCCCGATTTACGGCGGCTGCTCTAGTCCGCAGAAGGTAGACTTCGCCGCGCCCATGAACACAACCGTTCGACACATCTCCGCCGTTATCGCGGGTCTCGCGGCTGCGGTGTTGTGTCAGGCGCAGACGCTTCTGCTCTGGAACCTGCTTTACGTGGCGCTGGCGCCGGACGCATTGCGTTATTCGATGCAGCAGGGACTCGTCGATCGCTACTTTGGCGCCACGGTGGCAACAGCCTGCGGGTCGGTGCTGGTTCTGCTGACGATCGGCTTCTGGTTGCTCTGGCGCTGGCGCGAGCATCGACTCGAAACCGCGTCTTTGTATGCCAGCGTCAGCGCGATGGTGCTGGTGCGTATCGCGTGGGTTTTCCCAGCGTTTCGCCATGGGCCGAATGTGGTGTGGACGATTCTTTTTGTCGTCACGTTGGCGGTGCTCTCGACGGTCATCGCCTGGTCGCTGGTGACCACGTACGATCACCGCCCTCACACGCCGTGAAGAGCCCACGTCCGAGCGAGGTACAACACGCATGCGCATCTGGGTAGACGCCGATGGCTTGTCGCGCGAAATCAACGATGTGTTGCTGCGGGTCTCGGAGCGGCGCCAACTCGCGCTTGTGCGCGTTGCCAATCGCGCCCTTCCGCCGCATCGCTCGCCGTTGATCAGCGCGGTTCGGGTCGACGATCGCTTCGATGCCGCCGATCGCTACATCGTCGAGCATGTCGAGTCGGGCGACTTGGTGATCACTGCCGATGTGCCGCTGGCGGCGGCCGTGGTAGCGCGCGGTGCCTGGGCCTTGAGCGCACGCGGTGAAGCGTTCGACGCCGACAACGTGGGCGACAAGCTCGCGACCCGCGATCTGCTGAGTGAATTGCGCTCGGCGGGAAGCGTGAGCGGCGGACCGCCACCTCCCACGCCGAACGATCGCAAGCGGTTCATCGATGCGTTGGATCGATTGCTCACCAGACTGGCACGCGTCACTTGAGCTGCCGCGCTGTGTCTGCGGACGCTGCGCTTGCTACGCCGTTGTGTCTTCCGCGGGAGTGAGACGCACCACACCCTCGCCCTTCTTGCCGTTCATCGTGACCGTCAGCGGCTCCTTCAGGCGGATGTAGCGCACATGTGCCAGGGCGCTGCGCGCCGGCTGCTTGTCGAGCCACTCCCAATCGACGAACCCTTCACCGGCATCTGGGTTGACGGTGAAATACCCGACATTGAATGCCGTCAGGTTTTGGAAGAAATGACTCCCCTGAGATGGCGTCACCTTGAAGTCGCGCAACCCTGCCTCGACGATCACCTTCGCGCCCGAGACCTGATCCCACGTCACCGGGATTCCTAACCACGGATCGCGAGAACCCCAGCGTCCGACACCGATCAACACGTACGGTGTATTCGTGGCGACCAGCAATCCATTCAGGCGTCCGATTTCGTCGGCGGCATCGCGGCTGCGCGCTCTTTCGAAGCGTTGAAAGTCGACCACGACCAGATCGCGAATTCCTTCGATGCGGCCGTGGCCCAGCGTGCGTTTGCTGTGCGCGATGACGCTGCCCGGCGTGATCGGACCGACTTCCAACGCCTCGGCTTCGGAGAGCAAGGACATCGGGCGCATCTGGAGCACACCAAACTCATGCGGCTTTCCAGGCGTGGTGGACAGCGTCGCGGCAAACTCGATTTCAACCGGAGTGCCCATGCCGTCCTCGCCCATTTCCATCAGCAGCGTGAGCACATCCGGTAACGGAAACAGGCCCATTTTCAAGATTGGTGCGAAGGTCACGACGCGCGGTCCAGGGCGTGACGTGCCGTCGTAGATCGCATCGTTTTCCGAAGAGTAGGTCGATGCCATCGCGGCCAACACGCCATCGCTATCGGCAACCGAAAGATCGAACGGCGCTTCGCGCATCGTTCGCTCGCCGGGCTGGGCGTCCATCGGCAACGCCCAGAAACGTCGCTGCGTGTTGGCGAGCACGTCTTCGACCGTCGACAGCTCGAGCAAACTCTGCGGGTACTTGGGGCAGAAACGCAGCGAAGATCCTTCGTACATCACGGCGCAGCCCATTCCCAACGCAACGGCGGCGACCCCATCCTGTGCTGCCATCGGCTCGACCGGATAGAAGTTGTGCGAGCGCACCACACCCGCGAAATTCGGATAGTAGCGAGGTCCGTGCGATGCACCGACGATGCGTTGCAGCATCACTGCCATCTTCTCTTCTTCGAGGCGGTACGGCGTGGCTGCGATGTATCCCTTGGCGGCCCGCGCGAACGTCGACGCGTAGACGCGCTTGATGGCGCGCATCAGCTCGCGAAGCCGATCGACGGGGTCGGGTGCGTCGTTGCGCAGCATCAGCGTGTCGTACACGCCGGTGAACGGCTGATGCTGCGAGTCTTCCAGCAAGCTCGACGACCGCACTGCCAACGGCCAACGCGCCTTCTCGACGAACACCGCGAGGTCTCGCTCGATCTCCTCGGGCAGGCGTGCTTCGTCGAAGCGACGCTCGATCTCGGCATCGTCGGTACTTTCCAAGGCAAACGAGCGCAGGCCGTTCATGTCGAGGAAATCGTCGAAGACGCGCGTTCCGATGACGACGGTTTGCGGGACGGTGATATCGATACCGGAAAAGCTCCGTCGCAAACCGTGATCGCTGAGCAAGCGGCGCACGAAGGCAACGCCGCGTGCCTTGCCGCCGATCGAGCCCCCTCCGATGCGGTAGAAGTCGCTGGCGAAATCGAAGTGCGCACGCTCGAACTCGGCGACCAGATGCTGGCCCTGCTCGCGCCGGTAGTCTGCGATGGCCCGACTGACCCCGCGGCGCAGCGCGGTCACGTCGGGGAAGTCTTCGATCGTGACCGGGCGCAGCCGATTGGCCAGGCCGAACTCGGTGCGCGCCTTCAGCCAGCGCGAAAAGTGATTGCGCTTACTGTGAAACAACAGCGACTCATCGGGCACCTTGGCGAGCGCTTCTTGCAAGCTACGCAAGTCGGAGGCGCGGGCAACTTCATCACCGCCCGGCAGGCGGAAGACGAAGTCGCCAAATCCGAATACCTCCAACATCACCTGCTCGAGCTTGTCGAGCATAAGTGGCGAGCCCTTGAGCAAAAACCCTGAATCGAGAGCGCGGGCCAACGTCTCGTACTCGGGCTTGGTGGAGTGCAGGATGATCGGAATGTCGGGATACAGCTTGCGCACCATCCGCGCGAAATCGGCACCTGCCAACGGTTCGTTGATGCCGCCGCGCGGGAACTCGACATCGGAAACGATTCCCATGACGTCTTGTTGATAGGCTTGGAAAGCTGCTTCGGCTTCCTCGTAGGTGGTGCAAAGGATGATCTTGGGGCGCGCCCGCATGCGCAGGATCTTCTGAGAGAGGTTGAGTCCTTCACGCACGACGCGTTGCGCGTTCTTCAGAAGCACCTGGTACATGCGCGGCAAGAATGACGACCAATGCCGGACGGTATCTTCGATGACCAGAATCACCTGGACACCGCATTGGCGGCAGTCGTGCTCAACGTTGCGACGATCCTCGATTGTCTTGGCAATGGCCACCAAGATCTGCGCGTCACCCTGCCACAGGAACGTGCTCTCGATACCGCTTTCCGCCGCGCGCGTCGACCAGGCGGCCAACTCGCGTGCATCCCATGCCAACAGCACGACAGGAACGTCGAGCCCTTCCAGCCGGACCTGTCGCGCCAGCTCTGCCGCGTCCATGTCGCGCACATGCGGCGTGGTGATGATCAGCTTCGAGCCGGTTCCTTGTTTGGCCAGCTCGATCGCCTCGGCGCCGGTGGAGACGCCGGTGAGTCCAGGTGCGTAGTGCAGATCGAGGTTGCGAAACTCGCCGAGCAGCCGCTCGGAGAGCTCGCCCGCTTCCTCCAGCACGAATTTGTCGTAAGGGGTGGATACGAGGATCACGTCCATGATGCGGAATCGCATCAAGTCCTGGAACTCGTGAAAGCGAGTGCGCGAGGTTGAGCTCATGGCAAGCCCGATGGTAGTAGAAAAACGGGTGCCGGTGTGTCCGGCACCCGTCGATTGACCAACGACGTGAATACCGCTTACACGAGGCCTTGATCCATCATTGCATCGGCAACTTTCAAGAAGCCGGAGATGTTGGCTCCGTTGACGTAGTTGCCCGGCGTTCCAAACCGTTCGGCTGTGGTGACGCACGCCTTGTGAATGCTCTTCATGATTTGATGCAGCTTGGCGTCGACCTCTTCGCGCGTCCAGCCATAGCGCATCGAGTTCTGCGACATTTCCAAGCCCGAGGTGGCCACGCCACCCGCATTGGAAGCCTTGCCCGGCGCGTACAGGATTTTCGCTTCGAGGAAGGCGTTGACCGCATCCAGCGTGGACGGCATGTTGGCCCCTTCGGCCACCACGTAGATTCCGTTACGCAGCAAGTTGGCCGCGTCTTTGACGTTGATTTCATTCTGCGTGGCGCTGGGGAACGCGCAGTGCGCCTTGTGATCCCACAGCGGGTTGCTGGCGGCACCCGCAGCGATCGGTGTGAACGTCGCGGTCTTGTACTTGTCGGAATAATCCTTGATGCGCCCGCGCCGCACGTTCTTGAGGTCCATGACGAATGCCAGCTTGTCGCGATCGATTCCCGCTTCGTCGTAGATGTGACCGGAGGAGTCGGATAGCGTCACCGGCTTCGCGCCCAGATCGAGCAGCTTTTCGACGGTGTACTGTGCCACGTTGCCGCTGCCCGAGACCAAACACGTTTTTCCTTCCAGCGTTTCGCGTCGAGTGCCAAGCATTTCGGCTGCGAAGTAGACGGTGCCGTAGCCGGTGGCCTCGGGGCGAATCAACGAGCCACCCCAGTTGAGACCTTTGCCGGTGAGCACGCCGCTGAATTCCTTGGTGAGTTTTTTGTACTGTCCGAACAAGAATCCAATTTCGCGACCGCCGACTCCGATATCGCCGGCCGGGACGTCCGCGTCGGGACCGATGTGGCGATAAAGCTCACTCATGAACGACTGACAGAAGCGCATCACTTCGGCGTCGCTCTTCCCCTTGGGGTCGAAATCGGAACCACCCTTACCGCCGCCCATCGGCAATGTCGTCAACGCGTTCTTGAACACTTGCTCGAACGCCAGGAATTTCAGGATTCCCAAATTGACGGACGGGTGGAACCGCAGGCCGCCTTTGTACGGACCGATCGCGCTATTCATCTGCACTCGGAAGCCGCGGTTGATCTGTACGTTCCCTTTGTCGTCTTGCCAGGGGACACGGAACATGATCACGCGTTCGGGCTCGATGATTCGCTCGAGGATCTTGGCCTTGCGGTACTCAGGGTGCCGTTCGAGCACCAAAGACAGTGAATCGGCGACTTCCTGCACAGCTTGGTGGAACTCGGGCTCGGCCGGGTTCTTGGCTTTCACATCAACCATCAACGATGAAACGAACTCGCTCATGAGACATCTCCTCGACGGGCGCTTCCCCGGCCGGGGCGCGCCTGTTGGAAGCATTCTAGGCGGGGTCGCGCGTTGTGGCACCGCAGGCGCGTGATCCGTGTCATATAAATTGCGTTGGCTTGACTCGGATCAAGCAGCAACGCGTGCCGCCGAGCGCTCGCGCCAGAGCGTTGGCCGAAGCGGGTCGCTCGGCAGGTACCAAGGACGATGTGGCTGCCACCGCCGAGACAAGCCGAGCCGGAGTCTCGGCCGAATTTCATTCAGGCGGGGCGCTGGGTCGGCAGGTTTGGCCGTACGCAATTCATCGAGCCAGTGGGCCCGTCTCGCCGCACCAACCGTTGTGCCACAAAAGAGGGACGCCGTACGCTCCCGCCGCGCCCAGGGTAGCCATCGCCGCAAGCTCCGGCCTCGCCGGATTTCTGCGACAACGTCGGTTACGGCGTTCCGCTCGAGGTGCTGAACAACGTGCTCGACAGGGAATCGTTCGCCATCTCGCGGCCAAATTTCGGCGAGACGCGGGGTTCGACGATTTGATCAAGGCCGACTGCTATTTGGAACTGAATCGAGTCGACGAGGCGGCAACACTCGCTACGGACGTTCTGAAGTTCGCGAAGAAACCCGCTGACTTCGCGCTGCAACTCGAAGCTCACCACGCGCGTTGGAACGTGGCCGTTGCCAAGGGCGATGCACAGAACGCCAAACGTCACCTGTCGTCAGCGCTGACGCTGGTCGAGGATGCAAGCGTCAGGCTGCCCTCGAACCAATAACGCCCACGAATCATCGTCACAGCTAGTTGCCAATTAGGAATAGCCTGCGTATAACGCGTCGCGATGCCCCGCGAAGCGATTCTGCCATCGCCCGCTCTCGCTCGATTCTTGAGGGAGCAGCGCTTGAATTTGGGCCTGACGCTTCATGAGGTGCAGGACCGCACCAACCAGGCAGGCCTGGGAATAAGCCCTTCGGTCATCGCTCGGATCGAGGAGGGGCAGGTCGAACCGGGAATCCCTCGCACTCAGGTGTTGTTCAAGGCATATGGGCTGCCGCTGTCGCTGCTTGCCGATTTGATGGAGTGCGACGAGGTGGGTGAGTTGCCGCCACCTCGGCTCGACGCGACCACGCTGCTCGAACGCGCCTTGCTGCTGTTCGACTCGGGGAATCGCGGTGGAGCGCTCGCGCACTTGTTGGCGTTGCGATTGTCGCGAGAGGGGGAGACGCGCGAGGCGCATGCGCTTCGATTGCGCGCGGTCGTGGTGCTGGCCGTTGCTTTCCAACGGAGCGGGAACCTGTCGTTGTCCAAGCGCGTGCTCGACGATGTAATCACCAATCCACCCGCGGATGAAACGCTGCTTCGCGAAGCGCTGATCGCTCTGGGTGAATGTTGGTGGTTGATGGGCTCGGCCGAGATGGGGTTGGCATTGCTCGATCGGGCCGCGGCGCACACGGGAGGGGCTACCGAACAAGATCTCCGCACGTTGCAGCTATCGCGAATCAATGCGCTGCTTGCAGCCGGCGATCTTGCGGAGGCCGAACGAGTCGCCACCATTACTGCCGACGAAACCAAAATGCACGACGAGGTCGAGATCGCGCTGATGCACGGCATTGCCTGGCTCGCCGCGACACGTGCGGGACGTACCCCGTCATGGCGACGAACTTCCAGTCACCTGGCGCAGGCGGTGCTCACAGCCACCCGCGCTCGCGCCGCACTCGATGCCTGCGACCTCGACTCGGCAGTGGCGCTGTCGAAAAAGGCCGTGGCTGAAGCCGATCTGGTGGACGATCCACGCGTCGGACTCATGGCCTACGGCACGCTGTGGTGCGTCGCGGTCCAGGCGAGCCAACCGAAGGTCGCGAAGGCCGCTCTGAAGAAACTGCGTGCTTGGCTCGACGATACCGACGACCTCACCGAAACGATCATCTTGTTGCGTCGCGCCTTGGCCGCGGAAGTTCCGACACCGAAGCAATCGACGCGCGCACCAAGAGCGCAACGCGAAACAAGGAAGCGCCGCTCCTAGGGTCACGGCAGGGGGACCGGAGCGCCAGGCCGCCGCGCGATTCTTCGAACTCGCCCCGAGTGACGGGGAACCGTGCGGCGGTCGCAGTATTGCAACGGCTCGGCTAGTCTTCGCGCCGATGCTCACCGTCGATTCGATCGAGAACACGCCGAGCGCTCGGCAATGGTCGATCACTGCGTTGCTTTGCCTTGTGTTGTCGGCGTGCGCCTTCTGGCCGGCGGTGAATGGCGGTTTCTTGTGGGACGACCGCCTGATGGTCGCCGACAACACGGCGCTTCGCACCATCGATGGCCTGCGAGCGATCTGGTTGTCGCCGGGGACGACGTTCCAGTACTACCCGCTCACCTACACATCGCTTTGGTTCGAATATCGATTGTGGGGTGTTGCCCCGCTCGGCTACCACGTCGTCAACCTGTTCCTGCATGCGTTGGCGGCTCTGATGTTGTGGCGCTGGTTGCGAAGCATCGGCGTGAAGGGAGCGCTGGTAGCGGCGTTGCTGTGGTGCGTACATCCGGTGCAGGTCGAGTCGGTTGCCTGGATCGCAGAGCGCAAGACCGTCTTGTCGGGCCTTTTGTACTGGACCAGCCTGTGGCTGTTAGGACGTGCCTTCCTCGAAGGCAACTCGGTGTGGCGACAACGCCGAAGCTGGCTCGGTGCGCTCTTGTTTGTCGCCGCGCTCTTGGCCAAAACGTCGGCGGTGACGCTGCCTGTGGTGTTGCTGCTCACGGTGTGGCTGAAGCATGGGCGTCTAACGGCAGCGCTCTGGTTACGATCGCTCCCGCTGTTCGGCGTTGCCGCTGTGCTGGGCGCCATGACGTGGACGCTCGAGTCACGCATGACACAGACCGCCGTTGGATTGCACGCACTGACGCCGCTCGATCGACTATCGATCGCCGGCAGCGGGTTGTGGCACTACACGCTCAAGGCGATCGTTCCGTGGCCGTTGACGGCGATTTATCCGCAGTCGACCCCGAGTGCGCTAGGCGTCGTGTCGCTCGGACTGTGGTTGTGCATTCCGGTCGCGTTGATCCTGCTTCGGCATCGTTTGGGTCGCCTGCCGAGTTTTGCGATGCTGACCTTCTTGGTATTGCTGGCCCCCACGTTGGGGTTCGTCGACTTCGGTTTCATGCAGTCGTCGTGGGTCGCCGATCGATTCCTGTACCTGCCTGCCGCCGCGTTGGTAGCGCTTGTGGTGCACTTCATTGCTGTCGGTGCGCAGTACGCGACTGCCGCAGTTCGCGCCGCCGCAGTCGTGGTGTGCGCCGTCGCGATCGTGCTTTCAGCGCAGCGCGCCACGGTGTTCTCCGACGAAGACTCACTTTGGAATGACACGCTGGCAAAAAACCCCCAGGCGTGGATGGCGCATGTGCAGCTCGGCCTCGCGGCTGCGCGTGCGGGGCAACTCGATCGTGCGCTCTCAGAGCTGCGCTCCGCAGAGCAACTTCAGCCCGAGTCCGATGTCGTGCAGCAGCGGTTGGGGTTTGTGTTGGCGCAGGCCGGCCAGCCCGATCAGGCCCTGCAGCATCTGGATCGAGCGGTGGCACTCAGCCCTGGAAACCTGGAGGCGCGCAGCGATCGCGCGGCCTTATGGGCCGACCTCGGCCGGCCGGAAGAAGCGATCGCCGAGTATCAGAAAATCCTGCAGCTCGCGCCGCCGCGGGTCGAAACATTGACCAACTTGGGGAACGCACTGCTGCGCATCAAACGGTATGACGACGCCGAGCAACAGTATTCCAAAGCGCTCGAGCTCGACGGTGGATACGCCGCGGCGTGGAACGGTCGCGGCGCCTTGGCGCTTTCGCAGGCCAGGTTCGATGCTGCCGCCGCATCGTTTTCGCAAGCGATCGCCTTGAACCCGGCCGATGCCGACTACCGATTCAACCGTGGGCTGGCGCTGTTGCGAAGCGGACGCAGGGAAGAAGCGGTGAGTGCCTATCGCGAAGTCATTGCGATCGCGCCGCGGCACGTCAGGGCACGTGTCGCATTGGTCGCTGCCCTGATCGAGCTTGGAGACATCGACGGGGCGCGCCACGAACTTGCCGATGGCAAGCGGCTCGGAGTGAGTTACCCAAGTGAGTTGATGACTCGCCTCGGACTCTGATCGTCGCCGCTACTCTCGTGTAGCGCGCAGCACTTGATTGCGCCCGGAACGCTTGGCCTCATACAGCGCCTTGTCGGCAAGATGGATCATTGCTTCGGCTTCACCGCGCGCATTGTCCAGATCGGCGATACCGCAACTGATCGACAACTGAATCGGCTCGATTCCGCGGCCGCAGGTCAATGGTGTTTCCACCAGCCGCCGGCGAATGCGCGATGCGATCCGCGCGGCGCCGGCCGCTCCAATCTCGGGAAGCACCACCGCGAACTCGTCGCCGCCGGGGCGCGCCACAATGTCGGAGCGCCGAACGGTGTCTACCAAAACCTGCGAAAGCAACAGCAGAGCACGGTCGCCCAGCGGATGACCGTAGGTATCGTTGAGCGATTTGAAGTAGTCCAAGTCGATCAGGATCAAGGACAGCGGCTGGCCGCCGCGGCGCGCGCGCTGTTCCTCGCGCTCGAGAAACGCCTCGTAGGCGCGTCGGTTGTAGAGCCCGGTGAGCGGATCGCGCAGCGTGAGCTCCAGCGCATCGGCATGTCGCCGAGCATTGCGCGCCGGGATCGCCGCGGCCGCTGCAATCTCCAACAGGTGAGCAGCGGCATTCGGTTTGTGCTGCCGCAACTGGGCGTCGTCGAGATAGGCGATCCAGCCGGAGGCCTCTCCCTGATCGCTGAGCGGGACGGCTAGCAACCGAGGTGAGGTCGAACCGTTCGTCGCCAACGATGGATGCCGGAATCATCCAGAACACGCGACGGCTCCGGGAGAACCAGGGTCGAGCGAAACCATCGTGGTCGCCTGCGGGAGACGAGCGCGCATCTCTTCCAGCAACGCAGTCTCCAGATCCGTTGGGTCGAGCAGTCGGGCCAAGCGGAGCAACAGTGGTTCTCGCAGCGGAAGATCGCGTGTCTCGACCCGCGGTGCGGGCTGAATGCGGGACTCTGCGACCGTGCCCGCTGAGAGTGCTCGCCGATTGCGTGCTTCTTTTCCAGCCATGCTCAGTTTCCGCTCCTGCTCTGCGAGCCAGCGATTTCGAAAGCCTGAGAACTGCTTCGAGACGGGTGGGTCCGAGGACCCAACTCTCGAACTCCCCTTCAAATCCGATAACTCGCTGAATCGGAAGGGCCTAACTGAAATCTGTCGTTGTCCACAAGTTGGTTCCTGGCCGGCGGCTAGACAACCGATTTTTGAACACAGGGGCTAAAGGTTGGACACCGGATGGCGAGGAGATGAGTGGATCGCGGCGGGCGCAGGACCACAGCACTGAACAGCCCCGGCCACGACATCTGGAGGAGACGGTAATGGCCAGTTTCTCGGTAGTGACCAACATCGGAGCGTTGAACGCTCACAACCAGTTGGTGGGGACGGAACGGCACCTGCAAACCACCATCAATCGGCTGTCCTCGGGCTTGCGCATCAACGGCGCCAAGGACGACGCAGCGGGTCTGGCGATCGCCGAGAACCTGCGCGCCGACGTGCAGGGGCTCAATCAGGCGGTACGAAACGCCAACGACGGCATCAGCGTGATCAACGTCGCGGACTCGGCACTGGGCGAGATCGCGAACCTGC
Organism: Acidobacteriota bacterium; assembly: GCA_046331425.1. Taxonomy (GTDB): domain Bacteria; phylum Acidobacteriota; class Polarisedimenticolia; order J045; family J045; genus JANNUT01. The sequence continues at coordinate 28,994 of JAXLQU010000026.1, forward strand.
TGCATCGCGCCATGACGCTCGCCGAGCAGTCGGCCTCCGACACGTCGGGCGCCGACAGCGGCACGGCCAAGACAGCAATCAACAGCGAGTACACGCAGATCCTGTCGGAAATCGATCGAATTGCCTCGACCGTGCAATTCAATGGCCTGCAACTGCTTTCCGGTAGCGGCGCCACGATCGACGTGCAGGTCGGTCTAGCCTCTTCGAACGACGATCGGATCGCGATTACGACGGTTGGGATCAGCGCTTCTTCGCTGGGATTGACCAGCGACTCGCTGCTCACCGCGTCCGACTCACGAACCGAGCTGGAAGCGATCCAATCCGCGATCGACGATGTCTCGGGTAATCGCGGCGACCTCGGTGCGTACTACAACCGCCTCGAGCACACCATCGCCGTGATTTCTGTTCAAGCCGAGAACTTGCAGGCGGCCGAGAGCCAGATTCGCGATGCCAATATCGCCATGGAGGTTGTGAACCTGACGAAGTATCAGGTGCTCAACCAGACCGGATTGTCAGCCTTGGCGCAGGCCAACTCCACCTCGCAGAGCGTGCTGTCGTTGCTGCGCGGCGGCTAATAGCGACAGAAAAACTACGGACCGAAGCTGGCGACAGATTTGGTCCGTGAATATCCACGGCCATCCGTGGACCTCCAGAGGGCGCCGCCCGGGGAGCTGGTCCCCCGGAGCGGCGCTCCATTCGGCGTCGCTCACCCCTCTCAAGTTTCTTCCCAACCCGACGAAACGCTGACTGTGCGGCGGAATAGCCGCTCGCCAGCGACCGGGAAGCGCTGGGTTTTGGGAAAGCGAGGTGGTTGAGCCGCCGTCCACGTCAACTCGGTCGATCAGCGTTAATCGTTCCAAAACGAAACAACCCACAGCGGGCCACGGATAGGCCCAACGCAGCAGCGGGACGCGAGCTGCGGACCTTCATGGAGGAAACCACTCATGGCTAGTTTCTCAGTTACTACCAACGTCGGTGCCATCAACGCTCAGAACCAACTGGTCAAGACCCAACTGGGACTGTCGACGACCATCAACCGACTCTCCTCCGGCCTGCGCATCAACGGCGCCAAGGATGATGCTGCCGGTTTGGCGATCGCCGAGGGTTTGCGCGCCGACGTGTCGGCTCTCAATCAAGGCGTGCGTAATGCCAACGACGGTATCGGCGTGATCAACATCGCCGACGCAGCACTTGGAGAGGTCAATAACCTGCTGCAACGCGCGGTGACCTTGGCCGAGCAAGCGGCTTCCGGGACTTCCGGTCTCGACAGCAGCACCTCCAAGCAAGCGCTCAACGACGAATACAACGCGCTGCTCTCCGAAATCGACCGTATCTCCGCAACCGTGGAGTTCAACGGTCGCACGTTGCTGAGCGGTTCCGGAGCCACGGTCGAGGTTCAGATTGGAACAGGCAGCGGGTCCAACGATGCCATCACCATCACCACCACCGGTGTCAGCGCTTCGGGTCTGACACTGACCTCCGACAACCTGTTGACCGCGTCGGATGCCAAGCTCGAGTTGGTAACGCTCCAGGACGCGATCGACACCATCAGCAGCAACCGCGGCTCTCTGGGTGCACTCTCCAACCGCTTGCAGTACTCGATCCAAGTCATCACCTCTCAAGCCGAGAACTTGAAGGCGGCCGAGAGTCAGATCCGCGATGCGAACATCGCGGAGGAAGTCGTGAACCTGACCAAGTTCCAGGTGCTCTCGCAGACCGGACTTTCGGCCTTGGCACAGGCGAACACGAGTTCTCAAAGCGTACTGTCGCTGCTGCGGTAAGCAGCGACTAGTGATCGGGGATGGGGTCGTACCTCGATGGTACGACCCCGCCTTTTCCCCGATTGACGCTGCCACCCGGGGTAAGGCGAACCGTACGTTCGCGGCGGAGGACCCTGGTCGTGGCGGATGGAGGACCAAGCGATGAGCGAGACGTTGTTGGATGTGCGGGCCGTCCCTTCCGAGGCCACTTCGGGGACACCTGTACGCTCTGCGGAAGTCCAAGCGACGGCGCCGTCTGTAATCGCTCCAAAAGAGGACAAGGCCAAGGCTGCATCGGTACGAGATCCAGCCGCGTTGAAAGCCAAGGTGGAGCAAGCCGCCGCCACTGCAAACCTGACGCAAGTGAAGTTCCAGTACGAAACGACCGACGACGGCAACATCATCATCAAGGTCAAGGACGCCCAAACCGATAAGGTCATCAAACAGATACCCCCGGAGGGGCAAGTCGAGTTCGCCCGCAAACTCCGGGATTTCCTCGGGATCTTGTTCGATCAACAAGCCTGAGGTTCGGTGAGGTGGACGGATGGCATTGGGCGCGATCAGTTTTGGGCAGGGGATCGCATCGGGAATCGATTTCCGGGCGATTGTCGATGCGATCATTTCTGCGGAAAGTCAGCCGATCAAAAAACTCCAGGCTCGAGTCGATTCTTTCACCAAGGCCAAGAACTCGTACTCCGAGATCGACAAGCTGCTGAAGGACTTCGAAAGCAAACTCCAAGAGATCAAGTCGGGCGGATCGTTCGGCGGCAAACTCGCCACGCTCAGTGACAAAGACGCGCCGCTTACCGTGAGTGCCGGTTCCAGTGCGGCCACGGGTGTCTACGAAATCAAGATCGAAGAGCTCGCGCAGTCCAGCCGCGTACGCTCGGCCACGCAGAGCGACAAAGACTCGCCGCTCGTTTCCGACGGTACGATCACCATCAAGTCGGGAACCAAGGACACCATCACCATCGACGTCACCGCTGCCAACGGCAACAACTCGCTGCAGGCGATCGCCGATTCGATCAACGGCGCAGACGCAGGCGTTGCCGCCAACATCATCAACGACGGTAACGGCGCAATCCTGGTGGTTCGAGCCAAGGACTCGGGAACGGCAAACGCGCTGACCATTACCGACAAGACCAACCTCAACCTCGACGATGCCGGCAATGTGTTGCAAGCAGCCAAGAACGCCAAGATCGTGGTCGACGGGGTTACCGTTACATCACAAACCAATACAGTGAACGGCGCGATCGCCGGCGTATCGCTCAACCTGACCGGAACCACGGCAACGAAGTTCCAGCTCACCGTGGCCGACGATCTCGAGGCGAGCAAGGACTCGCTCAAGAGCTTCGTCGACGCCTACAACAAGGTAAATGACTTCTTCATCAAGAATTTCGGCAGCTCCACCGAGATTGGAGCCTCGGCAATCGCCTCGAGTTCGATCGCGCGCAACCTGCAGCGCCAGGTGCAGAGCCTCGTCACCGGCAGCGTCGTTGGCGTGCCCAGTGGGAACCTCAGCAGCCTCTCGGAGCTCGGCATCACAGTTGCCGATCGTACCGGCAAGCTCGAGTTCAATGCCGACCAGTTCAGCAAGTTGGTGGACCAAGGCCGCTTCGACGAGATCCGCGCCGTACTGGTTTCATCGGGATCGACGAGTGATCCTTCCACGCGCTACATCAGCTCTTCTCCGAAAACCAAGGCGGGTACATACGCTGTGACGGTTAGAACCGCGGCAGAGCGAGCCGAGGTGGAAGGGTCGACAGCGATCGGGGCCGGCGGAATCACTGCAAACGAGACGCTGTCGATCTCGCTCGGCACGAGCCATGTCGATGTGGCGTTGACTGCCGGAGACACGGCAGCGCAGATCGTGACCAAACTGAACACGGCGCTGGACAATGCCGGGTTGGGGGCAACCGCCTACAACGATGGCGGCAAGCTCAAGCTGCGGACCGACGACTACGGCGTGTTGCAGACCATCAGCGTGAGCAGCAACGTCGCCGATGCGGGCGATGGCAGCTCGACAGGGATCGGCACCAACGCACTCACCGACACCGGCGTGGACATTGTCGGAACGATCGGCGGGGTGGAGGCCGAAGGAAAAGGGAACTCGCTGATCGGCGCCGATGGTACCGATGCCGATGGGCTGATCGTGAAGGTCTACGCTACCGCTGCCAGCATCGCGGCGAAGTCTGGAAATTTCGGCACGGTTGGCTTCAGCCAAGGCTCGGCCGACCGATTCATTCAGGCGATCGATCGCATCACCGATCCGTTGGACGGCACCATCAAGTCGGCCAAGGATTCCTACGATGCTTCGATCGAAACCAACAAGGCTCGTATCACAGCGATGCAAGATCGTTTGACCGTTCGGCAGGAGATGCTGATCAAGCAGTTTTCCGCCGCTGAACAAGCGATTTCGCAGCTCAAGGCATATCAGACCTCACTGCAGGGGTTGAAGTAACGACAGGCTAGGACCGGCGATCGAAAGAAACCTACGGAGCAGATGATGCAAGCAGCATTGCAAGATCGAGCGCGTCGCGCGTACCAGACGACTCAGGTTCAACCCGACGATCCGATCGCCTTGGTGGTGCAGTTGTACGACGGCATGCTCGGCTTTCTACGACGTGGAGCCGATCACCTGGCTTGCAAAGAGTTCGTTCCGGCAGCCGATCGCATTCGGCGCGCGGCCGATATCTTGGGTGAGTTGCAGGCGGTGCTCGACATGGAGCGGGGTGGTGAGGTTGCATTCAACCTCGATCGTCTTTACGCCTACAGCCGTCGTCGCTTGATGGAAGGTCATCTTCAGGCCGACCCGGCCGCGCTCCGCGAAATCGCCGATCTGTTGCAACCACTCCGCGATGCCTGGGCCGAAGCACGCCTCAAGCAGATGTCGTGTGAAACAGAGTCGCCGGTGGGGGCGCGGTGAGCCTGACTCAGCAGGCCGAGAGCTTGGCGCTCGAGCTGCGCAGCCTGGGCCGGGAAGCGCGCTCGATGGTCTCCCAAGGGCGCCTTCAGGAACTCGAACCGATCGGTGCGCGGACCGCGGCGACCTTCGAGCGTCTTCAAGCGCTGTATCCGGAAGGCCGGATCCACGATCGACACGTCCGTCAGATCGTGGACGAAGTAGCGGTCGAGAACGTGGCGACGCAGCAACTCTTGATCGCCCTGCGCGACGAGTTGAAGCGGGCGATCGACGAAACCCAAATCGCCGGCCGCGCGGTGACCAGCTACGCCAAGCGGGCGTAACGACGGCCCCTGCCGCACTTACCGTCAGGCGCTAGCCCAGGTTTCAACCCACAGGTCGCGAAGCTCCAAAAAGCGGTGGGAATACCGGCCCCGCTCCGTCCAGGCCCTGGCTCCGAAACTGAATCTGCCTGTCTTTGACCTCGGTCAAACACGCGGGCAGGCCGCGGGGGTAGCGTCACCCTCCTGGAGGTTTCGTGAGAGCAAACCGCGTCACGCTCGATGGCAATGAGGCTGCTGCCTCGATCGCCTACCGGCTGAGCGACGTCATTTCGATCTATCCAATCACTCCTTCCTCGACGATGGGCGAGCTTGCCGACCAATGGTCGGCCGACCTCAAACCGAATCTGTGGGGGGCCATCCCCACCGTCATGGAAATGCAAAGTGAGGCAGGGGCTGCGGGAAGTGTCCATGGCGCCTTGCAGGCCGGCGCACTCGCGACCACCTTCACCGCGTCACAAGGGCTGCTGTTGATGCTGCCGAACATGTACAAGATTGCCGGTGAGCTCACGCCGGCTGTCTTTCACGTCGCGGCACGCGCCGTTGCCACGCACGCGCTTTCGATCTTCGGCGATCACAGTGACGTGATGTCGGCCCGCAGCACCGGTTGGGCGATGCTGTGTTCGGGCTCGGTGCAGGAAGCGCACGATCTGGCGTTGGTTGCGCACAGCGCGACCCTTTCGTCCCGGATCCCGTTCCTGCACTTCTTCGATGGCTTCCGCACGTCGCACGAAGTCACCAAAATCGACGCACTCACCGATGACGACCTGCGAGCGTTGATCGATGACGATTCGATTCGAGCGCATCGCGAGCGTGCCCTGGCGCCCGAGCGATCGTTCATACGCGGCACGGCACAGAACCCCGACGTCTTCTTCCAGTCGCGTGAGGCGGCGAACTCGTACTACAACGCCTGCGTGGCATTGGTCGCGCAAGCGATGGACCGGTTTGGTGCCCGCACCGGTCGCTACTACAAACTCTTCGACTACGTCGGTCACCCGCAAGCAGAGCGCGTGCTGGTGATGATGGGCTCGGGCGCCGAGGTTGCACACGAAGCAATCGAAGCGCTGGTGGCGTCGGGCGAGAAGGTCGGCCTGATCAAGGTTCGACTGTATCGACCGTTCTCGGCCGAGCACCTGTTGGCAGCGCTGCCTGCCAGTGCCCGTCAGCTTGCGGTGCTGGATCGCTGCAAGGAGCCAGGTGCGCTGGGTGAGCCGCTCTTTCTCGATACGATCACGGCGTTGGCGGAAGCGGTCTCGTCCGGCCAGCGCGCCGTACTTCCTCGCATCATCGGAGGGCGTTACGGTTTGGCCTCGAAGGAATTCACACCGGCGATGGCCAAGGCGGTATTGGACGAGTTGCAATCGACCGCGCCGCGGCCACGCATCACCGTCGGCATTCAGGACGATGTCACACACCTGAGCGTCGACGCCGATCAAAACTTCTCGACCGAACAGCCCGGCACCGTTCGCTGCTTGTTCTACGGGCTAGGTTCCGATGGCACGGTGGGCGCCAACAAAAACTCGATCAAGATCCTGGGCGAGGAAACCGAGCTGTTCGTGCAGGGTTACTTCGTCTACGACTCGAAGAAGTCCGGCTCGACGACGGTGTCGCACTTGCGCTTCGGACCGCATCCGATTCGCTCGAGTTACCTCATCGATCGAGCCAGCTTCGTTGCGTGTCACCAAGAAGCATTCCTCGAGCGTCTCGATCTACTGGAGTACGCCGACAAAGGCGCAACGTTCCTACTCAACACATCCAAGCCGGTGGACCGCGTGTGGAGTTCGCTGCCTCGCCCGATGCAGGAGGCGATCTTGGCGCGCGGCATCCGCCTGTGGGCGATCGATGCCGCACGCGTGGCCCAAGAGTTGGGCCTTGGCAAGCGAATCAACACCGTGATGCAAGCCTGTTTCTTCGCAATTTCCGGTGTGTTGCCGAGGGCGCAGGCGATCTCCGCGATCAAGCATTCGATCGAGAAGAGCTACGGAGCGCGCGGTCAACACGTCGTCGACAAGAACGTCGCTGCGGTGGATGCTGCCTTGGCCTCGTTGGCAGAAGTTCCAGTTCCCGAGCACGTGACGAGTCAACTTCAGCGGCGACTGCCGGTCGCCGGCGTCGCTCCATCGTTCGTTCGCGACGTCACCGCTCGGTTGATCGCAGGTCAGGGCGACAAGCTGCCGGTCAGCGCTTTCCCGGCGGACGGCACCTGGCCGCGAGCCACCGCTCGCTACGAGAAGCGAGCGATTGCCACCGAGGCTCCTGTCTGGGACTCGGCGATTTGCATTCAGTGCGGCAAGTGCGTGATGGTCTGCCCACACGCCGTGATTCGATCCAAGGTCTGCCAGACGGAGCATCTTTCCGATGCGCCCGCAGCATTCAAGACGGTACCGGCACGATTCCGCGAGTTCACCGACTGGCGCTACACGCTTCAGGTATCGCTCGATGACTGCACCGGCTGCGGATTGTGCATCGAAGCCTGCCCCGTCAAGAACAAGAGCGAGGTACGGCTGCGCGCCATCAACATGATGCCGATCGCGGAGCGCCACGACATCGATCAGGCGAACTGGGACTATTTCCTCGAACTGCCCGAAGCTCCACGCGACAAGCTGCGGCTGGAGACGGTCAAGGACTTGCAACTGGCCGAACCGCTGTTCGAGTTCTCGGGAGCGTGTGCCGGTTGCGGCGAGACCCCGTATCTCAAACTGCTCACGCAGCTCTTTGGCGATCGAGCGTTGATCGCCAACGCGACCGGTTGTTCGTCCATCTATGGTGGCAACTTGCCGACAACGCCTTGGACACAGAATCGTGAAGGGCGCGGCCCGGCGTGGGCCAACTCGCTGTTCGAAGACAATGCGGAATTCGGCTTGGGCCTGCGGATGGCGGTCGATCAGCAGGCAGCGCGCGCGGCGCAACTGGTGGAACAACTGGCAACGCAACTTGGCGCCGGCCTGGCGGCCGAACTGATTCACGCCGAGCAGCGCGATGAAGCCGGCATCACGGCTCAGCGTCAACGCGTTCTGAAACTGCAGGCCGCGCTCGCGAGACTGCCCGGAGCGGCCGCGCGTGAGCTGGAAACGGTGGCCGAGGCGCTGGTCAAGAAAAGCGTCTGGATCGTGGGCGGAGATGGTTGGGCGTACGACATCGGATTCGGTGGCCTGGACCATGTGTTGGCCACCGGTCGCAACATCAACCTGGTGGTGCTGGACACCGAGGTGTATTCCAACACCGGTGGGCAGATGTCCAAGTCGACACCGCGCGGTGCGGTCGCCAAGTTCGCGGCTGCCGGCAAACCGGGACGCAAGAAAGACCTCGCGCTGCTCGCGATTGGTTACGGCAACGCCTACGTGGCGCAAGTGGCGTTTGGCGCCGACGACGGACATGTGGCGCGCGTGTTTGCCGAAGCCGAAGCGCACGACGGCCCATCGCTGATCATCTGCTACTCGCCGTGCATCGCGCACGGCTTCGACCTGGTGCAGGGCTTGTCGCAACAGAAGGCGGCCGTCGCGAGCGGGCATTGGCCGCTGTTTCACTACGATCCCGCGCGCGAGGCTCGCGGTGAGAATCCGCTGGTGATGGATTCCAAGCCGCCCTCGTTGCCGCTGGCCCGCTACATCTACAACGAGACGCGCTACTCGATGTTGGCGCACGCGCAACCCGAGCGTGCCCGAGCGCTACTGCACGACGCCGAAGCAGATACGCGTCAAAGCTGGAACCTGTACCGACATCTGTCCGCGGCCGAACACGTGGGCAGCACCAGCCCAACCACTGCAACCTGTTGTCGAGGAGCAAAAGCCATGATCGACCTTCTGCCGACTGGCCAGGGCTCTCCGCCTGGCGGAACTGATCGTGGCGTCTGCCTCACCTTGACCGAGAACCTCGACACGATTCTCCGTCTGGAGGACCTCGGTGCTGCGGGGATCGTGATGCATTCGCTGTTCGAGGAGCAGATCCAGATCGAGAGCCAAACTCTCGACCGCCATCTCTCGGAGACGAGCGAAAGCTACGCCGAAGCGCTGTCGTACTTTCCCGACATGAGCGGCTACAACCTTGGTCCGATGGCTACGTCGAGCATCTGGTGCTGGCCAACAGCGGTCGGCATCCCGATCATCGGCAGCCTCAACGGCATCAGTTCGGGCGGTTGGATCTCCTATGCAAAGAAGATCGAGGATGCCGGCGCAGACGCCCTCGAGTTGAACGTCTACTTCCTCCCGACCGACGTGGAGATGAGCGGCGCGGAGGTGGAGCAAATGTACGTCGAGCTGGTACGACATCACCGCTGCACCGTGAAGATCCCGGTTGCCGTCAAGCTGGGGCCGTTCTTCAGCGCACCGCTGCATGCTTCACGGCAGATCGCCGCCGCGGGGGCACGCGGCCTGACGATCTTCAATCGCTTCTATCAGCCCGACTTCGACCTGAGCACTTGGAGGTCGTCTCCCACGTGCGCCTGAGTCACAGCGACGAGCTACGCTTGCGATTGCGTTGGGTTGCCATCATGTACGGTCGGCTCGACGCCGACATGGCGATTACCGGCGGTGTGCACGATGCGATCGATGTTCTCAAGTGCATGATGGCCGGCGCCAACGTTGCGATGATGACATCCGCCTTGCTTCGGCACGGTGTGGAGCATCTGCCACGCACGCTGGCGGAGCTTCGTGAGTGGATGGATCGCCACGAGTACGAATCGATCCAGCAGATGAAAGGGAGTACGAGCCAGCGGAACGTCTCCGCAACCGGCGGCTTCGAACGCGCGCAGTACTTGCGAGCCCTGCGGTCGTATCCGCAGCACGGCACCAGCCCTTGTCTGGCCTCGCAGCGTTTAGTGCTGCGAAGCCCTCGACACGCCGCCGAGGCACCGGCGTACTACGGGCAGAGGCTCATGAACTGCTCTCCGGTAGTCACATTGCGGTGGTTAGTGATCAGACCGTGCCGCCTTGCCGGCCCGACACAAGCGCAGTCCCTGCGTCCCGCCTACGACCCGTTCGTACCAGAGCTGGTGCACAGCGGAGTCACGCCGATCGGCAGGGGGATCAGAGTCAACGATGCAAAGCCTGCGCAAGAGATGTAAGAAACCAAGCGAGGCGCGCCCTTCTCTTCAATTTGCGGATCGTCTCGGTCGCCTACCTCCCGTGCGGTCGCTTGACATTCGATACGTGGTGCTAAGCTCCGCCCGGCGATGCCGCAATCAAAACGAACACTCTCGCTCGCGGTGGTGACCGCACTTGTTCTGGGCACTTTCCTTGCGATCTCAGCGGTCTGGCAATACCGACTGATCGACGTGGCCGTCAACGCCGAGCGCGACCAGCAACAGAGAGTGATGCAGTCGTCGGTGGATCGCTTCGCGGTCGATTCCGAGCGCGAGCTCTCCCGGGCGTTCAACTTCTTCCAGGTCGAAAGACAGGAAGAATCAGCCCCTTCCAAAGCCCTCGGCGCGGCGCGCAGTAACTGGGCAGAGGAGGCTGGATCCAAGAACATCGTCAAACAGTTGTATCTGCTTAGGCAAGCATGGAGCGAGCAGCAGACACTGCATCGGATAGAAGACGATGGAGAGTTGTCGGCTCCCATCGATTGGCCGGATTCGCTCCTTGCGGTGCGCGACTATCTCGCCAAGCCGGCCAGTCGCCGCTGGGCCCGTTGGTTTCCAGTTGGACTCGCCGACCCGACCGCGGCGATTGGACCACTGGTCCGGACGGGCAGGTTCATTCCGAACATCGCGCCTTCCGATGTCGCTATCCACCGTCGGCATCTCTTGATCGTGGTGTTCGATAGGCAGGTAATTCGTGACCAGGTCTTGACGCGCCTCGCCAACGAGAACCTGGTGAGCGAGTTGTTTCCGTTTGAATACCGAGTCGTCGATCGAACGACCCAAGAGACTCTGCTCGAGTCAGCCGCGGTACCGAAGGACGGCACAGCTCCGGCTGTCGAGGAGTCGTTCTTCCGTAGCGGCTTTTATCTCGGCTTTCGCACGCCGGGACGCGGCCCCACGCGACCTCCCGATGATCCTGACGCACCATGGAACGACAAGGAGTTGGCGGCGCGCTCCTGGCACGTGTCGATGTTTCATCGTGATGGCTCGCTCGAGGCGGTCGCTCATGCGCGTCGCGTGAAGGAGTCGGCGGTGAGCCTGAGCATCATTGCGGTGCTGGGCCTTACCAGCCTATGGGGAATCTGGTTTGCTCGACGCCTCAGGAATCTGGCGCAGCAGCGGATGGAGTTCGTGGCGACGGTGACCCATGAATTGAATACACCGCTGACGTCGATTCATGCAGCAGCACAGAATCTCTCCGATGGCGTGGTCGCTGGGCCCAACGAGGTGCGCGCCTACGGCCTTCTCATCCAGGAAGACAGTCATCGGTTGCAGAGAATGGTCGAGCAGGTCCTGACCTATGCATCGCTTACCTCCGCTCCGCTCATGTCCGACCTACAGAGCGTATCCGTTGCCGAGTTGGTCGATGAGGTTGTTGCCGATACCAAGTCGTTTTGGACTCGCGAGGAGATGCAGGTCGACATCGCGCCTTGCGATGGACTTCCTGACGTTCGGACGCATCGCGAGGTAGTCACGCGAATCGTCCGGAACCTCTTGTCCAACGCGGTGCGCCATGCCCGGTCAGGCCGCTGGATCGGCATTCGTGCTCGCCTCGAGCGGAACAGTCATGACCGCCACGAATGGGTCGTCATCACCGTCAGCGATCGTGGACCAGGGATCGCTGATTCCGACAGACCCCACATATTCGAGCCGTTCTACCGCGGCCGGGCCGCTGCAGATCACTCCACTCCTGGGACAGGACTTGGGCTGTGCATCTCGCAGCAGCTCGCAGCAAAGATCGGAGGCAAGTTGACGCTGGATGCGAACACGCCAACGGGCGCATCGTTCAGCCTTTGGCTTCCTGTCAATCGGTAGTTTGAGAGTTACTGTGGCGAAGCGGTGAGGGAGGGCATGGAAAACACCGGTATTGCTCGACGGATCCTCGTGGTGGAAGACGAGGCGAACGTACTCACGACGGTGCGTCACCGGCTCGAGGCCGAAGGTTACGCGGTGGACACAGTTCTCGACGGTGAGTCCGCACTAAAGCGAGTACTGGATGAATCGTACGACTTGATGCTGTTGGATGTTGCGCTGCCAGGTATGTCGGGTCTGGATTTGTGCAGTCAGCTCCGCGAGCGCGGACTCGGGCTGCCGATCCTGATGTTGACGGCACGCGTGCAAGTCGTCGATCGCGTGATTGGCCTGAAGATGGGCGCCGACGACTATCTCACCAAACCGTTCGAGATGATCGAGCTGGTGGCGAGGGTCGATGCGTTGCTGAGGCGCTCACGGATTCCACCCGCGCGACGCCCCGACACTCTGCAGGTCGGGAATCTACGCATCGATCTGAAGCATGCGCAGGTATTCCGCGATGGAGTCGAGCTACCGATCTCGGCTCTCGAGTTCAAGCTGCTCCGATACTTCGTGGAGCATCGCGGGGCGTTGATCAGCCGCGAAGAACTCCTCGATCGCGTCTGGGCCTATGACCCGGCGATGCAGACGCGTACGGTCGATGTCCACATTGCCTCGCTACGGCAGAAGATCGAAGCGGTTCCGTCCAAGCCTGACCTGATCGTGACCGTGCATCGCTTTGGCTACCGCTTCATGGGGTAGCCCAGCACCGCTAACAGGTCAGATCGCCGCGCTGGATTCGCTTCCACTTCTCGACGAAGGTGGTGCGCTTGAGGTCGAGCAACTGCGCAGCGCGCGCCTTGTTGCCGTTGGTCAACTCCAAGCTTTGAAGGATCAGACTCTTCTCGATTTCTGAAACGATCCCTCGGAAGTTGATGCCGTCCTCGGTGACGTGAAGTTGCGGTGCCGGCGCCAGCGACTCGCCACTCAACTCTTGCGGCAGATCGCTCAGCTCGATCAGCATCCGCGCCCCGGACATCACGGTGGAGTACTCCATCGCATTCTCGAGTTCGCGAACGTTGCCGGGCCACTCGTGATTCATCAGCTCGCGCATTGCGTCTTGCGCCACTTCCTTGGCGGGCAGTTGATTGCGATGTGCGTACTTGTGCACGAAGTGGGCAGCCAGGAGTGGAATGTCGGAGCGACGCTCACGAAGCGGCGGCACGGCGACGGGGATAACGTTCAGGCGGTAGTAGAGGTCCTCGCGAAACTCTCCGCGATCGACCTTGGCCTTGAGATCCTCGTTGGTGGCGGCCACGACCCTGACATCGACCTCGATCGGTTTGGTGGAGCCGATGCGGCTGATCTGCCTGGACTGTAACGCTCGCAGCAGCTTGACCTGCAAGTCCATCCGCATCGTGCCGATTTCGTCGAGAAACAGTGTTCCGCCTTCGGCCATCTCGAAGCGGCCCGGCTTGTCCTTGTCGGCACCGGTGAAAGCCCCTCGTGAGTGCCCGAACAACTCGCTCTCGATCAGGTTCTCGGGGATCGCTCCGCAGTGAACCGCGACCAGCGGCTTTGCTTTGCGATTGGGGTGGCGGTAGTGCAGCGCGTTGACGATCAACTCTTTTCCGACGCCACTTTCTCCGGTAATCAAGACCGTGGAGTCGACCTGAGAAACCTTCTCCAGGAGTTGGAAAACCCGCTGCATGGCGGGTGATTTGCCGATGATCTTGTCGAAGCTGACCCGCTCGAGTAGCTCGGTGCGCAAGCGTTTGTTTTCTTCGCGCAACTGACGCGTGTCCAACCCGCGTTCGATCGCAAAGCGTAGCTGCGCCAGCGCGAAAGGCTTGGGCAAATAATCAGCGGCTCCCTCGCGCATCGCTTCCACGGCCGAGTGCACGGTGGCGAAGCCGGTCATCATGATCACGACCATGCTGGGGTAGTGCTCACGCGCTTTGCGCATCAAATCGAGGCCGCCCATGTGCGGCAGCTTGAGATCGGTAATCAGTACGTCGGCCGGGCTCTCGACCAGCATGTCCCAGGCCTTCTCGGCCGTCTGCGCGCCACGCGCCGAATGACCGGACTCGGTGAGGAAATCAATGACCATTCTGAGCAGTCCCGGATCATCCTCGGCGACCACAATGTTCCACTGCTCCGTCGTCTGCGCCATCTCGAAGATCCCCTCGTCCCGTCCGTGGCGAATCTGCCGCGGTCATTGAACTACGTTCATTACCCAGTGACCGCTGCCTAAACATAGTCAGGGGGGGAAGAGTGTCAAGACTCTGACCATCCAGGGGGAAGCAATTTCCTAGCCGTCAGTCCTCCGCCACTACCGCTGTTTCGCACTGAAACGAGGAGCCGCGGAAAGTCTTGCTGGGCAGGGGTTCACAGCGTGCGGGAATTTGCGGCACATCGATTGCTGTACATCGGGCCAACGATGGGAGCGCACAACGTGTGTCGAGAATTGGTCATTGGGTGCCTTGCGCTCGGGCTCGCTGGCGCCACGGCGACGGCAAATGAGCCTGCGCCTCCTTCACCAACAATGTTGTCGGAGGCGCGACCGGAAGCTCCCAAGGTGGTCTTTGGAGCAGCCGATCCTGCGTTGCGCCCGCTGCGAGAAGCGCTGGGCCAGGCCAAGGAAGAGGTGGCGTGGTCGCTGGCGGCGCGTGCTCTGTTGGGCGAACTCGAAAAGCGCGGCCAAGGGGAGTCGAGCGAATCGGCTTGGTTGATCGATCGCCTCAACTACGTCGAGCCCAATCAGCCCGAGTGGGTCTGGCGCCGCGCCAACTTGCGACGCAAGCACGGCGACACCAAAGCGGCGATCGAAGACTTCGAGAAGCTGGTGCTGATGGCGCCCAACGATCCGCTGACCGTTCGCGCGCTGCGTGCGTTGCCGGAGCTCTACATCAAGCAGGGCGATCTGCGCGCAGCGGCCGATGCCGACGAGCGCTTGCTGGATCAACGTCTGGCCGATCCGGTGCCGGTCTTGAGTCGCTTGGCGCATACATACGATGCCTTGGGATTCAACGACAAATCAGCCACCACGTTGGAGCGCCTGCGTGTGATCGGCGGTGACCAAGCGATGCAAAATCCCGACTTGCAATGGCTCTCGGCCGAGGCAGCCAAACGTGACGGCCTCACCGGCAAGAGTGCCGAACGAATGATCGAGTTTGCCAAGAGGTTTCCGGGAGACAAACGCGAGCCCGAGGCGTTGCTGCGTGCCGCGCAAGATCTCAAGGAGCTCGGTCAGGACGCGATGGCCCTCGACCTCGCCGCCCAAGCGATCGAGAAAGCCGACGATCGAACTTTCCGCGCCCGCGGCTACATCGAGCGGGCCGAAGTACTCGAGCGGCAGGGGAAGTTCGAACAGGCCGAGCGTGAGTACGGGAACATTCTGCAAGGCACGCCGGACCTGATGCAGGTTGCCGTGGCGCTTCATGGGCTTGTTCGACTTTCGCTGGCACACCATGGTTTGCCGGCGACGCTCTTTCGACTTGCCGTCATTGCGCAGGGTTACGATCGATTCGCAGCACCTTTGGCCAGACGACACATCGAGTCGCTGCTGGTGAGAGAGGCAGACAAGATCGCAGAGCGACCGATCGATGCAGCCGCGGTGACGGAACTGGCTCGCCGCTTGGGTATGCTCAAGCAAGTTCCTGCCGTCCTACGCCTTTCTGCCGCGCAACTGCGCGAAGAAGTCGGCGCCTTTCCAGGCGCGATGCAGTTGTACGCAACGCTGTTGCAAGAGCAAGGCGCAATTGGTGAGGCGGCGCGGCGCGGCGCGTTGCGTTGCGATCCTTCCAGAGCCCCCGAGGCGATCGCCGTCGATGACTTGGAACGCTTGACGGCGCTTCGGCGCGGTGAGCATTGGGAACAGATCGAGGAATCGCTCCTGGGGCGACTCGATGGGCGTGGCGGAGCCACAAAGCGCACTCTCGCCGCACGCGCGGCGTTTGCTCGCAAAGATCTGCCTCGCGTGCACGAAGTACTCGAACCGCTTCAGCCGATCGGCGGCGAGGCGGCACTGTTGCGCGGTGATGAGCGTGCGGTTGCCGGCCGTTGGGATGCGGCATGCAGCGACTACACCGCCGCCGCAACCTACTTCGACTCGGGCCCAGAGCACGCGTGGCTCGAAGTGCGACTCGCCAGTTGCGATCTGCGATCCGGCAACAGCACCGCGGCGCGTCAGCGTTTGCAGGCGGTGATCGACAGCAAGCCGGCGCAACCTGCGTTGCTCGCCGCGAAGGCGGTGATCGCGCATCTGCCGCCGCCCGATCCAGACACAAACGCAGAGACACCGGCCGACACCGAGAGGCCCGGCGCATGACACAAGCCAGCGCCCGACTGAGGCCTTCAGGGTCATCGCTGATGCGCGAGCAAACACTCGATCTCGCGCGCGCGATGGCAGATGCAGGGAAGCGCCTGGCCCAAGCCCTGGAAGAAAAGGAGCGACTGAGCCGCCTGCTCGACGCCGTGCTCGAGAACTTGGACTCGGGGGTGGCGCTCTGCACGCGGGACGGACAAGTCCTTGCAGCGAATCAAGCGGCCAATCAGTTGGGCGTGGTGATCGATGCCGCGGAAGGCCCGCGTCGACTCGCCGCTTCGATTGCCGTTCCGGCGCGATTCGAGCCAACC
The DNA here is from genome assembly GCA_046331425.1 of Acidobacteriota bacterium. GTDB lineage: Bacteria > Acidobacteriota > Polarisedimenticolia > J045 > J045 > JANNUT01. Next base: position 45,506 of record JAXLQU010000026.1, read on the forward strand.
GATCGACACGTCGATGCAATCACGGTTCAGCCGCATGGTGCCGACGGCCCGGCCTGGATCGTGCGCACGCGCCCCATCGACTTTGCAGGGATCAGCGATGCCGTGCTGGCGGTTGTCACCGACGTGACCTCGTTGGTTGAGTTGGAGCGCCGCGAACGCCGCCGCTCGCGTTTCGAGGCGGCCGGTCGAATGGCGGCGGAATTGGCGCATGAAGTGCGCAACCCACTCGGCAGCTTGGAGCTGTTTGCCTCGATGTTGCACGAGGATCTGGAGGATCGTCCCGCGCAACGCGACATGGCGGAGGAAGTGCTCAAAGGGGTCCGTCGCTTGTCGTCGACCGTCACGCGGCTCTTATCTGCGGTGCGTGGAAGTGGGATGCGCCGCACCGCGTGCGATCTGGCGGCACTGGCGCGCGAGGGCGTGCAGTTCGCGATCCCAATGGCACAGGCACGCGAGATCGCGCTCGTGGCTCCGGCGGCGAGCCAATCGCACGTCATGCAAGCCGACAGCGAGGCGCTGCACCAAGCACTGTTGAACTTGATTGGGAATGCGATGGACGTCACGCCAGCCGGCGGGCGAATCGAGGTGCGTGTGCTGGATGACGAGGGTGAGTTCGTGCTGGAAGTACACGACAGTGGGCCAGGCGTACCACCGATGCTGCGCGAACGAATCTTCGAGCCTTTGTTCACGACGCGCAGCGGCGGCACAGGATTGGGATTGGCAGTGGTGGAACGAGTGGCGATCGATCACGGTGGACGCGCCGAGGTCGAAGTCAGCCCGCTGGGGTGCGTTGCTGCGACTGCGCCTCCCCAAACATGACGAGCGCACCAAGGAGTCGAACGATCGATGACCCAAACTGTGAGCAAAGCGATTCTGGTCGTGGATGATGACGCTGCGATGCGGTTGGCGATGACGCGCGTGCTCGAACGCGCCGGGTTCGAGACCGAAAGCTGTGGCGACGGGCAGATGGCGCTGAGCAAGCTCGCAGCCCGCTCGTTTGCAGCGATGATCAGCGACGTTCGCATGCCGGGCCTCGATGGACGCGAGCTGCTGGGCCGGGCGCTGGTGCAGCGACCCGGATTGAAGGTGCTGATGGTGACAGCGTTCGGGACGGTGCAGGACGCCGTCGACGCGGTGCGACGCGGCGCGTCCGATTACTTGCTCAAGCCGTTTGCACCGGAGGCGCTTACTGCGGCACTGCAACGAGCCTTCGATGATCCGGCAGCCTCCTCAGGGGGAAGCCAGGGTGTCGCTGCGCCGGAGATGATCGGGAACGACACCGCATTTCGCGAACTGCTCGATCAAGCGCAGCGCGCCGCGCTCACCGATGCCACGGTGCTGCTGACCGGCGAGAGCGGTACCGGAAAGGAACTGATCGCGCTACATTCATGCTCATAGCCCGCGCAAACATGGCCCGTTCGTCGCGATCAACTGCGCGGCGTTGCCGGCCGATCTGTTGGAGGCCGAGCTGTTTGGAGTTCGGCGCGGTGCGTTCACGGGAGCCGACCGCGATCGAACCGGCCACTTCGAGCGGGCGCACGGCGGCACGTTGTTGCTCGACGAGATCGGCGATTTACCGCTGGCGTTGCAAGCCAAGCTGCTCCGCGCGCTCGAGGAGCGTTCGATCATCGCGTTGGGGTCAGGCGAGCCGCGCCCGATCGACATTCGGGTGGTCGCGGCCACACATCAAGATCTTTCGGCCGAGGTGTCACGCGGCCAGTTTCGTCAAGACCTGTACTTCCGCTTGCGAGTGATTCCGCTGCGCGTTCCGGCGCTGCGCGAGCGACGCGCCGATGTCGCTGCACTCGCCTTGCATCTGGCGGCACAGATCTGCGCTCGATTGAAGCGAAGCGCGGTCTCGATCGAGCCGGCGGCACTGAACCGATTGGCGCAAGCGCGCTGGCCCGGGAACATCAGAGAGTTGCGCAACGTGATCGAGCGCGCGGTGGTGCTCGATCGCAGCGGCACGATCGGTGCGGACGATCTGTTCCTGGATGAAACACCCGAACCGACACTGCTCGACCGTTTGTCGCCCGGTATGACGGTAGCCGAAGCGGAACGACGATTGATTCAGCGCACGCTGGAAGCGACCAACGGAAATCGCACGCGTGCCTCCGAGTTGCTGGGGATTTCGGTTCGCACGCTTCGCAACAAGTTGAGGACGATTCGAGTCGAGGAGAGTGCCTCGGTGCTGCTCCAGGAGGCGTCAAACGCATGACGGGCAACGGCAGAAGTTGCCGGGTTTCCGCTTCGTTCGAGGGAAAAGGTAATCAGAAGTAGCGGCATGCCATTTGCATTTCGCTTGCTACTCACTAAGCACCGACGGGAGACATGCGATGAAACCGATTCTGCCCGGGAACGATCCGTTCCTCGGACAAATGGAACGCGCACTCGATGTCATGACGCGCCGCCAGGGGCTGCTCGCCTCCAACGTCGGCAACATCGACACGCCGCGATACAAGACCGTCGACATCGACTTCAAGTCAGCGCTGCAACAGGCGGTCAACATCGAGGACGATCCGCTCGAGCTGCGCCGCAGCCAGCCGGGTCATCTGGGGGCCGAGAGCGGCGAGCGACTCGACAGTTTGGTCGAGCAGGTGCGCGGCTTGAGCGTTCGAAACGACGGCAACAACGTGGCGCTCGATCGCGAAATGCTGGCCGTATCGGAAACGGCGGGTCGCTACGAGACGACGGCAGCGATTCTTCGTTCCAAGCTGAGACAACTCATGTATGCGGTGAGTGACGGGAGGTCTGGATGATGATCCTCAACCGTAGCGTGCGGATTGCCGCCTCCGGCCTGACGATGCAGCGCGCGCGCATGGAACTGATCGCCAGCAACCTGGCCAACGCGCAAACCACGCGCACCGCGGAGGGCGGCCCGTATCGGCGCAAGTTGCCGGTGGTGGGAGCGGTGTCGCCGGACAAGGGGAGCTTCGAGTCGGGCTTGGCCCGCGCGCTGCGCGGTGTAGAAGTGTCGCGCGTGGAGTCCGACCCGCGGCCGCCAACCATGCGATTCGAGCCCGGCCATCCCGATGCCGATTCACGCGGCTATGTGGCGTATCCCAACATCGATCCGGTGGAGGAAACGGTCGACATGGTCTCCGCGATTCGTTCCTACGAAGCCAACGTCAACGTGATCAAGCAAGTGCGCCGCATGAACGAGGCGGCGCTCGGTCTGGTGCGCGGATGAACGCCGGACGAATTGGTGAGATCAAGCCTCAACTGCCGCTCGACAAGCCAACCCCATCGGCCGCGGGCGGCGCCGCTCGAGGCGGGCCGAGCTTCGGCGAGGCGCTCGAGGACGCGCTGCGCAACGTCGACGGTCAGATGCAGGGCGCCGACAAGGCCGCAGCGTCGTGGGTCGCCGGCGATGGTGGCGATCTGCACAACGTGCTGATCACCATGGAAAAGGCCGACATGTCGTTTCGCACCATGGTCCAGGTGCGCAACAAGCTGCTGGAGGCCTATCAAGAAATCATGCGAATCCAAGTCTAATTCGGGGACGTCTCACCTATTTCTCACAGAACGGAACTCACCGGTAACCACGTAGTCGGGGCGATGAACGGAAATAGGTAGACCGTCCCCGAATTAAAGCAGTCGGGGCGATGAATGGAAATAGGTAGACCGTCCCCGAATTAAGAGATGAGGCGATGCAGGAACTGATCACACAGATTGGCGATGCTTGGAACGCGCTGACGATGCGGCAGCGGATCACCATGATCGTCTCGGCGTTGGCCACGGTCGCGGCGGTCGCTGCGATGGTGTGGTGGGCGCGGCAGCCGAGCTTGACCACTTTGGTCACGGGGCTCGACCCGAAGGACGCGCAAACGGTCGTACAGCAACTCCAGTCCGAAGGGGTTGCGTTCGAACTGCGCAGCGGCGGAACCGAGATTGCGGTGCCGATGGAACGGGTCGACGACCTGCGCATGAAGTTGGCGGCGCAAGGACTGCCGCAGAGCGGCCGGTTCGGGTTCATGGAGATGTTCTCGCAGGACAACATCGCGCAGAGCAACCGGGCGCAGTCGATTCGCTATCAGAAGGCAATGGAAGACGAGCTGGCGCGCACCATCGAGTCGTTGGAGGAAGTGCGTAGCGCGCGCGTGCACCTGGTGTTGCCCGGCGAGCGTGTGTTCGTCGACCAAGAGGACAACAGCAAGGCGTCGGTCACGTTGTCGCTGGCTCGCGGTTCACGACTCCCCAACGAAAAGGTGCAGGCGATCGTACGAATCGTGGCGGGAGCGGTGAAAGGGCTCTCGATCGAGAACGTGTCACTGGTCGACACCGCAGGGCACGTGCTGTGGGAAGGTGGCGGTGAGCCGGGAGCGTTCATGTCGGCTCGCCAAATGGAGGCCAAAGGAGCGACCGAGAGCGACATCAACGCCAAGATCGCCTCGGTTCTTGCACCGATCATCGGTGAAGGGAAGTTCACGGTTCGCACCTCGGTCGATCTGGACTTCAAGAAGGTCACCGCGCGCGAAACGACCTACGACCCCAACAGCGGCGTCTTGATCTCGGAGAAGAAGACCAAGGAGAAGTCCAAGAACGGAACCGAAGCCGCGGGCGTGCCGGGAACTGCGAGCAATTTGCCAGGCGGATCGCCGGGCACCGGCGGCGCCAGCAACGAAGCGCAGGAACGCAGCGATCAACAATCCAACTTCGAGTACTCGCGCGTCGAACGCGCCGTGGAAGAGCCAACCGGCAACGTGAAGCGACTGTCTGTCGCGGTCGTCGTCGATCAAGTCTGGCCCGCTGCTGCAACGGGCGGCGGTGGAAACGCCGGCGATGCTGCCAAACCCACGGAGCGCTCGCCCGAAGAAATGCAGAAACTCGAGTCGTTGGTGAAAGCGGCCATCAACTTCGACACCAATCGCGGCGACATCGTGACGCTGCAACAGGCGCCCTTCCTGCGCGAAACGGTCGAGGACGTGAAGCCGGGATTCAACACACGCGAGTGGATTCCGTTGGTCAAATTCCCCGCCTTGGTGGTGCTCTTGTTGATGGTGTTCTTCCTGTTCTATCGCCCACTCATGGCGACGCTGCGTCAGGCGACGACACGTCCGGCACAAGGAGCACTCGCGGAAGCGCGCTTGGATGCGCCACTTCAACTCGGCCCTCCGTCGCGACTCGAACTCACGCGCCAGCGGCTTACGGCCTTGGCTAGTGAGGAGCCGGAGGGGATGGCGCAAACCGTCCGCGTCTGGCTCCACGACAAGGAATGAGCGATGAGTGAGCCGCTCAACGGCACGCAGAAAGCAGCAATCCTGATCACGCTGCTGGGAGAAGAGTCGGCTGCCGGAATTCTCAAGCAGCTCGAACCCGACGAGGTGCGCAAGATCACGATGGAAGTAGCCAAGATCCGCATGATCGACCCGAGTCGTCACGAGGATGTGCTCAACGAGTTTCTGAACCTCGTCCAACAGTCGCGCGGTTTGGAACTGGCTGGCCCACCGCTGGCGCGACGACTGCTCGCCAGAGCGCGCCCTGAAGAGGTCGACAAGATCCTCAGCGAATTCGAACCGCGCAAGGTCAAGGATCTCGACGAAGACACAAGTGACGTGCGGCCGCCGGAACTGCCCGAGTCGGTAGCCGGTGCGCCGGCGCGTCGCCTCTCGATGCTGCTGCAAGAGGAGCCGCCGCAGACGGTAGCTCTGGTGTTGGCGCATCTGCCGGCCAAGAAGGCGGCGCGCGTCATGCGACTGTTGGAATCGGGTAAGCGTACCGAGGTGACGCGCCGCATGGCTGGCCTGAGCGAAGTTCGTCCCGATGTCGTCCATCGGGTGGGCGCCGTTCTCGAACAGAACCTCGCCGCGATCGGCGAGGAGCCGATGATCCCCGTGAACGGCATTGCCAACACGGCCGATCGCCTGACCAGCCTCGGTCGCGCGGCTGGTCAAGAACTGCTCGACTCGCTCGGCGAAGGTCATCCGGAGTTGGCTGAGAAACTGCGCGAGATGCTCTTCACGTTCGAGATGCTCAAGGCGCTCGACACGCGAGGCGTGCAAGAGGTGCTCAAGGAGGTCGATCGCGCATCGTTGGCTTTGGCACTGAAGGGTGCCGAGCTGGAGATGCAGCAACTGTTCCTCAGCGGAATGTCGGAACGCGCCTCGCAGATGCTCGCCGAGGAAATGGAATTCCTGGGTGCGCCAAAGCTGCAAGAGATCGAAGCCGCGCAACGCGCGATGATCGATCTGGTGCTGAAGCTGGAGAAGGACGGGCGCGTGACGCTCGAGGAGGCGGGAGTTGCGGCGGGGTAGAGTCGTCGAAGATACCGATACGGCCCCGTATCGCACGCCGGTCCAGCCCAGTGCAGCGCAGCTCCAAGATGCGCTGGCTGAAGCGACGCGTGCCGGTTTTCAGAGCGGGTTCGA
>JAXLQU010000027.1:0-50547 GCA_046331425.1 Acidobacteriota bacterium
AATCGCCGTAGGTGACCCAACGCTTGATCGGACGTCACGGTCGCCTGCAGCGTCTGTCGAAACACCAGATCGCTGCCGGCGACCGCCAACGCCGAACCGCAAAACGGGCAATCGATCAGGCGCGCGTCGGCGGGTGGATCGATCGCGGCGCCGCACTGAGCGCAGCGAAAACTCGGAGCGCTCATCGCCGTTGCATCAGGTCAGCTTGGTGCCGCATTGCCCGCAGAACTTTGCGGCTGGTGTCACCGCGGTGCCGCACTGCGAACAGAACTTCGCACCACCGGCAGTCGCTGCTGCACCGGCTGCGCCGCCGCCGACTGGAGCAGCGCCAGTCGCTGCAGCTCCTGCGGCCGCACCACCCTGCATGGCGTTTTGGATCATGCCGGGGAGCATCGCACCGAGCCCCGCGCCCAGTCCCAACCCCACGCCTGCGCCCGCCACGCCGCCCTCGTTCTTGGCCGCATCGCCGAGCGCCTGTGCCGCTTTGAACTTCATGTACTGATCGAGATTCCCCAGCGCTCCCATCGAGGCTCGCTCGTCGATTCGCTTTTGAACCTCTTCCGGCGGCGTGATCGCGCCCACATAAAAGTCGGTGAGATCGATGCCGTATTTGGCGAAGTCCTCGGTCAACCGCGCCTTCGCCGCCGTGCCGAGTTCATCGTAGACACTCGGCAGGTCGAGGATCGACTTCATCGTCTCGCCCATCAGGTCGTTGAGGCGAGACACGATGATGTCGCGATAGAAGTCGGCGATCTGTGCCGTGCCGAAGCGACCCTGTGAGCCGACCACCGTGTTCACGAACAGTTGGCTGTCCTTGACCCGGATGCCGTAGGTGCCGAAGGCGCGCAACCGCACCAGCCCGAGTTCGGAGTCGCGAAACGCTACCGGCTCGCGCGTGCCCCACTTCTGATCGATGAAGGTGCGCTTGTTGACGAACACCACCGCCACGCGAAACGGCGAGGTGCCGCCAAACGGGAGGTTGATCAGCTTGGACAGCAACGGAATGTTGAGCGTCGACAAGGTGTGTCGCCCCGGGCCGAATAGATCCAGGGCTCGTCCATCGCGAAACAACACCGCCTCTTGACTCTCCTGAACCACCAGCTGTGAACCGATGTTGGTTTCGGCCGAGCCATCGGACGGCACGCGAGCCACCATTTCTTGGCCGGTTGGGTCGAAGTGTTCGATAACGTCGAGGAAAGTGGCCATCAGCGGGCTCCCTGGATGACATCGTGATAAACGGTTTCGCGCCGATCGAAATCTCGGTCGGCTTGTTCGGCTGCGGACAACAATCCGCGTAGCTGCGCATCATCGGCGGTCGCGCCGAGGGTTGCTAGTTCGTTGCTGAGTGCGGTCACCTTTTCGAGCAGGCTGAGATCGAACTGATAGATCTTCCCCAGTTCGGCCTTCCCGATCTTGACGGCGTCGAACAGACCTGACGACCCATAGTCGGCATGCCGAATTCGGTTGGCATAGCGATCGAGCAGTTTGTCGAGACTCGACGCGGTGCCAAGCCCGGCGAGACTCCCGCTGCGACTCCAGTCGGCAACCTTGCGCTGCAGTGATGCCCGGCCACGATCGACCAACCCAGCCCAGTGATCGCGCTGTAGCTTGTCGACCTCTCTCAGCATGTCGCGTTCGATGTAACCCGACAGCACAGGGATCATCGCCCCCAGCTTCTCGATCGCGTTGCGTGCCTGTCGTGCTGCCTCGTCACCGCTCATGGGAGATCTCCCTTTTCGATCCGGTCGCCCGGAAAGCAATCATCGTTGCGTCCGGGAATATAAAGCGGTACCCCGCCGGACCGTATCGCGCGCCGGGGCGACAGTTTTCAGAGGTCGGCGAGGGGCCGTCAGCGGTTCCTGTGTTGGAAGGGGCGTTTTGCCTCCCGTCTGGCCTAAAACCGGTCAGGTAGCCATATTGTTTCGAAGACGAACTCTGGAGCAGGCAATGATTCTGATTCTCGGCGGCGGGCTGGCAGGGATGTCGACCGCTTTTCATCTGGCCAAAGCAGCCCCGGAAGCTGCCGCGCCTGATCTTGGAAAGGACGCCGAGCCCGGCGGGCTGGCCCGCTCGCGCCGAATCGACGGGTTCACCTTCGACGACACCGGTCATTATCTGCATCTGCGCGATCCGGCGATCAAAGCGTGGGTCGACGAGATGCTCGGTGATCAACTGATGGCGGTCGAACGCCGCTCGAATCCAGAGCCGCGGGGTCTTGTTGGAGTTTCCTATCAGGCCAACCTGCATGGCCTGCCCCCGAGATCGTCGCCAAGAATCTGACCGATCTGGTCGAGGCGTCGGGGCGCGCGCTTCCTGACGACGCGGAACGGATGCCGTTTGGCGACTGGGCGCGTCAGGTGTTCGGCGATGGGATCGCCGAAGAGTTCATGATTCCTTACAACACCAAGCTGTTCCTCTGCGACCCCAACGAGATCACGTCGGAATGGGTAGCGTGGGCGGTCCCACGACCCAGCGTCGAGCAGGTGGTGAAGGGGGCGCTGGGGATTCCCAACACCGGCATGGGTTACAACCCGCGATTCCTGTATCCGAAGGCCGGTGGTATCGGCGCCCTGCAGCAGCGCTCGCCGCGCAGGTGCAGGCCGACCTGCGCTGCAACGCGCCGATCACCTCGATCGATGCGCGCAATCGCCGCGTGACGTTGCAAAGCGGCGAGAGCCTCCGGTATGAGCGACTGATCAACACGTTGCCGCTGCCACGCCTGCTTGCCATGACCGAGGGTGTCGACCAACCGGGTGAGGTGCCGCTCCGCAGTCTGGCGGCGTCACTGAGGTGGACCCGCCGTGATCGATCTCGAACTGGGAGTCGAACGTGCGGAAATTGCCGATGGAGCGCACTGGATCTACTACCCCGAAGCGATCTACCCGTTCTATCGCGTCGGATTCCCGCAGCAACGCCTGCCGCGCCATGGCACCGGAAGGCTGTTCGTCGCTGTCGGTGGAGTTCGCGCACGATCCGTCGCAACCGCTCCCGAGTTGTGAGCAGTTGGCGGAGCAAGCGCGCGCCGGTTTGATTCACGCTGGTGTACTTTCCTCCTCCGATCGAATCCGCGTTGCCCATCGACAACTCCTCGATCCGGCCTACGTGGTATTCACGCCCGACACGACCGCCGTGACGAGCCAAGCGTTGATGCGACTCGAGCGCGCTGGGATCGACTCGATCGGCCGATTCGGAGCGTGGACCTACAGCTACATGGAGCGCGCCCTGTTGGACGGCAAAGAAGCGGCCGCACGGGTCGTGGCAGCGCTCAGCGCGGCGCGATGAAACCGCTGCGGATCTGCCATCTGATTACCCAACTCGAGCTGGGTGGGGCGCAGCAAAACACCTCTACACGCTGGGACATCTCAACCGACAACGATTCGCTCCCAGCTTGATCGCGGGCGAGGCGGGAGCGCTCGACGCGGAGGCTCGCGAACTCGATATCCCATTCGTGCAGATTCCCGAGTTGGTGCGGCCGATCGCGCCGCAGCTCGACGCAACCGCACTCAAGAAACTGACCGCCAGCCTGCACGTGCTGAAACCCGACGTGGTGCACACGCACAGTTCCAAAGCGGGGGTACTCGGCCAGTGGCGGCTGCGCTCGCCGGTGTGCCGGTGATCGTGCACACGGTCCACGGTGGGGATTTCATCCGGGGCAGAACGCCGCCAAGCGGAGTCTGTTCGTGGCGCTCGAGAAGTTGGTCACGCCACTCACGACACAGTTGATAGCCGTGTCGCAAGCCCGACCGCAACGGGTCAAGAGTATGGAATCGCGCCTGAAAGTGCTTTCGAGATCATCCACAGCGGCGTCGAGTTGGAGCGCTTTCGAAACGCCGAGTGCAACGGTGTGTTGCGACGCAGTTTGGGTCTCGACGCCGACACACCGCTGGTCGGAATGGTGGCCTGCCTGAAGCCGCAGAAGCAGCCGGAGCACTTTGTGGCGGTGGCCGCCCAGGTGGCGCGCATCGTTCCCAAGGCGCACTTCGTTTTGGCCGGCGATGGCGAACGGCGCGATGCCGTCGAACGTGCGGTGCGCGAGGCCGGTCTGACGGCGCAGTTTCATCTGTTGGGCTGGCGACGCGATCCTGAAACGGTCGTGGGCGATCTCGATGTGCTGGTGCTCACGTCGCGACACGAAGGTCTACCGCGTGTTTGTCCCGAGGCGATGTCTGCCGGCAAACCGGTCGTGGCAACCGCTGTCGATGGAACGCCCGAGGCGGTGGCGCACGGTGTCACCGGGTTCGTGCACCCGTTCGGTGACATCGAGGCGATGGCGGCAAGTGTTGTAACGTTGTTGCTCGACCGAAAGCTCGCTCGTCGCCTAGGTGAGGCGGGCCGCGCGCGTTCCGAGGCGTGGGACATCAATCAGATGGTGCGTCGCCAAGAACGCTTGTATCAGACCTGGCGGCTGCCGTTCGCGCGTAGGCATAATCCGATCCGTCATCTCTTGCGACACGCGTTCCCGGGAGGAAGCACCATGAAACAGCGGATGGTGGTGAGTGCAATCGTCTGTTTGTCGCTGCAGGCAGCGGCTTACGCTGATGCCGCGCGTGCAACGCAAGACCAAGGTCGAGCTAGCGGGCGCGATGGGGAAGGTCGCCGCCGTGTTCGGCGGAAAGTCGATGCGCGAGGGGTCGAGTCGACGACCGCGTTGGCGCGCGGCGTCAAGCTCGAGCGACACGAACGCTATGGAGAGCTGACCGACCTCAAGGCCGAGACGGTCACACAGATCGACTTCGACAAGAAGACCTACACCGTCAAGACCTTCGCGCAGATCCGCAAAGAGATCGAAGAACAGATGCGGCGCATGCGCGAGGCGCAAGACTCCAACGAAACCAAGGACCAACAACCATCCTCGGAGGTGCAGTACGAGATCACGCTCGACGTCAAGGAGACCGGCCGCAAACAACAGATCGCCAGCTACGACTGCCGCGAGGTCGTGATTACCGCGACGATGCATCAGAAGGGAAAAGCGGTCGAGGAATCGGGCGGCAGCATCGTCACGCTCTCGATGTGGCTGGGTCCCGAGTTGGCGGCGATGAAAGAGATCGAAGCGTTCGAGCTGGCCTATGCCAAGGCGCTCAAGTTGCAGGAGTTTGCGGGCGAGGCCGCGCAGCAGATGGCCTCGGCGCTTGCGATGTACCCGCAAATGCAGGAGGCGGTGAAAGCGATCCAAAGCAAGAAGGTCGATATGCGCGGCACCGCGATTCGATCGGCATTGACGATGGAAACCGTCGCGGCTCCGGGGGCGGCCACCGCGGAGGACGCGGACAGCCAGGAGCAGCCCAAGACCCTGGGTGGGATGTTCGGGAAAATGGCGTCGAAGCTGGGGAAGAAGAAAGGTGAGAGCAAGGCCGAAGATCCGGCCAAACCGGCGACGCCGGGGCGCACGACGGTGATGACGACGACCACCGAGATCCTGAGCGTATCGGCCAGCGCCAATCCTGCCGACCTGACGATCCCGGCCGGATTCAAGCTGAAGAACTAACGTGGCACGAGCTTGAACAACTCACCGCCGAGGTTCATCACGTAGATCTCTCCGCGCGCATCCTCACCGAATGACGAGACGCCGGAAAGGCCACGCGCCGAGGCGGAGTGGTCCTGCAGATCGGTTGCCTGGCCGTTTTGTAGCTTGAACGAGCGCAGGAACGCGGCGCAGTAGTCCGAAAAGAAATACCGTCCACGCAGCGCCGGCATACGGCAGCCGCGATACACGTGACCGCCGGTCACCGAGCAACCGCCGTCGGTGTGGCTGTAGACATGGACCGGCATCGTGTACCCCTGCTTGGATGGGCACTCGGTGAACAGCGGCTGTGGCTCGAAGCAAGCATTCCCCTCGAAGATGTCCCATCCGTAGTTCTCGCCGCCGCGACTGCTCTTTGGCCGCCAATCGATCTCTTCGAATTGATCCTGTCCAACATCGGCGACGTACAGGTCGCCATTGGCGCGGTCGAAGGAAAACCGCCACGGGTTGCGCAGGCCCTTCGACCAGATCAGACCAAGTCGCAGTCCGCCGGAGGCGTTGGGATTGTCGCTGGGGACCTTGTAGTAGGGCGGTGTATCGACGTCGACATCCAGGCGCAACATCTTTCCGAGCAACTGTGAATCGCTTTGTGCCGCCTCGAGCGGATCGTTGGCGCTTCCGCCGTCCCCCATGCCGCAGTACAACTTTCCGTCGGCACCGAACGCGAGTTGGCCGCCGTTGTGATTGGCGTACGGCTGGTCGATGGTGAGCAACACCACGCGGCTCGCCTTGTCCGCCTCGTCCGGGTCATCGGGGTTGCGCGTGAACCGCGCGATCGTGGTTCTCGAGTTGTTGTCCGTGTAGTTGACGAAGAACCGCCCGTTCTCCGCATAGTCGGGATGAAATGCCAGACTCAACAGTCCGCGCTCGCCGCCGTAACCGACCAACTCGCGAAGATCCAGAAACGGTCGCTCGAGTAGCACGCCGTCTTTGATGATCCGAATGGCTCCTGGCTGCTCCACCACGAAGACTCGATGCACATCGAGAGCAGGAGCCGTCAGGTGAACCGGATGGTCCAGATCCCCCGTAATCTTTTGCAGCGTGATCTGGGTACTCTGCGTCGTCGTAACGCCGGCACACAGAGCCGACGCAGATTCGATCTGACAGACTGCGTTGCAGCCATCACCGTCGACGTTGTTGCCGTCGTCGCAATCTTCCAATCCCTCCAGCAACGCATTGCCGCATGCCGCCGGCTGACAACTCCCGGGGGCCTCCGCATTCCTGGCCACCACAAGCCTGGCCTCGTTGCGAGCGAATCGGCTGAACCGTGCGCAGAACGTGTCGTCGCCAACCTGCAGCGTCATCGAGACCAGCCCTTGCGGTTGCGTCACGCGATAGGGCCAGGCCGGTCCTCCGGCCTTGATGGTGAGCGAACCTCCGGCGGGTGCCTTTTCGATCGCGATCCGGCGGACGCCGGTCGTGGCCGCGGGATCGCGGAAGACAAAGCCGGCCGCGCCCGGTGGACGCCCAAGCCCGGACCATTTTTCTTTGGCGAGCACGATTGGGCCGCTGTCACCGTCGCCCGGTGATCCGCCCCAGAGCCGGAAGGTGGCCCCGACCTCACGCGGATCGGCCAGACTCTGCAGATCGACGTTGGGATCGTTGGCAGCTCGAACCTGTGCCGATCTGCGCGGCCTCGGACGGTGGATCGGAGAGCTTGAGCAGATCGCCGCCCACGGGACGTTCGGCAGCCAACAACAGCCAGGCCGCTGGGAAAGCAGCGGAGGCAGCGACTCCACCGAATAGCATCAACTTGAGTCGTGACATCGTCTTGGACCTCGATCTGGTCAGCGGGTGAGAGCGGGGTGCGTGTCTGTCTGTCGAGAACCACAGCCACAGTAAGTCGGAAGCGCGTTTTCCGCACGCAACCGTTCCGTGACATGAGCCCCCTCACGGGCTTCGCGCGCCCCCTTTTGCTACCATCTCGGCCCAGTCGCTGTCGGAACTACTCGCAAGATTTCAGATCCGCTCGGAGAACTCATGCTCGTCAAACCTCGCCTGCTCACCCCAGGTCCCACACCGCTTCTGCCCGAGGGCCTCGCCGCCCAGACGCTCGCCACACTGCATCACCGAACGCCGCAGTTTCGCGCTCTGTTCAAACAGGCTCGAGCCGCACTCGGCCGTTTCTATCGACTCGATGCCGGCGAGCAGGTCGTGATGTTCGCAGGCTCAGGCTCACTCGGTATGGAAGCGGCGCTGGTCAACGCCGTGCCGCCCGGTTCCACCGTGCTAGTGGCCCACGCTGGAAAATTCGGCGAGCGCTGGTTGAAGATCGCCAAAGCGTACGGCCTGTCGGTGATCGAGGTGACGTCGGAGTACGGTCACGCCGTGCAGCCCGATCAACTCGAACGCGCGTTGGCCGGTGCGCCGAAGCTCGCGGCGTTGTGCGTGCAAGAACACGAAAGCTCCACCGGTGTGCGCCATCCGGTGAAAGCGCTGGCCGCGGTGCTGCGGGCCCATCAGCCGGACGCGATGGTGATCGTCGATGGCATCACGGGCGTCGGCGTCCACGACATTCGGCTTGCCGACGGTATCGATGCTTTGGTCTGTTCGTCACAGAAGGCGCTGGCCTTGCAACCTGGATTGGCCTTCGTGGCGTTGTCCTCGCGCTACGTGCAGGCACTCGACAGTTCGAGACTGCCCCGCTTCTATCTCGACATCCGTCAAGAACTCAAGGCGCATGCCGACGATGGAACAGCCTGGACCCCGGCGATCGGGTTGGTCGCAGCGCTCGATGCGATGTTGTCGTGGATCGAAGCGCGCGGCGGCGTGCAGACGATGATCGACAACGCCGCGCTGCAAGCGCAAGCGTTTCGCGCTGCGATGCGAGCCTGGGATCTGCCCGGTTTCGCTCACGCTCCAGGCAACGCGCTCAGCGCTGTGTGCGTCGACGACTCCACCAAGTTGATCAAAGCACTCCGCGACAAGTTCGGTCTTTCGCTGGCCAACGGTCAGGGGAGCATGGAAGGGAAGATCGTGCGCGTCACCCACATGGGATACGTCGACGCGCTCGACACGTTGATGGCAGTCTCAGCGCTAGAAGCCGCGTTTCAACGATTTGGCGTCAAGCACGGGCCGGGCGGAAGCGCGGCTGCACAAGCGGTGCTTGCATCGAGGTTGTCATGAGCAAAGTGCGTGTATTGGCCTGCGATGGAATCCACGCCGACGGCTTGGCGCAGTTACGCGCGGCTGGATACGACGTCAAGGAATCGGCCGCCCTGAAAAGTGATGAGCTGAGTTCGGCATTGGCCGGGGTCGACGTGTTGCTGGTCCGTTCGGCGACCAAGGTCGATGCAGCCTCGTTGGGTGCTGCGGATGCCTTGAAGGTGATCGGCCGCGCCGGAGCTGGTGTCGACACGATCGATGTCGACGCGGCGACCAGCCGCGGCATCGCCGTGATGAACGCGCCCGACGGCAACACACTGGCGGCAGCCGAGCAGGCGCTGGCGCTGCTATTTGCGGTGGCGCGTCACACTCCGTTTGCCGACACCAGAATGAAAGCCGGTGAATGGCCGAAGGGGAATCTGACCGGCTTCGAAATGGAAGGTAAGCGCCTCGCCGTGGTTGGACTCGGCAGAATCGGTTCGACCGTCGCGCGCAAAGCGCGCGGCTTGGGGATGGAGGTCGCTGCCTACGATCCGCATCTGCCCCCGTCCGCCGCACAGCGGCTGGACATCGCGTTGCGCCCGCTCGAAGACCTGCTCGCCTGGTGCGACATCGTCACGCTGCACATGCCGCTCACCGATGAAACACGCAACGTGCTCAGCGAAGCACGCATGCGTTCGATGCGTCGCGGGGCGGTGGTCATCAACGCGGCGCGCGGCGGCTTGGTCGACGAAGCCGCGTTGATCAAACTGCTCGACGAGGGACACCTAGCGGCCGCTGGGTTGGATGTGTTCGAAACCGAGCCGCTGCCGGCCGATTCTGCCTTGCGCCAGTGCAAGAAGTTGGTGCTGACCCCGCATCTGGGTGCCTCCACCGGCGAGGCTCAGCGCGCCGTGTCGACGATCCTTGCAAAGCAGGTCGTCGATTATCTCGAGAACGGAACCGTCTCGGGCTGCGTCAACCTGCCACCGCTGCCACCCGAGATGGTTCAAGAGTTGGGTCCCTTGATGCCGCTGATGCGCGCCCTGGGACGTTTGTCGGCACGCTTGGTGGCCGCCCCGACGCGCGTCTCTGTTTCGTACGCCGGGCGATTCGAAGGGGTCGACACGCGTCCTTTGACCCGCCTGTTCTTGGCCGAGTTTCTGAGTCAAACCACCCGGTCGATCACGCCGGTCAACGCACTCGATGCAGCCGCTGCCCGTGGTTTGCAGGTGAGTGAAACGATCGGCGGTGCTGCCGATGGATTCGATCGACTCGTCTGTGTCTCGATCGACAGCGAGAGGGTCCATCGGCAAATCGAGGCCACGCTGCATCGCGGACCGCGTGTGGTGCGATTGGATGGTGTCGAAATCGAATTCGATCCGCGCGCGCACCTGCTGCTGCTGCGCAACGTCGATCGCCCCGGCATGATCGGCTTGATCGGAACGCATCTTGGGGTCGCGGGGGTCAACATCATCAACTTCACGCTCGGTTCGACCGGTGAGGGACACGCGTTGGCAGCGATCACCGTCGATCGGCATATCGACGACGCTTTGGTCACGGCGCTGCGCGGTGTGTCGGGTGTGATCGAACTGGAGCGCGTGTAACGGATGCGCATACTGCTTGCTCGACATGGCGAAACACCATGGAATCGGGAAGGTCGTTACCAAGGACAAATCGATATCCCGCTGTCACCGACCGGTGAAGCGCAAGCGCGGGCCTTGGGTGAGCGATTGGCCGACGAACCGATCGCGCGCGCCGTTTCGTCCCCCTTGTCGCGGTCGCGTCGAACGGCGGAGTTTGCGTTGGGTGAACGACGCGCCGCGACCCTCGCACTCGACCCTGGGTTTGCCGAGATCGCGCATGGATCTTGGGAAGGGAAGTTGGTCGATGAGATCGCGGCAGTCGACGCTCCCCGTTTGGAGGCCTGGCGCGAGACCCCCCACACCGTAACGATGCCGGGCGGGGAGTCGTTGGAGCAGGTCCTAACGCGCGCGTGGGCTGCACTTATTCGTGCGACCGAAGGGCTTTCCCATGACGAGACGCTCTTGATCGTGGCGCACGACGCGGTCAACCGCGTGATCCTGTGCCGGGTACTGGGTCTGCCACTCGCGCGGCTGTGGAGTTTCCGCCAGGCCCCGGCGACCCTCAATCTGCTGGAGGGGCCGGCCCTCGATCGATTGGACGTGGTCCGCCTCAACGACGCCGGACATGTTGCCGCGTTATTCGGAGAAGCCAGACACCGGTCGGTTTGACAGCCTTGGGGTAACATCCGCGCGCCGCAGCGGGGGGTGCGGCCTGTACGAGGAGAGTGCATGAGCCAGACCGTCTTCGTGACCGGAGCAAGCGGCTATATCGGAAGCGCCGTTGCTCGCCGTCTCGCAGAAGCGGGATACAAAGTGTGCGGCTTGACGCGCAATCCGCTCGCCGCCCAGCAGATGACCAACGCTGGCGTCGAGCCGGTGATTGGTGACATGTGTGCGGTCGACGGTTGGGTGGAGCGAGCCGCGGGTTGCGATGCGATCGTCCACACGGCGTTCGACGGCACCGCCGCCTGGGATGCCGACGCCGCGGCACTCACCGCTTTCGAGAAAGCGGCCGAACGCGGGCTGATGCGCAAGTTGATCTACACCTCCGGCGTGTGGGTGCACGGCGACAGTGCTGGGGCAGAGGTGGATGAGACCTCACCGCTGCGTCCCGTCGACCTCGTCAAACCGCGCACGCGACATGAGGCGCGTGTCTTGGCGCTCAGCAACATCGAGGTGATGGTGCTGCGCCCCGCGGTCGTTTACGGCGAAGCACGCGGCATCATCGGTGGCTGGTTCGAAGAGGCGTTGACCCGGCGCACGATCAACTACCCAGGTGATGGAGAACAACTGTGGCCGTTGGTTCACCGCGACGATCTAGCGGAGGCGTATCTGTTGGCGCTACGACGCGGTAAGCGGGGTGAGGTCTATCTCGCCTCCGACGGCTCGGCGTTGCGGGTCAAGCAACTGGCCGGCGCGGTGGCCAAGGCGTGGTGCATCGGCGAAGGCATGGCCGGCCGCACAGGTATCGAGAAGTTGAATCTTACGGCGCGGCACTGTTGTTGAGTTGAAGGGCGTGTCGTCGGCGAAGGCCGAGCGGGAGTTGGTTGGCGCCAATCACACCGACTTCAACTTCGAGGCGCCGGCCCTGTTGCGCGAGTTCCACGCTGCGTCCGACTGGAGGCCGTCACATTGAGCGCAACTGCACGCACGCGTCGTGGCGTTGGGCGCTGGCCATTGCGATCGGTCTGGTAGTGGCCTCTTGGTGGCGATTTGGCAGCGCCGAAGTCAACGCCGCCGAACTTTCGTTTCTCTCTACAACTGGTGGACCTCGCGCTGATCGACGGTTGGGCTGCCGAGCATGCCCAGCAACTGCGCCGCAATGTACTCCGTTTGCCGCGATCTCAACCGGGTTGCTTGTTGCTCATCGGGGTTCGCGGTCGTGCGCGCGAAGGACGCCTCGCGTTCGGTATCTGCGCTGCTGCGTGGTGCTCGCTCCCGCCGTTCCTCGTCTCGTCGGCTGGAGATCGGTGCGACGCGCGCGGCCTGGTGTCGCTCGCGTTGGGAGTTGCCGTCCTGGGGTCGCACGACGCGAGAGCCGGCTCGACCGCGCCGGGCGCGCTGTGCGTGGCGGTTGCGGTGCGCGCCGAAGCGCCGCTTTCATCGCTGGCTGATCACGCCGTGGCGATGGCGCTCTTGATCGCCGCGTGGTCGCGCTCGACCACGCTCGAACCGCTTTCGGCCGCACACTTCCTCGCCGCGGCGGTTCTGATCTGCGCGACGGCCGGCGTGGTGCTGATCGCACCGGCCGCGCCGCTCGGTTCGGCGGCGTTGATGGCGCTGATTGCGTTGGTCACGGCGGCATTGGCCGTGGGGGCACCGAGCGGGCGCGCGGTGGTGATCGTGTTTGCACCGCTATGGATCTTCGGCGCGGCCTCGCTCGTACAACAGTGGCGGCACGATCCAGCGGTCTTGCCATTCGCTGCCGCGCTGACGTCGATGTCGCAGGCGCGACCGCAGGCGCGCGAGCTGTTGGTGGGTACCGGCATCACCCGCGGCGCAGCCTGGTCGGCCGCGCGCCGATCCGGATGGCGCGTGGTCGATCTGCCGACCGAACCTTGGGTCGGCGAACTCAACGTGGCAGGCCGGCGCCCGTCGGCAGGTGAGCGCGCCGAGTTGGAGCGACGCCTGGCGCATCGCGTGATCGACACCTACGGCACAGCAACGAACGAGCAGGGGAGTGTGGGCTGGGCGGTGCATCGGCCGATGGCGATCTCACTGTTGCCGGCGATCGAGCGCTCGACATTGTGATCGTGTCGATCGACACGTTGCGCGCCGATCATCTCCCCTTGCGCGCTACGGCGCACACCGCGCCGCAACTCCACCGCATGGGCGCAGGGGGCTGCAGTGTACGAGCAGGCGCGCGCCACCGCTTCGGAGACGCTGCCGAGTTTCGCCAGCCTGCTCACCGGACGATTTCCTGCCGGGCATGGGGTGCGCGGAAACACAGGCTACTTGCTGCCGGGCAACTGGACATTGCCACGAATACTGAACGAGCTCGGCTACGAGTCGGCCGCGTTCGTTTCCAGCTCGGTGTTGGTGGCAGGCAAGCGCGGTCTCGACAACGGTTTCACGACCTACGACGACACGCTCGATCATGTCGAACCGCAGCGCCCGGACAACTCCTCGCGGCTCTCACCGTCGCTTGCCCGTGCGGTGAACGCGTGGTTGGACCGTCGCTCGCAAGCGTCGCAACCGTGGCTGCTGTGGGTTCACTGCATCGATCCGCACGGGCCGTACAACCCGCTCCCCGCCTACGAAGGCCGATTCCGCACCGAGCGCGCACAGTTGTTGGAGCGCGCACTGATTCCACCGTACCAGTGGAAAGGAACGCTCGACTACTTCCGCTACGTCGACGCCTACGACGAAGAGATCACGCAGTTCGACACCGAGTTGGGGCCGCTCTTGACACGACTGAGCGAGCCGCCTGGACCGCGCGGCCGGATCGTGATCTTCACCGCCGATCACGGCGAGCAGTTTGGCGAGCACGGCAGTTACTTCATGCACGGCAACACCTTGCATCGCGAAGAGACGCATGTCCCGTTGATCTGGCTGGAGGTTGGGAAGACAGTTCCGCACCGCGAGTCGACACCGGTCAGCCTGGTCGATATCGTACCGACGCTGTTGGAGCGTCTCGGGGTGAGTACCACGCTTGCACTCGATGGATTGACGTTGACGCAGCGCGTCGCACAACGCGCTCCGGTTTACTCGGGTTATCGGCCCGGCGAGTATGCGGTGACGCATGACGGTGCGACGCTCTTACGCGATGCGCGGCGCGAACCGCTGGCGGAATTGTCGTATCGCCTGGCTGACGATCCGAAAGAGGCGCGTCCGATCGCACCATCGGCGGCGCTGATTGCGTTGCTCGATGACTTCGTGCGGCACGATCCGATTGCGGCGGTCGGTGCTGCGGGGTTCGAGAAACGGCAGTGGGAGAATCAGACTCCCGAAGATCTGGAGTCATTGCGGTCGTTGGGCTATGTCGGGCCGGCGCCCAAGGAAAAACCGTAGCGCGTGCGGCGCGGGAGGGAGATCCGTTCATGAGCAAGGAGAGATTCGTAGCGTCTCGCTTCACAGCAGGGAATCACCTGTTTCCGACCGTCATCGAGATCACCGCAACGTTCGTGGTCAAACGCACCCGAACGTGGGTCACGAAGAACGAGATCAGCATTCACTTGCAGCGCATCGCCTCGGTGCGGATCGCGACCGGCATCTTGTTCTCCGATATCGATATCGAGTCGACCGGCGGAACCGATCGAATTTCCAGTCACGGTCACACCAAACGCGATGCCCGGCGGATCAAAGAACTGATCGAGCAAGCCCAGCAAGCGGTCTTCGCAGCGGGCAACACGCCGAGGTAGGTGCCGTCAGCGAGGCTTCTCTTTGGTGGCGGCCGTTGCGTCGGTTGCCTTCTCGGTGGCGCGAAGCAGTGGTTGAGGTGAAAGCGGGTTGCCGACCGCCTGGCGCATCCAAAGATCGGGCGTGAGTCGGCCCAGTTTTGCGATCCGCTCCCATTCCGCACCGAACTTGCCGGGATTGGCCGTGAAGTGCTCCTCGATCTGGAACGCGATCAGATGACCGATCGTGTAATCGGGAAGATACAAGCCGTACTGGATCAGGTGCGAGTAAACCCCCAAGAGCGCGATGTCCTTCTGGCCGAACAGCGGCGCGTAGTATTTGTTCCAAACATCCTGCGCGATGGTTACGACCGCCTCGCGGAACTGCGCGGGGGTCGCCTCACGATTGGCGTACAGCCACTGCCACGCGCGAATGTCGACCAACGAGACACCGGCGATTTCTCGCGTGGCCCAGAACTCTTCCAGCACACGTGCGCGCAGAGCCGATGGATCGGCGTTGCCGACGCCGAGCAGTTCCAGGTCTTTGGCCTGGAACAAGAATGCCATCGCCTCCGTGAACGCGTTGTTGGGCACGCCCGCCAGCAGCGTGTGATCGATCGCGGCGGTCGAGTACACCTGCTCGACGTTGTGGCCTAGCTCGTGGACGGCGATGTTGTATCCCTTGTAGTCCATGCCGTCGGACTTGACGTGGGTTCGAAGGTGCGCCAGGTCGTCGCGCCGTCCCATCCCCAACGCGTGCCCCGCGCCTCGCGATGGATCGACCGTAATTCGCGCCGCGATGAACGCGGCCTGCTCGGGCGAAAAGCCGAGCGCTTGCAGGATGCGCGGGATGTCGGCCGCGAACGCTGCCGCGGTGGGATAACGCTGTTTGGTCATCCGATCGAGTTCGACTTCGTCGTGCGAGGCGCTCGGTTTGAACCCGGCGTACCAGATGTCGAACGGTTCGAGCGGCCGGCCGAGGCGCTGACGAACGATTGCCGCCACGCGCGAAGCCAGCGGCGATTCGAGCAGTGTGGTGAGCATCTTCTCGACATCGGCCAGCGGCAGCTCGCGGTCGCGATTGAATCGCCGATCGATAAACGTGGGGTTATCGGGATCGTACGGATCGGCGCCGCTGACGGCATGAAACACACCCAACCAGCGCTCGTAACGCTGGTCATTTTCACGCGTTGCCGGCGCACCGTCGACGGCACCGGTGACCACGTCCCACGTGGCCGCTTGGCTGTCGATCGCCGCCGCCGGTATGGTCTGCCTGACGATCGCATCCATCACGCGTTGCAACGCTCGTTGACGCAGCAATGCGGTTGGCTTGTCGGGTGCGCCGTATTGCGCCTTGATCTCGTCTCGCAGATTCCAATGCGTGATCAGGCGCTTACCGTCGGGGAAGATCTTCTTTCCGTCGTACAGCACACGATCCATGCGCACGTAGTAACCGTTGATGTAGGTCTCGGCCTGGGCCAAGGCGCGCGAGATGTTCTGCCGCACCTCTCCCGGCAGTCGATCGACGAATCGATCGGACAACCGCGTTTCGGCCCAGCGGCGACGCGACCAGGTTGGTCCATCGTTGATCCGCTGCTGCAGCCCCGTCGATTCGAAGTTGAGCAGCACCACGAACGCCGTTTGGTTGGCGAAGAGATCCTCGGTGACGTGCGCGCTCGGGTCCCACGAGGCCAGCCGTTCGTCCAAGGGCAGCATCGGTCCTTGTTCGACATCGACGCCCCAGCGCCAGTCGCGGCCCAGCGACACGAAGTAACCGTCGAGTCGTTCGAAAGCGAACTCGAGGCGCTCGAACGTGGCGTCCAAGAGCGCCCCTTGTGGGATGAATTCGGTCGTGACGAAACGCTGCCAAGCGGCGGCGTCCCCATCGCCGGCACGCCATAACCGCAGCGTTTGCGTCAGCCCGCGCTCGATGCGCGCACGTTCGACCTCGCCATGTTGTTTCACCAACAGGGTGCGCGCGTCGGCAAGTGCCTTGGCCCACAAGGCGCCCGGTTCGGGGGATGGCGCATCCTGCGCAATGGCCAGCGGTCCCACGAGCAAAACGGAAGAAAAAGCAACAATCGCTGCGATTCGCATGCTGTCGGCTCCCACGAATGACGCGCGGATTCTACAATCCGCGACCATGCCAAAGCCCAAACAAATCCCACGCGCTGTTTTGTTCGGAAATCCCACACGCAGCTCGCCGCGCCTTTCACCCGACGGACGCAGTCTGGCGTTCTTGGCCCCCTCCCCCAGCGGTGTGCTCAATGTCTGGCAAGGACCTGCCGACGGACAGGAGTTCCGGCAGGTCACCAACGACACCTACCGCGGCATCCGCTCCTATTTCTGGGCCGAAGACAGCCGCCACCTGCTTTATCTGCAGGACTCCCACGGCGACGAGAATTTCCATGTGTTTGCGGTCGATCTGCACTCCGGTACCGATCGTGATCTCACGCCGTACCCGTCGGTGAAGGCGCAAAACATCATGCTCGACAAGGATCGGCCGGGTGAGATCCTCGTGGGGTTGAATCGGCGTGACGAGAGCGTCTTCGACATGTACCGAGTACAGGTGGCCTCGGGTGAGACCGCACTCGATACGGAAAACCCCGGCGATGTGGTGGGTTGGTTGACCGATCAGCAGTTCGCCATTCGCGGAGCGGTCTCGATGGATCCCGACGACGGCTCCACTGCCCTGCGCGTGCGCGACACGCTCGATGCCCCTTGGCGGCAGATCCAACATTGGCCGTTCGGTGAGGAAGGTGGTCCCGAGGATTTCAGCGTCGACGGCAAGTCGCTCCTGGTCAGCACCTCACTTGGCAGCGACACGACGCGCCTGGTCCGGATCGACGCTGCCTCCGGCGCCGAACTAGAGGAGATCGTGCAGCACCCGCAATGCGACGTCGGCGGTGTGATGCTTCATCCCGATACGCGCGCCGTACAGTTGGTTGGCTTCAACTACCTGCGGCAGGAATGGCGATTCTTCGATCCGCAGGTCGAAGCCGACTTCGCCTTGCTGCGCACCGTCGAGTCGGGCGACGTCTACTGTGTCAGCCGCAACAGCGCCGATACGGTGTGGATCGTTGCGTTCACGCACGATGCCGGCCCGGTGGCGTGGTATCACTTCGATCGCGCCACCCGCCAAGCGCGCAAACTGTTCGTCAATCAACCCGAGTTGCTCGAGTACACACTCGCGCCGATGGAGCCGCTCACCATCGCCTCACGCGACGGCATGACGCTGCCGGCCTATCTCACGCGGCCGCTGGACGCTGGTCCGGGGCCGTATCCGATGGTGCTGTACGTACATGGCGGACCGTGGGCACGCGACACCTGGGGTTACGATCCCTCGTCTCAGTGGCTGGCCAATCGCGGCTACGCGGTACTGAAGGTGAACTATCGCGGCAGCACCGGCTTCGGCAAGCAGTTCATCAACGCCGGTAACTACCAGTGGGGCGTCGGCACGATGCAGCACGATCTCACCGACGCCGTGCAGTGGGCGATCGCGAACGGAATCGCCGATCCAAAGCGGGTGGCGATCATGGGCGGCAGCTACGGTGGTTACGCCACGCTCGCCGGATTGGCGTTCACGCCCGAGTTGTACGCCTGCGGGATCGACATCGTGGGGCCGTCCAACATCCGGACGTTGTTGCAATCGGTGCCACCGTATTGGAAGCCGATGCGCAAGATCTTCGATCTTCGTGTCGGCGCCGCCGATCAGGACGAGGACTGGAATCGCAAGATCTCCCCCTGCTTCCATGCCGACAAGGTGCGCGCGCCGTTGATCATTGCGCAGGGGGCCAACGATCCGCGCGTCAAGATCGCCGAGTCCGATCAGATGGTCGAAGCGATGCGCGCTCAAGGGAATGAGGTCGCGTACGTGGTCTATCCCGATGAAGGGCATGGCTTCGCGCGGCCCGACAATCGACTCGATTTCTACGGTCGCGTCGAAGAGTTCCTGCGCGACCACCTGGGAGGTCGCGCCGAGCCGTGGGTTGCCGTCGAGGGGGCGACCGCGGAATTGCGCTGAACGGGAACCGGGGATCTCACCCGCTGGAACCTGGAGGTCTCAACGAGGGGGCCCCAATCCTGTCCGGATCTGTTCGTCGCTTGACAAAAGCGGCCGCCGGGACGCAGTTTTGCCACTCGATGACCCGCACCGAAACAGCGCCACTGGTGTATCGAGGCGCCAGCAAGAACTATCGACAGCACTTCTGGACCAAGCCGTCCTGCTCTCTCGACGCACTCGATCTTCAGGTGCGGGAAGGGGAGATCCTTGGACTGCTCGGGCACAACGGTGCGGGAAAGACCACGTCGATCAAGCTTGCGCTTGGGCTGATCTTCCCCGACCGGGGAGAGGTCTTGCTGAACGGGCGTGCGGCGAGCGACCGGCGCAGCCGCTTGGGGGTGGGGTATCTCCCCGAGAGCCCGTACTTCCCCGACGATCTCACCGGCCGCGAGCTGATCGAAACCGCGGGCCGTTTGCACGGTCTGGACCGCTCGGCGCTTCGACCTGCCGCCACACAGTGGCTCGAGCGGGTCGGTTTATCCCAGGCCGCCGATCGACCGTTGCGCAAATACTCCAAGGGGATGGTGCAGCGAGCCGGCATGGCGCGCGCCTTGGTGGCTGCTCCACGCTTTGTGATCTTGGACGAACCGATGAGCGGACTCGACCCGGTCGGTCGTCGTGAGTTTCGCGATCTGATTCTGTGGCTCAAGCAAGAAGGAACCACGGTGCTGTTCTCGTCGCACGTGTTGGCCGACGCGGAGATGTTGTGCGATCGCGTCGCGATCTTGCGCGAAGGAAAACTGGTGACCGTGCAAGACGTCTCGGTGCTGGCGCGCGAGCGCCGCGTCACGCGTTGGGAAGTGCACGTGGTGGGCGGTGGCGCGCTTGCTGGTGCCGAACTGCTTACCACGCGCGGTGAGGAGACGCTCTGGCGTTACCCGGCAGACGCCAATGCCGAGTCGATCATGGCCGCCGTGCACAGCAGCGGCGGCAGCCTGCAGGCGTTGATTCCGCAGCGTGAGACGTTGGAAGACCTGTTCCTGCGCTCGCTGCAAAAGAACGGTTGATGAGTCGGCTCTGGACCATCGCACGCGGGACGTTGCTCGAAGCGATTCGACACCGAATCCTCTATCTGCTGGTGTTTTTTGCGGCGGCAATGATTCTGTTCTCACGGTTTCTCTCGCTGCTGACCGTCGGTCAGGACGCAAAGATCATCAAGGACCTAGGACTCTCGGCGATCAACCTGTTCGGGCTATTGGTGGCGCTGTTCGTCGGTGTCGGAATCTTGTTTCGCGAGATGGAACGGCGGACGGTTCAAACCACGCTCGCGGCGCCGGTGGCACGTTGGGAATATCTGCTGGGCAAGTATGCCGGAATCACCGCTGCGATTCTGCTCAATGCCGTGCTGATGGCGCTGACGCTGTTCGGTCTGTTGGCCTTGAATGGCGACATGGACGTCGGGTTGGTCAAAGCGGTGGCAATGCTTTTGGTCGAGCTGGTGTTCATCACCGCCGCCGCGGTCTTCTTCTCATCGTTTTCGACACCGATCTTTTCGGCGCTGTTCACCACCGCGTTCTATCTCGTCGGGCACCTGGCGTGGTCGTTGCCGCTGTTGGAAAAGCGGCTCCCCACCGGGCCGGCGCAGAGCCTAGTTCACATCGTCTACTTGATCGTGCCCAACCTGGAATACGGAGATGTGCGCGCCGAGGCGGTGCATGGCCTGCCGATCGAGTGGAGTCGACTGTCAGGTGCGGCCGCTTACGAGTTGACCTATGCGGCACTGCTGCTGCTCTTGGCCTGTTTCTCGTTTCGTCGTCGAGACCTGATCTGATGCGGCCTGGTCGAACCATCGTCGCCGCGCTGTCGGTAATCGCATTGGTGGCAACCGGTGGCGTGTTGCGACTCGGACTCGAGGCTCAGAGCAAGCCGCCAACCAGTTCGGAGTTGCTGTACTTGCCGCGCGGTCCTTACCTGCGCGCGTTGGCGTTCGGGCACGAGGAGACGCTTGCCGATCTGATTTATATCTGGGCGCTGAATTACTACAGCAGCTATCAGAAGGAAGCGCGACGGCAATATCTCTCGGCGGTGTTCAGTGATGCGATCACCGAGCTCGATCCGCGATTCACCGAAAGTTATGTGATCGGAGCGATGGTGATGTCCTTGGAATATCGCCAGCCCGACGATGCCCTCAAGCTCTACCAAAAGGGGCTCAGAGCGATGCCCACGAACTGGGAACTCGCCTACTGGGCCGGCTGGGAGTGCTACTCCTCGAAACGATTTCTCGACGCACGCAGCTACTGGCGCAGCGCTGCCAAAATGCCGGGGGCCCCTCCGTTCTTCATGCGGCTCGCGGCGCGAATGTTGGAAAAGGCGGGCGATCTGGACGCGGCGATCAGCGAATACGAGCAGTTGCTCGACGATGCTCCCGACGAGAAGACCCGCGCGGTCGTGGCGCGCTGGCTCGAGCGTATGAAGGCCGAGCGCCAGGCGCAGAAATCGTCGACCCAGCGGCCTGACCGATGAGCCTGGCCGAACTTCAGGTCTGGGAGTGGCGCGCGGGGCTGTTTGTCTTCGGCGCTGTCTTCGGGTCGTTTCTGAATGTCGTGATTCATCGCGTGCCGCGCGGTGAGTCGGTCGTGAGGCCAGGGTCGCGTTGTCCCGCGTGTGGCGCCCCGATCAAAGCCTGGCAGAACATTCCGATCCTGTCTTGGCTCTTGCTTCGAGGTCGGTGCGCCAACTGTCGCCAGCCGATCTCATGGCGCTACCCGTTGGTCGAGCTGTTGACCGCGCTGTTGTGGCTAGCAGTTGGCGTACGTTTCGGAGTCTCGTTGCAAGCGCTGATCCTGCTTCCGTGCGCCACCTTGTTGTTGGCGCTGTTCTTCACCGACTATGACGAGATGCTGCTGCCCGACGCACTGACCATTCCGATGGCGATCGTCGGCGTGGCGGTGGCGAGTTGGAACTCACGCCTGGATCTGTTCATCGGCTGGCTTGGATCCGGTACGGCGAGTGGGCGACTGGCGCACGCGGTGGTGGGTGCTGTGTTCGGATTCGGTCTGTTTCTCGCCATCGCGTTGGCGGGCCGATTGGCGTTCGGCAAGGAAGCGATGGGCGGCGGCGATCTGAAGCTG
Source organism: Acidobacteriota bacterium (assembly GCA_046331425.1). Lineage (GTDB taxonomy): Bacteria > Acidobacteriota > Polarisedimenticolia > J045 > J045 > JANNUT01. The sequence continues at coordinate 21,663 of JAXLQU010000027.1, forward strand.
ATGTTGGGGGTCGGCGCGTTTCTCGGTATTCCCGGAGTGGTGTTGACGCTCTTCTTGGGTTCGATCGTGGGCACATTCGTCGCGATTCCAATGCTGCTCAAGGGACGCACCGCGTTGGGGAAGACACTGCCGTTCGGATGCTTTCTGTGTCCCGCGGCGCTCTTGTGCGTGTTTTATGGGAACGAACTCGCGCGCTGGTACTTGGGACTGCTCGGACCGTAGCCAGACGCCCGTTCGGGCATTGCGTCCGGCGACGGACGTCGAGACGACATCCTCAGCCTTCAAACACGGTTTCTGTGCGGCACGCCGCTTGCGATAGGGCGTTGCATGCATCGTTTCTTGACCCAACGTGGCGAACTGATCTTGGATGCGCTGCTGGCACTGTCGCTGGTCGGCTTGATATCGCTCGGTGCCGTCGGACTGGGGACGAGCGCCGTACACATCAGCAGCGAAGCGGCGCACCTGGACGCGGCCCTGGCTATCGCGCGCCAATGCTTGGCCGATCTGGATCAGGTCTCGTGGCATCGATTGCCGCAGTATTTTTCGAGCCCAGAGTCTCGCGATGCGGCGGCACTCGACACGGCCGACCTGAGCGCGCCCGCGAACTGGTCAAGCCGCGCCGCAGCGCTGCCCGGGGGGCGAATCATCGCGCGCCTGGATGGTCTGACGAGCGACGGGCGAGGTTGTGCGTTCGACTCATCGTTGGGACTACGTGTCAGCGTGGTGGTGTCGTATCGCGAGTCGGAAAGAACGCGACACGTGACGCTGCAGCAGGTGCGGCTGTGAACGCACGCGGGTTTGGAGGGGCCGAAACGATCGTCGGGATGGCGATCAGTCTGGGCGCCGTGCTGGCTGCCTTGACGCTGACACAAGGACTCACGCGTCTGACGACCAACGTGCAAGACGCGGAAGCCCGGCGCTTGTCGGCGCGCTGGTCGCTCGACCAGATGGTGCGCGCCGTACAGCGTGCCGGTGTCGGCGTCTGCCCCGGTCACGATCCGCGCTGCACCGACGAGGCGATCGAGTACTTCGCGCCCGATTGTCTGGTACTGCGTGCCGATCTCGATCGTGACGATCCTGCTGCGGCGCGACAGCCCGAGACACTGCTCGGTGGCCGGGTAGGAGCGGTATCGATCGGCAATGACGAGGTGATTGCATTCTTGCGCCGCGCCGCGAGCCGCAACAACGCCGCCCGTTTCGATGCAGACATGGACAGCACCGATCGCGCGACAATGCCCGATGGAACTCCCGTCGCAGTGCGCGACGGTCTGGTCGAGTCGATCGACACCGGCGGCGCGCAACCGATCGACGATCTCCGGGACGGCACGCTCTATCGCGTCAGCTTCGTCAACGATGCGCGCACCTTCGGCTCGGGGCGCTTTCGCGTCAGCGAGCCGTTGGCCGATGCCGTGAGCGGGCTGCGCTTCGATGCGTTCGATCGCAGCGGCAATCCGGTGGCGGCCTGCGGCGGCAGCGATGACAGCGCCGGCCGCGCGTGCCGCGCCTCGATCTACAAACTGCGAATGACGGTCACGCTCCGGCAGCGCGCGTCGCGGCGTGTGACGCTCACCGCCGATGCGGTGTTGCGATGACCGTTGTTGCCAACGGGCAGCGTGGGATCGCGACGCTGGCAGTGATCGTGATCGGTTTGTTGGTCACGGTGACCGTCTTGGGAGGATTCGGATTGGCGCGGTTGTCGCGCCGCGCGGCGCAGCTTCGCATCGCGCGAGCGCAAGCCGAGCAGGCCGCCTTCACGGCAATCGGCGCCGCCGCGCAGTGGTTCGAAGTTGCGGAACGAGGGAGCTTGGTGGCGCCACCAGCGATTGACGAAATCGATCGCGAGCGGCGTGCGGTCGATCCCGATCGCGATGGGTTCGGCGTGCCTTGGGCCCGCGCAGCCTCGCCCTGGAACGTGCGCTATCGAGAACGCGGCGGCGATCCATGGAGACCCCCGCAACAACAAGGGCCCGACGACAGCTTCGTGGGAACCTCCGCCGGTCCCGATTTTTGCTTGCTGCGCGACGGTACGGGGTCGGCGCGCTTGGCTCTCTTGGCAAGGCTGATCGATCCCAGCGGCACCGTCGCGCTACAACGAATCTGTTGGTTTGCGCCGCAGGCGAATCTCGAGCGTGCAGCGTTCGCAACGATCGAAGCGGTGGCGGAAGCACGCATCGTCGGCGCGCCTTTCCCTGCGCTCGCGGTGGCGCGCGGCGAACTCGCGTGGCTGCCGGCGCCGCGTTACGACCGGCCGCTGGTGATCGAGTCCGAGGCAACGCTCAGCGGCGCCACGGCATGGCGCCGCGGCGAGGCGTTGATCGGCGGAACCATGACGGCCGCACCCGAGACGATCGATGCCTGGCCCGGCGGCATTCCGTGGCAGGCTCCCGATCTCCCGCTTCACGATGACGACGACGCCGATGGAACGGCCGACGATTTCGATCGCAATGGCGCGGGCGATCTGGCTGAGTGGCGTGCCGCCTCTGGAACGGTCATCGATCCGTGGTGGCGCGCCCGGATTGGCGGCGGACTGATCGGTGCACCACTCGCAAGCGGAACGTGTGCGTCGCCCTGGCCTTTCGGTCCACGTCGCACACCTTCGGTTGCACCATCCAAGCGCTTCGAACGATCGGGGGTGTTCGTCAACTGCGCTTCTGCCGAGAGGCCGGTTGCGATCCCAAGCGCGTGGCTCGATGCGGCATCGTCAGGTGTTCGCGGCCTGTTGAGCTATGAGGAAGATCCCGATCGGCCCGGCTGCTTTCGTCTCGATCGCGTCGGAGGCTGCGCCACGCTCGACACCGTTCTGCCTCCGCTCGGAGGAATGGCACTCGTGCGCGCCGCCGCGACACGCACCACTCCACTTCAGTTGACACTGCGCGGATCGCGCGGCGCGATCGTTGTCATCGGGGCCGACCTGACGTTGCGCGGCGCATCACAACAACGATTCACCGATCACGCACCGGGCGATCCGCGGGACACACGCGGGGTCGAACGCAACGCGTTGCGTCGCGACGATCTCGCGCCACTCACGCCGCTCGATGGCACGTGTGAGAGTTGGGATGCGGCCGAGTGGGTGACCCACAGCGCCGCCTCCGATCCTCACGATCGTTTCGACTGCGGCCCGGTGGATCGCCATCACGTCGGGCTGATCGCAACCGATCGCGACCTGCGGCTGGAGGATGGTCTGAAACTGACGGGTCAATTGCGGGCGCGAAATCTGATCGGGTCGGCCGGCCTTGAGAGCATCGAGATCTGGGCCGAACCGGCACTCGATGCCGACCCGGCGCTTCGTTTCGGGCCACCCGGCATGCCGCGGGTGCTCGTCCTGGATCGCCGGCTTGCGCCCTAGCGCGCACGCGTTCCATCCTGCGATTGGACCAAGAAGGGGAACAGGTCCCATATTCATCCCGCCCATTACCGTCGAGATTCACGGAGTCGCCCATGTGTCGCCTCATCAACTTCTGCAACGTGGCGTTGCTTTTGTGCTCGGTTTCGCTGCCTGTGCTGGCAGCACAACCGGTTCCTCCCACGCCTCCTCCTCCGGAGGCCAAGCCGGCCGCCGCGAGCCCCGCGGACAGCGCGGAACCGGCCGATGGTGTCGGCCCGCGCGAGTCGGCCAAACCGAGTCCGGTTGCCAGGCCCAAGCGCCGAGCCCCAGACGCCCCTGCCACGTCCGCAACCCCGGCCGCCGACCCCCGGTTGCCTCAAGCGAAGGGGCCGATCGAACTGCGCGAAACCAAGGACCCGGTTTCTGGCAAAGCGGTGCTGGTGATCAGCAACGACGACCTCACCCGCATCTACGGTCGATCGACCGCAGCCGCTGCGGTCTCGGCGCCTGATTCGACGTCGCGTGATGCCGTGGGCGCCCAACCTGGCGCCGCTGCCCCGGCGCCGGACCCTGCCGCTCGGATCGCGCAGGTCGAGCAAGACCTGGCGCGCTTGAGGTCCAACGCGATGCGGCTACACAACCCCCTGTTGGGGGCCCCGGTGCAATCCGAAGAAGAAAAAGAGAAGATGCGCGGCGACGACAACGCCCAACGTCTCGCGCAGACGCAATCACAGATCGACCAGCTCGAGGCAGAGTTGGCGTCGCTGCGCGGGGCGACCGGCACATCACAAGATCCGAAACGGTAAACGTGAAGGTGTCTGCTAGCCCGAAGAAGAGTGCACGGTTCGTCCCGATCTTGATCTCCGGCCCCGGCGAAACGGCCCGGGCAAAACTCGCTGCCGCACTGGCACCCCGCATCGATGGCGTGGTCGAGACCGCGCCGTTGGCCGAGCTTGTCGCCGCGGTCAAATCGTTTTTCGTGGTGGGGATGGTGGTCTTGATTCCCGACCCCGATCAGGCGGAATCGCTCGACGACACGTTGCACAGCTCCGTGCAGGCGCTCGCCGCGCACGATCGGGCGTTGCCGGTCGTGATTGCAGCCGACGGACTTTCCCCCAAGGCGATTGCGGCCGCGTTTCGCGCTGGCGCGACCGACGTGTTGTTTCTTGACGATGCCGAACTGCCGCGAGCCTTGACCGCTCTGATCCAGCGCCGCGCCTCGCGCGCCGCTGGACAACTCTTCGAGGCGTTGCCCGGCATGCCACGCGTGATTGGTTCGGCGCGTTCGATGCGAGAACTCGCCACGCTGATCGAACGCGTCTCTCCCTCCGACGCCACCGTTCTGATCTTGGGCGAATCGGGCACCGGCAAGGAGCTTGCGGCACGCGCGATCCACGCACTTTCGTCGCGTCGTCGCGGTCCGTTCGTGGCAATCAACTGCGCCGCGATTCCCGAGACGCTGTTGGAGAACGAGTTGTTCGGTCACGAGAAGGGGGCCTACACCGGCGCCAGCAGCACCGCGATCGGCAAGGTCGAGGCGGCCGAGAAGGGGACGCTGTTCCTGGATGAAATCGGTGAGATGCCGCTGCCGTTGCAATCGAAGATTCTGCGGCTCTTGCAAGATCACACGTACGACCGCATCGGCGGCACCAGAACCAAGAAGGCCGATGTGCGGATCGTCACGGCTACCAATCGTGATCTGAAGGAAGATGCCGCGCAGAAGCGATTCCGCGAGGATCTTTACTACCGGCTTTCGGTCGTGCCGATTACGTTGCCCGCGTTGCGTGATCGCCGCGACGATATCCCACTGATCGCGGAAGCGATCGTCGAGCGACTCGCCGCCAACCTGGGCCGTCCTGCACTGCGCATTTCGGCCGATGCCATGCAACGGCTGGTCGGATATCGCTGGCCAGGAAATGTCCGCGAGTTGGAAAACGAACTGGAGCGCGCCGCGGTGCTGGCGCACACCGATGAGATCGGAGCCAACGATCTGGAATTGCGCTCGCGCGTCGAAGACCCCGAGCGACAAGCCTGGTCTCGCTTGGTCGACCTGAACGCACCACTGGATGTAACGGCGGCGAAGGCCGCGGAGGCGGTGACCCGCCTGCGGATTGCAATGGCGTTGGAAGACTCGGGCGGCGATCGGGCTGCCGCCGCGGCCTCGTTGGGTATCACCGAAGAGCAACTCGAAGCGCGCAAATAGCCGCGCTTCGATGACCATCTGCAGGTCGGCGATTACAACGTCAGTTCGACCACCGGCAGCGCCCTGGCTTTTTCCGTGATTTCTTTGAACAGGTCGGTGGTGAGGTAACGCTCTCCGCCGCTCGGGATCACGGCAACGACTCGCTTCCCGCGATTCTCGCTGCGTCCGGCCACCTGCAAGGCAGCCCAGACGATGGCGCCGCTCGAGATGCCGACGAGGATTCCTTCCTCGGCCGCCAAGCGACGCGCGTAGGTGAACGCATCGTCGAGCGAGACAGTCACCACTTCATCGATCAGATCGCGCTCGAGAATCGACGGAACGAAGCCGGCACCGATCCCTTGGATCTTGTGTGGGCCTGGTTGTCCGCCCGAAAGCACCGGCGAATCGATCGGCTCCACGGCCACCAACTTCAGATGTGGCGCGCGCGGCTTGAGCACTTGCCCAACACCGGTGATCGTTCCTCCGGTTCCCACCCCGGCGACGATGACATCGAAGCGGCCATCGGTGTCGCGCCAAATCTCTTCCGCGGTTGTGCGGCGATGCACCGCCGGATTTGCCGGATTGTCGAACTGCTGCGGCATGAACCAGTCGGGGTGTTCGGCAAGCAGTCGATGCGTTTCCGCAATGGCGCCCCGCACCCCGAGTTTGCCCGGCGTCAACACCACCTCGGCCCCGAGTGCCAACAACAACACGCGGCGCTCGAGACTCATCGTTTCGGGCATGACCACCACCACGCGATAGCCGCGTGCGGCCGCCACCATCGCCAAGCCAATTCCAGTGTTTCCAGAGGTAGGCTCGATCAGCGTGCCGCCCGGTTTCAACACGCCGGCCGCTTCGGCGGCCTGAATCATCGAAAGACCGATGCGGTCCTTGACCGAGCCTCCAGGATTGAAAAATTCCAGTTTCACCAACAGATCCGCCCCGATGTTCTGCGCCACGCGGTTCAAGCGCACGAGCGGCGTTCCGCCGATCGTCTCGGTGATGTCGTTGTGAATCGGTGCCATGAGTTGTTGCCTCCTGTGGCGGTCGGGCTGTAAGAAAACAGCGCCGACGTCGCCGGCGCTGTGGGTTGTTGGGTCGAGTTTCGCGTGACTGCGAACTAACGCAACGGCCTCCAGCCGGCCGACAGGACGGCACGACAACAACAACAACAACGGCCCGGCTGGAAGAGTGCGCTCATCGCGGCGGGAGCGTACGGCGATCTATCGAGGGATGCAAGACTCCGGCGCGTCATTCCGCTCTCAGCGCATCGACCGGATCGAGTCGCGACGCACGCCTTGCCGGCATCACCCCTGCCACCAAACCGATCAACAGCGACACGACGATCGCCAGGAGCCCGACCTTGGGCGACGTATAGACCGGCAACTTCGGTACGAGAAGGTGCATCAGTTGTGAGAGCGCCACAGCGCCTGCCAGTCCGGTGACCCCTCCCAACAGTCCCAACGCCAACGCTTCGCCCAGAAACAGCCACAGGATCTTGCGCTGTGGCGAGCCCAGAGCACGCAAGAGGCCGATCTCGGAAGTTCGTTCCCGAACGGCGATCGTCATGATGGTGAGGATCCCAACGCCGCCGACCAACATCGAGATTCCACCGAGCGCACCGACGGCGAATGTCAGCACATCGAGGATCGAGCCAAGTGTGTCCAACATCTCTTGCTGTGTGGTGACCGTAACGTCGCGCTGTCCGTGGCGGGCCTGCATGGCGCGCTCGAGAGCGGCGGCGACATCGTCGGCATGGGCGCCCGGTTCGTAGAGCACATCGACAGCCATCGCCCCGTCGCGATTGAACATTGCCAGGGCGCGGCCGACAGGAATCGAGACCGAGTCGTCGAGATCGGTGCCCAGGAAGTTCCCCTTCGGCTCGAGCACACCGATGATGCGATACGGTTCGCCGGCGATCTTCAATCGCTCGCCCAAGACACTGCGCCCCTGAAACAGCTCGTCCCGCAGCTTGGTGCCGATCACGCACAGCGCACGCGAGGCGCGGGGATCGTCATCCGGCAGATAGCTGCCTTGTGCCACGCGCACCGTCCAAACACGCTTGGCGTCGCTGCCCACACCAAACACCGTGACGCGCCGTGTGCGGCCCGCAAATGAGACCGCGGCATTGCCTTGCACCACGGCAGAAACGGCCTGGACCTGCGGTACGCGGCGCAAACTCTCGGCGTCATCGAGCGAGAGCGGTCGCACCGTTCCAAGAAATGCACCCGGGATTCCGTGTGTGGCGGAAAGCCCCGGCGTGATCTCGATCAGATGGGTGCCGAACTGCGTGAACTCGCCCAGAACGAAACGCTGCGTGCCCTCGCCGATCGACGTCAACAACACCACCGCGCCGACACCAACGGCGATGCCGAGCGTGGTCAAACCGGTTCGCAACCGGTGTGCGGTGAGTGCGCGCAGCGCAAACCGTGTCGCATCGGCCAAGCGCATCAGTGCCTCGCCAGGGCGGTGACCGGATCGAGCTGCGAGGCGCGTCGCGCCGGCAACACGCCGAAGATCAAACCGGCCGCGAGCGCCATAAACAGGGAGGCAGCGACGGCCCATATCGGAGGCCATGCCGGGAGTGCTGGAAACAGCCGACCGAGAATCCAGGTGCCGGAGTACCCCAGACCCAAACCCAAACATCCACCCAACAACGACAACGTGGCGGCCTCCAACAGAAACAACGTCATGATCTTGCGCGGTGTTGCGCCAAGCGCTTTGAGCAAGCCGACTTCACTGGTTCGCTCGGCAACGCTGACCAGCATCACGTTCATGATCAGGATTCCGGCCACCGACAGGGAGATCGCTGCAATCCCCGCCAGTGCGAACGTCAACGCCAGCAAGACACGATCGAATGTGGCGGCGACGGCATCCTGCGTAACGACGGTAACGTCGTCCTCTCCGTCGTGGCGCAGCTTGACGATCGAGACGATGTCGCGCTTGGCCCGTTCGATCTCCTCGTAGCTCTTGGCTTCCACCAAGATCCTGAAGAGTGAGAAGGTGTTGAACAGCGACTGCGCCGACGCGATCGGTATCACCACCAGCTGATCGAAGTCGACCCCCAACGAGCGGCCGCGCGAGGCCAGCACGCCGATCACCTGGAAGCGACGGTCGCCGACCTTGATCCATTGGCCGAGTGCGGGCTGCGCGCCGAACAGCTCGTCGCGCACCGTGCCCCCGATCACGCAGACGGCAGCTTGTCGCTCAGGATTGCCTTTCGGCAGGAAACGGCCCGTGGCCAACTGCACGCCGCGCATCTCGAGATACTCGGAACTGGTGCCGAGAATCGGCGACTCACGCTCCCTGCCGCCCCAACTGACCGCAGCGCTGCCGATATTCAAGGGCGCCACGAAACGGATCGCAGGGGAGCGGTAGAGTGTTTGCGAGTCGGCGATCGTCAGATCGCGCGGTGTTTCCGAGAGCAGCGGCGGAAGTCCGCCCTTGGTTTCACTGCGGCCCGCAAACACGATCAACAGGTGCGTACCGAGTTGCTGGAATTCGCCGATCACATAGCGGCGCGCGCCATCACCCAACGCGGTCAGCACGATTACCGACGCGACTCCGATTGCCATCGCCAGCAGCGTGAGCAGGGAACGCAACCGAAAACCGGTGACTGCCTGCCAGGCGAACGATGCGGCGTCGCGCGCGATCATGTCGCGAGCGTCGTCGTGTCTTGTGCGATTTCGCCGTCGATCAGCCGCACGCGCCGCCGCGCGCGAGCGCCGATCTCGGTGTCGTGCGTGACCACGATCAGCGTGATCCCGCGCGCATTGAGTTGCTCCAACAGCAGCACCACATCGTGGCCGGTGGTTCGATCGAGGTTGCCGGTTGGCTCATCGGCCAACAACACCGGTGGATCGAGCACCATCGCGCGCGCGATCGCAACGCGCTGCCGCTGCCCGCCCGACAGTTGATCGGGTCGATGATGCGCGCGCGGCGTCAGTCCGAAACTCTCCAGCGCTTGTGCCACGCGCGGCTTGCGTTCGGCCGGCGGCACGCTGGCCAGTATCAGCGGCAGCTCGATGTTCTCGGCCGCGGTGAGCCGCGGCACCAGGTGGAAAAACTGGAACACGAAGCCGATCGTGCGCGAGCGAATCGCCGCCTGCGCAATGTCGTCCAACGTGGTGACATCGGTGCCGCGCAGTTCGTAGCGGCCGGCGGTCGGACGGTCGAGCAGTCCCAACAGGTGCAGCAACGTCGACTTGCCCGAGCCGCTCGGTCCCATCAAGGCGATGTACTCACCGCTTTCGATCGTCAAATCGACATGCCGCAGCGCTCGCACCTCTTGGTCGCCGACCTGGAAGGTGCGCGAGATGCCTTGCAGTCGAATCACTTCGAAGCCGCCGCGCGCACCGCGCCCGTTTCGGCCACGACGCGCGCACCGGCCTTCACACCGGCGCGATCCAACGACAAGACCACGGCATCCCCTTCGCTGAGCCCGGAGCTGACTTCGGTGAACTGCCAGTTGGCCAGACCGATCTCGATCGTGCGCTCTTGCAAGCGACCGTCTTGCACGACGTACACACGACCTCCCTCCATCACGCTCTCGCTCGGCACGCGCAACACGTTGTCATGGGTGTCCAACACGATCTCGACGTCGGCGCTGTAGCCTGGCGCCAGGCGTTGAACGACCGCCGCATCCGCGAGCTCGACCTCGACATCGACGGTGCGCGACTGCTTTTCCAAATCGAGTACATAGGAGGCGACACGTCGCACGGTGGCAGGAAACGACTCGCCTGGAAACGCATCGAGTGTGACGCGCGCCCGATCGCCGAGCTTCACGCGCGGAGCATCGACCTCATCCAACGGCGCCAAGATGTACAGACAACCGTTCTCCACCAGATCGATCGCCGGCGGCGTCGGTATCCCCGGCGGCGACGGCGAGACGATCTCGCCGAGTTCTGCGGTGAGGTCGGCAACCACGCCATCGAACGGAGCGCGCAACACGGTGCGCGACAGCGCTTCTTTGGCGGCAGCGATCCCGCGATCGGCTTCGGCGACCGCGGCGTGTGCGGTGGCGCATGACGAGGCGCGCGATTCGGCTTCGGCCTTGGCGCGATCGACCGCTTGCGAGGAGGTCACGCCATCGGCGAACAACGTCTGTTGACGCTGCCACTCGGCCTTCGACCATTCGGCCAGCTTGCACGCTTCGTCGACGCGCGCACGCGCGGTGTTGCTGGTGCTTTGCGACAGTTTGATCTGCGCGGCGAGGTCCTCGTTCCACAATTCCAGCAGCAACTGTCCAGCGACGACGCGATCACCCTTCTTGACCTTCAGCTTTTCGACGCGTCCGCCGACCAAGGGCGCGAGCTTGGCTCGTCGACACGCCTTCACCGTGCCGGCGCGCGTGTTGGCGACGCTGCGCTCCACGGCGCCGCGCTGCACGGTGGCCATGACAACAGCGATTGGCTTTTCACGGGTCAGATAGGTCACCCCAGCGATGCCGGTGGCGATGACAAGCGCGGCGACCAACAGCCGCGACACGAGACGTCCCACAGCATTTCCTTTCCAAGAGAGAAAGGGAGGATGCCTTACTGATTCGTTCGTGGCAATCGAGCGATGCGGAGTGGGGATCGCGCGCGGCGTGACATACAAAAGGAAAGGGGCGGTCGCGAACGACCGCCCCTGAAAAAGGCACGGGCGGCACGATGCCGCCCGTGGCGAGAACAAAGGGGCCGGGGAGTGTACCCCCTCGCCTCGCTAGCCAACTCTCTCAGCGCGCTCAGCGCGCGATACGTGTCGTGATCGAAGCCAATCGCGATCCGGCGAAGCTCTGCAAGACACCGAGTACGTACACGACTTGCGGCAAGGACGAGGCGCCGGAGACCTGACGTGGCACGCGGCCCGCGGATTGGCCCGCTTGCACCGATGGCATCGTCGCCAGGATCAAGCCAGCCACACTCAACGCCATCGCCAATCGACCTAACCGCTTCATCGCGTCCTCCGTACTCCATGTGTCGTGCGCCGGAGCGCTCGTCGTTGTCTTGAGCGGGGTGTTGCTCCCGCGTCGGGTCAAGCTCCTAACAGCAGGCTCCATGCCAAGCGCGGCTCGGAAGGTCAACTCGCGGGCAAAGAACGACTTAGGCGGGGCAGGAGCGAAACACGAATTGGCAGCCGGCTGTGCCGAGCCCGTCATCCGGATGGACAACCCTTGGGAAATCAGCGACTTGGAGGGTGTATCGAATCCGACATGCCGAACGCAGCCGGGCGTGGTCGCTCACAACCCTGCGACCTAGATTCCCAACAGCCCGCGCAATCAGGCTCGGCGGGTGTTTCGCGGGAGACCAGGCGCGATGCGTCGACGGACGAGATGACAGCACACGAGACCCCATCGATCGGTCGCGCACGTATCCCACTCTTCGTGGTGTTGCTCAGCGTGCTGCTGCTGGTAGCGCTGGTGCCCCTGATCGTCTTTGGTTGGGTGACTCACGGACAGATGCGCGACACGTTGGTTGCGTCGCAACAAGAGCGGCAACTCCACCAAGCCGCAGCGGTCGCGCAGCGGGTGCAAGCGTTCCTCGATCAACAAGGTCGCGAGGCGGTGAAGCTGGCCGAGTCCGTGGCACGCTTGGACAACCAGCAGGTGCCTGAGACGCGCGCGTTGTTGAGCAGCTTCCTCGACGACACGGTGGTACTCGCGGAGTATCGGCCAATCGGGCGTGCGCCCGTTACGGTTGCAGCGATGGAACTCGTCGTACCGAAGATCGTGAACGACGCGCTCGATGCGGACGCGCGCACGATCGATGAGAACGGTGTGCATCCGATTCCGGCAGCGGCACGACCGGCGTTGACACGCGGGCCGTTTGCGGTGGGGCCGGAGAAAGTTCTGGCGGTGACGCTTACCTCTCCCGTGCAACGCGATGGCGTGTTGTTGGGAGTGTTTCAGCAGGTGGCCGTGATGCAGAGTGTGTGGCGCGATGCGCTCACGGCTGTGCCGGCACCGACACGATTGATGCTGTTGGGCAGTCAAGCCGAGGTGGTGGCGCAGTCCGGCACATCGCTGGTCGAAACTCCCGCCACGATGCAACGCCGCGATCTGGTGCAACGCTGGGCCAAGCCGAGCGGTACGGCACGCGTCGCAACCGCCAACGCCACGAGCAGCGCGAGCAGCTACGAGTTGAAGCGTGGCGGAGATTCGGGCGTGCGCTGTTTGGGCGCGCTGGCTTCCACCGGACAAGGATGGGCGGTCTTCACCGAGGTCGACGAGGCGCTCGCGTTGGCGCCGGCCGATCAACTGTTTCGTCAGGTGATGGTGGGTGGTTCGATCGCCGCAGCGCTGGCGGTGCTGGCCGCGATTTTGTTGGGAAGCGTGATCTCTCGACCAGTGCGACGGTTGGCCGCCATCAGCAAACGTCTTGCCGAAGGGGACTTCTCGGTGCGCGCCGAGTCGTCGCACGTGGCCGAGCTGGAAGCGCTCGGCTCGCACTTCAATGGCATGGCTCGCAAGCTCGGCGATCTCGTCGAGCGGTTCCGCGCTGCTGCACGCGATATCAACGACATGTTCGTCGGAACGATCCGCTCGTTGGCGGAAGCGATCGATGAAAAGGACCCGTATACGAAGGGGCATTCGGTACGCGTTGCGCGCTACTCGGTGATTATCGGCAGGTACCTCGGGCTTTCGCCGGAGGACATGCGGTGGTTGCACGTCTCGTCGTTGCTGCACGATGTCGGCAAGATCGGTATCGATGATGCGATCCTGAAAAAGCCGGCGGCGCTGACCAGCGATGAGTTCGAGGTGATGAAGACGCATCCCGAGCGAGGCGAGCGCATCCTCGGCAGGATCCCGCAGATGCGCAATATCGTGCCCGGCATGAAGTTCCATCACGAACGTTGGCGCGGCGGCGGTTATCCGATGGGTTTGAAAGGGGACGAGATTCCACTGCAAGCAAGAATCATTGCCGTCGCCGACACGTTCGACGCCATGACGACCGACCGTCCCTATCAACGCTCGTTCACGGTCGCCGACGCCATCTCCCGTATCAGCGACATGAAGGGACTCTCGCTCGCGCCCGAAGTCGTCGAAGCGTTCAGCCGCGCCTACGAAGCCGGCGACCTCGACGAGGTCCTCGCCACCCGCCCCGGCGCCCGCATCGCCTCACTCGACCCCGCCCGCGAAGAAGAAGGCGAACTCATCTCCCCCCGCTAACGAAATCCGGGGACGCTCTCCCCAAAGCGCCCCACATCGCTGAAATACGGGGGCGAAATACGGGGACGTTCTACCTAAAGCACCCCTCATCGCTTGTAAGCGGATGGCGCCTTACATGAGCAGAGTGCCGCTTTAGGTAGAACGTCCCCGGATTTCGTTACTCGTCGATGTCGCGGATGACGTCCAGGGGGATCTCGGCGCCGGAGCGGAGTTGGCGCAGGACCCAGTTGACGCGCTCATGACGGCTGGCTTGCCCCGTGCTTCGTCGAGCCAACTGCAGGGCGTTGAGCTCGACCAGGTCTTTGATGCACGGTGGGCCCTTGATTCTGGCGTAGGCCAACAGTGCAGAAAGATTTCTTCCGCGATCCTGAACGTACGCGGTGCGCAACGCTTGAGCGGCAACGGGCGACTTGGAGTACCGCGCCAGCGCGCGCGCCGCTTCGGTGCGAGCGCGCGCCAACGACGGCACTTGATAGATCTCGTCGGTCAATAGCTGAGTAAGAAAGAGCGTTGCGCGTTCGCTGCCGATTCTCCCCAACGCTTCGGGAATGATCCAAGAACGTTCCGGCTCGATCCTTCCAAACAAGCGCGTCAGCGGCTCTACTGCCCGCGCATCGGCGAGCTCTCCGAGCCGGCGCACCGCCAGGTCGACCTCCAGCGGCGTTCCACTCCCCAACAACTCGATCCACGGCCCGATTTCGTTGCCTCGTTCTGCAAGCAATCGAATCGCATCGGCCGCGGCGTGAAGTCGATGTTGAATCGTGGGCGCCGACATCTCTCCCGCCACGGTATCGAGCGACTGAGCCGCGCTCGCCGGCGCGAACAGCGGCAGTCGCGACAGCAGGTCATCGACATCGGGACTCACACCCTGATGGGCCGCAATCTCATCGCGCAACCGCCGCAAGATGCACGGAACGGCACGCGGATCGCGCCGCTCCACCAAAGCGCGTGCCGCCGCCATACCAGGATCGTGCTCGCTGGCCTCGCCACAGACAGCCAACACGGCGTCTCGAGCGATCGCATCGGGTAGTTTCAACAGCGCTTCCGTGGCAATCGAACTCCACAACGGATGCGCCGACAGCGCCTCGCGTTGAAGCGGTGCCACCGCTACCTTGTCGCGCGTATTCCCCAGTGCTTGAATCACACGCGCACGCTCGGGGTCGAGCGCCATTTGCAGCGCATCGCTCAGCGCCTGCGCCGCAACGGGGCCGCCGATCAAACCGAGTGACCACACGGCATTGACCTTGGCCAGACTCGGTTGTCGCTGACGCACCATCGGTGTCAAGAGCGGACTCACCGCCGGATCGCGCAGCCAACCGGCCGCCTCCAACGCCGCCAACCGAACGTCCGGGTCGGTGTCGTTCAACGCGTTCTGCACGGTTGCGCGCGCGCGCACGTCGCCCAACCGGCCAATTGCAATCAATGCCGCGCGGCGATCGAGCGGATCTTCTTGCTTCGCCCACTGCGACAAAAACTCCAGCGACGATTCGCAGCCGAGCGTGGCGAGCGTGCTCAGCGCCGCGGCGCGGGCCTCGCGCGAGCGAAACGGAATCTGCTCGCGCAGAACCGCCGCAGCCCGAGGGCCTTGCACGCCGGCGATGAAGTCGAGCGCGGTACCACCGACACCCGGCTCGAATGCGATCGTCGCGTGAGGACTTCGCAACGCAATCAAGAGCGCCGTGGGATCGCCCGCCAACGACAACGCGTACAGCGCATCCATCAACGGCTTGCCCGATTGTCGCTGCGCTTCCTTGCGAAGAATCCCGATCACGCGCTCATCGCCAGTCGCGCCCAGCAGATAGATCATCTCGGGCCAGGTGTCGCGCGATCGCCGCTCGAGCTCCGACAACAGCAGCGGGATCGCAGGACTGCCGATCGCGACGATTTCCTCCAGCGCTTGCTCGCGTTCATCCCCGCCCTGAGCACCGCGTCGAAGCTGCTCGATCAACCCGGTGACGCGGCGCGCGAGGGCCGGCGAGGGGGGAGGGAAAACAGCCGGATCGGTGGCGGCAGGCGCGCGAGGCAAACCTTGACCGTCGGCCTGCGAGTAAGACGGCAGACAAGCGACGGAGCCGATGAGACATAGAGCCAACGTCCGTGCGAAGGCATTCATGAGCGCCGAGGGAAAGTAACAGAGCGGTTCAGACCCCGCAAACCTTTGCCAGCGGCCTGAATTCCTGGTCGAGAACCGAAGAATCTCGAGCTTCCGAGCAAATCAGCTTTGCCTGCCATTGGCTTTCGCCGGTTGTTTGCTAAACTCCCGGCGAACCTCGGATCGGGAGGCCCACATGGCGCTCACACGACGGCAAAAACAGATCTTCGACTACATCCACGAGTTCATCGGGCAGCGAGGCTACTCACCCAGCCTCGAAGAGATCGGCCGCAACTTCGGCCTGTCCTCGGTGGCCACGGTCCACAAACACGTCACAAACCTCGTCCGCAAAGGACTGCTTCGCCGTACATGGAATCAGAACCGCTCGCTGGAGGTGGTGAAGGACGACGACGCCCCGCGCGCCGTGGAGTTGCCGCTGATGGGGCGCATCCACGCGGGGAGGCCTCACGAGGCTGTCGAGGATCACGAAGCGATCACCGTTCCGTCGTGGTTGGTTGGCGCCGGTCGCACCTATGCGCTGCGGGTTGAAGGCGACTCGATGATCGAAGAGCAAATTCGCGATGGCGATTACGTGGTCATCGAAGAGCGTCGCAACGCCGACAACGGACAGATCGTCGTGGCCATGATCCACGGCGACGAGGCCACCCTCAAAAAGTTCTATCGCGATGGCGGCACGGTTCGCCTGCAGCCGGCCAATCGCAAGTACGAACCGATTCTGGTACCCGCCGATCGCGTCGAAATCCGAGGGGTCGTGCGGGGTGTGTTGCGCAAGTGCTAACCGGACGTCGCGCCGCGTCGTTATTGCGTCGCGCCGTCGCTCCAACGCCGGCTCGGCTCCACGTCGCGCCGGCCGAAAGCTCACATCGCCGCGCCGTCGAAGCGGTCGTTGCTTCAGCGCCCGTCACGCACGCCCATGTCGGTGCCTACTTCAACGAAGCGCTGCGCCACGGTGCCGGATTGTGGGTTCTGCTCGACGGCGCGCTCGTGGTTGGCGCCATTCAACGCTTGCGCGGCGTCAGTTGGGCGATCGCTCCCGAAGTGGCCGAGTCGGCGGCAACGGTCGCGGCACTCGCCGATTTCGTGGCGCGCTGGTCGGCGGTGCAAGAAATTGTGTTCGGACCGCAAGCGCAGTTGCAGCGTGTGCTTTCCGACGCGGCGCCGCGCGGCCTGGCCACCATGGAGCTGCGACAGCAGGTGATGCTGCGCTGCGACACTCCGCTGCTCCCTGCGCTGGATAGCCAATCGGTCACGTTGCGCGCCGCCGAGCCACGCGATCTTGAGTGGTTGCTGCGTGCGCACGCCTCGATGTGTCGCGAGGATCTGGGCGTCGATCAGGTGGCCCGTAACCCAGAAGGGTATCGGCGGCACTTCAACGAGCTAATCCAGCGCAATCTGTGTTTCGTTGGCGAGTCGAACGGCCGTCCGGTGTTCAAGGCCGAGGCGCCAGTGGTAAGCGATCAGGCCTGGATGTTCGAGGGTGTGTACACCGAAACCGCCTCACGCGGCCGCGGGATCGCCACCCGCGCCATGGCCGAGCTCACCATTCAAGCCGCCGGCCGCGGCTTCGTGCCGTGCTTGTATGTGCATCGACGCAATACCGGCGCGCTGCACGTCTACAACCGCATCGGATATCGCGAGGTCACACCGTGGACCACCGCCTTGGTCTCGCGCGACGCGCCCAGTCCTGGCGGGCCGTTGATGTGGTAGCCTCGCCGATGCTTCAGCAAACGCTCGTCGCGAGTAACTCAGCGAATTGTTGCGAAGAAAGGCCTTGGCCGTGAACAAGTTCACCGTTGCGCAGGTGTTGTCGTGGTCGTTGGGGTTTGTTGCGTTCTGGGCGGCTGCGGTCATCACGCACGCGCTGTGGCGCGCCTCCAACCGCATGTTCGATCCACTCCCGGCCGAGGAACCGCACCCGCATCATCACGATCACGATGATCACGGCGACCATCACGCCGCAGGCCCGGCCACGCACGGGCACTCGCACCACTAATCGCCGAGACGCAGCCTAGCGGGTTAGCTCATCCAACTCGTCGTGCAGTGACGAAACAATCAAGAGTGTGCAGCCACCCTTGGTCCACTGATGTTTGTGCCGGCTTCCCCCCGCAGCGCGTTGGTAATCGCCCGCCTTCATCACCACGTCGTTGTCCCCGACGATCAGATCGCCCGAGATCACGTAGCACTCCTCAGGCGAGGCATGCACATGCGCGGGATAGCTCGCTCCGGGGTCCATCTGCACGATCATCGTGATCTTGTCGTTCGCTTCGTCGGTGAACAGCCGTCGGAATCGCACACCGGGCACCGCCGTCGGTTCCCACTCGGAGTCGCTGCCGCGTACGAACACCAGATCTTGCCGTTGCTGTGACGCCGTCGGCGATTTCCAAGGTTGAACGCTGACCGTCTCAAGCGGTGCGTTGGCGCTTTTCAACTCGAGTTGTGTCGCGATCCGATTCCACACCGCAGGAGGCGGCGTTACGGACGGAGCCGCCAGGCCGAGTTCACCCACCACCTCGCGCAACGCGGAGACTTCGGCGCGACATGTCGGGCACTCCCGCAGATGAGATTCGAATTCGGTCGCCGTTCCGGGGTCGAGTGCGCTGAGAACATGCCCAGCCGCGCACTCACGCCAGTAGCGGTCGTTGGAGCCATGCGTCGTCATGCGAGTGTTCCTTCGTTGCCGGCCAGTTCACGCCGCAACGCTGAGAGGCCAGCGCGAATTCTTGTTTTCACAGTGCCGAGCGGAGCGCCGAGCGCTTCCGCCGTTTCACTGTGCGATAACCCCCCGAAAAACGACACGGTAACTGCTTCACGTTGTTCGGCCGGCAACGATGCCAGCGCACGGCGCACGAGCGCCGCACGCTCGTCGTCGATGTTCTTCTGCTCGGGCGAGGGGCCGCCAAACGGCAGCTCCCAGTTGGTGTCCAGCACCTCTTCACGCCGCGCGATCCGGTCGGAACTGCGCAGCCGATCGATCGCTCGGGTACGCGCCATCGTAAGGATCCACGCGATTGCCGAACCCTTGATCGGATCGAAGTCGGCCGCCTTCAGCCAGAGCTGCGTGAACACCTCGCAGGTGACGTCTTCTGCCGCGGCTCGGTCTCGCAGAACCTTGAGCGCCAGGCCGAAAACACGCCCGCTGGTGGCTTGATAGAGTTTGGAAAAAGCCGACTCGTCGCCGCGCTTCGTAGCGGCCAACCAGAGGTCCAGCGACGGGGTCGTCCCTGGCGAGTCATCCTGCGACATGGGCTGCGAGTGGGGAATCATCGCCAGCAGATACGGCGGGCGTAGGTGGATTGGATGTTCCGCGCGGAAATTTTTTTGCCTTCGGCCACGGTTGGGTTGGCCGCTACCCACGGGGGGAGTACACGATCCGCAGCGCCACCACGCTTGGACCCCCGGCCGTGGTCTCGCTAATCTCCAGCGTCCCCGCTCCGTCCTGGGTCAGCGCCTCTTCGAATCGGCTCAACTGTCCAGTGCCGTATGACGCTGCCGGCCGGAATGTCCCCGCCATCCTGAGGTTCTCCGGGCTATAAGCGGCATCGAACAGAACCAAAGCGCCCAGTCGGGTATCGGTCCAGGTCCGGTGAATCGCCCCGTTGCGTATCGAACCCCACCAGCCCGATCGCCTCGAACGGCTTCCCGTCCAGCGTTCCGCTCAGCCGCCGGACCAGCCATCGTCCGTCGGCCGTTACCTCGCGCGTCTCGATTGCGCTGCCTGTCAGAGGAGTCGACCCATCGCGACGAAACTCGAGTTCGGCATCGAAACTGCCGGCCAGTATCGAAAGGCCTCCGGCGACCCGGCGGGAGCCTTGGGCCGAACGGTCTTGGGCTTGAAGGCGTGAAGCGCTGCATCGCTCCACCCGCTGTAGGTGGCAAGGAAGACCGCTGCTGCGGCCAGGATCGCGACCGCAATCGCCAATCGCTTGAGTGTCATCCGTTGCTCCCACAGAGATCGTCGAAATCTGATCGACTGCGCCGGTAGGAGTATCGCGAAACTTTGGTGATGAGTGAAGTGAGTTCCCGACGCGTTCCCATGCGGTACGAACAGCCACGAAATAATGCGGGCCAGACATGGCGCACCATGCCTGGCCCACATGTGCTCGGGGTCGGTCAACGTTGACTCGTCGCAAACGGGATTCGGGTGCGATCAACCCAACGCCGCGCGCATCTTACGACAGGCTGTGCACCTGTGCGTGTCGCATATGTGTGTGACGTGCGTTTTGTCGTCCGCGTGCCTGACCCGGGGGAGATCGAGCGGCGCAATAACTTTCGCTGCCGACGTGCGTGTCGACAGGGTTGGGATCAACATCTCGGACGATTTTTTCGTTGCACCGCGAAACGCAGACCGCCCGTCGCGCGTTTCAAGACCGGTGCAGGGGACTCTTCAAGGTGTCGCCACGTCCATCAAGGAGCTACTCCATGTTGTCATGCCGCAAACTTGTTTCCGGATTGAGTGTTGCTGTTGCGTTGATCGTGCCTTCCCTGGCGGCCGCGCCGTCGGTTTGGCAAGCACCGGCCTGTCGCGTCGTCTCGGGACCTCCCGCGGTGACCTTCACACGCGATGAAGGTCGAACGCTCGCGCCGCTCGCGCGTCCGCTGCAGGGCATTTCGTACACGACCGGTCTGGTAGCGCTGGACGTCCCGAATCGGTTGATCGCGCTACAAGACACCACGCTCTTGATCTCCAACGACGCCGGCTGCCGCTTCGCGCCATTCGCCCGTTGGAATCGCACCTCGTTGCAGCCGGGCCAGTTGGTGAAAGGGGTCGGCGCGCGCGCCTTCGCGTGGACCGATGGCGGCAGCGAGTTGCTGCGCATCGACGGCACGCAGCTCACGCCGTTGAAGTCACCCGCACTCGCGGTCTACGGTTTTGCCGCCGATAGCGCCGACCGCGCGCGTGTCCGCTTGGGCGATCAGGCCGGCGCTCTGTGGGAATCGACCGATGCCGGCGTGAACTGGTCGCCCTTGGGTGTGGCACCTCCGGTGCAAAGCGGCCTGGTCTATCGCGTGAGTTTCGATCCGAACAATCTCGATCACGCCATGGTCGGCAGCGCCGTCTCGGGCGCGTTCGTCACCGTCGATGGCGGCAAGACCTGGACGCCGTCGACCGGCTTTGCCGACGATGGCCGCGCCAACGTCTTCAACCTGGTCGTCGCGCCGACGGACGGCCAAACGGTCTACGCCATGGGACTCAACCTGGCCGAATCGGATGCCGGTGCACCCTCCGAAGGGCGGCACATCTATGTTTCGCGCAACGGCGGCTTCAGCTTCCAACCGATCGTCGATCGGTCCGCCGATGTCGTGATCATCAACGGACCGACGATGGCGGTCGACCCCGTGGACGCAAACGCGCTGTACTTCATCTTCGGCACGAGCTTCGACAACTACGGCACTGACATCTACAAGGTCGATGGGCTGACCGGTGCCGTGTCGACCACGCACAACGCCTACGATCGGATGACGAGCTTTGCGTTCAATCCAGCCGAGCCGAAGGTGATCTACCTCGGGCTAGGTGTCGAGGATGTGAGTGGGATCTGAGTGGTGATCGGTGTGGCGTGCCGTTCGCGGCACGCCACACCGGAAATCGCTCACCTCGGCATCACCAGCACACGAATCGTCCCCACCCCCGACGCGAGCGGCTCGAGCGCTTTCCCCACGATCGTCCCGGGAAGCGCGGTGCCGGCTCGCATCGCGTGACCCGGCGTCGGCGATGACGTCAACAAGTCGCCGATCTCGATCGCTCCGAATGAAGCGTCCACTTTGGCCGTCACGATCCCTGCGAACGCAATCACCAGCTCACCCTCCGCACACGCGGCGAGCGGGTCGAGCATGAGGACGCCGACAACTGCAGGATCAGCGATGCGTCGTGCGGCAATCCAGTGCGATGGCTGGTCACGATCGATCGCCACGAGGTCTCCCGGTGTGAAGCCGGCGACGCAAACAGCACTCGCAAACCGCGACACGGGCGTCGGGGCGGCGCTCGAGGCTGTCGCGTCCTGAGTCGGGATTGCCGTCGCCCCATCGTTCGTGATGTCGGCAGGATCCACAGGATGTTCAGGGCGCACGGTTGTAGCGGGTGCCGCAACAATGCTCACCAGATCGTCGGTGTCGGCGTGCTCACCGATCGCCGCACGCAGGGCATCGGCCCCTGCTTGCTCCGGTGCGCGACGCCCGAGCGCTGTCTCCATCGTGCGAAAGCGCGTCAGCGCATCGAGCGCATGCAGATCATTCCCGTCTGCAGCGCGCGACACGCGAACGGGAATCGATCCATCCATCCGCCGTGGCTGCAGCACACCGTACTCTTCGTACCCAATGCGCAGACCATGCACCAAGTAGTCGAACGCCGCCTCAGCATCGGACGCTAAGCGCGCGCGCACGACGAGTTCCTTCGTCGTCAACGATTCCACATACAGATCCGCCGCCGCACCGCGCGCGGTGAGTTGCGCGGTGAGCCCAATATCGGGATTGGTAACCCACGCGAACGTCTCACCCAGCGCTACCCGCGCGACGCCGTCGACCAAACGCGCCGACCCGCGCGTATAGGTGCCCGCTTCATCCCCCTCCAGCGCGGTATAGACCACCGAGAGGTCGGCGCGCTGCGGATGGTTCTGCACGAAGTTCTTCACACCCGTCACGCTGAGATCGCCCGGGACGAACACGTTGTCTGCCGCCGAATCGCCAAGATACAGATCGAAGTTGGCTCCGCCGATCTTCCACTCGTTGATCGTGGCGCTGGTCTGGTCGAGGAATGTCGCGAATCCGGTGTCGACCGCCGTGAAATCGAAGCGTCCGGTCGGAGCACTCCGGAATCCGGCGGAGGTAATGTGCCCATCGAACTGCAGGTTTCCGGAGGCGTCGACTTGCGCTGTTTCGAGACCCGACGCGCCGTTGATGAAGCTGAACAAGCCGCTGCCCGATCGCAGTTCGAAAGTACTGTCGCCAAAGACGCGAATCGCGCCGTCGTCGACGGTGTTGCCGGCAAGCAGAAGCAGATCGTCCGTATCGGAATCGCCCAACGTCTCCAGTGTCGAACCCGTGGTGCCAGTGAGACGACCACCAGCGCCGAAAACCAAATCGTTCCCCGAAACGGTGAGGTCCCCACCCAGCGTCATCGAATCGGTGGCAGGCGGTAGGCGATCGGCGTTGTAGGGCGATCCAAGCACAACAGGGCGATCGGGATCGCCGTCCAAGAAGTCGACCAACACCTCGTCACCGATCTTCGGAACCCAGCGTCGATCCGCGATACGACCCGACGGTACGGCGACCCGAACCCAGCCGCTGGAGTTTTCATCAGTCGTGCCGGTGCGGTCCCAGAAGAACTTGACCTTGACGCGACCGTACGTGTCAGTGAACTCCGTGTTTCCAAGCGGTCCCGTGACCTTGGCGACGGTCGAGCCCCGAACCACCGGCTTGCGCGTCACGCGCTCGGGGCGGAATCGGGTGGTGGACGGGATCGCGCTGAAGACATTGCCGTAACCGATGCAGGCAGGATTTGGATCGCGCAGCGCGAAGTGAACCACCTCCGTCACCGCGTATGAACCACCGAACCCCGCGCCGACACTGTCGGAAAGCGTGAACGTCCTTCCAGCGCGCAGCTCCGGAATGTTGCTTGTTCCGGAGCGCTCGAGACGATGCACCTGGTCGCGCTCGATGATCTGTTGCGCACGCGCCAAAGCGCGCGACGCGTCGATGTCTTCTGCGTAAGCCTCATACCGCTCACCGTCTCCACCGACGGCAGTGGACGTCTGCTCGGCGGGCGCCGTCGGCGTGATGAGGTTGTAGCCGCGCACGCGTCCCACTGCACTGAATCGCCGACTGCGCGTGTGGAAGGTGCGCACGTATTCCTCGCCCGTCCCCGGGTCGACGAGATCGCCGCGGTATGCGTACGATCCGGGGATCGCGACAAACGCCGCGTTGTCGTCCGAGAACACCACCTGATCACCGGCGGCGAGCTCTCGGAAGTGGAAACTCAGACCCTCATTTTCTACGAGCCGTCGCACGAAGTCCAAGTCGTTCTCGTCGTACTGCACGGTCATGTCGAGCGGCGGATACGTGCTGGCCAGTTGGAACAACGACGCCGTCACGGCTGCGTCGGTCAAGACTTTCTGGATAACCTGCGTCACGCTCAGCCCTTGGAACAGTTCGTAGTCCGCGCGTCTCATCAGATTGCTGAGCGTCGGCTCGAGGCGCACGACATACGTGCGCGTGCCGCCCGCGAACGCTGCGAGACCAAACTCGGTGATGCGACCGCTGTAGGTAGTCGAGCCCGAGGCGCGCGCTACCGTGAGTCGGCCCACGCGCCCGAGCTGCGACTCGGCGTCGATTGCGGCCGCGCTGTCCAACGCGATCACGTATTCAAACGGCGATGCCAAGCGATCGATCCCCACGAATCCGGCCACATTCCCAGTGGCCACACCGTCGATCGAGAACGCCAACGTCGCGGCGGTCGAGGTGCAGTTGAATTTTCCGAGATCGCCAAACGGGAGCGTCGCAGGGTCAACGGTGCGCAGACGATCGGCAAGATCCCCCAGCGCCGCTTCCTGTGCGCTCACCGCAGGATCGCGCCACGATGCAAGCCCCGTCGCATCCGAAGTCAGCACGCGCCCCGCGGCTGGACCGCCCCCTGTGACGGTGAGCGTGCCGTTTGCGGTGAGATTGCCGACGGCGAGATTCCCGGTCTTGCTCTGCGCCGTACCTGATGTGTCGACAAACGTGTTTGCCGCCTTGCCGTCGAGATTCGTCGCATTCAACGCATACGGAGATGCAAGCAATCGCACCCGTGGCGTGAGCGTCTGCCCTTGTACCTCGATCCCCAGCCAGACGTTCCCAAAATCGGCGAACGCTTTGGCCAGCGACGTGTACGTCCCCGGACCCGACCCATCGCTCACCGCGCCACCGCCCAGTGCGGTACTGAACAGTCCGCCGCTTGCGGTCACCGCGCCCGTCCCTGCTGCAAGGTGCCGATCGATCATGATCTCGTTGCCCGCCGTCTGAGCATCGAAGAAGCGAAACACCATGTCGTAGTTACCGGTCAGCGGTTGATCCGACGCGTCGCGCAGCACGCCCTGATAGTGCACAGCGTCGGGGGGAGTCGCCGCCACACTTACAATCGGCAGCAAGGCAAGGCCAAGTACGATCGTTTTCGATTTCATTGTTCTGATTCCTTATTCATGGGCAAACAACTCCGCCGCGATCGGCGCCGTTGCTGCGCCGCCCTTTGGTACCTTCTTCGTCGAGTCGATTGACCGCCGTGGCGAGATAGAAGAATCCACTTCCTGGCACCGGGCGTTGTGTGTCGGTTGCCGAGGGTGTGGTCAGTTGCTGCTGCAAACACGCGCCGTAGCCAAGTGCGGAGAGGTTCGCTAGCAGATCGCGATACAGATTGTACGAACCGACCGAGCGCTCCGCGTCCCACACGAGCTGATCGTCGTTGACGAAGCGCAGCGTGCGTACCTCGAGCGCAGGAGGGTAGAGGTTTGCGAACCCAACATCGGAGCGGAAACCACCGCCCGACAAGCCGGAGGTCGCGGCTCCGATTCCAACGACATCGAGCGTGATCTTGAACGCCGCCGAGGACGCCGTGACTCCCGCTTCCGGTCGGCCGCCCGCGTTCACGACAGAGCCCTCGATCTTGAAGCCCGCGCTCTGCTGCGCCGCGGCGCTGCCCGCGAACAGAAGTAGCAGAGCGGCCAATCCGATTGCCCTCAAGACACCCCCAGTCCACCGGAACTACTGGCGCGGCGACATATGTATGTACGGTGAGCGGGGTGGGGCGGCGAGGGATTGGATTGGGGGAGAAGGGCGGGGCAGGCGGGATGAGGCCGATGCACCGATCGCTGCGTGCCCTAGCCGCTCTCGACGCTTGCAAGGGCGCCGCCCCTGGAACGCCCGCGCGCGGGGAAGCCTCAGCGCCACGCGACTTAAGTCAATTCAGTTCTCTCAGGCGCCGCGTAGACTTTGCTCCGCAAGCAACCGAGTGTGGGTTTCCGTAACAGCCACCTCGAGTTCACGTTCGGGCCCAGAAGGGGGGCACGGTGAGCCAAGTCAAGATCCTTGTCGCGGTGCTGGTCATGAGCGCAGTCCACGCCTTCGCAGCGGCGCCCGACGAGGTCCAGTCGATTGTCGATCAAGGAATCGTCAAACACGATCAACGGGACTACGCTGGCGCGATCGAGTTGTACAGACGAGCGCTCGCGCTCGACCCCAACGACCCGGAGGCAAACTACGAGTTGGCCTACAGCCTGAACGCGAGCAAGCAGTACGACGCCGCACTCGATCAAGTCATGACGGCGCTGATCAAGCCGGGTGCAGTCAAAGTTCGTCTATACGAAATGAGCGGCACAGCGCTTGATTCGCAGGGACGTTTCGCCGAGGGCGAAGCCGAGTTTCGCAAAGCACTGGCGATCGACCCCAACGATGCGAACGCGTCTTTCAATCTTGGAATCTGCCTTGTGAAGCAACAGAAATGGCTCGACGCAATCGCTCCGTTTCAACTCGACCTGGAATACCGACCGAATCACCAAGCAGCCTGGGCGGGAATCGCGGCCGCAGCCGACGAGGTAGGTCTGAGGCTGCAGGCGATACTCGCATTGCTGCGCTACGCGGCGGTCACAAAGGACCCTTCAAACGCAGCCGGATCCACGAATCGCGCGTGGGACCTGTTGATGAAGGGGGTGACCCACTCGGCGGGCGGTTCGAATATCACCCTCAACGTCGATAGCGATGAGTTCGGCGCCGATCCATCCCGGGGTGCCGCAAACCTGATGGTAGGACTCCTCGCCGCGGGGCGTCACCTCGAGGAACACAAAAACCAAACAAACTCCGAGTTCATGGCCGAGTCGATCACCAAGCTAGCGAACTTCGCGATTGAAATGGCGGACGCACATCAATCGGATGAAGAGAGCGCGCCGCCGCCTCCAGAATTTGCAGCGGACTCGTTTTGGCGACGACATTTGTACAACTACTTCTCAGAACTCGGTCGACTAGACCTCACTCAGGCGATGATCTTCTCACTGCGAGCTCCGCTGGGAGAGAAAGGCGTCGCCAAGTGGCTCAAGAAGAACGCCGACAAGGTCGAAGAATGGAACGACTGGCAGTCGCGTTGGAAACCTACGCCGCCTCCTCAGGTCGCGAGCGCGCCCAGCCCGGAACCATCTGTAGAGGGCGATGCGACGTTGAGTCAGGCGCCGGATTGAGTCTGCATCGTCGAGAGTGTCGCTTACTCGGCGCGCATTGGGCACCGTTGGTCAAGTCGACGGGTGACGCGAGCCTGGTCTTTGTAGGCGATACGCGCCGCTGCGACTCGTGCCGAGTTTGCCAGAAAGACTATCCCGAGCGAGGTCAATCGAGGGTGATCGATTCCCCGCAACGAGGGAGTCGCGACGCATCGCGCCCCATCTGCTTCCCGCCGCTCGCACGTCGTCCCGCTCGCGTTTCGCCTTGATACGCCACCGAGGTCAGCACGTAGTTGGCGGCGCCGGCGGCAGGAGTTGGAACTGGTGTCGTGATCGTCAGGTAGTCACCAGCGTTTGGCGCCACGACGGGATACGCGCACTGAAGCGGGTGCGCGTTGGCCAAGTCGAGCGGCTGCGTTATCTCGCCCCAATACGTGTCGAAGCGGTCGGCGCCGCCCAGCCCGTCGGGCATCACCGGCGTGCGAAACCCGATCTGCGTATCGGCTGGCGGCACGAAGCTCTGCTGAATGTCGTAAAGAGTGGTGAAGCCGCCGATCGCGGCGATCCACCAACCTGAATACGACGCGTCGGCACTGAGTGACTTGAGTGGAATCAGCAGCCGCCCGCGCACCGGATCGAAGCGAATGACGTACGCGGGGTTGCCGCATTCTTCGCACAACCCCGCGCTCAGGGTTTGCGGGGCGCGGCAGATTCCGGTGAGGCTCCCGCAGTTGCCGGTGCCGCCGCAGTTGACGCCAATCGTGCAGCTCGTGGCCCGCGCTTGGTCTTTGGTGCCGCCAGGTCCCGACGCGTACCTGTCCTCTATCTATGCGACGAGCGTCTCGGCGGTTCCGTCGAAGGCGTAGAGCCCGAGTCGCCGGAGTTGTGTGTCGGCGGTCCAATTGGCGCGAAGCATCAGCGTGCGACCGTCGTTGTCGACAGCGGTGTTGCTGCCGCGAACCAGCCACGGGGAATCGGGTGGGAGTGTGCCAATGGGGGAGATGACGGTGCAGGTGTGGCCGGGTTCGAGCAGGATCCAATCGCTGCAATCGAGAGGCTGCCCCGGTTGACTCGCAAACGCGAACGGAACCGCCATCAGCAGAGCCAGCGCAAATGAATATCTCATCGTCGACGCTCCTCTAAGGGCACGGATTCGTGTTCGATCGCGTCACCGTATCGCCGCTACCGAGTGCCGCTTCACCACTCGCGCTCTTGCCGGCGACAAGCCAATACAGCGCATCGCCCACTGCAGGCGTCACGGGGTCATCTTGGAACGTCGTCGATAGACCGCAGAACCGTCCCGCGTAGGGATTGCTGCCGGGCGGCTGCGAGTACGGGCCGCCCGCCACGAGGACGGCGACCGATCCCCGGTAGAGGTTGTAGCTGGTGAACTGCGGGTCGCTCTGCCAACGGACTCTAGGACGATCGATCCGGCGGAAGATCACGACCCCGTCGTTGAGGTCACATTCGTCGCCCTCGTTGTCGGAATCGGAGTCGTGCTGCGATTCGTTGCGAACGGTGAGGCAGTTGTCGCACACGTCTCCGATCAAATCGCCGTCGGCGTCGGTTTGCGCTGGGTTGTACGAAGCAAGGCAGTTGTCACAGACGTTGCCGAGGCCGTCGGAGTCCAGGTCGAGCTGATCATCATTCCTGGTCGTGAGGCAGTTGTCGCAAGCGTTGCCGGCGCGATCGCCGTCCACATTCAACTGATCGGGGTTGAATCTCGTGACGCAGTTGTCGCAAGTGTTGTGAACGCCATCGTTGTCGGTGTCGACGCCTTGCGAGTCTTCGTCGACCGTTTGATCGCAGTCGGTGTCGATGGCGTCGCAGACCTCCACTGCATTCGGGTAACGAGACGCATCGGCATCGTTGCAGTCAAGTCCGCAAGTTGAGTAGCCGTCACCATCGATGTCTCGATCATCGGGTGGGAGCGTTGGCCAGG
>JAXLQU010000028.1:0-47317 GCA_046331425.1 Acidobacteriota bacterium
CGCGGGACCTTTGTTTCAAGGCAAGGCGGCGACTGATGGGTCTCGACCCTGCGCGGAAGGCGATGCTGCCTGGGGCAACGTGGACCTGCGGCTGGTTGGCTGCCGGATCCTCCCGCGATATGGCGCACGCCGGCTTCACTCTCACCCTACAATCGCCGCACAGGAGAGCCTGATGCTTGAATCGACCGCACGATGTTCCCTACTGAGTGCCGCTCTTTTCGCCGCCGTCTGTGGAACGACGTTGTTTACTTCGGCGAGCCTGCTCGCGGCGGAGGCGCCCGCGGCCAAGACCGCGGTCGCGGTCACGAAGGGAACAGCGCTCGTCACCGGGGCGAATCGCGGCCTCGGTCTGGAACTTGCCAAACAGCTTCGCGAGGCTGGTTACGCCGTGATCGGAACGGCTCGTTCCCCCGCGGAGGCAAGCGATTTGCTCGCGACCGGCGCGCGAGTCGTTCCGCTGGACGTCACCGATGCCAAGAGCGTTGCCGCGCTGGCGAAGGGGCTCGAGGGCCAGGCGATCGACATCCTGATCAACAACGCCGGGGTCATGAGTGGTATCGATACTGTTGGAACGCTTTCATTCGCCGAGGTGGAGAAGGTACTCGCCACCAACACGGTTGGACCGATGCGTGTCACGCAAGCGCTGCTGCCCAATCTTCGAAGCGGAAAACGGAAGCTGATCGTGAGCATCTCGAGCCGGCTTGGGAGCATCGCGGGCAACAGCAACGCCAAGTTCTACGGCTATCGCGAGAGCAAAGCCGCGCTGAACATGTTCATGCGATCGATCGCCATGGAATTGAAGCCCGAGGGGTTCATCTGCGTCGCGATGAGCCCGGGGTGGGTTCGCACCGACATGGGCGGCTCGCAAGCACCACTCAGCCCCGAGGAGAGCGTGAAGGGAATGCTCAGCGTGATCGAATCGCTCAAGGCCGAAGACACCGGCACGTACCGTTCTTACGATGGGGCGACGCTGCCGTGGTGAGCTGTCACTTGCAACGACTCGCGATCATCGCGTGGGAGCGGTCTCGACACATCGGAGCGATGCGCACCTCTTTGCCGGCGCTGACTTGGTTTCGGTAGCGCGAGCCATCGCAAACCGATCGTCGGCTCCGGGTAAAACCTCGAATCGTTACGTTTTCCCGCAAAATCAGGTGGTTTCCGGCCATCGATCGGGTATTCGCCCGATGGTGATGGAGGACCTTGGATCGCATGATTCCTGCGAAACAAAGGAGGTCTTCCATGAAACGCATCAACGCCGCCAACACCGTCGAACCTGGTTTCTACTTCAACCTGCGTGAGTTCCAATTCGCCTCGCTGTCCGAAGCGGGAATGCTGCCTGGCGATCCCGACGGCGTGTGGCATCGAGTGCCGGTACTAGCGATGCTGATCGGCGCTCCGATTCTTGGCTTGACCTTCGTGATCTTCCTGCCGTTCATCGGCCTGGCCATGGTCGGTTGGTTGTTGACGCAGAAGTTGGCGCAGGCCAGCTCCGAAGCGGCCCACGCCACGGTGCGGGTGATGCGTCCGAGTTGGCGGCCGGCGATGGCGTTTCTGTTCCGATCGAAACGACACACTGCGGCGTTGAAGTCGGCCCAGGAAAGGCAAGACGAGTGGCTCGACGAAACGAAGAAGCGTGTGGCGGATGATGACGCTGATCGCGGGTGAGCACGCAACGCGTTGGGTTAGGCGTACCTCAACACGACGAGATCCGACGCGACTGCCAAACGGTCTCGTCAGAGCCGTCCCAATCGCCGCGAGCCTCTCTGACTCAGTGGTTTGGCGCTATGTCGAGAAGCGCCGCCCGCTGTGCGTCGCGCAACAGGTAGGCATACTCGAGCATCGATCCGGTTCCTTCGTCCAGTCCCACCGGCGGCACTCCAATGAAAATCGGGATGATTCCCTCGGCACGACAGCGAGCAGCAAGGGCTCGCACGCTCGCTACGAAGGCGTCCGGCCCACGACGGAGATAGGCCTCGTTGACGCCAACAGAGATGACTGCGTAGAGAGGCTCGTGCTGACCGATCATCGCGTCGAAGTTGGCAATTACGGAATCGGTGGTATACCCGCCCCGCCCCGTCGAGATCACCTGCGCAGAGAGATCACGTCCCAGACGATTGGAAAGACTCGCCTCGATTCCTTGTTCGATATAAGTGCCGGTCGTCCAGGAGTCACCGGTCACGACAATTCGTCGGTCCCCTGGGTCGTTGAGTAGGAACGGTGAACTGACAGTAGTCGGCGAGTCTGCGAGTCGCCGCAGTGTGAGCGAGTCGATAAACACCGTTGGGCCCGCTGTATCACCAGGCGCGCGCTCCCACGAAACCTGCAGTCGCACACGATCCAGCGACTGCGGTGCGAGAAACTCGCGCTCTATCCACTCAGGCGATCGGCAGTCGGCGGTCCCTACGGAGGGCGGCGGCACCCTTACCGAGGAGAACGGCAGTCGCTTCCAGTGGGAGTTTTTGCGCGCAACTAGCTCGAGGCGTACCGCAGTGATCGTGTCATTGCAGACGAACCCCGAAACAAGGTAGCGATGTCCCGACTGGATTGCCGCGGACTGCGTCGAAATCAACTGCGATTTACGCCGCGCGGACCGTGCGACATGACAGGCTTCGCCCGCCGTACCTTCGACACATCGTGGAGCCAGTTCCGACGCTGCCGGCGACCAGGAAACCGAACTGCAGCGAGTGCCTCGCGCGACGAGCGACGGCGCATCCTCGCCCGACGCGCCATGGTCTATCGACGTCATCGGCGGGCCCGTCGCTCCGTCTCGTAGGCGTGATCCGTTCGCGAGCGAGTACCCCAAGAGAAAGTAACCAGCAGCCGAGGCGTGGAACGCGTTGCTCCACAGGTCGCGAACCACGACGCCGGAGACCGGCTCCACGGTCGTGTCGATGGGAGGCTGAACGGTGAGCAGCGCCCCTCCACCAGCACAAGCAGCCGCCAACGGGTGTGCGTCGATCGAAGTGATGACATGAGAGGCTCGAGGTCGATAGTCGTACGTGAGCCCAATCACGTCACCCGGTCGGAATTCGTCGGTGCCGTCGGCGTCGGGGTCCAACGACGCGATGCAAAGTTGGGAGGCCGATGGCGGGCATAAGCCGCCGGGACACCCTGTGACGGGAACGCTCGCAGACTCCGCCTGCGTCATGCCGTATGGCGAACGACCATGAAACACATCCGTCCAGGCGTCGAACACTGCCGGCGACAGGTAGCTGTCAGGATCTCCAAACAGCTCGGCGTGAGCACGAGCCAAGGCGACGCGCTCCGGCTGCGACAGGGCTTGTGAGTGAACCTGAGAGATGCTGCTCAATGCAACGCATACGGAAAGGCAGGACAGCTTCATGACTCGCATCGACTGGTCTCCCCCAGCGAGAGTGCACGAGACGCTAACGCGATCCCGAGGATCCTGCAATAGCGCGACGTCAGCGCGGTTGGCCTGCATCGCGCGGTACGACTCTGACCTTTCTGACCTGCCCCCCGAGCACTGAGACGGCACCATCTGACGCCATCGAGTGGGCTGCCCGTGTCGTACCTGGCTACATCGAATGAATTTGATCTGCCCCCCGATTCCAGAGCCGTGCGGAGACGCGCTACCGAAACGGGATCGTGGTGGAGGCGGGCGAGTTGGAATTTCCGGCGAGGTGACCCTTGTCTCACGTCGTTACAACGCCCCGGCGGAATCCAGGCGCCGAGTACGTTTTTTCGCTTGCGTCCAGGCTCCTCGCCGGCCTTGCGCTGTTCCCCACCCCAACTCCTCGTATCCTCGCGCGCCTGCCCGGTTCGACTCCGGGGGTGAGGACCGACATGTGGCCCGACCGCGCCGAGTATCTGAACGCTCTGGATCGTCTTCTGCCCAAAGTTGAAAAACCGACTCGCTACGTCGGGGGAGAGTGGAACTCGGTAGTCAAAGACCGAGCCACCACCGACTGCCGTGTGGTGCTGGCATTCCCGGATCTCTATGAAATAGGAATGTCGCACTTGGGGTTTCGAATCCTGTACTCGATGCTCAATCAGATCGACGGCGTGGCGGCCGAGCGCGCCTTCATGCCGTGGATCGATCTCCTCCGAGAGCTGCGCGAGAAGAAGCTGCCGCTGGTGACGTTGGAGTCGCGCGAACCACTCTCCGAGTTCGATGTGGTCGGCTTTTCGATGCAGTACGAGTTGACCGTCACCAACATGCTCGCGATGTTGGAGCAGGGCGGGATTCCGCTGCTCGCCAAA
This sequence comes from Acidobacteriota bacterium, assembly GCA_046331425.1. Classification (GTDB taxonomy): domain Bacteria; phylum Acidobacteriota; class Polarisedimenticolia; order J045; family J045; genus JANNUT01. Next base: position 4,222 of record JAXLQU010000028.1, read on the forward strand.
GAACGCTCGGAGGGTGACCCGTTGGTGCTCGCGGGTGGTCCGGTCATCTTCAACAGCGAGCCGTTCGCCGACTTCGTCGACCTGATCTTGGTAGGCGACGCCGAAGAGGCGCTGCCCGAGATGCTCGCGCTGCAGCGCACGATGAAGCGTGCCGGCGCGAAGCGACTCGATATCATTCGTGCGATTGCGCAGTTGGGTGGCTGGTACGCACCCGCGTTGTACACGCTGGAGACAGAGCCGGTGATGGGATTTCAGATCCCGCGTCCGGCGCCCGGTGAAAGCGTTCCCGCACGCGTGCAACGCCGCGTGGTGTACGACCTGAATCGGTATCCATTTCCAGAAAACATCGTGGTGCCGCACTCCGAGATCGTGCACGACCGCGTGAGTTGGGAGTTGATGCGCGGTTGTCCGGTCGGGTGCCGCTTCTGCCAGGCGGGCTACATCTATCGCCCCACACGCCAGCGCGATCCGCGCGAGGTGCGCGATGGCGTGCTCCGTTCGTTGGAGGCCACCGGGTACGACGAGTTCTCGCTGACATCGCTCAACACCGGTGAATACGGATCGATCTTGCCGCTCCTGAAAGAGCTGATGGATCAAATGGAGCCGCGCAAGATTGCAGTGGGCTTGTCGTCGCTGCACGCCACCACCATGACCGAGTCGTTGGTGGAGCAGGTCAAGCGTGTGCGCAAGACCGGATTCACGATTGCGCCGGAGGCTGGTTCGCAGCGGATGCGCAACGTGATCAACAAGAACCTGACCGAGGACGACATCCTGCGGGCCACCGGTTTGGCCTACAAAGCCGGGTGGCAGGTGATGAAACTCTATTTCATGGTTGGACAACCTACCGAGACCATGGAGGATGTCGACGGCATCGTCGACCTTACCGCCAAGATCTTGCGGCAGGGGCGGCAAGCTGGTGGCTCCAAGGTGCGCGTCACACTCTCGGCGTCGACGTTCGTGCCCAAACCATTCACACCGTTTCAGTGGTTTGGAATGGACGACGAGGCAGCCTTCCGCGCCAAGCAGGATCAGATCAGGCGCACGGTTCCTCGCGGCGTCGAGTATCGCTATCACCATCACGGCGAGTCGTGGCTCGAAGGTGTTTTGTCGCGCGCCGATCGCAGCGTCGGAGCAGTGCTTCTGGCAGCGTACCGCGCGGGCGCGGTGCTCGACAGTTGGGGCGAACACTTTCATCAATCGATCTGGCGTGAGGCGTTCCAGGCGTGCGGCGTCGACGCGGATCGATTGGCGACGCAGACGATCCCGCTTGCTGCCGAGCTTCCGTGGGAAGTAATCGACCCGCTGATTCGCCGCAAGTGGTTGGAGGTCGAGTATCAGCGCGCCCTCGAAGCCGGCACGATGGCGACCTGCGTCGATGCGTGCACCGGATGCGCGCCATTCTCGGTGGAGTGCGTCAAGGGCGAGGTCGCCGCCAGTCGCTGGGAAGACTTCGGTGTGGTCTCGAGCAGAAAGCTGCCGGCATTCAATGTGTTGAAAGCGCCCAAGGGCCGCGGCGAAGATCTTTCGATGTCCGCGCCCGGGCCGGCATCGACTCCCATCGGTTGCCCGACGGGACAGGACATCGTGACGCAAGCCGCAATGGAACTGCCGTCGGATGATCGGCTCGATGCATTGCTCACCGAGGTCAAAGAACTTTCCAAGATCGCCAAACCGATCGCCGCTCCGATCTATCGCTATCGAGCTCGGTTTCAGAAACTCGGCCGTAGCCGTTTCTTGGGGCACCTGGATATGGTTCGCGCCCTGACCATGGCGTTGCGCCGCGCCGGCGTGCAGGTGCTCTACAGCGAGGGGTTCAAGCCTCGACCGAAGGTCGCGTTGTCGCCGGCATTGTCGCTTGGCGTGGCGAGCTACGCCGAGTATCTGGACTTCGACATGGCGGCACCGATCGAACTCGACAGCTTCTTGGCTCAGGTCAACGGCAAGATGCCGGAGGGGTTGCGCTTGACGGCCGTGGTGCCGATCGAACTGCAATCGAAGGCCCTGCAAGAGTCGATCACCTTGGCGCAGTATCGAGCCGCGATTCCTGCTGTCAGCCGTGAGGAGCTCGAGTGCAGCGTCGAGCAGTTCTTGCGCGCCGATTCCGTCTTGGTAACCCGCATCAAGAAAGGGAAGGAAAAGACGTTCGACCTGCGCGCCGTGGTCGAGACGGCGCGCGTCGAGCCGGACGGCGCGCTGTCTTTTTCGCTGAAGTTCGATGTGCTCGGCAGCCCGAAACATAGCGAGTTGCTGGGTGTACTGGTTGGCGAGGAGCGCGGCGCCGATGCCGAGGTCGAGCGGATCGAGTTGTTCTCGTCGGTGGACGATCGGTTGGTCTCGCCGCTGGTGGCAGGACGAACGTCGCGCGCGTCGCTTGTCTGAAACGTCGATGAACAGCGTAGAGCGGGGGCCGATTTCTTTGTGGGTCGCTTCCGACCTCGGGGAAGTGTGGCTGGCGCTGATGGAAGGGGATCGTCCGTACGAGCTGATTCTGCGGAGCGAAGAGCAGGCCCGGCTGCTGGGAGCGATCTTCAAGGGACGGGTGAGCGGCCAAGCGCGTGCGGTCGGTGCTTCGTTCGTCGAGATCGGTGGTGTTCGCGATGCGTTTTTGATGGATGGTCGAGCCAACGAAGCCAATCCTCCTGCGTTGGGCGATGAGCTGCTGATCCAGATCGTGCGCGAAGCCGATGGCGGCAAAGGACCACGTGCCACGCGACATCTCACACTTGCCGGATGGTCGCTGGTGTTTGCGCCGGTGGGGCCATCGGGCGTCAGCCGACGCATCGATGACCTGGTAGAGCGCGAACGCTTGAAAGGAATCCTCGACGCGTTGGCGCCCGAAGGCACCGGCTTGATTGCACGCACGAGCGCCGTCGGCGCAACTCGCGAGGAACTCGAGCAGGAACGGGACGAGTTGGTCGAGCGCTGGAACATGGTCTTGACCAAGGCCGCCGCCGTGCGCGCCCCGGCACTGGTGCATCGCGACGAAGATCCCGCCCTGCCGTGGCTGCGCGATCACTTGGCATTGGCGCCGGTGCGGATCGTGGTCGATGGCCCGGGGTCTGAGGATCGCAAACAAGCGTTGCAGCGGGTTGCGGGATTGCCGCCGATCGAGACGTTCAGCGGGCCGTTGCCCGCCGTGGAAGCGATGCACTTGGATCGCGAGCTGAGCGGCGCGTTGAGCGCGCATGTTCCGTTGCCGAGCGGAGGCCGGCTGATCATCGAGTCGACCGAGGCGCTGACCGCGATCGACGTCAACTCAGGGAGCGATTTCACCTCGACCACGCTGGAGGAGACCGCTACTCGCACGAACCTCGAAGCGATCCCAGAGATCGTGCGGCAGATCCTGTTGCGCGATCTGGCCGGAATGGTGCTGATCGATTTCATCGACATGGTGCGTGGCGAGAATCGCGCGCGCGTCGATGAGGCACTCGGAATGGAACTGACGCGCGACCGCAGCAAGCTGCGCACGCTCCCCTTGACCGACTTCTGCTTGGCGCAGATCACACGGCAACGCCGCCGGCCCTCGCTGGCGCGGCTGATGTTGCAGCCTTGTTCGTGTTGTCGTCGCGGTCAGGTCTTGCGCCCCGAGACTCAGGCGCGGCAACTGCTGCGGCAGTTGCGTACGATGGCCCGGCCGCGACCGTCGGGTCGATTTACCCTCGCGGCGCCGCAGCCGGTGCTCGAGGCAGCACGAGAGATCGCCGAGAAGTGGGGTCGCGCGTGCGGTCTTCCGGCGTCGTCGCAGATTTCATACGCGATCGGCGAGATCGATCTTGCGGTGAATCGTTAACCTCTAGCCGAGCAGCAACGACAGCGCGTTGTAGGCGGCGTGCAACACGAGCGACACCAGCAGTGAGCGGTGCCGCGCGTAGAGCAGCGCAGAGGCTAAACCGATTGCAAACAAGGGCACCAAGCTGAGAGGCATCAGGTGCACTGCCGCGAAGAGAATGGCGGACGCCACCGCGGCGGCCGGCAACCCCCACGCGCGCCGAAGCCCACTGAAGACGACGCCGCGATACATCAACTCCTCACAGATCGGCGCCACGATCACTGCCGAAAACCACAGCAGCGGCCACGGCGCGGCCAGCCACGTCAACTGCACCGTCTGCTCATCGACCATTTGTTGATAGGCACTCGGCCAGAGATACTGAAGCGCCAATCCGTAGAGTGCTGTCAGGCCCACCAGCCCGCTCCCGCTCAACAACGCCTCCCAGATCGCACGAGCCGGCAAACGGAACGGGCCGAGTGTGGCGATGCGGGCGCGGTAGGTCCAAATCACCAGCGAAGCGCTCCCGCAGATGATCAGTTGGCTTGCCAGAAACGAACCGTAGCGAACCCAGAGCGGTGTGTCGTGAGCTCCGGAGCCAACGAATGGGGCAAACAAAGCGGTGACGATCACGCTGCCGAGCCAACTCATGATCAGCGCCGCCATCGCGATCGTGACGCCCCAAGGTGAGCGTTCGCTGTCGTTCAATGACCGACCAGCGCGCAGATCTCGTCGGCGCCGATCGGCACGCTGCGGGTCAGGTTGAGCGCGCCGTCGGGCGTGATCACCACGTTGTCCTCCAGGCGCACCGCTTGCCCGCGCAATTCGACCGGTACCGTCTGATCACCCGGCTGCAGATACAACCCCGGCTCGATCGTCAAGACCATTCCCGCCTCGAGCGGCCGCGAGACGCCCTGCTGACGATAGCGACCGGCGTCGTGCACATCGATCCCCAGCCAGTGAGAGGTTCGGTGCATGTAGTAAGGCAAATAAAGTTCTCGCTCGAGCGTTTCGTCCAGCGACGACTGGAGAATTCCAAGATCGATCAACCCCTGCGACAAGCGTTTGAGTGTCAGCGCGTGTATCGCATCGATCGTCGCCCCCGGTTTGGCCGCGGCGAGTCCTTGTTCGAGCGCGTCGCTCACGATCTCGTACAACGACCGCTGCGCCGGTGTGAACTTTCCCGAGACAGGAAACGTGCGCGTGATATCGCCGTTGTAGCCGCCATACTCAGCGCCGGCATCGACCAACACCAACTGACCGTCGCTCATCGCGGCATCGTTTTCCACGTAGTGCAGGATGCAGCCATTGGCGCCCGAACCGACGATCGTTCCGTAGCCCGGCCCGGCCGCTCCGTGTTGTCGGAAGACGCGCTCGATTTCGGCTTGGATCTGCCACTCGCCCACGCCTGGCCGCGCCACGCGCATCGCAGCACGATGTCCTTCGGCGGAAATGGCGCAGGCTCGCTGAAGGAGTGCAATCTCCTCGGCAGTCTTGACCAGGCGAAGCTCCGACAGCAACTCGCCCGGCTCGATGATGGTGTGCGGTGCACGCCGCCCGAACCGTTCGCGCTGCCGCAATGTCTTCAAGGTGCGAGACAGGAGCGCATCCAGTTCGGCGTCGCGCCACGGCGAGTAGTACAGCGCCTCGCAGCCATCCAGCAACGCCGGCAGTTTCTCGGCCATCAACTCCAAAGGAAACGCTGCGTCGACGCCGTGAACGCGCGTCGCTCCCTCGGGGCCATGGCGCCGTCCGGTCCAAACTTCTTGTTGCGGGTCGCGCGCGGGAACGAACATCGTCGCGGGATAGGCGGCATCGGGGCGCAGCACCAAGACGGCGCCTGGCTCCGGGAACCCGGTGAGGTAACGGAAGTTTCCATCGGGCCGATAGCGGTTGTCGCAATCGCTGGCGTAGGTCGTGAGTCCGCCCGCGGGGAGGATCATCACGCTACGCTCGAGTGCGGCGAGCACACGTTGACGTCGTGCCGCGTACTCGGCAGGGGAAGGTCCAGGAAGATTCCGTTCGCTGCTCAAGCTCAGTCCTCGCGCGAGATCGTATCGGGGAGTTCGTTCAGATCGCCGGCAATCGGCGGGAAATGCTGGGCGAGTTCGCGGCCCGCCATGTCGACGCCACGGGTCAAGCCGTCGCCGTGACGACCGGCAGCGAACAATACCGAGACCTCGGTGATGACTGTGTTCCAAAACCCTGCGGGGACGACGGCATCGATTCCAGAGTCACCCAGCACGACCATGCGGCGCTCGGCAGTTACCACGAAGATCAACACTCCGTTGTGTTGCGCGGTGGATGTCATTCCCAGCTTCTCGAAGATGCGGCGCGCTTCGTCGACGATGTCGCCAGCGCAGGTCTCGGTCAGGTGTACACGAATTTCACCCGAGGTCTTGCGCTCGAAACTCCTGATCGCCTCGAGCACGCGCGCTTCCTCGCCCGTGGTCAAAAACGTCGCCGGTGTATTGCGCGATCGCGCCAACGAACGCACATGCCACAACGCCCCAAACACCGTCAGCGCTGTGCCAGCGAGCAGCAGCGTCAGCCCTAACCCCAAGCGTGTTCGCTCCCAGCTATCGTGCGTCGGGTCGAGAAACCACAGCACCAAGACCGCCGCGCCGGCGAGTTCGAACAGCGCACCGGCGCCGATCAATCCCCAAGAGATGGGAGTCAATCGAGAGCGCATCACCAGCCTCCCGAGGCGCCGCCGCCCCCGAACGATCCGCCGCCGAACGATCCGCCGCCGAAACCGCCTCCTCCACCGCCGCCGCCACCCAACCACGGGCTGCCGCCGCTCGATCGGTGTGATCGACCCGAGCCGCCCGAGTTCTGCAAGAGCAGCAACCACCACGGAAGGCCGGAGAGGGCACCGCCGCGCGAGTAGTTCTTGGCTCCGTGCGCGCGTCGCGCAATTGCAGCCAGCACCGAGAGGCCAACGAACATCAACAGCAAGAGCACCATGAGCGCGGGAAGTGGAGTGCCGCCTTTGCGTCTTTGAACAGGAGTGGTCTCGCCGCGCGCCGCCGCCGCAAGGGCGTCGACAGCCGCCGAAATCCCTTCGGCCGGCGTGCCGTCACGGAACGATGGGACCAATACGTTTCGAATGATGCGACTGGCGATCGCGTCGGGGATCGCACCGCCGAGGCCGTAGCCAACTTCGATTCGCAGCTTCCGCTCGGCCATGAAGATGGCCAACACGACACCATCGTCTTTCCCTTGATGTCCCGGCTTCCACGCCTCGGCGATCTTGAGTGTGGCCGCTTCCACCGCTTCCCCTTCGAGCGAAGGGAGGATCGCCACGCCGATCTGCAACCCCTGCGCACGATCGAGTTGCAGCACCTTCTGCTCGAGTGCGCTGCGTTGCTCGGCATTGAGCAGGCTGGCGCCGTCATACACAAAGCGTGACGGCGCCGGCGGCGCCACGAACTCGGCGTGGGCCGAAAGCGCCGGTGCCAGCAACAGCAACAGGGCGGAAATCATTAGACGCCCTCGCGTCATCGGCGGCTTCCTGTGCTCAGAACTTCACGGCGGGCGCCTGATCGGCACCTTCCTTGGCCTGGAAATACGGCCTCGCGGCGAAGTTGCGGAACGAGGCGATCACGCTGGCCGGAAAGACGCGCACCGAGCTGTTGTACGACTGCACCGCTTGATTGAATCGTTGGCGCGCGACGGTGATCCGGTTCTCTGTCCCTTCCAATTGCGCTTGTAGATCGCGGAAGTTCTGGCTGGCTTTGAGGTCCGGATAGTTCTCGACCGTCACCAACAGACGCGACAGCGCCGACCCAAGTTCGCCCTGCGCCTGTTCGAAGCGCGCGAAGGCTTGCGGATCTTTCAGCGACTCCGGCGTCAGTGTGACTTGACCAGCCTTGGCACGCGCTTCGGTTACGGCGGTGAACGTCCCTTGCTCGAAGTTCGCAGCCCCCTTGACCGTCTCGACCAAGTTAGGAATCAGATCGGAACGACGCTGATAGTTGTTCTGGACTTCGCTCCAGGCACCGTTGATCGATTCGTCCATGCGGGTCAAGTTGTTGTTGACACCAACACCCCAAAACACCAGCCCCAACACAACTGCTGCCAGGGCCAATAAGACAACGAGAACTTTCATAGTGATCTGCTCCCTGGGAAGGCTCGCCAGCGATCCCGAAAATAAGGGCCACAGTCTACCGGACTGGTCCGCGGTCCTACCGAAGCGATCTCCAGCGGTCGGTTAATGGGGGGCACGCGGCGGAATTCGGTATCCTTGCCCCCGCCATGCGACCCGTTGGGAAAGGAAAGCCGCGATGAACCAATCAGATCCGTTCCAGGGGCTCGAACCAGCACCGTTGTGGAATCACTTTTCCGCCATCACGAAGATCGCCCGCCCCTCGGGGCACGAAGAGGCGATGGCCGGCTACGTCCTGAACTGGGCGAAGGCCCGTGGTTTTGCGTCCCGACGCGACTCGATCGGAAACGTGGTGATCGACCTGCCCGCTACACCGGGGCGGGAACAGGCGCCGACGGTGGTGCTGCAAGGCCATCTCGACATGGTGTGCGAGCGCGACAACGACAGCCCCAACGATCCTGAGCACGGCCGGATCGAGGTGAGGCGCGACGGCGATTGGCTGCGTGCCGAGGGGACGACCTTGGGCGCCGACAACGGCATCGCGATCGCGACGATGCTCGGCCTGCCCGACGATGCGTCGATTCAACACGGCCCGCTCGAGTTGTTGATGACACTCGATGAGGAGCGCGGTTTGACCGGCGCGCAGAACCTCGATCCGAATCTGCTCAAGGGACGGGTGCTGTTGAACCTCGACAGTGAGGACGACGGTGTGCTGTTCGTGGGCTGCGCCGGCGGGACCGATGTGGTGCTGACGCTCGACATGCCGCGCATCACGCCGCCCAACAGCCGCGTAAAGCTCGAGATCAAGATTTCGGGCGGCAAGGGAGGGCATTCCGGAATCGATATCGACAAAAACCGCCTCAACGCCAACAAGGCGCTCGCACGTCTCTTGGGTGAGGCGCGCGGCGCCGCGCGGTTTCTCTTGGCGTCGCTTGACGGTGGAAACAAGCGCAATGCGATCCCGCGCGAAGCACGCGCCGTGGTCTTCGCGCCGCCGATGGAAGAACAGGCGCTGCGAGGATCGATCGAGCAGTCGTTCGCCACACTGCGTGAGCAATATGCGGGACTCGAGAACGACATCACACTCAGCATCAAGCCGCTGGAGCGCGATAACCCCGAGGATGCGTGGGGGAACGAGGACGCGCTGCGGGTGATCGATCTGATCAACGCACTTCCGTGCGGTGTCTGGGCGATGAGCCAGGACATCCGCGGTCTGGTCGAAAGCAGCAACAACGTCGGTGTGCTGACCACCCGCGGGACGCAGTTGGAAATCGCCAACCTTTCGCGCACCTCGAACCAGCCGGCATTGCAGGATCTGATCAACGCGATCGGTGGGGCAGGGCGGTTGGCCGGTGCGACGGTCGAGATCGTGGCCGGCTACCCCGGTTGGAAGCCGAACATGCGATCCAACGCGCTGGCGGTAACGCAACGCGCCTTTCGTCGCGTCTATGGTCGCGATGCGGAGGTCACGGCGATTCACGCCGGACTCGAGTGCGGGATCATCGGCGAGCGCTACCCCAGCATGGACATGATTTCGTTTGGTCCCACGTTGGTGGGCGTGCACGCGCCGGGTGAGCGGGTGCAGATCAGCACGGTGGCACGTTACTGGAGTCTGCTTTCGGCGGTGCTCGATGATCTTTCGCGCTGAGTGGCGGCCGATCGTCGCGTGCTTCTCGCTGTCGATCACGCTGGGCTGCGGGGCTAAGGACGCGGCGCGCGACGCGCCCACGGTGCCCACCTCTGTCGGTCGACTCGACTCGTTGCTGGTGGTAACGATCGATACGTTGCGCAGCGACTACGTCTCTTGTTACAACTCCGAGGCGCTGCCGAAGACACCTCACCTGGATGGCTTGGCAGCGCGTGGTGCGCGCTTGGATCGCGTCTGGGCACCGATCCCACTCACCACCCCCGCGCACGCGTCGATCTTCAGCGGCCTGTATCCGCCCGGCCACGGCGTGCGCAACAACGCGCGCTTCCGCTTGCCCGACGATGTCCAGACGCTCGCCGAGATGTTGCATGCGAACGGATCGTCGACCGGCGCCGTGGTTTCCAGCTTTGTCACCTCGCGACAGTTCGGCTTGGCCCAGGGGTTCGATCAGTTTTTCGATGATCTCGGGAATGACGCGTCGGGCGGATCGCGCTCGCAACGCCCCGGCAACGAAAGTGTCGATCTGGCGATCGACTGGCTGCGCCAACACTCGGACAAGCCGTTTTTTCTTTGGGTGCATCTGTACGATCCACACACGCCCTATCGTCCGCCTCCGGAGTACATGCAGATGGCGCGCGGCAATGCCTATGCGGGCGAGGTTGCGTTTGCCGATGCGCAGCTTGGTCGGCTGTTGGAGGCACTCGATCGCACCGGCGCGGCGTCGCGTACCGTCGTCACGGCGCTTGCCGATCACGGCGAAGGCTTGGGGACTCACGGCGAGAAAGAGCACGGCTTTCTGCTCTACGAAGAAGTGCTGCACGTTCCGTTCGTGATTGCGGCCCCTGGAAGGATCGCGCCCGGTACGGTGATAGCGGGTCCAGCCAGCACGGTCGATCTGGTGCCGACGGTGTTGCCTCTGTTGGGCGTCCAAACGCCGGCAGGGTTGCAAGGGGTCGACCTGCTCGCTCCCAACGTCGACCTCGCGAAGCACACGATCTATGCCGAGACGCTGTATCCGTTCGAGGAGTTCGGTTGGTCGGCGCTGTACGCGCTGCGCGACCAAGATCGCAAACTGATCGAAGCACCCACGCGGGAGCTCTACGATTTGTCCAGCGATCGACGAGAAGGGAAGAATCTCGCCGCCATCGACAAGACCACGACCTTGGCGATGGCCGCGGCGCTCCAGGCCAAAGCGAGCGGGCTCGTCAACGCGGAACGCTTGGCGACCGCGGCAGGTTTCGACGGCGGCAACGATCCCGAAACGATCGCGCGCTTGGAATCGCTGGGCTACGTTGCCGGCGGTGCCGCGGCGAGCAGCGGTGGCGAAGCGGCGCTGCCCTCTGTCGAGGGCCGCAACCCGCGCGAAGCGTTGGACGATTTGGAAGCGTTCGATCGAGCACAGGACGCCTTGCAGCAGGGTGATCTTCCATTCGCGATCAAGTTGCTCACACGATTGAGCAAAACCGATCCCGACAATCCGCAGTTCTTGATGAAACTCGGCCTGGTGCAGGAGCAATCCAAACAATTCGCAGACGCCGATCGAACCTACAAACGCCTGCTCGATGCCCATCCCACGTTCTTGCTCGGTGTGCGCCGCTACAGCAGCTTCTTGGAGGAGCGTGGTCGCGCCAAGGAGTCGCGCAATTTGTGGATTCGCCTGGCGGGTCTACTCCCCGGTTACGTCGGCATCGAAACTCGTACCGCCCGTGCCGAGGTTGCGGCCGGGATGATCTCCGAAGCGATTCAACGGATGCAGTCGTACACCAGCGCGCATCCAGACGATTACGAAGGCTGGACGCAACTCGGGCTTGCCCACGCCGCCAACAAGCAGGACGAACCGGCGCTCGCGGCGCTGAAAAAGGCGTTGGCGATCAAGCCGACGGCGCGGGAGGCGCTGGATGGAGCGATCGCTGTATTCAAACGCGCTGGCCAGTCAGATCGGTCACGCGCGCTGATCGACGAGTTGCTGCAACGCGCACCGGGTGATCCGGTGCTCATGAAAGCGCGGTCACAGTAGGGGGCACGCCAACCGGGCGTTCGAGCGGCACGGACCATCACCTTGAAAGCACCGTGTGAGTGGATCGCTCGCATCCAAACACGGCAGCGAGAGGAAGTGGCGCGCCCGGAGGGATTTGAACCCCCGACCAGCGGTTCCGAAGACCGCTGCTCTATCCACTGAGCTACAGGCGCGCGTTGTCAACGCTACTTTGCACCCACTGCCTTGGCTGGAATCACTGGCCATTCCGGCACATTCCGCCTTCTGGCCCAGATCATCAACGGAATGCCTGCGGCGACCAAGAGTATCGCGATCCACTGACTGGTGGAGAAGGGGCCCAGCCCGCCTCGCAGATCGTTGCGCAGAAACTCGATGAAGAAACGTTCGACGCCGTAGAGTGTCATCCACAGCCCGGTCAAAAACCACTGGGGCACGCCACGCTTCCACAGCAGGAAGCCAACTCCAGCATTCATCCACTCGGCTGCTGCTTCGTAGAGTTGCGTCGGATGCAGTGGTGTATCGAGGGGCGTCTTCATCAGCGTGTGCGCGAGTTCGCTGTGATAGGTGACGCTGAGCCAACTGGTGGTAGTCGCGCCGTAGCAACAGCCGCCAAGGAAGCATCCGATTCGACCAAATGCATGGGCCGCTGGAATGGCGACCCCCAGGAAGTTCGCCACGGTGCCAAACGGCAGGTTGTGACGGCTGCAGTACCACCAGCAGTACAGGTACGCTGGGATCACGCCGCCGAACCAAACGCCGCCTCCCATGGCCACACCGATCCAACTCACCTCGTGCCGCATGATCGCCGGAAGAAATACCAGCAGGTTGAGCAGCTTGGCCCCAACGAACCCGATGACGTATGAGGTCCACAAAAAACCAGCCCAATCGGCCTTCGCGTCGTAGCGTTTTCCCATCCGGGCTGTGACCAGGTAGCCGACGATCAAAGCCAAGACAAAGAACGCACCGTACGACCCGATCTGGATCGGGACTACCGCGTTGCCGATGCGAATCGACCCCAGATCGAGTAGTACAGGATGCAAAGCGAGCGCCTCCGCAAGTCGCGATCAGAAACTATCCACACCCAGTCACGCTACATCCGGGCGATCACCGCATCGCCGAATGCGCTGCAACTCACCTCGGTGGCCCCTTCGGTCAAGCGCGCGAAGTCGTACGTGACGACCTTGTCGGCGATCGACGCATCCAGGCCCTTGATGATTCGATCCGCCGCTTCCACCCAACCGAAGTACCGCAGCATCATCTCGCCCGACAGGATCACCGACCCGGGGTTGACCTTGTCCTGGTTGGCGTACTTGGGTGCGGTACCGTGCGTCGCCTCGAAGATCGCGTGGCCGGTGATGTAGTTGATGTTGCCGCCGGGAGCGATTCCAATTCCGCCGACCTGTGCCGCCAAGGCGTCGCTCAAGTAGTCGCCATTCAAATTGAGTGTGGCGATCACGTCGAATTCTTCGGGCCGCGTCAGCACCTGCTGGAGCGTGATGTCGGCAATGGCGTCCTTGATCACGATCCCGGCACCCGGCTTGCCCGATGGGATCTTGCACCACGGCCCACCGTCGATCTCGACCGCACCGAAGTCGCGCTTGGCCAACTCGTAGCCCCAGTCGCGGAAACCCCCTTCGGTGAACTTCATGATGTTGCCCTTGTGCACCAGCGTGACCGACTTGCGGTTGAGGCGAATCGCGTACTCGATCGCCGCGCGGATCAGCCTTTCGGATCCTTCCACTGACACCGGTTTGATCCCAATCGCGGACGATTCGGGGAATCGGATCTTCTTGATTCCCATCTGCTCGCGCAGAAACCCGATCACCTGTTTCACTTCGGGCGTTTCCGCGGCCCATTCGATGCCGGCGTAAATGTCCTCGGTGTTCTCTCGGAAAATCACCATGTCGACCGCTTCGGGGCGTTTCACCGGAGACGGTACGCCCTTGAACCAGCGAACAGGTCGCAGGCACACGTACAGATCGAGTTCCTGACGCAGGGCGACGTTCAACGAGCGGATACCCTTGCCGACCGGGGTCGTGAGTGGGCCCTTGATCCCCACGAGGTATTCACGGAACTTGGCGAGCGTCTCGGCCGGCAGCCACTCGCCGAACTTCTGAAACGCGGTCTCGCCTGCGAACGCTTCGATCCATTCGATTTGGCGTTTGCCGCTGTATGCCTTCTGAACCGCTGCATCGAGCACACGAACCGAAGCGGCCCAGATGTCGGGGCCGGTGCCATCGCCGCGAATGAACGGCACGGTAGGGTTGTCGGGGACGGTCAGTCTTCCATCGGAAATCGAGATTTTGGCCATAGAAATGAAATGCCCTCCCGGAAGGGAGGGCATGATAACAGCCGGTTAGCCAAAGGCGCTTCGATCAGCGCTTCGTTGCCGGGGTGAACAGGGCGGGGTTCCCCCCGATTGTCCTGAGATAGACGCGATGTTTGACCATCGGCAGGAGTTCGTTGTTGGCGGCCTGACCATTGATGCGTGGGTCGCCCAGAGTTGGATCGAGCAGCAGCGCCCGTTCCAGGTTGTCCAGCGCCCCCTCGTAGTCGTTGTCAGCTTGAAACGCCAGCCCCAGGTTGTAGAACGCCAGGGCGTGGAATGGCTCGACCTTCAGTGCCCGTTGGAACGCCGACTTGGCTGGCCCGATCTTCCCCTGACGAAGCTGCGCAGCACCCATGTCGACCCAGACGTCCGGATCGTCACCCTTGATCTTGGTAGAGAACTCGAACGCCGCGACCGCGTCGGCGTAGGCACCGCGCGATGCGAGTGCATGTCCCAAGTCGTTCCATCCCGCGGGGTTTTGGGGGTCGGCATCGACCGCTCCGATCGCTTCCGCGACCTCGGGCAGGCGCGAAATCAACTCGCTTTGCAGAACGAAGCCCGTCCCGCCGATGGTCCGGTCGGTCTTGGATTTGTTGGCTGCAACGGCAAGCCCGCTGACAAGCACAGCAGCAACGGCGAGGAGGCAGGTAGTCCGACGCATGGGAACCTCCAACTAGGCGCGAACGCCTTTATCGTCATCCGCGTCCTTCACGGCGCGAACGCTGATCCGCACCTTGCCACCGACCTCGTCGACCCGCAACTCCAAGTCGCGGCCTGTGTTTTTGTTTCTGGCTTGCTGGAGCGTTTCCTTCATCGTGTCGGCGAACGCTGCGTAGTTGAGATTGGAGACCGGTAGCCCGCGAGCCTTCCGAGCCTGTTTGTACGAGAGGTAGAAGTCGCGCAGTTGATCGCCGACTGCCTGGCCCTCGGCCAGTTTGGTGGCGGCCAAGGTGTACGGCTTGTTCACATCGGTGAGGGCTGTACGAGCCTGGTCCTTCTTGGCGAACCGACTGGCGGCCCCTTGCTCCTCGAGTTTTCGCAGCCGCCGGCTCCATCTTTCCATGGCGGTGGTGTGCCGGTGCGACAACGTGTTGAACTTGAAACGATCGACCGTGCGTCGTGGAGGGTTCTTCAGGTAGTGGCGAAGAATCGCCCCGATTTCGGCGAGACGCTGGTGCGGTGGCCACTTGACCGCCTGGCTCAAGAACATCTCGTACTCGATCCGCAGACGACGCATCGCCTTCTCGAGTCGCTCGAGGTCAGCAGAGACTTCGGTGGGCTGGAAGATGCCGTCGGCCATGGTTTGCCCTTTCTCAGTCACAAACCTGGGTCGGCTGAGGGCGAAGGGCCACCGCCGGAGCGAGCTAATATCGACGCCTATGGATGCTGCCTCCGACCCGCGACGCGCGCTCCCGTCCGTCGACCGACTGCTTGCCCATCCCGCCTTGGAGCGGGCCCGAGTCCGTTGGTCTCATCGCACGCTTGCCGCGGTTGTTCGCAGCGAGTTGAACGTCGCGCGACAGCCGAACGCAGCCCTGGCGGGTCTCGACACGTTGGCAGATCGTTGTAGCGCGCGCTTGGAGTCCCTCGACGCCGTCCGGCCGAAGCGTGTAATCAACGCCACCGGAGTGGTGATCCATACCAATCTCGGTCGCGCCCCGCTCGATCATGCCGTCTCCGCTCTTGTCGCCGTGGCTTCCGGGTACAACACGCTCGAGTTCGACCTGAGCACAGGAGGACGCGGCACGCGAGGTGCGACGGTAGACGAGTATTTCGATCTCTTGTTTCCCGAACATCAGGCGCTGGTGGTGAACAACAACGCGGCCGCGCTGCTGTTGGCCCTCAACACGCTGGCGCACGATCGCGAGGTGATCATCAGCCGCGGCGAGCTGGTGGAGATCGGAGGATCGTTTCGCGTGCCCGAGATCCTGCAAAGCTCCGGCGGGCGATTGTGCGAAGTTGGCACTACCAATCGCACCCACGCGCACGACTACGCCACGGCGATCGGCCCGCACACCGCGCTGATCCTGAAGGTATGGCCCAGCAACTATCGCGTCGTCGGCTACACCAAAGAGGTTCCGATCACCGAGCTGGCCGAGTTGTCGAAGGGCACCGGACTGCCGCTGCTCGCCGATCAAGGTTGCGGCCGATTGCTCGAGGACTCGCCCGGGCCATCCAGTGAGCTGAGTGTCGAGCAGTTGCTCGCCGACGGGGCGGATCTGGTTTGCTTTTCGGGCGACAAGTTGCTCGGCGGGCCGCAATGCGGCGTGCTCGTCGGTGCTGCACCGTTGATCGCGCGCTGCGCGAAGAATCCGATGATGCGCGCCTTGCGACCCGACAAGCTCACCTTCGCCGCGCTGGCTGCGACACTGCGTGCTCAGCTCGCCGCGGACACGGAGCCAACGGTGGCGACGCAGATGCTGCGGCGCGATCTCGAGGAGCTGACGAGGGCGGCACACGCACTGCGAACGCTGCTGCGCGCTCGCCTGGTAACGGCCGAGCTCGACGTGGTCGAAGGAGCGTCACGCGTCGGCGGTGGGGCAGCGCCGGAGGAGGATTTGCCAACTGCGCTGGTAACACTGCGCGTCGCTGGACTGGACGAGGAAACGTTGATGAACCGGTTGCGTTCGGTGGCCACGCCGGTGATCGCACGTGTCGCGAACGGTTGCGTTTGCTTCGATCCGCGGACGCTGCGCGATGGAGAGGCCGAGGAACTGGCCGAGATGGTAGCGCAAGCGGTTGCGGCCGAACCCGGCTAGCCCGAGTGACGGAAGTGAATCACGTCGCCGTCCTGCACGACGTATTCCTTTCCTTCCAATCGTAGCCAAGCCTTCTCTTTGGCGTGGTGCAGCGATCCGGCTTCCAGCAGCTTGTCCCACGGCACGACTTCCGCACGAATGAAGCCACGCTCGATGTCGGAGTGAATCGCACCACCGGCGCTGCGTGCGCTGCTATGCGTGGGGACGGTCCAGGCGCGGCACTCGTCATCGCCGACCGTGAAGAACGAGATCTGTCCCAACAATCGATAGCTGGCGTGAATCAACCGATCGAGTGCCGGTTCGATGATCCCCAGGTCGGCGCGAAACGCCGTCGCATCGTCGGTCGACAGCGTCGTGATCTCGGCTTCGATCTTGGCCGAGAGCGCCACGAAAGCGGTGCCCGGTCTGGTAGCAGGGTCGGGCAGGCCGAAGTCGGTCGCTGCTTTGTTCAGATCGGCGATCCGATCGTCGGACAGATTCACGGCAAGCAGCAGCGGCTTGGCGGTCAAGAATGCAAAACCGCGCAGCGTTTTTTGCTCGTCGATGGTCAGGCCGGCAGCCCGCAACGGAATCTCGCTCTCGAGCAGGGGAATCAACTTGGCAAACAGTTCTTTTTCTTTCTTGTCTTCGTCGCGATGCGTCTTCTTGATGATCCCGTCCAGGCGTTCGAAGCGGCGTTGCGCCACCTCCAGGTCGGCCAACAGAAACTCGGTTTCAAGCAGGCTCAGGTCGCGCGCTGGATTGATCGAGCCTTCGGGGTTCGGTTCGGCGGGGTCGTCCCAGACGCGAAGCACGCACAACAACGCTTCGGCGGTTCGAAGCTGGGTCAGCACCGGGTTATCGGAACGACCGCTGGTTCCGCGCTCGACCGCAGGGAAGTCGACGTAGGTGACGGTCGCCGGCGTGGTCTTCTTCGGTTTGAAAACGGCGCTGAGCTTGTCGAGCCGCGGGTCAGGAACCTTGCAGATTCCTTTGCGCGTCTCGGCGCGCGCCCCGGCCACGACCTGCGTACCGGTGAGGATCGACCAGAGCGTGGATTTGCCGGAACGGGAGAGGCCACACAGTGCGATTTCCATAGGGTCGCGGATTCTAGCGGCAGTCCGCGGTGTGGCCCACCCGCATCGAACACGCCTCGACAGCGTCTCGGGTCTCGGCGCTTCCGCCCCAGACCGAGACCAGGCCGCGGACAGCCGCGAAACAGCCCGTGCTACGATCCCGGCCCATGAAAGGTGTCGTTCTCGCCGGCGGTTTGGGGTCGCGGCTATTTCCGCTGACCAAGGTGACCAACAAGCATCTTCTGCCGGTGTTCGACCGGCCGATGATCTACTACCCGCTCGAATGCCTGCGCAATGCCGGCGTCCGCGACGTCATGTTGGTCACGGGCGGCACCTCGGCCGGCGACTTCATGCGGCTCTTGGGCGATGGCCGGTCGATCGGCTTGAATTCGATCTCCTACGCATATCAAGAAGGGGAGCGCGGGATCGCGGACGCGCTGCGCTTGGCGGCACCGTTTGCGGGGCGCGACTCGATCGCCGTGGTGCTGGGCGACAACATCATCGAAGGAAATGTGGCGGCCGCGGCGGAGGCGTTTCGCAAGCAAGGGGGCGGCGCGCGGATCTTGCTGAAGAATGTGCCCGATCCGGAACGATTCGGGGTAGCCGTGTTGGACGGGGGACGGATCACAGCGATCGAGGAAAAACCGAAGTCGCCCAAGTCCAACTTTGCCGTGATTGGGATCTATTTCTACGACGCTACCGTGTTCGAGTTCATCCACTCTCTGAAACCATCATCGCGCGGCGAGTTCGAAATCACCGACGTGAACAATGCCTACCTGCAGCGGGGCGAATTGCACTACGACAAGATCGACGGCTGGTGGACCGATGCCGGCACATTCGAGTCGCTCTTGCGCGCCAACAACTTGGTGGCCAAGACCGGTGCCAACAAACTCGAAGGACCGTACTCGAGCTGAGGGATTGCTGTGATCGAAGGTGTCATCGTCACCACGCTCGAACCGAAGGCCGATGAACGTGGGCGCCTGGTCGAGCTGTTTCGCCGCGATCAACCCGGGACGGGAAGCTATGGCCAAGTTCATCTCAGCACGTTGTATCCCGGCGTGGTCAAGGCTTGGCACATGCACAAGAAACGAACCGATTCGTTCGTTTGCGTGCAGGGGATGGTGCGGATGGGTCTTTACGACGACCGCGAAGGATCCTCGTCACAATCCGAATTGAACCAGTTCTTTCTCGGTGATCACAGCCCGCTACGCGTCACGGTGCCGCCCGGTGTTTGGTTCGGATTCAAGTCTCTAGTGGCCGTCGAAGCTCTGCTGGTTGTGCTCACCGATCCCGCCCACGATCCCAGATGGCCCGACGAAGAGCGTTGGGACCCGATCATCAACGAGATTCCGTTCGATTGGGAGCGACGCGACCGATGACACGCTTCCAGCACGTGATGGTGACCGGCGGATGCGGCTTCATTGGATCGAACCTGGTGCGAATGCTGTTGTCCGATACAGCAGCACAGATCACCAACCTCGATCTCTTGACCTACGCCGGCAATCCCGAGAATCTGGCCGAGGTAGCCAACGATCCGCGCTACCGATTCGTGCAGGGCGATGTCGCCAACCCGGCGCAGGTCGCCGACGCCGCCGATGGCTGCGACGTCATTCTCCACTTGGCAGCCGAATCGCACGTCGATCGCAGCATCGAGGATGCCGAAGCGTTCATCCGCACCAACGTCTACGGCACGCGCACGATCTTGGAGGAGGGACGACGCCGAGGCGTGCGCGTCGTCGTGGTTTCCACCGACGAAGTCTACGGGGCGCTGCAAACCGTCGACGACGAACCGTTCCGCGAAACCACACCGCTCGCTCCCAACTCTCCGTACTCCGCCAGCAAAGCGGCGGGCGACCTATTGGCGCGCGCCTATCACCACACGCACGGCGCCGATGTGATCGTGACGCGCTGTTCCAACAACTACGGTCCGTATCAATTCCCCGAGAAGTTCCTGCCGCTGATGATCACGCGCGCGATGCGCGGCGGCGATCTGCCGATCTACGGCGACGGGCTGTATCGACGCGATTGGTTGCACGTAGCCGACCACTGCCGCGGCATTCTGTTGGCGGCCGAGCGGGGCCGAACCGGGCAGGTCTACAACTTCGGCACCGGTGACGATTGCACCAACCTCTCGATCCTCGAGACGGTGATCCGGTTGGTGGGGGAGGAGATCGGTCCGGTTGCGTCGAAAACCGTGCGCGTACCCGATCGACCCGGCCACGATCGTCGCTACTGCGTCGATGCCGCATTGGCCCAACGCGAACTCGGTTGGTCGCCGTCGGTCGAACTCGAGAACGGCCTTCGCGAGACCGTCCGCTGGTATCGCGATCAGAGTCGC
This sequence comes from Acidobacteriota bacterium, assembly GCA_046331425.1. Taxonomy (GTDB): domain Bacteria; phylum Acidobacteriota; class Polarisedimenticolia; order J045; family J045; genus JANNUT01. The sequence continues at coordinate 24,221 of JAXLQU010000028.1, forward strand.
TGGTGGCAACGCATCGTCTCCGGCGACTATATCGTCGATCGCAAGTCGGCCCGTCATGTTTGACCGGGTTGTGGCTCCGCATTAGCATCCCGGCTCTTCACCGGTCCGGGGCGTGGCGCAGCCTGGTAGCGCACCTGTTTTGGGAGCAGGTGGTCGGAGGTTCAAATCCTCTCGCCCCGACCATCTCCTTACGTTCGAGTGGATCCAAGCGCGGCTGTAGCTCAGGGGATAGAGCACCAGCCTCCGGAGCTGGGTGTCGGAGGTTCGAATCCTCCCAGCCGCGCCACTTCAAAAGTCTGTGTGCCTTTCATCAGCGACGTCTGCGGGTTGCGGCGTATCGGCCACCCTGTTACCGTGCGCCGGCTTTGCACGCTTGGTCCGGCATCTCCCGAAGGTGTCACTGATCTCAGGAGCGCCTGTAGCTCAGTGGATAGAGCATCTGCCTTCTAAGCAGATGGTCGGGGGTTCGATTCCCTCCAGGCGCGCCACTGTGGTTCCCCTGTGGTGGGCGTAGCTCAGTCGGTAGAGCTCCTGACTGTGGCTCAGGCTGTCGTGGGTTCGAGTCCCACCGTCCACCCCAACTTCAATCGACCGTGGCTCGCCGAGATCAACCCTGCGTGTCGCGCCTGAGTTCTGCGAGCCAGCCGCGCAGTGCGGCAAAATCGGCGAGCACGCGCAGTTCGGCTTCTTGCTCCACGTTCGCGTAGCCACCGGACGCCTGCCCGCCGATGCAAATCGGGAATCGAGTGGGCAAGAGCGTCCTCAACTTGCGAAGCTGTGCCGGAAGCAATGGATCGTCGGCAGGGAACACGACGCTCAACGCGACGGCGCGCGCCTTGCTGGTGCGCGCGGCGGCGGCGATCTCTTCGGCCGGCAAGTTGGCTCCGAGGTACAGCACCGACCAACCCGCCTGCGCGGCGGTCGCGGCTGCGAACAACGCTCCCATCTCGTGCTGCTGCCCCGCCGGCGTCGCTACGATCACGATCGGTGCATTGGTTCCAGGTGCCAACGACTGGAGCAAACCTCCAACAAACGAACGGATAGTAGAGGTCGCGAGGTGCTCGGCAGCGATTCGCAGTTTGCCTTCGTGCCACAACTCGCCAACCTGCGTCATCAACGGCGACAAGAACTTTTCGACCAGGGACGAAGGCGTATGGTTCAGCGACGCGCGAGCGATCAGCTCGTTGAGAGCCGTTTGGTCGCAGGCTCGAATTGCATCCAGGCACGCATCGATGCCGACGGGATCAGCTAGATCGACCTGTCCGTTCGACGACTCCTCTGAACTGACCCGCAGCCGACTGTCCTCACTCGCCATCGCGCGCAGTTTTTCCGAGGGGTAGGCGGCGATCCGACCGATCGAGTGCCCAGCCAGCGTCAAGCGGCGAAGCAAGATCAGACGTTCAACGTCGCCGGAGCTGTACATCCGGCGCCCGGTGTCGGTTCGGACAGGGACAACCGCCTTGTAGCGGCGCTCCCAAGCGCGCAGTACGTCGGCGGACAGTCCTGCGCGGCGGGCGACGACTCGAAGGGGGAGAAGCTCGTTCATGAGCGAGACTCTAGCTGATGTCCTGGACATTTGATGAAAATCCTCCTGTAGCCTTGACCGAAGATCTATGTCCATGTACTGTCCAGGACCATAAGGAGACAGAGCATGAGTTATCGCTATCTAATACTCATTGGATGCTTGGTTTCGACGCCGGCGGCACTCGCTGGCGTGGGACATGACAAGGCCGCTTCATCGAAGCAGACAATCATCCAGACCGCGCAGGCTGCCGGGTCTTTCAAGACCCTCTTGACGGCGATCGACGCTGCGGGCCTGACATCGACGCTCAACGGGGCCGGCCCGTTCACGGTGTTCGCGCCGACCGACGAAGCCTTCGCCAAACTCCCGCCCGGTACGGTCGAGGCACTGCTGAAGGACAAAGCCAAGCTCACAGCGATCCTGACCTACCACGTCGTCTCGGGGAAGGTGTTGGCGGCTGATCTCGTGAAGATGCCGAACGCCAAAACGTTGCAAGGCGGCTCACTGACGGTGAGCACCTCTTCCGGGGTGAAGGTCGACAACGCCAGCGTGGTGAAAACAGATATCGGTACGAGCAATGGCGTGATCCACGTGATCGACACCGTTGTTCTACCACCGGCTTAGGAACCGTTACGCGGTCAGAGAGTCAACGATCCCCCCCGGTGACCCCTACCGCGTGACCAACCAACCGACTCGAGGCTTCCGGGAGGTGCCTATTACCGCTCCCCTCACCAACCCCCCGCCTGGGGGTCTCGGGTCGGATCTTCTCTTCAGGTTTGAACGTCTGAATGTCTTCTTCGATTCACCTGTTTCTAGTTTGCGTCCCTCAACTCGACCCCTATAATGCGCGGCGCATTTGCGGCAGCGGTTTTTCTTCGCACCGCGCGTCACAAAGTGGGCCGCTAGCTCAATTGGTAGAGCAGCAGACTCTTAATCTGCGGGTTCGGGGTTCGATTCCCTGGCGGCTCACCAGATCCCACAACAACGACGTCGCGACGGGGAGTCACCTCCTGTCGTCACACGTTTTGTTGCCGGCCAATCTCCCGGCACAATGGTCGGCACGCGAAAGTGGCGGAACTGGCAGACGCGCGAGACTTAGGATCTCGTGGCTACGGCCGTGGGGGTTCGAGTCCCCCCTTTCGCACCACCAGCGCACAGCACTCGAGGGCCTGTTTTCACGCCTTCCACCACATGCAGCGGCGCCGCCGTTGCGGGGGATTCGAGCCGCATGAAAGTCGATGTCACCCACCTTTCGCCCATCAAGAAAGCACTCGCCGTCGAGGTTCCTTCTACCGATGTTCAGACGGTCTACGGTGATCTGCTGCGCTCCTACGCGAAGCAGGTGAAGGTGCCAGGGTTTCGCCCAGGGAAGGCACCGCTCGAGATGGTGCGGGCACGAATTGGAAAGGATCTCGGATCGGAAGCGGCAGAGCGGCTCGTCGAACGATTCAGCGCCGAGGCGATTCGCCGCGAAGGATTGCGTCCGGTCGCGGGTGGGGTGTCGCTGAAGCTCCCCGACGGCCAGGAGGCACCGCAACCGGTTCGCGAGGGGGAGGCCTATAACTTCGCCATCGATGTCGAGGTGTTACCAGAGTTGGAATTGCAGCCGTACACAGGTTTGAAGGTGGCGCGTCCGTCGGTAGAGGTGGAAGCCGAGGAGGTGCAACGTGAGATGGAAGCGATCCGTCAATCGTTTGGCAAATTGGTCGACGTTACCGACCGGGTGTCGCATGCCGGCGACTACGTGTCGGTCACACTGACCGGAGTCGAGCTGGGCGGGTCGATCAAGCTCCAGTCGCAACGACATACCGTTCATCTCGGTGGGCAGGGGACCTTGCCGGAGTTCGATCGGGCCATGACCGGCAAGCGAGCAGGAGACGATGTCGGCTTCGAAGTGACCTATCCACAAGACTTCCCCAACGAAGAGGTCCGTGGGAGAACGCTGACATTCACTGGGGCCGTCGAAGAGATCAAAACTCCCGATGTTCCCGAGTTGACGGACGACCTGGTCAAGACGTTCGGTGTCGAGAGCGTGGCCGAGTTGCGCGAGAAGGTGCGCGAACGGCTTCTTTTGCGCAAGAACCAGGAGGCCGACCGCACCGCCAAGACCCGCCTTGTGGAGCGACTGCTGGACGCGCATCCATTCGACGCCCCCGATTCGATGATTGATTACGAATTGCGTCAGCGGCTCGAGGACATCGGGCGGAACTTGGCTTCCCAAGGGGTCGATCCGGACAAGGTTGACGTCGACTGGAAGCAAGTCCTCGAGAAGGAGCGCGAGGGAGCCGTGCGGCGGGTCAAGGAGGAGATTCTGATCGATGCGGTCGTTCGCAAGCAAGGAATGACGCTTTCGCGAGAGGAATTCGAACTGGCCATGCAGATGCTGGCTCGGGACGCCGGGATGAAGCTGGACGAGGTCCGTTCGCGGATGAAACAGCGCGGCGTAGGGGAGGAATTCGCCGCACAAGTGTTGCGTGGCAAGTGCCTTGACTGGCTTTTAAGCCAGGCTGATATTGTGTGAAGCCGAAAACCGGCGACAGAGGCCGATAAATGCCGATTATTCCGAGTGTCGTAGAAACCACCCCGCGCTATGAACGCCAATGGGACATCTATTCGCGCCTGTTGAAGGATCACATCGTGTTCCTCCACAGCTACGGAGAGCACGGGATCAACGATGACATCGCGAACCTGGTAACCGCCCAGTTGCTCTTTCTGGAAGCGGAGGATCCCGATCGCGACATCAACTTGTATATCAACAACCCCGGCGGCGTCGTGACGGCCGGTCTCGCGATCTACGACACGATGCAGTTCATCAAACCTGACGTGGCAACCCTGTGCATGGGGCAGGCAGCGTCGATGGCTGCGGTGCTGCTGGCGGCGGGCGCGAAGGGGAAACGCTCCGCGTTGCCGAACGCTCGCATCATGATCCACCAGCCTCTCGGCGGGACCCGTGGTCAGGCCACCGATATCGAGATCCACGCGCGCGAGATTTTGCGAATGCGCGAGCGGCTCAACGAGATTCTGTCCTCGCACACCGGTCAACCGACCGACAAGATTCAAGTCGATACGGAACGCGATAACTTCCTTTCCGCCGAGGAGGCCAAACAATACGGGTTGGTCGACCAGGTACTCGAGCGCCGAAAGTAGGCCTTGCGGGCGCGGTTTGGATTGGGCTGCTATAAACGCCGGTAAGAGTTGTTTGGAAAGGGGAACGGATGGCTGGGAAACGCAAGGGTACGGGCGGAGAGGAAAACGAACTGCGCTGTTCGTTCTGCAACAAGAGCCAGCGCGACGTCCGTAAGCTGATCGCCGGACCCACCGTCTATATCTGCGACGAGTGTGTCGATATTTGCCTCGACATCATCGCCGAGGAGCGCGAGCCCGAAGAGACGAGCTCCGACAAGCGACTCCCCAAGCCGGCCGAGATAAAAGAATTCCTCGATCAATACGTGATCGGCCAGCACCAAGCCAAGAAGAAACTCGCCGTCGCTGTCTACAACCACTACAAGCGACTCGAGCACTCCAAGAACAAGTCCGATGTCGAACTGCAAAAGTCCAACATCCTGATGATCGGCCCGACCGGCACCGGTAAGACACTGTTGGCGCAAACGCTCGCACGAATGCTGTCGGTGCCGTTTGCGATTGCCGATGCCACCACGCTCACCGAAGCGGGATACGTTGGCGAGGACGTCGAGAATATCCTGCTCAAGCTGCTGCAGGCCGCCGGCAACGATGTCGAGAAGGCTCAGCGTGGCATCGTCTACATCGACGAGGTCGACAAGATCGCCCGCAAAGGAGAAAACCCATCCATCACGCGTGACGTTTCGGGTGAGGGTGTGCAGCAGGCTCTTTTGAAAATCCTCGAAGGGACCATCGCGAACGTCCCGCCCCAGGGTGGACGCAAACATCCGCATCAGGACTTCATCCCGATCGACACCACCAACATCCTCTTCATCTGTGGTGGCGCGTTCGTGGGGCTGGACTCGATTCTCGAGGCGCGACTGGGCAAGAAGCAACTCGGCTTCCAAGCCGAGGTGAAAGGGAAGAAGGACAAGAAGGTCGGGCCGCTGTTGCACGATACGCAGCCGCACGACCTGGTGCGCTTCGGCATGATCCCCGAGTTCGTCGGCCGGCTTCCGATCATCGCCACCCTCGAAGACCTCGACGAGGAGGCGTTGGTGCGGATTCTGTGTGAGCCACGCAACGCGCTGGTGAAGCAGTACAAGAAGATCTTCGAGTTCGAGGACGTGAAGGTCGAATTTGCCCCGGACGCGCTGGCGGCGATCGCGCGCAAGGCGATGGATCGCAAGATCGGTGCGCGCGGACTGCGCATGATCATGGAAGAGATCATGCTCGACTTCATGTTCGAACTACCGTCGGCACAGGGGCGTCGTGACCTTGTGATCACCAAAGATATGGTGGAGCGGCCCGAGGGTAAGGAAGGCGAAATCCTGCGCTGGGTCGAGAAAGCCGGCTGATAAGTCGGTTATAACTACCGCCACCCCGGCTTCGGCCCGCGATCGATTGCTGGCCTGCGGTACAGGTCGGGGCGCGGAGTCGGGATGGGTTCGACCGGTATCGAGAAACTGCCCATGGTGCCGCTGCGCGAGGCTGTGGTGTTTCCGCGCACGATGGTCCCGTTCGTGGTTGGGCGTCAGTCATCGCTCACAGCTCTCGAATCGGTGTTGGGTACTGGGGCTGAGCGAAGGATCTTCCTGGCCTGCCAACGCGATGCGCGCATCGACGATCCGGAAGGCGACTCGATCCACACCGTCGGTACGATCGTCAACATCGTGCAGTCGCTGAAGGTTGCCAGCGGCAACGTCAGGATCCTTGTCGAAGGGATCTCGCGGGCTCGCGCGCTCGATATCGAGCGAGTCGCTGCCGGCTATTTGGTGGCCGAGGTCAAGCCGCTGCACGATCACGGAGCGGACGCGATGGAGGTGACCGACCTGTCGCGCCAGGCGGTTTCGTTGTTCGAAAACTACGTCAAGCTCAACCCCGGTCTGCCGGCCGAGACGCTGCTGTCAGCGATCAAGATTACCGACGCATCGCGCGTGGCCGACACGATCGCTGCGCACCTGTTGGTGTCGGCCGAGATCAAGCAGGAATTGCTCGAGCGCACGTTCGTGCGCGAACGGTTAGAGCGGGTGGTGCAGATCATCGAGCTCGAGATCGACAAACTGCGGCTTGACCACAAGGTCGGCGTCAAGGTCAAACAAAACCTCGAGAAGGCGCAACGCGAGTACTACCTATCGGAGAAGATCAAGGCGTTGCAATCGGAGCTGGGACGCGGCGTCAAAGACAACGACTTCGAAGATCTTGCGCAGAAAATCGAAGCGGCCGGCATGCCGGACGAAGCCAAAGAAAAAGCGGTCGCCGAGTTGAAGCGCTTGGAGGCGATGCCGTCTGTCTCGGCCGAAGCGACCGTCAGCCGGACCTACCTCGACTGGTTGATCGCAGTGCCCTGGACCCAGCGCTCACACGAAAAACGCGACTTGCGCCGCGCGCGGCGCATTCTGGAAGACGATCATTTCGGACTCGAAGAGGTCAAGGAGCGAATTCTCGAGCACCTTGCGGTGCGCCGACTCGCCCCCGAAAAGCCGCAGCGCGCGATTCTCTGTTTCCTCGGTCCTCCCGGGGTCGGCAAGACCTCGCTGGCGCGATCGATCGCACGCGCCACAGGCCGCAACTTCGTGCGCATCTCACTCGGCGGTGTCCGCGACGAAGCGGAGATTCGCGGCCATCGCCGCACCTATATCGGCGCGTTTCCGGGTCGCATCATTCAAGGACTCAAAAAGTGCGGCACGCGCAATCCGGTATTTCTGTTGGACGAACTCGACAAGATGGCGACCGATTTTCGTGGCGATCCATCGGCTGCGTTGCTGGAAGTGCTCGACCCGGAGCAAAACCACAGCTTCGTGGATCACTATCTCGACACCGAGTTCGATCTGTCGGATGTGTTCTTCATTGCCACCGCCAACGTGGGCCACACGATCCCCGGACCGCTCCAAGATCGACTCGAGGTCATTCGAATCGCCGGTTACACATACCCCGAGAAGTTGGCGATTGCCGAACGCTTCCTCGTCAACAAGACACTCGACTCCACCGGCTTGGCCAAGAAGAACGTGACGTTCGCAGGCGATGCGTTGCAGTCGATCGTCGAGCGGTACACGCGCGAGGCGGGCGTGCGCGCCCTGGAGCGCGAACTTTCACGCGCGTGTCGCAAGCTGGCGCGCAAGTTCGTCGAGAAGGAATGGGAAGGGGGCTACGAGGTGAAGACCGAGAGCCTCTCGGATCTGTTGGGCGTGCCGCGCTTTCGGCCCCCCGAGGCGCGCGCTAACAACGAAATCGGCGTCGCGACCGGTCTAGCCTGGACCGCGTTCGGGGGCGAGATCCTTGCCCCGGAGGTCTCCGCGGTTCCCGGTAAAGGAACTCTTTTGATCACCGGGCAGATCGGTCAGGTGATGCAAGAGTCGGCCAACGCGGCGCTCACCTACGTGCGATCGCGAGCTGCCGAGCTAGGGATCAACCCCGAGTTCCAAAAGAACAGCGATATCCACATCCATGTGGCCGAAGGGGCGATCCCGAAGGATGGTCCCTCGGCCGGAACCGCCATGGCTGTCGCGCTGGTTTCACTCCTTACCGGCATCCCGGCGGTCGCCCATGTGGCGATGACCGGTGAGATCACGCTGCGCGGAAAAGTCTTGCCCGTGGGTGGGATCAAGGAGAAAGTGTTGGCCGCACACCGGTCCGGGATCCGCACCGTGATCCTGCCGCGCGACAACGAGAAAGACTTGGCCGACATTCCACCGGATGTCCAAGCCGACCTCGAGATCGTGCTCGTCAGCCACATGGACGAGGTGTTACCACGTGCTCTGGAGCGCCCGCCCACCGGAATCGGAATGGTGAGTGCGGGTACCAAGGACCAACCGCGCGCACACTGACGCGGCTCTCGCTCCAGCGCACCTCCAACCGGGCCTAACGCCTCTCGGACGTCACATCCGTCCCTACGGCAGGCCCAACCGACCGCATCAACCGTTGCCCGCGGGCAGCCGCTTGATGCTGGATGTGAGGATGAAGTGACGCCTTCCGAGGCCCGACTCGCTCGGGTCGCTGTGCGCGCCGAGGACTACCCGCGCGACGGCCGCGCCGAGGTCGCCCTGATGGGGCGGTCCAACGTGGGCAAATCGAGCTTGCTCAATCGACTGGCGGCCACGAGCGGATTGGCGCGGGTCAGCAAGACGCCGGGCCGCACGCGTGAGCTGCATTTCTATTCGATCGAAGCGGGCGGCCACTATCTGGTCGATCTGCCCGGCTTCGGCTACGCCAAGATCGCCAAACAGCGGCGCGAAGACTGGGCCCACTGGATCACCGCCTATATCGATGGCCGCGCGCCGTTGGCGCTCGTGCTGCAACTCGTCGACATCCGCCACGAGCCGCAGCCGATCGACCACCAAGTGCGCGATGCACTGAGCGAGCGGGACATCGCCACGTGCATCGTGTTGACCAAGGCCGACAAACTCTCGCGGGGCGCTGCTGCCGGGGCCGCCGACGCATTGCGCCGCATCTGGAAACTGCATGAGTCGATCCCGGTGATTACCACTTCATCCGAGACCGGCGCAGGGATCGCCGAACTACAAAAACTGATTCGCCAGCGCGTGGCCGACCACGCTGCCCAAGGGAACCTTCGATGAATGTCCAGGAACTCAAAGAGATCCGCATCGCGCAGTTGGTGCGATTGGCCAAGTCACTCGGCATCGACGGAGTCTCGCTGATTCGCCGGCCGGAATTGGTGCAGCGCGTGGTGCAGGAGAAGGTGCGCAACGGTGAACGCGTGGTCGCGCGTGGCGTGCTCGAGCTGCTGCCCGAAGGGTATGGATTTCTGCGTTCGCCCGAGCAGTCGTATCTGCCCGGCCCGGACGATATCTACGTGTCGCCCAACATCGTTCGCCGCTTCGGACTCGACACCGGTCACATGGTCACCGGACCGCTGCGCCCCCCACGCCGCGGCGAGAAGTATTTTGCGCTGGCCGAAATGGACTTTCTCGAGACACTGTCGGCCGATCTCGTGACACCACGCAAGAAGTTCGAGGATCTGATCCCGTGGCATCCCGACGCGATGCTCAAGATCGAAACAGACAAGCACAACCTTACCGGCCGCGTGATCGATCTGCTGAGTCCGATCGGTAAAGGGCAGCGCGGCTTGATCGTGGCCCCGCCACGCACCGGCAAGACGATGTTCCTGCAGACGATCGCCGCGGCGATCGCCGAGAATCACCCCGAGACCACGCTGATCGTGTTGTTGATCGACGAGCGGCCGGAAGAAGTCACGGACATGCAGCGCACCGTCAAGGGTGAGGTCGTCGCCTCTACCTTCGACGAACTGGCAACGCGACATGTGAGTGTCGCGGAGATCGTGCTCGAGAGAGCCAAGCGGATGGTCGAGATGGGGAAGGATGTCGTGATACTGCTCGACTCGATCACGCGCCTCGCCCGGGCCTACAACGCCGTGCAGCCAACCACCGGCAAGATCCTCTCGGGTGGCATCGACGCCGCCGCGCTGGCCCGCCCCAAGAAGTTCTTCGGCACCGCCCGCAAGGTCGAGGAGGGCGGCTCGCTCACGATTCTGGCGACCGCGCTGATCGATACGGGATCGCGAATGGACGAGGTGATCTACGAGGAGTTCAAAGGAACCGGCAACATGGAGATCGTCCTCGACCGCGACCTGGCCGACCGACGCATCTTCCCGGCACTGAACGTGGCCCTTTCCGGGACCCGCAAGGAAGAGCTGCTGATGAGTGACGACCAACTCCGGCGGGTCTGGGTCTTGCGCAAGGCGCTCGACCAGATGAACGCGGTCGAGGCCATGGAACTGCTGCTCGACCGCCTGCGAAAGACCTCGTCGAACCGCGAATTCCTCGACAGCATGGCGGCCTAGCCGAGCCGCCGCGCTCGACCCCCTGTACGCCGCGAAACTTGCCGCCAAGCCCTATCGGCCCAATTAGTTGAGTCAGGTCGGCTCGATGTCGGGGCGGACTCGGGAGGTTTTTGGGCGATGGGCTCAGCACGCGTGCATCGCGCACGCTTCGACCCCTACGCAGGTTTTCGTCAACTCGACGGTCGCCATCCGTTTCAAGCGCGGGTGCCCGATGGCTGGGTTGGATACAGGGCGCGCCGCATTCACGGTGCGCAGGTCGTCTACTTCAACTTCGAGCTGGCGCGCGAGATGGGGTTGATCCCCGAGGAACATCCCGATCGACTCACCGTCGCGTTGCAACGCGTGATTCTCGAGACCTTCGCGCTGCAGATCGTCAACGAATACGACGAGAGGAACGGCGCCGAGGTCGATCCTGAAGACCTGTTGCCCGGCACGTTCATGGCGACGCGCTACCTGCAGATGCAGCATCCGAGCCGCATCGGAAAAACCTCCGGAGACGGACGCAGCATTTGGAATGGTTGTCTCACCACCCGTCGCGGTGGATGGGATGTCAGCAGTTGCGGCACAGGTGTCACGCGATTGTGCCCCGCCACTGCGTGGACCAAGCGTTACTACAAGACCGGTAGTCGCGTTGCGAACTACGGTTGCGGCACCGCCTCGATCGAAGACGGATTCGGCGCTGCACTGATGAGCGAGACGCTCAACCACAATGGGATGGGGACCGAGCGTCAACTCGCCATCCTGTCGCTCCCCAACGGCTATGGCATCAACGTGCGCGCGGGCCGAAATCTGCTGCGCCCGTCGCACTTCTTCGTGCACAACCGACAAGGTAATCGAGCCGGCGTCAAAGGGGTTGCCGACGCCTGGATCGAACGTCAGGTGCTCAACGGCCAATTGCGCAAAGTCCGCGGAACGAAGCGATACGAAGCGATGACCGACTCGATCGCCGAGCGTTTCGGCACCTACGCGGCGCTGTTCGAAAGCGAGTACCTGTTCGTATGGCTGGATTGGGACGGCGATAACGTGCTCGCCGACGGCGGCATCATCGATTACGGCTCGGTGCGGCAATTCGGTCTGTTTCACCGTGAGTATCGCTTCGACGATGGGCCGATCTGGTCGACCACCATCACCGAGCAGCGGCTGATGGCACGCCGGATCGTGCAGCAGTTTGCGCAGATCCGTGATTGGTTGATCTCGGGCAAACGCAAACCGCTGCAGCGCTACCGTCGCGACCGCGCGCTGCGTCGCTTCGATGCTGCGTTTGAAAAAACCTCGCGACTGCGGTTGTTGCATCACGCCGGTCTCGAACCGCAACTCGCCGCCGCAGTGCTATCGCGTCGACCGCGCGTGGTCGAACGATTCCTGCGCGAACACACCTGGTGGGAACGGCAGCGCGCGGCACGCGGGCTGCACGCGGTGGCCGACGGCATCACCTGGAACGCGGTCTACAGCGCACGCGACCTGATGCGCCAACTTCCAGCCCGCTGGTTGGCCGAGCCGCGGCTGCTGTCGGTGCGCGAGGTGCTCGAGATCGCGGCGTCCAGTTACGCGTCACGGCGCGATCGGATGGTCACTCCGTCCCGGTCCCGTCGCGCGCTCGAACTTCAGCGCTCGTATGGAGCGCTGCTGACAGCCGCCGCGCAGGTGGGGAATCAATCTCCCCAAGAGATCCTGCGGATCGCCAGCGAGCGGAGCGCGGTGATCAACCGCTACGCTCGGATCACCGGCGACAGCGGCAACTACGCAGCCCGGCGCTTGTTCCTGGCCCGCCGCCGCCTTTCGCCCGAGCGGCTCTACGACTTGATCCGAGCGTTCGTGGTCAGTCAGAACCTGATCCCGGAGCGGGAGCCGAAGGCGGCGCAAACCCCGCGAGATCGCGACGCAAGGCGGGTCTTCGACCAACTGATGCAGGGGCTCGAGTACTACCGCCACTCGCTCTAATCCATTCGCCCGCGGTCGAGCGTCGAGCAGCAAGTGGCGACTCGGGCTGGCCTCCGCGCCCCAAACCCCCTAGAATCCCCCGGCTTCGCGGATCCGTGGCCCACATGGGGTAGGCCGCTATCCCCGCGACAGAGCCGGCCTTGGTCCGGCAGGGAACGTCGATGAAACCCTCGATCCATCCGAAATACGACGTGGTCAATGTGATCTGCGCGTGCGGCAATGCCTTCCAAACCCGCAGCACGAAGAACGAAGAGTTGCGCGTGGAGTTGTGCTCCGCCTGTCACCCCTTCTTCACTGGAAAGCAGAAGCTGGTCGACACGGCAGGACGTGTCGAGAGGTTCCAGCGCCGCTACAACAAGACCGAGAAGCTGGCCGAAAAGCGCAAAGCTGGTAAGTCGTAAACGCTGATATGAATCGACGGCGACTGCTACTCCGACTCGTGCTCGCTCAAGAGAGTGCCTTGCTGGGTGGGCAAGCGGTGTTGGAGGGGGTGATGATGCGATCGCCCAAGGCGTTCGCCGTTGCCGTGCGCCGTCCAGACGGCACGGTGGCGATGCTCTCCGAGACCATCCCGTCGTGGACGGTGCGATTTCCTTGGCTGAAGGTGCCGGTGTTGCGCGGCGCTGCTGTCTTGATCCAGTCGCTTGCGCTCGGGATTCGAGCGCTCAACTTCTCCACCGAAAACGCCTTCCCCGAAGAAGCGACTGCCGAGCCTGTCGACACGACCGACGATCCCGTTGCCGCCGAATCTGCGAGCGCAGCCAGGACTGCGGCCAAGAAAACCGGCGGTATCGATTGGCAAATCTGGGGCAGCTTGGCGCTGGCCATGGTGATGGGGATTGGGCTGTTCTTCCTGTTGCCGCTCGCGTTGACTCAAGGGTTGCACTTGCTTTGGCCGGCACTCGGCAATGGCGTCAGATTCAATCTGGTCGAGGGACTGATCCGTGTGGCGATTTTCTTGGGCTACATGTTGCTGATCGGTTTGATGCCGGACATCAAACGACTCTTTCGCTACCACGGCGCCGAACACAAGGTCGTGCACGCCTACGAAGCGAAACGCGGCATGGACGTGGCCACCGTGCAATCCTTCACCACCTTCCATCCGCGGTGCGGCACGTCATTTCTGTTGATCGTGATGTTGGTTTCGGTCGGTGTGTTCAGCCTGATCCCGGGTGCGTGGCCGCTGTGGGCCAAAGCGGCATCGCGACTGGTGTTGGTGCCGTTCATTGCGGGCTTGAGCTATGAGGTGATTCGCTTCACCGCCAAGCACATGAAGAGCGGTTGGGCGCTGGCAGTGGCCGCACCCGGCATGTGGCTGCAGCGGATCACCACCGCGCCACCCGATGACGCGATGATCGAGGTCGCGCTCGCGGCGTTCGACCGAGCCTGCGAAATCGAAGGAAACCCAAACACCGTCGTGTTGTAGCGTCGCTCGCACCATCTGGCCGTCGCCGTTTCCTCGGTGTAGCGTTTCGTCTTTCCGTCCTCGGTAACTCATCCCCTGCGAGCTTCCGCCCCATGAGCCACGGTCTCAGCGACAACATGGTCCAGCGCCTCAACAGCCTCGAGGAGGACTTCGAGACGGTTGGCGCGCGCATGGGCGTACCCGAGATCGCGGCCAATCCCACGGCATACAAAGAAGCGGCGATGCGGTACTCCGAGTTGCAACCGGTGGTGAGCGCGTGGCGCGACCTGCGCGCCACCGCCGCAGCACTCGATGACGCCAAGACGATGCTGCGCGACGAGCGTGACGATGAAATGCGAAGCATGGCGCGTGAGGAACTTGCTCGACTCGAGCCGAAGCTGGTGGAACTCGCCCAGAAACTCCAAGCGCTCTTGCTCCCCAAAGATCCCAACGACGACAAGAGCGTTGTGCTCGAGGTTCGCGCCGGAACCGGCGGCGATGAAGCCAGCCTGTTCGCCGGCGAGTTGGTGCGGATGTATCAACGCTATGCCGAGAACCTCGGTTGGCGCTTCGAGTTGATGGATGTGTCTTACAGCGACGCCGGCGGCGTGAAAGAAGCGATCGCCAATGTCACCGGCCCAGGTGCTTTTTCTCAACTCAAGTTCGAATCGGGTGTGCATCGCGTTCAACGTGTCCCTGCCACCGAATCGCAAGGGCGCATTCACACCTCGGCCGCAACCGTCGCGGTGCTGCCTGAAGCCGAGGAGGTCGAAGTCCAGATCGACGAGGACAAGGAGCTGCGAATCGACAGCTTCAGCGCCTCCGGCCCCGGCGGCCAGCACGTCAACAAGACGCAGTCGGCCGTGCGGATCACGCATCTCCCCACTGGACTGGTGGTGCAGTGCCAGGATGAGAAGAGTTGGCACAAGAACAAGGCGCAGGCGATGAAGGTCTTGCGCGCGCGCCTCTTGGACAAGATGCAGCAGGAGCAGCACAACAAAGAGGCGGCCGAGCGCAAGAGTATGGTCCGCAGCGGAGATCGAAGCGAGAAGATCCGGACCTACAACTTTCCACAGAATCGCGTGACCGATCATCGTGTCGGGTTGACGCTGCATCGCCTCGATCAGGTTGTGCAAGGCGACCTGCAAGAGTTGATCTCCGCGCTGACCGCCGCCGAACAAGCCGAGCGCTTGAAGACGGAGACTTCACGCTGAGCACTGCACGCACCTTTCTCGAGCTGTTGCACCAGGGCCGCGAGCGGCTCGCTGCCGCCGGCATCGAGCAAGCGGCCTGGGAGGCTGAGCAGCTCTTGGTCGAGCGGATGGGTGGTAACTACGCGCAACTCGTCATGGTGGAGGATCGCGAACCAAAAGCCGAGTTCGCCGCGTCATACATGGAATGGATCGAGCGGCGGGCGACGCGTGAGCCGTTGCAGCACATCCTTGGTCACTGGCCGTTTCTCGAACTCGACCTGAAGACCGATCGTCGCGCCTTGATTCCACGCCCTGAGACCGAAGACATGGCGGTGTTCGCACGCAGCTTGGTGCCCGATGATCGCGCTCGTTTGGCATTGGACATCGGCACCGGTACCGGGTGTATTGCGTTGGCGCTGGCCTATGCGAACAAGCGCCTCAAGGTGATCGCAACGGACGTCTCCGACGACGCGCTGCAACTGGCGCAAGAAAACGCCAAGGCCACCGGCCTCTCCTCGCGCGTGACGTTCCTGCGCGGCAAGTTGCTGGAGCCATTGTCGCCCGACACGCGGGCCGATCTGATCGTCGCCAACCTACCGTACGTCGGCAGCGATGAAATGCCGCACCTGCAGCCCGAGGTTCGCGATCACGACCCGCGGCTTGCGTTGGTGGCAGCGGACGGCGGCATGATGTTGATCAGCACACTGATCGCCGGAGCCCCTCAGCGATTGGCACCGGGCGGGGCGTTGCTGCTGGAGCACTCACCGTCACAAGCGGGCAGGGTGGCCGCAGCGCTCAGGCATCACGCGTACGTGGAGATTGCGACGCACAACGATCGATTCGGCCGGCTACGCTGGACGGTGGCGCGGGTCCCGTAACGGGCTGCGACACTCCGTCATCGGTCGGTCACGCCGTGCGCGGACTACAGTCCGGTGTTGCGACCACGCTCTCTTCAGACTCATGCCGGCGCGACCACCCCATGCACGGACGCCGCAACGGCGAATCGACGACGAGCGCGTGGCCAACTTCTAGAACTGCAATGCGAACTTATGGAACGCCTCGTCCAGGGCTTCCGGCTGAGTGCCGTAAACGCGCTGGAACGCTTCGCTCAAGGGTGTCCCTTCGGCAACCGCGCGGAAGAAACTCGGGAACCCGGCTGTGTCCCAGTCGGCCTGACCGTGATGCAAGAACTCGACCGCCATCCAGGCTTGCGTATAGTAGCGCTGCCGGTTCGCCCCGTAGAAAGATCGAGAATCGAGCGTGAAGAGGTCGCGCAGCGACAGCGCCTCGCCTCGGCGCACGACCGCCTTGACTTGTGCCGCATCCAGCCGCGCTGCCGACGGTACCAGCAAGAACGAATCGGCACGTTGATCGAACGCTCTACCAGCCCAGCGGTCGCGATGTCGGCCCGGATACAACTCGCCGCGCACCAGATCGGCATGCCCGATGTAGTCGGCAAACCCCTCCTCGAGCCAACGCGGCAACTCGACGCCCGTCTTGCGCACCATGCGATCGATCAGTGCATGCGTCGCCTCATGCATCAGATAGCGGTACAAAAACTCCTGCGTCGGCCATTGTCCGTTGAGCGCGATGAACCCCGACGGGTGATAAAAACCGGCACTCCATGACAACTGCTGCGCGCGGCTGAGCAATCGTTGATAGGCGTGCGCACTCGCCAACACGTAGACGTGTACCGGTTCGGTCTGCAATCGAACCGTGCCCGAGGTGCCCAACGAACTCGCCACACGTTCGCGCGTCGCGTCCAAGTGCGCCAGGAGCCGTTGCGCGACACCACGACCCGGCACATCGGTGGTCACCACGAACAGCTCCGAGGAAGCCTCGTCCCGGCGACGAGGATTGAGCTCCAGCTCAGCCGAGCGGCACAACGCGTCGCGTAGACGTGCTCGTTCGTCGGCGGGCAACGCCAACACCGAGTCGCGCAATGTGAAGCCCGAATACGAGAATTCCTGGGCACGATCGGTGGACGCGCGCGCACCCCTTTCGATCGCTCGGACCATGTCGATTGAGCCGACGAGGGTGAGGCAGGCCACCACGGCAAGCCGCGCACGCATGGCCACAATCTACGCCGATTGCGGGGCCTCGGTTGCATCCCAATTGCAAAACCCTGTATCGAGAACAAGCCGGAATGGCTCAAACGACAACGGGCCCGAACAGCAGCTTCATGCAGAACAGGGAGCCTCCAGACTTCAGAAACTCCGAGGAGTGAAGGGTCGTTACCGAATATCCCGAGCGTTGCAACGCCGCGATCGTGTGGGCTGCCGTGGCCTCGACATAGACATGGCCTCGCCCGTCCGAAAAGGCGTTGCAGGCGAGTTTGGTCCGAGCCTCTTCCTCATCGGCGACGATCAGCTGCGGAAACAGCGCCTCGACCATCCGTTGCGCCGCGGCATCGAGTGCGCGTGGGAACCACAGGCAAGAGCGATCATCGAGTACCGCCAATGCGGTATCGAGATGATAGAAGTCAGGATCGCTCAACGTCAGCGTGGCGATCGGCACGTCGTAGCGTTCCGAGAGTTCATCCCAGGCCTCGCGCGCCGTGCGCGGTCCGACACCACCCAACAACAAGCGGCGACCATGCACCCAGAGCCCATCTCCCATCCCTTCGAGCCGCGTCGCCGTTCCTTCCAGCGGCGCGACCCGATGACCGAGCCGCTCCAACTGCGCCACGATGTGCGACACCTCGCCGCGTCGCTCTTGGTGTGCCATGCGCGAGGGAACCACGCGCGCCACGCCATCGGCGCAAACACCCGCCGCAATCGGCAGCGCTTGATTGGCGCAAAACACCAGGTCGGGGAAACCGTCGAGTGGCGGCGCCACGGTCACACGCAACGCCGACGATTCCAATGCGGCACGCCAAGCGTCCCACTGATTGCGCGCGAGAGTGCGATCGATCCGCTTGAGCGCTCCCGAGCCATCGACCATGTGTGGATTGATCGCGTACAGCGCGTCGAAGTCGCGAGGATCGGCCAGCAAGACCTGATCCGGTAACGCCAATGCAGGGAACGTGTGTGCCGCACCAGGAAGTTGCGAGGCCTGTGAGTAAACCATGACGTCCGCCTCTAACCGACCTTCGCGCCCGGCGGCACCTCCGCATCGACACCCAGCAAGTGAGGCACGCCATCGGGGCCGGTTGCTGCCAGGAGCATGCCTTGAGACTCCACGCCGCGCAGCATCGCCGGCTTGAGATTTGCCACGACGATGATCGTGCGCCCCACCAGTTGCTCTGGTAGATACGCCTTGGCGATCCCCGCCACGATCTGCCGCTTCTCGTCACCCAGATCGACCTCCAATCGCAAGAGTTTGTCCGCGCTGGGGTGTTTCTCGGCGACCAGTACCTTGGCCACGCGCAGCTTGGTTTGGAAGAACTGATCGATCTCGATCAATCCCTCGGGAAGCGCACTCTTTTGCTTTTCGGGTTCTGTCGAGCTCACAGGTTTCCTCTCCACCGGCGGCGCCGGTCCAGGACGCGAAGCGAGATCGCCGAAGATCGCCTTGCGATCGAGCCGCGGGAAGATCGCTTCTCCCGCGCGCACCCGCCGGCCTGCCACCGGCAGCGCTTCAGCTGCGAATAGATCGGTGCCGCGCGCGATCAACGCTGCGGGATCGTCACCTAGTCCAAGAATCGACCACAGTCGTGCACTCGCCACCGGCATCGCGGGAGCGAGCCGCAGCGCGAGTTGCGCCAAGTGCTGCGCTGCGGTGGCGAGAACTCGCGTGCAGTCGGCTTCACGTCCGGCACGTTTCCACGGTTCTTGACGTACCAAGTACTTGTTCAGCGCATCCGACCAATCGGTCAAGGCTCTCAGTGCCAACGAGGTCTCGTTCCGCTCCATGGCGTCGCGATAGGTGACGCGCGCAGCGGCTGCCGCAGTGGCCAACGGCTCGTCCTCCAACAAGACGCCGCCGGGGATCAGTCCCGATTCACCCTTCTCGATCAGCGTGGTCACGCGCGAGTACAAATTGCCGATGTTGTTGGCCAAGTCGGAGTTACTGCGATCGAAGATCGCCTCGTCGGAATAAGAGCCGTCCATTCCCAAAGGAATCTCGCGCAACAGAAACCAACGCACCGCATCGGCGCCGAAATCGGCCAAGAGCGGTTCGACGCGCGCCACGTTGCCGAGCGATTTGCTCATCTTGGCGTTGTCGCGCAACCACCAGCCATGACCGAGTACCGTGGTCGGCAGCGATTCTTGCGCCGCCATCAGGAACGCAGGCCAGTACACGGCGTGAAATCGCAGGATGTCTTTCCCCACGATGTGCAGCGACTCCCCCTGCATCGTGGTCCAAAACCGCTTGACCAACGAATCGTCGCTCTGGCCGTAGCCGAGCGCCGACAGGTAGTTGGTGAGCGCATCGAACCACACGTAGATCACATGCTCGTCATCGCCCGGAAACGGGATCCCCCAACCGACGACCGAGCGACTGCGCGAGATCGAGAGATCGCGCAGCCCGCTGGCGACAAACGCTCGCACCTCGTTGAGTCGCGTCTCGGGGCGGACGAATTCGGGGTGCGCTTCGTACAGCGCCAGCAACTTCTCCTGATAGGCTGACAAGCGGAAGAACCACGACGTTTCTTCTACCTCTTCGACCGGATGGCCTTGGTCGGGACACTTGCCGTCGACGATCTGCGACGGAGCGAAGAAACTCTCGCAGCCGGTACAGTAGGGGCCTCGGTAGCTGCCTTTGTAGATGGCGTCGGGAGCGACGCGTTTGATCTTCTCCAGCAGCGCGTACACACCATCGCGATGTCGCTTGTCGGTCGTACGAATGAAGTCATCGTGGCTGATCGACAGTGCCGGCCAAAGCTGCCTGTAGTTCTCGACCACTTCGTCGGCCAACGTCTTGGGGTCGATCCCGCGCGCCTTAGCTGCGCGCTCGATTTTTTGTCCGTGTTCATCGGTGCCGGTCAGAAACCAGACGTCGTCGCCGCACATCCGGTGATAGCGCGCCAAGCAATCGGCCACGACGGTGGTGTAGGTATGACCGATGTGCGGCTTGTCGTTGACGTAGTAGATCGGTGTGGTGACGTAAAAACTGCGGGGCAGGCTCATCACGAATCCTCTCGCCGGCTGTCGTCGCGCAGCGTGTCATCGAACAACTGTTGCGCGCGTCGCCGGACCTCGTCGGCAGACACACCGGATGCCGCGGCAGCCCGAGCGCAATCGTCGAACTCGGGCCTTCCGCGGCGTACCCCGCCGGCGGAATCGAGGGCACGTTTGATGCGCACGCTGCCCCACGGTGTGGCGACGCTGACGAAGTCCCGGTCCCATTCCAGCCGCGTTTCCTCACGCATCCGAATCCCGAGTGCCGGACTATGATCCAGCACGAATTCCGCCAGCCCGCGGGCGGTGTGAGCGTCGGCGATCACGGTCAGAAGCAAACCAGGCCGGCCCTTTTTCATCGTCACCGGTGTGACCATCGCGTCGCGTGCGCCGCGTGCCAGCAGCGCCTCGATCAACACCGGCACGTCTTGCGGCAGGATGTCGTCGAGCGCCGTTTCCAGCACCGTCACGGTGCGCTGCGATGGCCCGGCAGCGGTACGACCGAGCATCCCGCGCACGATGTTCGGGACCAGCGGCGTATCGCGCCCGCCGGCACCACTGCCGCTGCGATCGATCGTCATCGGCGGGGCCGGACCGAACTGCGTGACCATCGCGCGCAACAACGCGGCGCCGGTAGGGGTGATCGTTTCGCGCTGCACCGGGCCGCCCACAACCGCCAGGCCCCTCAGCAATTCGGCAACAGCCGGCACCGGCACCGGCATCAAGCCGTGCGCGCAGCTCACGTGACCACCGCCGATCGGCAGCGGCACGCTGCACGACACCGAGTCGATCTGCAGCGCCTCCAGCGCGATTGCGGTCCCCAGAATGTCGATCAGCGCGTCGTCGGCACCGGCCTCGTGCAAATGCACAGCGTCGATCGATAGGCCGTGCGCCGTCGCTTCGGCTTCGAACAACAGCCTGATCGCACGCTGTGCGAGTGTCGCCGCGCGTGGCGGCAGCGCTCCGCTTTCGATCAGCATCAGCATCTGGCCGAGTGTTCGGCCGTGATCGTGAGACAGATGTGGGTGCTGATGCGAGTGCTCATCGGCATGGTGAGGCGAGTGCGGATGTTCGTGACGATGCGAATGCGGCTCGGCGTGGTGATGCAGATGCTCATGGTCGTGCGCGAGCTCCTGCCGTGCCGGACCCTCGACCTGCCCGCGCACCGAAACCGTCACGTGTGTCGCGGCCAAGCTGGCGCGCGTCACTGGCGCGGCTTGGACCTTCACATCGTCCAGCCCCAACTGCGATGCCAGCGATTGCAACGCCTCGAGCGGCAAACCGAGATCGATCCACAAACCGAGCAGCATGTCGCCCGCGACGCCGCCGATCGGGTCGAGATGCAGATGTCGACTCACACGACCTCCTGACCAACCAGACGCGACAGCGCTCCCGCCGCCGTCTTGCGAACCACGTCATGCGCCAGTGTCGACACCGGCGTCTCATCGGGGTTGACCTCGATCACGCGAGCACCCGAAGCGTGCGCCAGTCGGGTCAGCGATGCGGCTGGCTCGATCAAGCTGCTGGTGCCGATCACCAAGAACAGCTCGGCACGAGTCGCGGCTGCGGCTGCGCTCTGAAACCGGTCGATTGGCAGCGACTCACCGAACCAGACGACACCGGGTCGCATGGCAGCGCCGCACGCACAACGTGGCGGCAATGGTCTTGGCAACGGCGCGCGACGATCCTCGGCGCCACCGCACCCTTGCACGCAACGCAACTGCCAGATGTTGCCGTGCAGTTCCAGCACGTTGTCACTCCCGGCCAACTGATGCAGCCCGTCGACGTTCTGCGTTATCAGCGTGAAGTCGGCACAGCGCCGTTCGAGAGCGGCCAACGCGCGATGGGCCGGATTGGGCGCGCAGGTCGCCAGGTGCGTGCGGCGTTGATCGTAGAACTCCCAAACCAACACCGGATCGAGGCTGAACCCTTCCGGTGTGGCGAGGTCGGCGGCGCGATGGCCGTTCCAGAGTCCGCCCGCGCCGCGGAAGGTCGGAACGCCGGACTCGGCGGATACGCCCGCGCCGGTCATCACCGCAATGCGCTGCGAACGGGCCAACGCTGCTGACAGAGACTCTCGACTAGGGTCATTCACGAACGGCTCGACCTCTCGGTACACGGCAGGGGCGCGCGAAAAAGCGCGCGCGGGGCGGGATGGTAGCCCGGACGGTGTCTGAAAGCACCGGCAGCGTGCTGTGGCGAGTGAGCGGTGTGCACCGCTATCGCGTGCCGTCGAGTATCGCGAGCGCGCGTGATCCGGGCTAGCGCGCGCTCTTGACCGCTACGGCATTCAGCAGCTCCGCGCGTTCGACCACATCGTCGCCATACAAAGAGAAGGTTTCGCCTGGCAACCACACCCGCACACCATCGCTGCGGGCCGGTATCGCCAGCAGCGCGATCCTGCCGGTGGGCTCCGGGAGATCGGCGACACGACTAAAACCAACCAGTGATTCGGGAAGCAAACGCGCTCCCAACGGCAGCGCTCCACCGAGCGTCTCGCGCTGCGGCCAGGAACTCGCGGCGCGTGACAGCAGTCGCGCCAGCATCAAGGGTCGCGTCGAAAGGAACGCTGGAGCGGCCACGGCGCCGTCGCTCCAAACCGGCAGCCAGAGCGTCGGCTCGGCGGTGGTCGCAACCACGTGCCGAGCCTCGATCTCCAACAGCGCATCACGATCGCAACGCCAGGCGCGATGGCATCGATTGCAAAGTGCTACGACGTCGCTGGCACGTCCCGCCAGATCGTTGCCGCAGGTGGGGCAGACCAGCGGAACAAACAGTGTGTTGCTCATCGATCGGGTTCGACGTGCTGGCGGACGAGGTACTTCAGCAATCGCCAACTCGCGAAGGCGGCACCCGCGCCGACACAAAACAATCGCAGGCGCATCGAGCCCGCCTCGTTCGCTGCCAGCCAACGCGGAGGTGCAACCGAAACGTGCATGACGCCGCCACAGAACAGGCCCAGCGAGAGCGCCATCAACCCAAACAGCCGCTTGGCGAGACGCTGTCGAGACTTGATCGCGGCCAACCGCGTC
>JAXLQU010000029.1:0-46458 GCA_046331425.1 Acidobacteriota bacterium
TCGAACGACTTCTTGGCGTCGCTCTCGGCAACGATGCGCCGCACCGCATCGCCAGCGCCGCCCGCGCGTTCGACGAGTTGAGTGATAGACGCCAACCGGACCATCTGCAGACGCAAGTAAGCGTCGCTGGCTCGATGCTCGCCGCTCGCGCGCCACGCCAGACCCGCACCAAACGCCGCCAGTGCGCAAGCGAGCGCCAATCCAATCAGGAACGAGCGGCGAATGGCCCAGCCGGCGTTGGTCACGGTTTCTTGCGCAGCCCGGCGATCGAGGTTTCAACCGACTTCTGTGCTGCATCCATGGCTGCCTTCGGTGCCGCCGTCTTGTTGACGATGGTGTTCATCGCGGTGGTTGCCGGAGACCAGACCATCGTCATCTCGACCACGTTCGGCATCGGAATCGCCACATCGACCTGCGCGCGGAACGCTTTCAGGATCGGATCGGCCGCTACCTTTGGGTCATCGTAGGCAGCCTTCGCAGCAGGAGTCTGGCGACCCTCGAGCGCGAGGATCTTGCCCTGCGCCGGATCGGTGACGTACTTCACGAACTCATAGGCCGCTTCCTTATTCTTGCTGGGCGCGGCGATATAAACGCCTTCCACCGTCATCCATGGGCGCATCGGCTTGCCGCCGACTTCATTCAGCGTGGGAAGTGTGGCCAGTCCATAGTCGACACCCTTGGCGATTTCGCCCAAGAACCACGGGCCGGAAAACACCATGGCGGCTTTGCCTTCGTTGAACAGCGACGTGATCAATGCAGTCGATGGCTCGGCCGGGAGAATTCCGTCCTGATCTTTCCACTTCAACAGCAGGTCGAGCGCCTTGATGTTCTCGGGAAGGTTGAGCACCGGCTTGGGGCCCGGATCGAACACGCGACCGCCAAAGCCGTTCATCAAGATCGCGTGGTAGTAAAAGTCGCCGTACGAGTAGGCCAAACCGAACTGACCGGCCTTGGCGTTGGTGAGCTTCTTCGCCATCGTGACCAACTCGGCCGAGGTCTTGGGCGGCTGCGGAACCAACTTCTTGTTGTAGATCATGGTGATGACTTTGTAGTTCAGCGGCAGGCCGTACGTGCTGCCGCGGTAGGTCATCGCATCCATCGTGGTTGAGATGAACTTGTCTTTGATTCCCTTGTCGAGAAAGAAGTCGATCGGCTCGACGGTATTACCAGCCTCGACCCAGCCACCCAACCGATCTTGCGCGTAGATGAAGATGTCCGGACCCTTGCCGCGCGGTACGGCAGCCGAGATCTTGTCGGCGAACGCGTCGTACGGTACCGCCAGTGTGCTGACCTTGACCTTGCCGCCTTGAGCCGCGTTGTAGTTGGCAACCACCTTCTCGAACGCCGCTTTCTCTTCGCCGCGGTAGGCGTGCCAGACGGTGATCTCGGTTTGAGCGAAGGTTGCAGCGCCGATGAGCATCAGCGTGAAAGCGACAGATACGCGACTTAGCCAGCGACAACAGTCCATGGTCTGTATCTCCTAGGCAACCGCGTTCACGCGGTCAGCCGCTGTTCGGTTTCAGAGTCGAACAGATGCAGGTTGTCCATTTCGATCGACAGCCCTACCGTCGCTCCGGGCTTCGGTGCGCGATGCGGATAGAACTTGGCTGCCACCAGGTCGTCCCCGATTCGCAGGTAGACGATCGCTTCATGCCCCAACGGCTCGACGATCTCGACCACGCCCGAAAGTGTGGCCAACTCGCCGCGCCCACCGCCGGCCTCGGTTTCGAACACATTCTCCGGCCGCATGCCGACCACCACCTTGCGTCCGCCCTTGCTTGCTGTAGCAGCGCTCAGCACTCGCGGGACCGGCAGCGATGCTTTGCTGCCCACCAACTGATTTCCATCGGCGCTGAGCGTAGCGTTCCAGAAATTCATCGGCGGTGTGCCGATAAAGCTGGCCACGAACAGATTGGCGGGACGTTCGTACAGATCGAGCGGCGTACCGACCTGCATCAGGTTGCCGTCCTTCATCACCGCGATGCGATGACCCATCGTCATCGCTTCGACTTGATCGTGTGTTACGTAAACGGTGGTGGTCTGCAACCGTTGCTGCAGTTTGGAAATTTCGGCGCGCATCTGCACCCGGAGCTTGGCGTCGAGATTCGACAGCGGCTCGTCGAACAGAAACACGGAAGGCTTGCGCACGATCGCTCGCCCCACCGCCACTCGCTGGCGTTGACCGCCGGAAAGCTGCTTGGGTTTGCGATCGAGCAGATGGGTGATTCCCAAAATCTCGGCGGCTTCGTTGACCAGCTTGTCGATCTGCTCCTTCGACAGCTTGCGGATCTTCAAACCGAACTCGAGGTTCTCGCGCACCGTCATGTGCGGATAGAGCGCGTAGCTCTGGAACACCATCGCGATGTCACGGTCCTTGGGGGGCAGTTCATTCACGACCTTGTTTCCAATCGCGATCTCGCCGCCCGAAACCTCTTCCAACCCCGCGATCATGCGCAGCGCGGTCGACTTTCCGCAGCCCGAGGGGCCGACCAGCACCATGAACTCGTGATCGGCAATCTCGAGGTTGAGATTCTTGATCACCTGCGTCGACCCGTAGTTCTTGTCGACTTTGCGGAACGTCACGTTGGACATGATCAGCCTCGTTCGTGCAACTCAGTGCCCCGCGACGATGATCGCGCCACCCTTGGCCGGCAATTCGATTTCAAGAGCAGCGGCCGCAGCACCCAGCGAGCGATCGCCCCATGCATCGTGGAGTAGTCGACCTTGCCAAGCCGAAGGCAGGGACAACGAAACCACACGTGCCGTCGCCCCGCGATTGACCGCGACCAAGACGGATTCGCCGGACGCGGCGTCTTGGCGCGCAAACGCCAGCACGTCGGCATCGGCCAGGACCGAAGCGTAGGTCCCGCGCGAAAGGGCGGGGAACTGCCTCCGAATCGCGATCAGTCGCTGATAGTCACGAAACAACATCTCATCGCGCGGCAGCCCGGCACCCGGTTCGACCGGTCGATCACCCCAAGGCATGTCGCTGCGGTTGTCGGGCCAGTCGCCCCCTGCCCGGCCGACTTCTTCTCCGTAATAAACGACAGGGATCCCGATGCTGGTCATTTGCAGGAAGGCCGCGAGACGAAACAGCGTCAAGTCCCCTTTGAGCTGGAAGAGAGCCCCGGGAACGTCATGGGACGAGAGGAAGTGAGCGAGCTGATAGGGGGATCTAATCTTGTGACGGGATTGAAGATAGCGGTCAAAGGCAACCGCTCTACCGCGACCCTGGACAAACCCGAGCGTGCTGCCTTGAAACCCGAAGTCGAACCCGGCGTCCAACTCATCTCGCGAAAACCACGGGTCGAGGACCTGAGCGTCGCCCCCCCAAACCTCACCGAGCAGAAAGAAGTCGTTGCCGAACGCGGCGCGCGTTCGGGCTCGATGCTCTGTCCAGAATGGGTGATCAAGGTGCTTGACCGTATCCAAGCGAAACCCGTCCACCCTCACGCGCCCGGCCCAGTCTAGCTGGGACTTCATTAGAAAGTCAGCAACCTCGGGGAGTTCCGTCTTGAAGTCGGGGAGCCCAGCGACGCAGGAGGTGATGTCGTCCTGACCACAGTCACCCTTGTTCTCGGACCGAAGCCAGCCCCGGGTTTTCGGATCGGTCAGGTAGTGAGACTCGTAGCCAGCGTGGTTATAGACGACATCGACCAGCACTCGAATCCCGCGCCGATGGCAGTCCTCGACCAGGGCCTTCAGGTCGTCCTCGCTCCCGAAGCGGGGGTCGAACCGGGTGAAGTCGTCAGGCCAATAACCGTGGTACGCCCAATCGGGGAATCCGGCGCCGGTGACGAACCCGTCGATGTTCTTGGTGAGCGGCGTAATCCACAGGGCGGTGACGCCGAGCTTCTCCAGCGAGTCGAGTTGCGCGCGCAGCCCCTTCAAGTCGCCGCCGTGAAAAGTCCCTTTGGCGGTCTTGTCGACATCGGCATTGTTGGAGGTGTCACCATCCGCGAAGCGATCGACGATCGCGAAGTACAAGACCGCGTCTTGCCACGCCACCAAAGGCTTCGCGACCGGTGGTGGCGGTGTAGTCGAGACCGCCGACTCACGAGTCGAAGCCTCGGCGTTGGCGTCGCTCTGAACGCTGGCCGACTTGGTCGATTTCGTCGAAAGGCAAGAGGGGAGCGCAAAACAGCAAACGGCCAGGCCAATGGCTGCCGCGATTCGATGGGCGAGTCGCAGGTCTCTCATACCCGATGCCCATACTACCGAGCGTAGCCTCTGGTAGGGGTAACGATCGAACCGATTCGAACGCAGCCGCGAAAATTCTCGCTAGATCACCGTTCCGTCGGGGATCTCAGCGTTCTTCGGAACCACCACCAACCCTTCGCGAATCACCCAACCCGGCCCCTCGGCCGTGGTCAGTCCTTGCGAGTTTTCGATCCGCACGTTTCGGCCGATTCGAGCGTTCTTGTCGACGATCGCGTTGCGCACGATCGATCCTTCGCCGATCCCTAGCGGCGGAGACTGCAAAGAGCCGGCGGGCGGGTGTGGATCGACACCCATGATCAAACTGCGTTCGATCTCGCAATGACGCGCGGACGTTCGCACGCCGATGATCGACTCGCGCACGCGAGAGTCTTCGACCGAGCTCCCCTCGCTCAGGATCGAATGTTGGAATGTGGTGTTGTGAACGCGCGCGCCTGGTAGATAGCGAGGGTGCGTGTAGAACGGCCACGACGGGTCGTAGAAATCAAACGGTGGCGTGGTGCTGACCAAATCCATGTGTGCGTCGTAGAACGAACGGATCGTTCCGATGTCGCGCCAATAGCCGCCATACAGATGCGCTTGCACTTTGCCGCGCTCGACCATCCGCGGAATCACGTGATGACCGAAGTCGTGCTGATTGCCCGCGAGCCCTTCCACCAACGCGGGCTTGCTGAAGATGTAGATCCCCATCGACGCCAAGTACGGACGCTCAGCCGAGACGTTGTACTTGGCCAAGAGCGATTGATCGACCTCCATCCCGGCGCGCGCCTCGGGCGTGCCCGGTTTCTCGCGAAACTCCTGCACACGTCCGCTGGGATCGACACGCACGGCGCCAAATCCTGCGATTTCACTTTCGGAGCAGGGCAACACCGAGAGCGTGACGTCCGCACCCGAGTCCAAGTGATCTTGCAGCATGTACCGGTAGTCCATTCGGTACATGTGATCGCCCGACAGGATCAGCACCAAATCGCCACGAGTCTCTTGAACGATGTTGACATTCTGTCGCACAGCGTCGGCCGTGCCTTGGAACCACTTCTCCCCCTCGTGTGTTTGCTGCGCTGCGAGAATCTGCACATAGCCGCGCGAGAACAGGTCGAACTTGTAGGTACGCGCAATGTGCCGATGCAGCGAGATCGAGTTGAACTGTGTCAGCAGGAACATCCGTTCCATGCCCGAGTTGATCGAGTTGCTGATTGGAATGTCGATCAAGCGAAACTTGCCGGCGATCGGGACTGCCGGTTTGGCCCGATCGCGGGTCAGCGGGTCGAGGCGATTGCCGCGCCCACCACCCAAGATCATCACCGTCACGTCGGCTGCTCGATCGTTGGCGCGCATCACGACTGCCCTCCCTGGACCGCCCCGCGGGACGACTCCGGAACGGGTCGGAGGATAGCGCACGCGATCCGGATTGCGGCGGTGCAGTAACGCAATCCGAGCCGTAGACTTCGCGCCATGAGATCACGCTCGGTCCGAACGGTCGGGTTGTTGTTGATGGTCGCCGCGCTTGCTTCAGGGCAGGCGGTTCGTGCCGAGAACTCCTGGAGCCACGACTGGGTTCGGGGCGCTGTCTTTTATGAGGTGTTCGTCCGCAGCTTCCAGGACTCCGGCGCCGACGGCATTGGCGACTTGTCGGGCTTGATCTCGCGACTGGACTACCTCAACGACGGCAACCCCGCAGGCGGCAACGACCTCGGTGTCGATGCGCTGTGGCTGATGCCGGTTTTCGACTCGCCCAGCTATCACGGTTACGACACCGTCGACTATCGCAGCATCGAACCCGATTACGGCAACGACAACGACCTGCGTCGCTTGTGCGACGAAGCGCATCGACGCGGCATGAAGGTGATCTTGGACTTGGTGCTCAACCACACCAGCTCGCAGAACCCGTGGTTCGTCGACAGTGCCTCCGGCCCAGCGTCGTCCAAACGCGATTGGTACGTGTGGAGCAACAACAATCCCGGCTGGCAACAGCCGTGGGGTGGCGGCACGACCTGGTACGCCAGGAATGGCGCGTTCTACTACGGCGTGTTCTGGTCGGGAATGCCCGATCTCAACTTCACTAGCGCCGAGGTGCGCGCCGAAGCGCGCAGCATTGCCGACTATTGGATGGAACGCGGCGTCGATGGTTTTCGCTTGGATGCGGCGCGTTACGTGATCGAAACCGGAAGCGGTTCGGGGCAGCAAGACACACAGGCGACTCACGCGTTCTGGCGCGAGTTTGCCGAGCACGTGCGCACGGTCAAGCCCGATGCGGTGCTGGTCGGCGAAAACTGGTCCGACACCGCCACCATCGCGACGTACTACGGTGAAGCATCCAACGAGAATCCGTGCGGTGACGAGCTGCCGCTCAACTTCAACTTCCCGCTATCGTTTGCCGTAATTGAAGCGCTCAACACCAATCAGGCCGCTCCGGTGGCCAGAGTGTTGCGCGATGTTGTCGCGCTCTACCCGGCCTGCGCCATCGATGCGCCGTTTCTCACCAACCACGACCAGCGTCGGTTGGCCTCGCAAGTCAATCGCTCCACGGCCAAGCAGCGTGCTGCCGCCGCGCTGTTGTTGACGCTGCCTGGCGCGCCCTTCATCTACTACGGTGAAGAAATCGGACTGCCCAACGGCACGGGCAGCGGCGACGAAGCCAAGCGCACGCCGATGCCATGGGACGCGCGCAAGCGATCGGGTTTCACCACCGCGACGCCCTGGTATCCATACGCACCAGGCAAGAAGACGGTCAACGTCGAGCGCGCGCGCAGCAGCAGTAGTTCGTTGTTTGCCCACTACCGCACGCTGATTGCATTGCGTCAAGGCACCGAGGCGCTGCGCGAAGGCGACATCGAGCTACTCACCAACCCCGATGCCGGCGGATCGATGCTGGCCTTTCTGCGCCGCAGTCAGAACGAAACGGTGTTGGTTGTGCAAAACCTCGGATCGGGTTTTGCGTCGACACCGGCGATGAACTTTGCGGCCGGCGGCTTCACGCGGCTGTTTCCGTCCAGCGGCTCTGCCACGCCGTTTGGTCGATCCGGTGCCTGGCAAGTGTCGTTGCCGAGTTTCGGCACCGGCGTGTGGCGGGTTCAGCCGTAACGCGCCAAACCCGCATCGCGCACTAGTTTTCTGCGCCAGGAATTGCGTCGGTGGCCGTCTCGATCGCAGGGATGTCCAGCGCTTCACCGATCCTGGTGATATCGCTCAACCGCATTGGGCCTGCGATATTCGCGAACACCATGTCGTAGGTCGCGTTGCTGTCACCAGAATCGCCGCTGCTGTCGAGCACGAACACCTGCAAACCGTAGAAGAATCCCGTGGCGTCGTTGGAGCGCGTTAGAACGGTGATGTTGCTGTCTTTGTCTTTCACGCGCGCGAGCACTTCCCAGCCTTGCGTCATCAGGCGTTTGGAAGTGGACGATACCAATTGGCGCGCTTGTTCCAACTGCGAGGCTTTCAACTCGATCACGATTGTGGTTACCGCTTCGAGACCACCTACCAATTTCCCCGTCTCAGGGTCCTGCTGAGTGAGTCCTTGACTGATGAGTCGCAGCAGCGAGCCCTTGAGATAAACCTCGGTAACCGGACCATCGGGGCCGGCCAGCGCTTTGAATGGCTCAGGATCGACGACACCAACACCAGGGGGCGGTGGCGGCAACGGCGGTGGAGTCTTGGCTGCCGCGAGTGCCGCCGGCGCCGCCGTTGCTCCCGTCGGCTTGGGCGGTGGGTTGGCTTCGGCCAACCTCGAGGCCACGATGAACACCACGACAAGCACCACAAACAACACGATTCGTTTGGTCATTGCCTTACCTCCGTTCCGTCGCGCGCGTGCCGCCGACGGCCGGGCCCAATCCAGGAACGCGTCGCATGGCCGAAACCACGTCCGCGTTGATGACTTGATGCGATTCGCCCGCAGTCTTCTCGAGCGCTCGATGTGTAATGCGCATTGCCGTCCGGAAGTCTTCCATTGCGCGATGCTCGCGGTAGTCCTCATACGCCACCGGGCCGAGCACGCCCGCAAACAGCGCTGCCGCAGCCGCTGCCGTCAGCCAACGTGCGGGGCGCTTGGATCGAGTGATCGCAATTGGTGCGCGTATGGTGCGATCCCACACCCGTTCCAAATCCTCGGCCGGAAACTCCAACACCGGCATGTCGCGCAGTTCTTCGCGCAGCAACGCAAACTCCGCGTCGCGTTGGCGACATTCGGCACACCCTTCGAGGTGCGTCGTCAACGGTGCCTGTCGCGCGCTATCGAGTGCGCCGTCGAACCGTTCGTGAATCATGTCCAACGCCTCGTCGCAGGTGAGCTTGCTCATGGTTGAATCCCCGCGCTGACCAGCTCTCGCCGGCAGCGCTCGCGAGCGCGATGCAGTGCTGCTTTCAGTGAACCCAGCGGCATGGCCAACGTTTCCGCCATTTCGTCATACGACATTTCGTGCACCTCGCGCATCAACACCAGTGCGCGATCGCGTTCGGTGAGTCGCTCCAGCGCTTGGGCGATCTTGCCGCCGATCTGCTTGCCGCTGGTTTTCTGCTCGGGCGACACCGCGTTATCGGTGAGCAAGTCCATCGCGGTCTCGGCATCGGCCTCCGGCCTTCCCTTTCGTTGACGAATGCGGTCGATGCACAGGTGATGTGCGGTGCGCATCAACCATGCTCGCGCCGACGCTTCGTCGGGAACCTGTTCGAGGTGTTGCCATAGCCGCACGAGTGCCTCCTGAGCGATGTCGCGTGCCTCCTCGCGGTCACGCAGTACGTGTGCCGCGAAGCCGTAAACGCGATCCTTGTGGTCGATCACGACCTTTTGGTACTCAGCTGCGTCCATCGCTCCCATGGCTGTAACGATTGGAACGGGCGTTTTGTTGCGCTCGGTGGTCGGTGACGGTACTTGAGGCGCCGATGCTAACCGCAAGGGCCGTGTCCGCACTGATGTTCGTATTGGCCCTGATTGGCCCGGGACTTCCCGAGGCGCTCGCTGATCGCGAGCTGTGCGATGGCCGGGACACCGATCTGGACGGCACATTCGACGAGGGTTGCCCGTCAGTCTGCGCCGACCCCCGCGGGCCGGGGGCGGAACAGGTCCTGACCCCGCCCAACGTGGCCGGGCTCATCGGGCGTGACCGCAGCTTGGTTTGGGACGGCTCACGCCTGGCTTCGGTTTGGGTCCAAGACGCGTCCCCCAATGACACGGTGTTCTTCAGACGTGCCGATGCGTCGGGTCGTCCGCAAGGAAACGCGCTGCCGATCTTTGTCGGCCCGGTGGAAGCCGACCCCGTCGTGGCCTGGTCCGGCAACGGCTTCGGGATCGTGTGGAGCGACGAAGATTTCGCGTTGCCGCGCCTGTTGTTTGCGCACGTCAACACCGCGGGTGTCGTGACCGTTGGGCCGATACAAGTCAGCAAGCTCGATGAGGAGGGAACCAGGCCCGCCATTGCGTGGGACGGCGAGGCGTTCACCGTTGCCTGGAGTTGGTACAACTCGCGCGTGCACATGCGCCGCGTGACATCGAGCGGCGTGTTGCTGGGCACTGAAGGTTGTTTGAACTGCACACAAGTCTCCGGCACCGGCGAGATCTCGATTGCGGTGTCGCACACCGGCAAGATCGGTTATGCCTATGGCGACAACCGCGGCGGGATCGTGTTTGCGCAAACCGACAAGAACTTCGCACTTCAAGGGCCGATCTTGCCGATCGTCACCGCGCAGGGTGCGGACATGCCGAGCTTGGTGTGGGACGGCAGCGCGTGGGGACTTGTGTGGTTCGATCGACGCAGTACCCCCGAAGCGGTCTGGTTCAATCGTTTGAGCACCGTGCCTGCCAAACTGTTGGCAGTCGACACCAAGCTCAGCGGCAGCGACAGCAACAACTCGCAACCATCACTGGTCTGGAGCGGCGCCGAGTTTCTGGCAGCGTGGATGGGGGGCAGCGGTCCGCCATACAAAGTCATGTTGCGTCGCGTCGATCCAACGGGCGTAACGCTGGGCTCGCAGCAAGCATTCAACGCCGGAATCTACTCTCGCTGTCGCACCAGCCTGGTGTGGACCGGTTCGCGACCCGTAGCGCTGCGCGACGACGATCTGTTCGATCCCCGAAGCCCAGTCTCGTTGCGAGCCATTTCCTGCTGCAGCGATCGCGATGGCGATGGCGTTTCGTGGTGCGACGGCGACAGCGATGATTCCGACAACACCATCAAGCCGGGCGCCGCAGAACTGTGCGACGGCCTCGACAACGACTGCGATGGATCGCTGGATGAAAGCGGCTGCGATCGCTCGTGCCTGGGCGCGGTGTTGACCAACGAAGAAACATTGGGCGCAGCGGGCAGCGCTGAAGTGGCCGTCGCCGTGCGAGGCGCCAACGCTTTCGTCGCGCACGACGACGAGCCGAAACCGGGAGTGCAATTGACGCTGGATCGCGGAGGTCCACCGTGGAGTGCGGGTGCGTTGGAGAGCGACAGCGCGTTGAGCGATCAACCGGCGACCACGTGGGCCGGCGACCGCTCCGTTTCGATCTACCGCGACCTGCGCGCTGCTCAGCCGCAACTGCGCGTTTCGACGCGCGATGTCAACGGCGCTGCGCTGATGCTCGACGAGTGGTTGGTCGCGCCGGGCGATGGCGTTGCCGCGCCCGCGGTAGCGTGGTCGGGTCGCCGCGCACTCGTGCTGTTTCGCGCGGGTACGTCGTCGGAAGTGCGATACACGTTGATGACGCCCGAGCTGGGGAAGCTGATCGACGACGCGCGACTCACGCAAGATGGCGCCGGCGCGCCCAATGCTTTCGCCGTGACACGCGATCCGCGCGGCGGTTTCGCGGCGGTGTGGATCGAGCCGGCATCGGGGCGCGTGATGCTAGCGCGCATCGATGAGGACGGCGGATTGACAGCGGGTCCCACGGAGCTGGCCGCTGCTGCCGTCGGTCGCACGGCCGTCGCGGTTAGCGGCACCAGCAGCGGTTTCGTCGTTGCATGGAACGACACGGTGCGCGCCGTCGACACGGCAGGGAGCCCCGTCGGTCCGCCAACGGCGGTGCCTGCACTTGGGTCCGACATCTCGCTGTTGTGGAGCGGCGCCGAAGTGACATTGCTGTCGCGGTCGGTGGCGGGCGCCAACGCCGTTGCCTCGCGCCGGCAGTTCGGCGAAGCGGGTGAGTTGCTCAGCAGTAGTCGCGCACCGCTCGGAGTGGATACAAACGTGGGGCCGATCCGCGGCGCTTGGGATGGCAACGGTTTGCGTGTGGCATGGACATACGCACAGCCAGGCGGGTCGCGCTTTGTAAGAACGGCACGCATCGATTGCCAACAGTCCAAGCCGGCTGTCGTTGTCGGGCTGCAACCCGGCGCGACCAAGAATCAATGGACTTGGAGCGGGGTCGAAGGCGCCGGCGTTACATACGACCTAGTCAGCGGGAATCTCACCACGCTATCGAACACCAACGGGAACTTCGCGGCAGCCGTCGATAGCTGTGAGGTCAACGACATCGCTGCGACGCTATTCGACGTGCCGTCAACGCGACCGGCGCCGCGGTTTTTCTTGGTGCGGGCCAGAGCGTTTGCGCAGAACGGAAGTTACGACGGCGAGGCAGGGCAGGTTGGCCCGCGCGATGCGTCGATCGCCGCGAGCGCGGCGGCCTGTCCGTAGTGAATTCGTGCGTGCTCGAGCATCATTCTTCACCGGACTTTCGTCTCTTGGTCACCTCGAGCACTTTCTGCTTGAGGTCCTCCGCGCGTGCACGTGCTTCATCGGCGCCGATGGTGTCGCCGAGCATTTGCAGCACCTGTGACCGTTCGTGCCAAAGAAGACCGTAGTAAGCAAGCGCTTCCAGATAGTTCTGATCGAGTCGAAGTGCTTCATCCATGGCGCGCATACCAAGATCGATACATCGCTGCCGTTCATCGATCGAAATCGTTTCTTCTTTGCTGCCGACATACGAACGATTCCAATAGCGCTGTCCAATGGCAAACCAACGCTCCCGATTCTTCGGGTCCAACTCGGCCAGCTTCTCGTAGACCTGCATTGCCGGCGTGAAAACCTTCTGCTTCTCGTAGTAGAGGACAGCCAGCCTTTCCAAGGTGCTGATGTCGTTGGGTTGGGCCTCGAGCAGCATCCGGCAATACTCGATTGCTTTGTCGTATTGCTCGGACGAGTCGAGCACCGCCATGTAGTAGTTGCGGACCTTATCCATGTCTTCGGGGCTGGGCGGCGTCATTTGCAATAGCGCTTCGAAACCAGCGGTCGCCTTGTCGACGTATTCCTTGTCCAAGGGATCTGTCGAACCGGGGTGGTAGAGCACCGTGTAGGCCAGCGCGATTCGATAGTTGGCTTCCCAGTCATGCGGGGCTGTCTCGAGAACCTGCCGATAGACCTCGATCGCTTCCTCGAATCTCGAGGCACGGAACAACTTCTGCGCTTTTTCGACCAACGCACGCCTCGCGGCGTCATCCCCGCCGTGCGCAACGTTCGTGAGGAGCAGGACCGTGATAACAAGAAGACCGGCCATTCGATTCATCGTGGCTCCTTTCGCGAGGTTCGAGGTACTTAGCCGATGACATCGCGTGCGGTGTGGCTTTGCGGTGAAGCGAACGTGATTGTCCGCGGGGGGCGAGTCGAACGCTTGCCATCAGGCACGGATCTGCAGCGTACCTGGGTCGCCTTCCGCTGTATCGCCTCCGCGCTCGACACTCTGCGCCGCTTGCCTCTGCTGGCGAGAGGCCCGCGACTTGACCCATCACAAGTTCCCAGCGAAGGGGACCGAGAGTAGACTCGTCCCGCTGGTCGCTCGCGTTGCGACCATGGGGGTTGCATGTCGCAAAGCTGGCTTCGATCGCTCATCGCGATGAGTCTCACCGCAGCGTCGTTCTTCGTTGTTCCATCGATTGCGCAGGTAGCCGATGCGGACGGGGACGACGTCGCGGACACTGTCGATAACTGTCCCACCATCGCCAATCCCGATCAGTTCGATGCCGATAGCGATCGAGTGGGTGACGACTGCGACCCGTATCCGAATACGGTGCTTCGCGTCGTCCCTGTGGTTGGTCGCTTCGGGCTGATCGATGCGCCAACGGTTGTTCGTTACGAGCTGCGCGATCAGGACGATCGGCTTCGTGACGATCTGGTTGGCGTGCGAGTCACGCTAACGCTCTCCGGCCAAGCGGTCTTCGGCAACAGCGCGAGCCACGGGACACTCGTCTTGGGTGGTGGAACATCACGCGCGTTGGTGGAGTTCACAGCGGGTCTGGTTGTCATCGACGTGCTCGATCTGGCCACCGAGCTGGTGACGCTGAACAGCGAAGACAGCGAACATGTTGGCCTGCTCTCCGGTCAGGACCAGTTCGAGAATTTCGAGCAAGGCGATGGCGGATTCACCACCAGTGGCTTCCGCAACAAGTGGGCGCTGGGAGCGCCGGTAACAGGTCCTGGCCGCGCGTACTCGGGGCAGTTCGCGTGGGGAACAGGACTCGATGGCGGCTATCAAGTTTCGAACGAATCGATTCTCACCTCCCCGCCGATCGAGTTGCCTGCGGGCAGCCGACCGTACCTGGAGTATCGATCGTGGTTTCAGACTAACGATCAGGACGAAGGGCATGTAGAGATTTCTCAGCACGGAGGCGAGTGGACAATCATCGACTCACTCGTCGGTGATCGATCAGCATCGGGCTTCGAATTGCGCCGTGCCCATCTGTCCGGCTGGATCGGACAGACGATCCAAGTAAGGTTCCATCTTCTGGGACTCCATCCACCTTCACCTGGCTGGTTCATCGACGACTTCACACTCGGCGGTTTCGGTCGGTCGCTTCAGTTTCTAGACGGAGACGCGGACAACGACGGTGACGGAAGGACCAATCGAGAAGAAATAGAGCGCGGATCTGACCCGAACTCCTCAGACCCCGACCTCGATGGTGTGTCCGACCTCACGGATAACTGTCCTACCACCTGGAACGCCGATCAGATCGACCTCGACGGAAACGGAACTGGGGATGCATGCCAAGATGAGGACCGGGATGGCGTACCCGATGGGCGCGACAACTGCCGCCAGGTTGCGAACAGCGATCAGGACGACCAGGACAACGATGGTGTCGGAAGCGCGTGCGATAACTGTCTAGCAGTCCGAAACCACAACCAATCCGATGTCGATGCAGACGGGATCGGTGATCTGTGCGAGGACACCGACGGTGATGGCCTAATCGACGGCCTCGACAACTGCCCGCGGGCCTCGAACGCCGACCAGGTAGACACAGATACCGACACCGTTGGAGATTCGTGCGACAACTGCGCCAGTGTGCCGAATCCGAACCAGGGCGACCTCAACGCCGACGGCACTGGCGATGCTTGTCAAGATGCTGATGGAGATGGGGTCGCTGATATCGATGACGTCTGCCCAGGAACATGGGATCCGACGCAGGTCGATACCGATAGCGACCGCGTAGGTGACGAGTGCGACCCCTACCCAGGAACACAACTTACCGTTGTCGTGCGTCCAAGACGAAGCTGGAGCCTCGTAGGGTCTCACGTCATGGTCGACTACGAACTCGTGGATCAGTTCGGTGTAAGACGAAGCGACCTCGACCCCATCCGCTGCATGCTTACCGCGAACGGCTCGGCAGTCTTTGATCAGGCTGCCGTCGTCGGATCAGTGTTGTCAGGCGGGAGCACATCTCAGGTGGAAGTTGAGTTCGAGCGGGGACTGCTGACGCTCGGCATCTCAGACTATCTGAATGAGCGCGTCGAACCGAGTGTTATCGATTACCTACGACTCGGCGTGCTCACGGGCGGTCGATACCGTTCGGACTTTGAGAGTGACGATGGTGGGTTCACGCATCGCGGACTCAAGGACAGTTGGGTCCGGGAAGTACCCGTCGAGCTAGGGGCGCACTCAGGCGTGAACGCGTGGGTCCTGCCGCTACCATTCGAGGCTATCCAACCGGTCGACACGTACCTGGTCTCTCCTCCATTCATCGCGCGACCAGAATCGGAACTCACGTTCTATCAACTTGCTCGTTTCGGGAGGACCACTTCAGTTACGGCCGTCGAGTATTCGCTCGACGACGGCGCGAGCTGGACGCAGTTGTATAACCTTCCACGGTGGACCGAGGAGTGGACCCAGATGAGGTTGCCTATTGGGCACCTTGCAGGCACTTCGATGAGGATTGCGTTCCACGCTGCGTTCACCATGGAACCTCAGTTCTGGCCGAGTACTTGGCTCATTGATGACGTCGAGCTCACCGGCACTCGTGCCGCAGTCACGTTCCTCAGTATTGAAGAGGACGAGGATGGCGATGGGTTGAGTAACGCCCAGGAGATCAGGTTCGCTACCGAACCACTCATCGCGGATACGGACGGCGACCTTGTCCGAGATGGAAGCGACAACTGCCCATCAACGCCGAACGCAGATCAGCTCGACCTCGTTCTGCCAAACAGAGTAGGCGATCGCTGCGACGACTCCGATGGCGATGCAGTTCTCGATTCATTCGACAACTGCCCGTTGGTGAGAAATACGGAACAGCTGGACATCGACGCCGACCAGGTTGGTGACCGTTGTGATAACTGTCCCGACAACTTCAATCCTACGCAAGCGGATGAAAACGGCGATGGCGAAGGGGACGCCTGCTCAGGAGTATCTGGAGAACCTGGGGCGCCGCATACAAGCTTCTTACTGCCCTTCCAGACATACGGTGCGGTCTTCGATCTCGAGCGATCACTCGCTTACTTTACGAACCCGGAGGGGCGATCGCTCAATTTCGTCAATCTCGACACCGGCCTGATCGAGCAGGTGTTCTACTTCGACCTTGTCCCGGGACCGATGACGATTTCGCCCGACCACTCGCGCCTGTTCCTTGGGTTGTACGTGCCCAGCTTCGGTCCATCGGGAGCCGGCGCCGACCGGCCGGTCGCAGGGATGATCGCTTCTTTCGATCTAACGCGTCGAGTCAAAGACCGCTTGTTCCCGATTGAGATTGCGCCCACACAGTTGGTGATCACCGTTGGAGGCATCGTTGCCACTTCAGCTTCGTCTGCTGACCAAAGGCTGTTGGTGATCGATCCAGTTACGGGCCGTACTCTCGATCAAGCCGACGTCGGTTTCAACCTGAGTATCGCAGCCCACCCGAACGGGCATCGTTTCTACCTCCTCCGGTACGATCACGTCGATCGGTTCGAAGTCACCGAGCGCGGAGTTCTCACGCGCACGTTATCCCGACGGATAGATTTTCTGGGTAGTGCCATCGATATCGCGCCCTCTGGCGAGTTCCTGGTGTCCTCGAGGGGTACCCTACTACGACTGACCGAAGGGCTCGAGGACGACCTGCGCTACCTTGACACCCTAGAAACCGATCATCGGACGGAAATCTCGCAGCTTTCTTTCGACCTCCCTCGTCACCTCCTATCTGCGTATTTCCCGGGGCCCGAGGGAGAAGGTGAACTGGTCGACTACAACACGATTTCGCTTCGAGCGTTTCAGAGAACCGAACGCGCATTTATTAACGGCGGCCCTTGGCTTCTCGGAGATGAGCGTGTGTTACTCGTGCGAGAGGCAGAGGGCACTAGAGTTGAATTCGACCCAAATCCCGCTCTTGGCGGGGAGACCAACTCGCCACCGATCGCTGCGTTCTCGATCTACCCCGAGGAAGGATCTAGTACCGCAGATACGATCACATTCGACGCCTCTGCAAGCACCGATGTCGAAGCGCCTTCGAGACTCTCTTTCCGTTGGGATTTTGACGGCGACGGGACCTGGGACACAGGTTTCTCACCTGAAGCCGTTGCAACTTGGAGGTTTTCGACAAGCGGAACACACGTCACCAAGTTGGAGGTGATGGATCAACTGGGGCTGTTTGCAGCTACCGAACGGCGAAGCACACAGACGTTGGCAATCGACTCGGGTGCTGCGGGTCCATCTCACGAGCCATTCAAACTCCCTTGGGGGGTGGGATCTACCGTCTTCGACGCGACGCGTGGGAAGGTCTACATCGCTGAAGACAACACCAGGAAAGTGTACTGGCTCGATGCCAGCACCGGGCTCGTCGAACGGGTATTCCAGTTCTCCTGTCAGCCCAAGAATCTCTCAATGTCGCCGGATGGCTCGCGACTATTTGTTTCTTGCGCAGTGGTAGATATATACGACACGTCCGATGGGTACGGGTACGTGGGCTCATTCGACCTAGATCAGCATGTACTCGACAGGTACGTCAGAGTCAGCGGCCAACCGGAGGACATCTCTGCGGTCAACGATCGCGAGGTTGTGATATCAACCGGCCGTGTGAACAGTCGAATCATGCGATTCGATACGCAGTATGGACGCCTCATTGCTGAAGTACCCATGGCCGAAAGAAGCCTCGTCCACGTTTCTCCCGATGGCACTCGGGTCTACACCACTAGCAAGACCCAGCCTGGAATCCAACGCTTTGACTTACAGCTTGATGGTTCGATCGCCGCTGCTTCAGTCCCGCACGGGGCCTCGAGCGAGCACATTGGGAGACTGTGGATCAGCCCTCGTGGCGATTTCCTCATCGACAGCCTCGGGACACGTTCAAGCCTTTCGTCCGATCCTGCCCTTGATCTCGATCCAGGGACGACACTGCTTGACCCTGGAGAGTACGCTGCTCGCGCAGTTGCTTTTGATAGTGTTAATAACGTGATTGCTGTCATTGGCGATACTTGGCGGGATAGTTACGCGCTGCATTTCTCCAATACGGTGTCGTCGGCGTCATTCGGCCCGCAACACAGGCTCTGGCACCCTGTGACAGTCGGCTTTGTCGCCGGTCAGGTCGCGGTGATTGAGTACGACAACGGAGCCTACCTGCGACTGTATTCTCACCCTGCGCCGGACGGGGCTAATAACAGGCCGCCGCTTCTCACGCTGACCGTATCCCCCGAACACCAGGGGCGAACCATTGATCGATTCGTTTTCGATGCATCAGGGTCGTTCGACCAAGATCAGTCGACACCACTCGTCTTCCGATGGGATCTCGAAGGTGATGGCACCTGGGATGGACCATTCTCGACGAACTCGAAGATTGAACATCGGTATGAAGTCGCTGGAGTGTTCCACGCGCGCGTTCAAGTCAAGGACGAATACGGTCTGCTCGATGAGGCCTTCCAAGATATCGACATTACCTTCGTACCCGATCCGGGCGAGGAAGCGGCACCAAGCACTCCATGGTACCTGCCGTTCTCGGCGATGAAGATCGCAGTAGATTCGGTACGACACCGTCTGTATGCGATCGACCCGTTCTGGCATCGTGTGCGTGTCGTAGATCTAGTTACCGGGATCGCGGATCGCGAGTACCGATTCAATGGTTGGGTGACGGACATGGTGATCTCACCGGACGGCCAATCACTCTACTTGGGGTTGACAATCGACTCGGCAGCGGATTTCCCAGAGGGTGCTCCGCAGACCGGTTACCTGGCTCGCATCGACCTGGAGTCGCGCCTCAAGGACCGACACATTCGTATTCCGCGGAGCCCTAGGCTTGTTGCTGCCAACACCGCCGGCTTTGTCGTTACCAGTTCGACCGTGAGGTCGGATCGCACTCTGCAGGTCTTCGACATCGACGACGGGAGCAATACCGGCAGCGCGGCGGCGCAGACCTACCCCGACTCGTTGCTACTAGATACGGCTGGAACGCGAATCTACTCCGCTGGCAACGAGTCGACGGTTGAGCGTTTCGACCTTCTTCCAGCAGGAGCGATAGCAAAAAGATGGGACACAAACGCGGTGAGCACCCGCAGGCTAGTCGCTTTCATCGCAAGTAACCTGATTCTCGAGGGAAGTGGTGCTGTGCTCCGAGCCACCGACGACTCGGCAACCGATCTGAGCTCAATGGGTAACTTGGGCTGGACCACCGCGGCGTGGGCCGATCCGGCAAGCGGCGAGTTCTACACGCTAAATGAAAGTTCCCTCCTACGTTACCGAGTCGATCCTTTCGAGCAAGTCTCCTCAACGCCTCTTTCGGGAGAAGCCAACTTTGTCTTCAAGAGCGGGAAGTCGGTCTTCGCAATCAAGTGGAGGTCCAGCTTGGTAAGTTTCCTCGTCAATCATCCTCCTGTTGCCAATGCCGGCGCCGATCAACTCCTGGAATGCGTCGCCAATAATTCCGCCGACACGCAGCTCGACGGCCGCGCATCAATCGACACCGACTCCAAACCAGCAACCAACGATGACATCAAAGGTTTCATCTGGACCAAAGCGCAGCAGATCGTCGCTGGAACACCAACGGCCAGCGTGACGCTCCCCTTGGGCGCACACGAATTCGAGCTGACAGTCACCGACGACTCCGGCGAGAGCGACAGCGACACCGTGCAAGTCACCGTGCAGGACACCGCCCCGCCACAGGGCGCGATCGTGTTCCCAGCATCGAACCAATGCTTCGGCCCGTCACAAGTTCCAGTCGTCATCAACGACACGTTCGAGGACGCCTGCACAGCATCAGTCACTCGTCGCTACGATCCACCGGGAGCACCCGGCTATTCCGCGCACGGCGACCAAGTGGTCGCACTGACCGCCAGCGATAGCAATGGCAACGAGTCGCACACCAACGTGCCGTTCACTATCGACATCGTCCCACCCATCGTCGCGATCCACGCGCCGCACGGCGGTTGGCGAGCGCCAATCAGCATCCCGTTCCAACTCGCCTTCACAACCAGCGACGACGATGCTGCCGCCGGTTCCACGGTTCACGAAGTCGTACTACTGGATGGCTGCGCGATCTACGACGGCAACACCTTCGGCGACAGAGACGGCGTACTCAACGACGAGGTGGTGACGATCGACGATGCCGCCTTCTGCCGTGCCGCAGCACTCTGCGGAACGCGCAAGTGGCGCGATGCGGTGATTGCAGTGAAAGCTACCGATTGCGGCGGAAACGAAACGACGGGCACGACGGTGCTGAAAGGTGCGTTTGCACTGCCGCCCAACGGCTGCCGTCCGGCACGATCCGGTCGCACCGCCAACACGGCGCTTCGTCCCGCAAGACCCGGCTTATGAGTTCCAACACGCTGGAGGAATGAAGGAGTAGACCATGATCAGTCACGGAGCACGCAGTCTTGGTACGGGAGCTCTATTGCTGATCGGTTTCATGAGCGCCGCCTCGCGCGCCGAAGATGCACGTCCGCTTATCAGTCACCTCGATCAAGAGCTACATCGCCTGGTGGTCGTGGTCCCCGATAGCGGCAACGTCTATCTCTACGACATCAAGAGCGATGACCTGAAGCTGCTTGCTGTACGCAACATGGCAAACGATCGCAGCTCGGTTGCGAAAGTCGAGCCGAAGCCGGCCGAGGCCGCCAAACCTCTCGAGCGCGATGTGCCGGGGCAGGACATCGAGGGCGTACCGCGTCCGGCATCGTCGCGCCGCTTCTCCTACTCGGCAAGGATCGAGTCTTCCGGCACTCTTACGGCGGCGACCTACAAGTCCACCGAGTCGGCAGCCAAGCTCTACGAGCAGATGATCGCGGCGTTGAGCGAATGGAAGATCACGTACCGGTCGATCTCGGGCAACCCAGACGCCTCTTCGGGTGAGATCAATGCTCTGCGCGCGGGCGTCGAGCTAGAGATCGTGTTTCGTTCCGGTCGACCGGAAGATCTTGTCGATGTTCATATCAGTCGTACCGACAGAGGAGTCGAGAAGTAGCGGGTTCAACTTGATTCCTTCTCAACGTGTTGGAGGACATCAACCGAACGATCGGATCCGGGTCACCGATCAAGCGTGAAGCGCCCGTCGTGGCCAGATCGAGACCTGGACCAAACCGTTGTGGTCGCGTTGAAGAACAGATCGGCGCGCTAGTCGCCGGCAATGTCATGGCACACCCAAACCACAGCGCTCGACTTCTCGAGAATCGGTTGATCCAGCGGACCGGAGCCGATTTTCATACCGGCCCACGACCGTCCGAACTCAGCGACGCCGAGCTTCTCGAGCTGAGCACGTAACGAGTCCTCGAACTTGCTTTGCACTTCCTTCGGAAAAGAAACGGCAATGATCAGTCGTCCGCGATCGCGCCGCGCGAGAACCGCCTTGCCATCTGCTGCCCGCGAAACATCCTCCTGAGCAAACTCGATCGAATAGATCTGCCCGTAATACTGCCTCGCGTTGCAGGGGAGCGCTCCTGATTTGCAATCGCTGGAAGGGAGTTCGAGCTGCCGAGCGTAGGCCCGCCGAAGCCTCACCTCGTCGGTCGTCGCCGAAACTGTCGGCGAGTCGGGTCTAGTCGTGTTCGCTCCTGGTGGCAGAGTCTAGTCCGGGTCCCGAACGATTCCGCCTTCGCCCT
Source organism: Acidobacteriota bacterium (assembly GCA_046331425.1). Lineage (GTDB taxonomy): Bacteria > Acidobacteriota > Polarisedimenticolia > J045 > J045 > JANNUT01. The sequence continues at coordinate 21,454 of JAXLQU010000029.1, forward strand.
GCGGCGAAAGCCGCATGTGCCGTCCAAGGGAGACTCTGGGACGAGATCACTGCGCCGCGGAACGGTCTGGAAACCCGAAACTGTCGACGACCGACGAACAGATTGGGATCAGCCATGCGCATCGGGCCGTTAGATCGCTACTCACCTGAGTGATTCCAGCCACGATCGCCTCTGCTATGGTCGGTGCTGGAGGGTTCTATGACCGTGTCCCGCTGCCGCCTCTTGTTTATCGCCTTGCTCGTATCGATCGGCCCCGCTGCTCTCGCCCAAGAGCGTGCCTTCGTGCAATTCAGCACGATCACCGGCGACAGCACCGACCCTGGCCATCCCGGTTGGATCGATGCCTACGCGATCGACAACAAAATAACGGGGCCGGTGCCACCGGCAGGTGGAGGGGCAGGGGGCCGCGCCACATTCGATGTCTACGCTTTCCTCAAAGGGTTCGACGCAACATCTCCGGTACTCAATCTGGCGATGATCAATGGGACTCACTTTGCCACCGTGTCGATCGAAATCTGCCGCGTTGGAACGCCGACGCAGGAGTGCTATTCGCGAATCGAGCTGTCAGATGTGCTGGTGTCGGCGCTGACTACTTCCGGGAGCGTTTGTGGCGCCAGCGGAAGTTGTACGCCGAGCATCACCGAGAGCTTGACGCTCAGCTACCACAAGATCGCCTGGATCTACACGCCGTATGCCGGTGGCACCGCTGGAACACCGGTGCGGCGCTGCTTCAACATCGACACCAACGTCAGCTGCCCCTGATGCGTGATTCGATGCTTGCCCGAAAAGTCGGCGCCGTGCGCGACGGCGGGCCGGTCTTCGCTGCAATGCTAGTTGCGTCGATGCTCGCCGTACATGCCGACGCGCCGAACTACTCCGGTGCGATCGAACGATTTCATCAAGAGCGGCGCGCAGCGCGCGTTGCGCCGGTTGATCAAAACCGGTCATTGGAGACGCTGAACACGTTGGCGCTTCATGGACTGCGGCCGCTGCGCCCGGCATTGATCGCGGGCAACGACACACACTTCGCGCAACTCACCCGCCCATTGCGCGACGCGGCAACCGTGTTGCCGGCGAGCACCGCGGAGCCCGAGCGGTGGGGGCCGGTGCAGCGCGTGCACCTCTTGGTGAGCGGCTGCCCATGCATACCGGCATCCACTCCAGGTCACGTGCCCGATGGACGCTTCGTGGCTGGCACGCCGCTGACGATCGCGAAGAATGCAAGCGACCCCACGCAACTCGATCTCTTCTGGGGTGCAAGCTGCTCGGCGGCAACGGACTACTCGGTGCACGAAGGCACGATTGGCTCGTGGTACAGCCACAACGCACTGGCTTGTTCGACGAGTAGCGCGCTTACGACGACTGTCACGCCATCAGCTGGTCACATGTACTACGTGGTGGTGCCACTCAGTGCTATCGCCGAGGGGAGTTACGGCACTGATGTGTTCGGCAATGAACGTCCGCCGTCACCTTCGGGGTGCCGCGCACAGCAGGTGCTGAACAGCTGCCCCTAGTAGGCGTTCAAGCGGGAATCCGTCGGAGGTCTGCAACGGATGCGGCCCATGCCTAGTGCTCAATCAGGGCTTCCATCGTTCTCGTACTCAGGTTCATCGCCAATGAGGGAATCTTCATCCTGCTCGTCGCCCCCTTTCTTGTTCGTAGGATCATCTGGTGGGAGAGCCCGGCGCGCTTCCAGCAAAGAGACGTCTACGTGCCGACCCTTCGCTCGTCGCATCGCCTTGACGTACGCGTCGGTCTCGTTGGTACGGTCAGCGGCGATGGCCATGAGCAGCAAGGCCTCTGTCGATTGGGCCTCACTGTTAGCCATCAGATTCCAGAGCAAAAGGTACGCCTTGCGATCTTCACCGCGCCCCAAGTAAACACGTGAGCGTTGGATATCTCGCCAATAGGAAATCCATTTTGCTGCGTCACCGGTGATGAGCGCGGCGCCCTCATCCACTGCCTGCATCGCGGCCGCCAGGTCATTGCGAGCCAAGAAAATTTCGGAGCGCACGAAGAGGAGCGCCGCATCCTCGCTGGCTGCAGCGTGCCGACGTTCGACCTTCTGCCAACCAACGGTCGGGAGCGGGTACCCATCGACTTCCGCCACCAGCCCCTGCGCCACCAGCGCTTCAGCCTCCTCGAGATGTCCCGCCTGCAACTCGCGAAGTGCTGCTCTGCGGATCGCCCATTTTGGATTGCAAGTCTCGCAAATAATCTCCGCGAGCACGCTGACGTTCGGATCGAGCAAGACTTCGACGACTTCGAATTCGCTGTGGACCTTGACTATCTTGGTTTCTCCTTCGAGGATCACACGACCTCTGAGTCGCCAATTGGCGCGGTTCCTCCACGTAGGCTTGACACCTGGGTCCAGTTGAATCTCTGGCTTGCCCGGATCGAACACCCGGAACGCAAACGGAATCGGCAACGGTTCAGGCCCGATCTCCACGCGCGGAATAGGTATGTTCGCGACCACCAACCGACCATCGCTCAACTTCTGGAGCTTCTGCGCGTACAGAAAGCGAGGTGACTGCGAGAGATGCAGGAACACATCCCACCCGCCGCTAGACGCGGGCTCGACGCGATACGTGTATGAGACGAGTGGAAATCCTGTACCCTCCAGATAACGGCGCTCGAACCAGCGAACATCAGTATCTGCCAGCTTCGCAATCATCGATAGAAAAGTCTTGCCGCTGAGTGCAACACCCCTTGAGCGTTTGACAATTTCTTGCAGCATCTTCAGAAATCGATCCTCGCCGATGTACTGCCCCAGCGACTCGAGTGCCAAGGCGCCCTTGCGATAGACGATCGAGTCGTAGCAGCCCCTACAGTTGGAGGAGTTGAGGCGATCGCTGAGTACAATCGGACCGACGCTCTCGACGGGACGACCCCAACCGGATGGTGCTTCCAACTCCCGGCGCCAATTCTTCGTCGCGGATACGTAGTCGCCTTCATGCTTCTTGAGCAGACTCCGGCGCCCATACAGCTGAGATAGGTACTCGGCCATCGCTTCGCTGAGCCAAGCGTCGCGTTGCGATGCCCAAATCACCCGATTCCCCCACCACTGGTGTGCCACTTCGTGTGCCAGCATGACGCGCCAGTCGAACACCTGATACCTCAAGGTAAGGTCGCCAGATGCGAGCACGACGTCGGGAAAGATGACTGTTCCAGGTAGCGACTGCCCGAAATCTTGATCGACAATCACGATCGAGAGTTGCCCGTACGGGTACGGACCGACCTCGCGTTCCATCCACTCGAGAATCTGACGCGCCTCAGCCACGAATAGGTCTCTCTTTTCCTTGGACATCCAGCGCTGATTCTGCTTGCTGAACGATACGGTGATCGCATGCTCCCCATTCGTGTCGGTGACGTCTTCGAACTGACCAACCTCCACGAAAATTCCCGGTGCTACACCGGGGCTCACATGTTTGACCCACTTCTGGCCGCCTTCGCCTCCTTGGCCGACGCGCTTGCCGCCAACTCGAACATCGATCGGTGGAGAAAAGCGAACCGTGATCTCCATCTCCACTCGGTCGGCAGTGCCGGCATCAACGTGTGGGTGCCACAGCAGTGTCTGCCCAGTACGAAACTCCTTGCTCCTGGTTTTCTCGAACAACGTCCCTGCGAACTCCGCTTTCAAGGTCAGCTCGGCACCGGCGGCGATGGGAGTGGGTAGGTACGCCCATGCCGAGGAGAGAAACTGGCGGAATGGAATCAGCGACCCGCTAGGGTCGCGTAGCGACGAAAGCCGCAGATTTCCATGCATGCCCAAGTGCACTACTCGCCCGCCAGCGCCACGCGCGACGATGTGCATTGCTGAGGTGCCATGGACCTTCTCGCCCTCCGGTTCAACCGTCATGTCGATCGAGTAGGACTTGCCTACGAACGGGCTGCCCCCGGTACGATCCTCGTCGAGAGTGGCGGCGCACCAAGTGTCCCAGGTCGCGAGCCGCGCGAGGTCCAAGTCTCGCGTCCTGCCAGCGCGCTGATCCCTGCGAAGGGAGTGCCAGATCTGACGCTGCTCAAATTCGGTAAGGTCGCGTGGCTTGTAGTGCATCAATGAAAATGGAGACTCTTCGTTGGGATCGACCTGAAGCAGTAGCTTGCCCTCTTCCTTCGTTTCGAGCGTTGCAAAGCTGAATGCTCCAGCGTGAGCAACATCGAGTCGAGCTTGCAACATCGCTTCTGGTAACTGGCGCGGGCCTCGCGCAACACCCTCCTTCCAAGCCAGCAGAACTTCGGCAGCCGAAGGTGGCACACGGCTCGCCGGCACGGCCCCAGCAACGAATATCTCTTCGAGTTTCAGACCGGCGCCGCCCAATACAAGCTGCTCGAACGGTTCGTCGAGGCGCTTCTTGTAAGCGAACAGCTCGAGTTGCCCGCGCTCGATCGGATCGGGCGGATCAAACTGCAACCGGCCGGTCCCGATGAATACAGCCTCCTCGACATAGCCCGCCACGCGGACTGTCGGAACGATCACACCTCTTTCCAACCGCAGTAAGGCAGGGCCAATCCGAATGACCTGGTCTTTGACCTGGATCGCCGCCGCCTTGTCGAGCTGCGGCTTGTCCAACGCCGCAAGCCAGGAGAGTGGGTCTGGCGGCTCTGACGCTGCGGCTCCAGCTATCGCTGCCAGTACAACGACTGCGATCAACCATCGGGACATAGAAGTGGCCCCCCAACGCGATACGCACGGCCACCCCATCACAGACGGTGGTGCGATCGACCCGGGCCGAGAATACCGCGATTGATCGGTGGCGTTGATAAGCCAAATCAAAACTGCCCGGACCAAGAACTCGGGGCGCTCGGCTCGACATCGCGACAACTCTGCTACAGTCCCGCCTACCGAGGAACGGCCAACGAAAGCGCGATCGACGCGCGAGGAACTGCCGGTGAGCATCGAGCTGCCAATTCCCCCGCAAGAGCTTCGATTCATGGCAGAAACCGAGGCGCAATACCTGGAGATCGGGGATGCGCTGGTGCAACAGATCGACGCGCTGACCACGCTGCCGTCGCGTGCGCGAATCGTCGATATCGGGTGCGGCTACGGCCGGTTGGCGCACGCGTTGATTCGGTCACCGCAGTTCTTGGGTCGCTATTTCGGCTTCGACATCTTGCCGCGACACATCGCGTGGTGCGAAAAAGAGCTCGCACCGGCAAGCGCGGGGCGCTGTCGATTCCGACATGTCGATGTGCACAACGGTCGCTACAACCCTGGTGGGGAAGTGCCGCCCGATCGCGTGGTGTTCGACATACCAAGCGGCACGGCCGACCTGGTGGTGCTGACGTCCGTGTTCACGCACATGCATGCCCACGAGCTGAAGCACTACTTGAGCGAGATTCGGCGACTCTTGGCGCCCGAAGGCCTTGCCTATGTCACGTTCTTTCTGCTCAACGACGCCATGCGGCGTGCCGAAGCTGAAGGGCGCACGCACTATCCGTTACCGCATACGCTGACGCCGTTTTGCCGCCACATGAACGCCGACGATCCGCTGCATGTGATCGCCTACGAAGAGCCGTGGGTGCGCGAGCAGTTGAGTGCCGCGAACCTCAAGGTTGTCGAGCCGATACGCTTCGGGCGTTGGGCCGGACATGACGGCGCGTTGGACTTTCAGGACACGGTGTTGTTGTCGATAGCGCCCCAAGAGCCCGGCCTGCGGTAGCTGCTGAGCCGGCCCGCACACGATCCGTTGCGAAGCCGTCGTCACGGGTGGCCACTCCGCCGTGAACTCGGCTCTTGGTTCTCGTCGTGCTCGCGTCACGTCTTTCACTCGAACTAGTCCAACACGAAGTCTCTCCCAATCAATCGTGAGAAACCTGCTGCCTGCCGACTCCTTATGAGCTAGCCGGCGATGAAGTAGCAGTCTTGGTTTCCCAGGCGTTGCACGCATTCACTTCGGCGACGAGGCGACCGTCGCACACGAGGAGGTTGTAATGACCCGACACACAGGAAGAATGATCCAGATGGCAGCCGTGATTGCACTCGCGCTCTGTTGCGGATTGCTTCTCAGTCCACAGGCACTCGCCGCGAACTGCGGTTGCTACTACGCGTCCGATTGTCCAACGGCCCCTGCTGGCCAGGAAGCCTACTGCGATTGGCAAGCCGACTGCACTCGACACTGCGAGTTGCAGACCAACTGGGACTCGAGTTGGGGCGGGCCACCAACCTCGAAAGCCGACTGCGACAAGTACAAGGGTCCTTGCCACGACAACGAACCGCAACCGCCCAATGGCGATGACGGCGATGGAGAGAACTGCGAGCCACCCACCGCCAAGACGCCACAGAACCCGCCTCAGACCGTCAACTTCAAGGTTCGCGATGGCAACTGCGCCACCCGCCGCAAACCGGTTCCGGTTCCGCAGCAACAGCAACAGCTCGACGAGGGCGAGGTCAATCGTGCCACCGATCAATTGGTGGATGCGGCCAACAACGGTGGTGGCGAGATTCAATTGCCGGTCTCGAGCTACATGCAATCGGTGATGCACAATCTTGGCATCCTCGGACTCGGTCAGTACGACTACTCCACGCCGGTGGGCGGTACACCCGAAATGAGCGATGTCCGCGGTACATGTGGTGCGCTAGTGCTTGGGACTCTCGGCCGTGCGTTGGTCGAGGAGATCCGGACCGGAGCGAGGCGTCACGGAAGCAGCTTCAAGGGACTACATCGCGAGAGCTCGGTTGAGAGCAGCCTGCTCCCGCCCCGCGGGTACGCGGCACGCGAGATTCTCGACTCAATGCCGCAGGAGTGTGTCGCTTGGGTGCAGACGCGACCGCACAACTGCCAGTACCCGCACCCTGCGGCACACCACCATACGTTCGAATATCCGGATGGAATCAGCTGTATCGCCGATCAGATCGGGGCGATGGCAGCGAGCCTAGGGTACTGACAGTACGATCCAGCCCGTGTTCGTTGGTCCGCAATCTCTCGTGAGACTGCGGACCATTCTTCTTTCATCGCGGTGTTCAACAGAGCTACCGTCGCATACCGCCTTATCCATACAAGAACTTCAACGCCTTCGGCATTCGCGCGCGCCAGTACTTCTCGTGGTGCAGCGCCATGCTGCCGCTCCTCTGAGTGATGGCTTCGGTAATACCGTGAGAAGCAAGGTGTTCAGCAAGTCGCGCGATCATGATCGCTTGACACCCCCCCCCCCCCAGGACTACGATCCTGACTTGCAGGCAGGGGTGAGCGCTGCGGCCTGTGATGCACAGCTGAGCGACCTGAGAACCGTGGTATCCGCGGCGCAGTCCTGCTTGCGGTACATCTTTCACTCGCGGCTCTTGTCGCGAAAGGAGGGGTCGGCAAATGAGAAGATCTCAGAACTCAACGTGTGGCGGAAGAGCACACAGGCATTTCAGCCCGTTATTGGTCTTATTCGGGCTAGCGATGGTAACGCTAACTATCTTGATTGCGAGTACGTCAGAGGCGCGCGCGATTTGCACATCAGCGTGCAACCACGAGACGTGCACCGACTGCGGCTCTGGCTGGGAGTGCAAGTCAGACTGCACCTCATTCAGCTGTACCGGGTTCACCTATTGCTCCTGCATCGGTAGCTGCAATCTTTCAACCAAGCACGTGGAAGAAAAATGTGAGTGCAAGACGCGCCCAGTCGGTGGACCCGGGGGCCAAGCACAGTCCTGGGTCATCGCCACAACCTCGTCGGTCTGGTGGAGCTTTTCTCCTCCATCTCAGAGCCCGCTTACCCTCAGCGAGTTTGGGGTTGCGATCGAGGACCTCTCTGGTTGGGGTGTAGTACTGGCGGGCAATCTGAATCACACTATCAGCGCGGGCGACTTCTCTGGCACATTCCAGAGCATCGTCAATGGCATCGGCACCGCGTCCGGGTTTGCTGTCAGCTGGAACAACGCGAGTCATGTAGTAACGTTCACTGGAAACTAAGCACAGGAATCGTTGCAACGCAGGGGGCGAGGCCAATTCACGGCCTCAGATTCGACTCGAACAGGAGCAGCTTTGCAATGCGAATGTTCTCTGTCAGCAGAAAGGATCGTGGGATCAGGAAAGCAGCATTGATAGCGTTACTATGCGGTTTCGCGCCAGGCGGTATTCCAGCGGCGGTCGAGCCGCCTCGAGTGAAACCGCTGTCAACTCTGCGCTTGCTTGACGCTTCCACATGGACGCTGATAGATCAGGCTCCGATGCTGGAGACACGACCCATTCTCTTCGAATTCTGGGCCACCTGGTGCGCCCCCTGCGTCAGCGCGATACCGAGAATCGAGTCACTGCACGACTTGCAGGTCGGCACGACGAAACTCCAGATACTGAACATAACGGATGAGCCGCTCGATGACCTCAGACGATTCGCCCAGAATCACCGCCTTCCCAGCAACGTGGCCGTAGACAGTGATGGTTCGGTGTTCCGTTCCTTTGGTGTACAGGCGAGGCCTCATTGCGTTCTCTTGGACGCTGACCGCCGGATCGTCTTTGAGGGCCACCCCGGTGACATTTCGGATCAACTCATCACGGATGTCTTAGGTGGAAAACGCTTGGACGAAGTGGCAGCCAAGGAGGCCCCCTCGCCAGCACCGGCGCTCAGAACGGGACTTCTTGAAGTGTCGATACGCGACTCGGCGACAGGTCAGTTCTCGGCGTCGACTACTCCTGATCTCATCGAGCTTCACGGGCACACTGTCGAGCAGCTCCTGAGCTATGCGTTTGGTGTCACTGCGCTGCGTCTCCGCTCGAGCGATCGTGTACTCATGTCACGACGACTTGATGTGGCAGTTGAGGTTCCTGACGCGAGCGCGAAGGCTCCCGCGCTCCTGGCGCGGGAGCTGCCGGTGGCACTTGGGATGTCGATCGCACGTGTTTCTGAGCCGACGGAGTGCCTCGTACTAGAAAAGCTCAGCCCTGACGGAGTGCGCCTATTACGCGCTCCGCCGGAAGCGCGGGCCCAACTGAGACTCTCCGAGGACGGCATCCATGGCGTCGGCTACGTCGAGACGTTCCTCAGGTATCTCGAGTATTCGGCGGGCAAGCCGATCGTTGATCGAACCGGGCTGTCGGGCGCATTCCAAATCGACCTCACATGGAAAAGAGGCAATCTTGGATCCCTGCAGGCGGCACTCGCCGCGGCAGGTCTCCGAGCGGAGCTGGCCGTGACTTCGGTGGAGCTGATCCGCGTGAGCATGCCTTAGCGCTCGGCCCCACTGTCCACGGGGCGCACGCGCAGGTCAGCTTGTGCCGCGGCCGCATCACCCTATCCATACAAAAACTTCAACGCCTTCGGCATCCTCGCCCGCCAGTACTTCTCGTGGTGCTTGCCGCTCTTGACGAATCGCCACATCAAGTGATGCCCGTTCCAACCGCGACCATGCAGCATGTGGACGATCTTCTCGGCGTGCAGCGCCATGCTGCCGCCGCCTTCCTTGCCGCCGCAGTCGATGTACAGGCGCGAGCCGCCGCTGTGGTGCGAGTGCGCGGCCAAGTGAAACATCCGCTCGCCCGAAGCCCACAGTGACGGCGACATCGCGATCGCTGCGCCGAACGTGTGCGGCCGCGTGAGATAGGCGTACAACGCATTCAATCCACCGAGCGATGAGCCGCCAATCGCGACATCACGTGCTGCGATCGAAGCGCCAAAGTCCGAGGCGATGCGCGGCAACAGCTTGGCCTCGATCCAATCGAGCAAAGGTCCCGTCAGCGAGCCGGCGCGATGCCACGGCGACAACTCGCGCCCGCGCTGCATCCCGCCGTTGTCGATCGCGACCACCACCGGCGCACGATCGCCGCGCCGTGCGCGCGTCGAGACCGCGCGATGAACGTGCCAACCGCCGGCGTACGAGCCCTCGTCATCGAAGACGTTCTGACCGTCCCACATCACGAGCACTGGCCGCGGTTTGCGATCGTTCCCGCTACCCGGCACAAACACACGACAGATGCGATCGCCCACATGGGGAATGTGTAGCGCGCCCAACTGATGGAGCGTCCCCTTAGGGACGGCCGGTTGACGTTTGAGTTTCGACCTGTGAGGCATGCGAGAGAGTGTAGCAATCGCTGGGCGCGCGGTACGTACCGGGGAGGCACCTGCCGCGTGAAGATCTAGTCGCCAACTCAGCGCGCCAGCTCTTCCACCCGCGTGAACACCAACCCGCGCGAACGCCCAAGCGATACCGAGAATCGGTCGACCCGTCCGTCTGCGTTGCGCGCGAACTGCAGCGTGCCAAACCCTGCGGTGGAGAACGCATCCTTGAAGGCGGGAGCGAGCGGCGTCTGATTCCCTTGCTTGTCTCGAACGAACAACTGGTCCGATTCGAGGACCATCTCGTACGTGTTATCGGCCTCGTCACTGTAGTAGCGGCCGACAACTGCCTTGAGATCGTTGCCTGTCGGCGTGAAGGGTTCGACCACGACGAACGCTGTGGCTGGCGCACCCTCACTGTGTACTTCGTGGGGGGTGTGTTGATCGAATCCATCACCCGAGGCAGTTCTCCTTGGATGACGCGAGGCTCGCTTCAGGGGAGCCTGCCTTGTCTCGACCTGCCCGACAGCAAACGATGTCCTGCCTGAAGACTGCGCGGAGTCGAAGCGCATCAGACCTCCGGGAGAGGTGATGCGCACATCGCTCGGGGACACGGTCGATCGGGTGCAGACCAGAGCGGATCACGACGATCGTCGCGAGGCCCGGCTGGCGTGGGCCGCGCCGGGCGGCCACGAGAAACGGGAAAACAGAGTCATCACGCTGGCCGAAAGCGCCTAGTGCCAGGCACGCGTGCGCGGATCGCAGTTCGGCCCGTCGAAGTTACGTGTGACGGTGCCGGGGGCAACGTTACAATCTCCCGCCTATGAGCGATTCCACGACGAACTCCTCCGACCCCGAGCGCAAGGTCATCCTGGCTGGAGCCCCGACCCAACCCGACTTCATTCGCGAGATCGTTTTGAAAGATCGCGCGAACGGCAAGCACGGCGGTGCGGTGGTCACGCGCTTTCCGCCCGAGCCGAACGGCTATTTGCACATTGGGCACGCCAAAGCGATCTGCCTCAATTTCGGCTTGGCCAAGGAATTTGCCGGGCGTTGCCACCTGCGCATGGACGACACCAATCCGGCGAAGGAAGAGCAGGAGTACATCGACGCGATCATCACCGATGTGCGTTGGCTCGGCTTCGATTGGGGCGCGTACATGTTTTACGCGTCGGACTATTACGAGAAGCTCTATCAGTTCGCCGAGGATTTGATTCGGCGCGGCAAAGCGTATGTCGACGATCTCACGGCCGAGCAGACGCGCGAGTATCGCGGCACGTTGACCGCGGCCGGGAAGAACTCCCCATTTCGAGATCGAAGTGTCGACGAGAATCTCGATCTGTTCCGGCGGATGCGCGCGGGTGAGTTTCCCGATGGTACGCGCACGCTGCGCGCCAAGATCGACATGTCCTCGCCCAACATCAACATGCGCGACCCGACGCTGTACCGGATTCGAAAAATCTCGCATCCGCGCACCGGCGAAGCGTGGTGTCTGTATCCGATGTACGACTACGCACACCCGTTGAGCGACATGCTGGAAGGGATCACGCATTCGATCTGCACTCTGGAATTTGAAGATCACCGGCCGCTGTACGACTGGTGCCTGGAATCGCTGGAGACGCCCAACCGGCCGCAACAGATCGAGTTTGCGCGGCTCAACTTGACCTACACGGTAATGAGCAAGCGCCGACTGCTGCAGTTGGTGAACGAGAAACACGTGGCTGGGTGGGACGATCCACGCATGCCGACGCTCTCGGGTCTGCGGCGTCGCGGCTTTCAACCGGCCGCAATCCGTGCGTTTTGCGAGCGGATCGGCGTGGCCAAGCGCGACAGCATGGTCGATGTTGCGTTGCTCGAGCATGCCGTGCGTGAGGAGCTGAACGCGCATGCGCCGCGCGTGTTCGGCGTGCTGCGACCCCTGAAGGTGGTGATCGAAAACTACCCCGAAGGGCAGGTCGAGTGGTTCGATGCGGTCAATAACCCGGAGGATCCGTCGGCCGGCACGCGACCGTTGCCGTTCTCGCGCGAGGTGTACATCGAGCAAGACGATTTTCGCGAAGATCCGCCCAAGAAATTCTTCCGGCTGGCGCCGGGCCGCGAAGTCCGATTGCGCTATGCGTACCTGTTGACGTGCAAAGAGGTCGTGAAGGATGCCGCGGGGAACATCGTTGAGTTGCGTTGCGTGGTGGATCTTGACTCACGTGGCGGCAACGCACCCGACGGCCGGCGCGTGCAAGGCACGTTGCATTGGGTTTCGGCCGCGCATGCCTTGACCAGCGAGGTCCGTTTGTACGATCGCCTGTTCACCGTAGAAAACCCCGGCGCTGCCGATGACTTTCTCGCGTTGCTCAACCCTGCCTCGTTGGAAGTGCTCCCCAACGCCAAGCTCGAGCAGACCATCTCCGACAAATCCTCTGGCTGGTACTGTCAGTTCGAGCGCCTCGGCTACTTCTGCCTCGATCCCGACTCCCGCCCCAACCACCCCGTCTTCAACCGCACCGTCACCCTCAAAGACACCTGGGCCAAGATCGAAGCCAAAACCTAATTCGGGGACGTTCTACCTAAAGCGGAGTTAGTCGCTCAGTTCGCACACACGATGGCCCCGTAAGGAACGTCCGACTAACTCCGCTTTAGGTAGAACGTCCCCGAATTAATGACGTCCCAGAATTGCGTCGCTGAACTGCGAGTCGCGGGATCAGGTCTTGAGGGCGGAGTCGTAGAGCGTGACCAGCTTTTCGACGCAGCCGCCGATTTCGTAGCGGGTGCTGGCGGCGCAGGCGTTGAGGGAAAGGTGTTCGCGCAGGCCGGGCGTGGAAAGGATGCGGTCGATTCGCTCGGCGAATTGATCGAGATCGCCACAGCGGACGATGAATCCGGTGTGGCTGTCAGCCACGATTTCGGGCACGCCACCGACATCGCTCACCACGGCAGGCAAACCCGAGGCGGCCGCTTCCATCAACACCAGTGGCAACCCCTCGACCTCCGAGGGCATCACCAAAACGGTTGAGAGTCGCATCAGCGAGGGCACGTCATCGACTTGCCCCAGAATTCGAAAGCGCGATGTCAAACCTTGATGCCGCACGCGTTCCTCGACGGCACGTCGCAAACAACCATCACCCGCCACCACGAACACGGCGTCGGTGTGCCGCCACGCCAAACGGGTCGCGATCTCCACAAAATCGAGCGGACGTTTTTCTGGAACCAACCGCCCGATCAACGAGATCACGCGCGACGTCGGCGGAATTCCCAACTGCTTCGCAGCATCCATCGCGCTCGACTCGGCGCAACGAAAGCGGGTCAGGTCGCGCCCCGAGGGAATCACTTCCACCCGATCAGCCCTCACGCCGGTGCGCGATACAAACGACTCGGCCACCGCTTTGGATACAGCCAGCGTTCCGGCCCGCACCGACGCGGCAACGCGCGACCAGACCGCTTGCGCCGGTCGCCGTACCTCGCCGCACGAATGCACCGTGGCAAAGACAGCCGGCACGCCGGCCAATCGCGCGGCCAACGACCCGGTCACATTCGCCGAATACAAATGACAGTGCACGATGCTCGGATCGTTCTGCCTGATGAATCGCGCGAGCTTCATCAGCGAAACCGGCCCCACCCGCGATCGCGCGCGCACGTGCGACACCGCGATCCCTTGATCGCGGAAGTCGCTGGCTAGCGCCCCCTCCTCACCGCCAATGCACAGCACCGAGCAATCGAACCCGGCGAAGCGCAGATGGGTGAGCACGTCCAGCAACTGCCGTTCCGCACCGCCCGGTGCGAGGCGCGCCACGATTGACATGTGCCTGGTCAATGGTCGTCGTCCGCTGTCATGGAGCTTTCGGGCTCCTTCCGAGGTCGGGGCCACCGTGGGGAATGTGGCCGTAGGCGTCACGATACATGTCCTCCAGGCGCGGAAGTAGCCGGGCCGTGTCGAATTGCTCCGCCTCTGTCCGGGCGCCGCGGGCCAGCGCCCCCGAAAACATAGGGTCGACGAGCACCGAATGGAGCGCCTGGACTAGAGCCTCGGCGTCTCCCGGCGGGACCAAAACCCCAGTCTGTCCGTGTTTGATCAACTCGCTGGTCCCCCCGGCGTCGGTCGCCACGATTGGCCGCGCGGCGGCCATCGCTTCCAAAATCGCATTGGACCGCCCCTCCACGTTGGAGCTCGAAACAAACAGATCGGCTCCGGGCAGAAGCAGTTCTACATCGTCGCGACGGCCGGCGAGGGTAACCCGCGATCCGATTCCCAGCCGCTCGGCCTCGGCCCGCAACGACTCCATCAAGCGACCGTCTCCGATCAACACCAGGTGTGCGTCGAGCCCGCGCTCTACCAGACTGCGCGTCGCTGCCAGCAACCGCGCCGGTGCTTTCTCTGGAACGAGTCGCCCAACCGCCATCAAGACCGCTCGCCCGTGCGGCACATGCAGCCGCGCAAGCGCCGCATCACGCGCCGCGATGCAATCGCCCAACACCGGCAGCGGCACCGCGTTCGGGAATAACTCCACCAAGCCGGCTCGTGGATGAACTTGTGCTTCGTAGCTGCGCTTCACCGCATCGGCCACGACCAACACGCGCCGGCGCATCCGATTGAGCAGTCGTTCCTGCCAGCGCTTGCGCCACGAGAACGACTCCATGGTGTGGTAATGCGCGATCGTCGGAAGTCGGCCCGTCAACCATGCAGCGAGTGTTGCCGTTGCGTTGGCTTCATAGGCGTGGGCGTGCACGAGCTGTGCGTTCAATCGTCGAAACGCCTGCGACAACAGGCCCGCAGCTTGCTTGCCGAATCGACCTCGCGTGCGCACCACCTCGACATGGATTCCAGCCTCGCGCAGCACAGCCGCCAACGGCCCCTCGTGTCGCATCAAGATCACCGAAGGCTCGATCACGCCGCGCTGCTTCAACGCTGGAAGCAACAGACACAGTTGACGCTCGATACCGCCCAGGTCCAGCGCGGAATACACACGCACCACGCGCAGTGGCGCGCTCGCGGTGGACCTCGCAGCCGCGGCAGGAGCCCCTGGCGACATCATCGCGTCTCCGCCGACATCGATTCAGAGCGTGGCATCGATGCAGTGCGCAACGCCGCAATTGACGACATCGGCGCGATCACCGACCACACAACGACGCGAGTAGCTGCTCCCAGGCGTCGGCGATCCGCTCTGGCGCAAACCGATCCCACGATAGACCAGCGCCGCGATTCCCGAGCGCTGCCCGTCGTTCGGGATCGCGCAAGCTCCGCAGTGCGACAGCCCATTCCTCCTCGGTTTGCGCCGACAGCGCCCCGCCGGCAGCAATCAACGGCGCGTAACTCGGAAGCAACGACGTCACCGTCGCCAGGCCGGATGACAACGACAGCACCAAGCGATTTGCCGACTTCAACTGCGCTGCCGGCGTGTCGAGGCAGGGGAGCAGCGCAAGATCGGCATCCAACAGCGCCTGCTTGGCTGATTCTGCGGACCAGGCGACATCGGCCTGTGGATGATCGGAGACCACACGCAGTTTGATATCCGAGAACTCCTCGCGTGCCAGCACGGATTTGACTGTTGCAAGCGCGGCAACATTGGCGGCACTCCCAACGAACACCGCGCGCAGGTCGCGATGGCGTGTCGAGGTCGGCGTTAGAGTGCGCGGCAGCAAATCGATCGGTTCGTCGATCGCGTGTACCGGCGAAACGCCGGCGCTCGTCAGCCAATCGCGCAATTGTGTCGAGGATGCAACGACTGCGTCGCTCACCGCGTACATCGGACTGTCGAGCGGATCGGTCTGCGCATACACGATCTTGGTGCCGACACGCCGCAGCAACCGCGCAAACGCCACGGCGCGCGACGATTCCACTTTCTGAAACACCACCACCTCGCGACGACGCGCCGCCTCCCACCATCGACGTGGCCATTTCCAGTGCAAGCGCGTATCGAATGCGGAAGGTGCGTTGAGCACTTCACTGCGGTGACCGCGCGCCCTCATCGCGGTGTGCACGTACCACCCCTGCAATCGCGCCGAGGCAACGCGTTCATCGCCAACCAAAATCCAACCGATGTACAGAGGCGCCACCCTGCGTCGCTAGCCTTGCGGCATGCGACCATGCCACTCGTCGCTGTCGCGCGTGAGATCTATCAATCCCGCAACCTGCTCGAGCAGCATGTCGATTCGCTCGCTCTGTCGCCGGCTGGCCAAGAATCGCTGCCGGGCGCTCGCGTCTTGCACCAGCGCCGAAGCAAGCATAAAGACCATCCGGCGCGGATCATCGCGGTCCTTCAACAAGGCCCACAGCACATTCGCGGGCTCGCCCAGCACCTGCGCCAATGCCGACACCGCTTGAACGAGCGCATCGAACGAAGGTTCGGTTTCACGCATCGAATCGACATCGCTGAAATCGCGACAATATGCCAGCCGAAACGAATACGGGGATTCGACTTCGTCGAGCAGCACACGGTCCTCACCCACGAACACCATTTGAAACTGACCGTTGGCGAGTGCCGACAAATGTGCGGCTCGCCCAACCGTCGCCACCAACTCGAATCGCGGAGCCGCTTCGTAGTCGTCACGCCAACCCTTGGCTAATCGCGGAATCGCCAGTCGCCGCTGGGTTGCAGGTTTTTCAAGCAGCACCGTGGCCAACTCGCAGTAGCGAGGTTCGAACAGCCGATAGGGGGTTGGCACGCCCGGAAACACCACGTGATCGGGCAACGGAAAAACCGGCACGACGCCGAAGCCGGCTGCTTCGGAGCGTTTTTGAGGTGCGCTTGATTCGGAACCGTCGTCGGCCATGGCGAGAGTATCAGTCAGTCCCAATAGCAAAGCCAAGCGTCGAATACCAGGTCGCGGCCGGGAGAGATCGCAGAGTGAACGCACGGCCCGCCGGGGGGCATGACGGGGGTACTGCGCCAATCGGCCGATGGGCTGAGAATGCCTCCGGCGGCGGATGCTGCCGGAGGCCAAGATGCGAATACAGCAGAGAGTCGGCGTGGTTGCGGCGCTGTTGATCGGTGCGGTGGCTACGTCCACGCAGGTTGATGCGGGAGACAAACGCGCCTTCGGAATCGAGGATGTGTACCGCGCCAAGTCGCTCGACAGCTTGACCATCTCTCGTGATGGAACACTCGCTGTCTACGCCGTAACCACCAAGGATCTGGCGCGCGCCACGAGCCAAGACGATCTGTGGTTACTCGATCTTGCAACCGGCGCTTCTCGCTCGCTCACCCACACCGATGACAAGAACGAAAGCGAGCCAGCAATCAGTCCCGATGGAAAAACGGTCGCGTTTGTCAGCGATCGCAATGGCGCCAAAGCGTTGTGGCTCATGCCGCTGGCCGGTGGCGAAGCGCGCGAGTTGTGCCGCTTTCAGGCCGGACTTTCGGATCTGTTATGGTCGCCGACCGGCAGCGCGATCGCCTTCAGCAGCGATGTATTTCCTGCCTGCGGCGCCGATGATGCCTGCAACGCCCGACTCGCCGCGTGGCAAACAGAGGGTCCGCTGAAGGCGCACGTCGTCGACGATTTGTTGCAGCGCCACTGGACCGAATGGGACGACGGCAAACGCACGCACATCATGATCGCCGATGTTGCGAGCGGCGTTGTTCGGGACTTGACACCTGGCGATCGCGAAGCACCCACCTTCGCGCTCGAGGCGCCGCTGGCCTACGACTTTTCACCCGACGGCACGCTGCTCGCCTACGCGCAGAACCCCGACCCGCTCGAAACGCAGGCGTGGTCGACCAACGTCGATGTCATGCTGGTTGCGGTGGCTCCTGACGCTGAAGGACGCGTGCCGCCGGCGCAGAACATCACGCTTGGAAACAGGGCGTTCGATGGCACACCGCGATTTTCTCCCGATGGTCGCTACATTGCGTATCGCACGCAGTCTGTTCCCGCGTACGAGTCGGATCTGTTTCGCATCGCAATCTACGATCGTCAGTCGCAACAATCGCGCACGCTGACGTCGAGCTTCGACAACTGGGTCGAGAAGCTCCAATGGTCGCGCGATAGCAAGTCGATCGTGTTCCTGGGTCAGTTTGAAGGCCGAAACCCGTTGTGGCGTGTTGGACTCGACGGAAAGTCCGTGACGCAAGTCGCCGATGTCGCTCACATCGATGAGTACGCTCTGTCGCCCGACTCCAAAGCCGCTTACGTCATTCGCCGTTCTGTGGCTCAGCCTTGGGAGGTGTGGCGCGTGGCGATCGACGGCAGCAGTGCGCCACCCAAGCGGCTCACCACGCACAATCTTGCCTTCGAGAACGACGTGGACATTCGACCGGTCGAAACGATCTGGGTCGAATCTGCGGCCGGAAGAAAGATCCAAACGTTCATCGTCAAGCCGCATGGCTTCGATCCCGCCAAGAAGTACCCGCTGATTCTCAATGTACATGGCGGGCCTCAAGGTTCCTGGGAGGACTCGTTCCGCGGCGACTGGCAGGTCTATCCCGGCGCGGGCTACGTCGTGGCGTTTGCCAACCCAACCGGGTCGATCGGCTTCGGTCAACGATTCGTCGACGCGATCGGCAACGATTGGGGCGGCGCCGTTTACGAAGACCTGATGCAGGTCACCGACAGGTTGGCGCAGCTCCCGTATGTCGACAATCAGCGCATGGGCGCCATGGGCTGGTCGTACGGCGGTTACATGATGAATTGGTTTCAGGGACACACCACACGCTTCAAGTGTTTGGCGAACATGATGGGGATCTTCGATCTGCCGGCGTTTTACGGCGGCACAGAAGAACTGTGGTTTCCTGAAAAAGATCTCAGCGGTCGTCCTTGGGATAGCGAGCAGTACCAGAAGTGGAACCCCGCTGCGTTCTCGAAGTTTTGGCAAACGCCGATGTTGGTGATTTCAGGTGAACGCGATTTTCGAGTGCCTTACTACCAAGGGGTCGCAGCCCACACCACGCTGCGCCGGATGGGAATTCCGTCGCGACTGGTGGTGTTGCCGACCGACGGTCATTGGCCGGACTGGTACTCGATGGTGCTGTACTACACCGCGCACCTCGAATGGTTTCACCAATGGCTAGGCGGCGATGCCGCCCCATGGAAGGTGGAGGAGTTCGCCTTCAACCGAGTTTTCGACCCGAAGTCAGGCGGGAGGCGATAGCTCGACGACGCGTCGGCCAAGACCGCCGTTCAGTGTCCGAAGGTTGCCTTCACCAACTGGCCCCAATGCTGGGGGCGCAGGTCCGGTCCGCCTTCGAGGAATCGCTTCAGGTTGTCGAGGTAGAAGCTCCACCCGGCGATGTGACTGCGTCGTTCCTCTTGCCACTCCGGCTCATCGCCCCAGCCGCTGTGGACCAGTGTCAGCATCGAGCCGTCCTCGTTGTCCTCGATACTGATCGAGACCGCCGTTGGCTTCTCTTGACGCTTGATGCGAAAGCCATCCCACTCAAATGACAGCGCGCGAGGCTCTTCGAAATCGAGGATCGTGCCGAAACGCGCATGATCGCGATTGGGGTTGTCCTTGGCGCGCCAGTTGAATCGATAAACCCCTCCCAAACGAGCGTCGATCTGGCAATCGGTGAAGAACCACCGTTCCAACTCGTTCGGATCTGTCCAAGCGCGAAAAACTCGCTTGGGGGAGACGCTGAGGGGGCGCTGCAGAAGGATGTCCGGGTTGTCCATCGCGGCCATGGGTCATCTCGCTCGTTGGTCGTTGAAGAGTCGACTTCAATGTCCGGGTTATACCAGACGAGCGCGCCATCGGGGAATGACGCCGTAATTCGTAGGGCAGTCTCCCAAAATACAGTTGCCTGTAGATGTAAGACCCGTACACTTCTGGGACGGTTTTGGGAAAGGGACTGGACCGCCCCAAGTCTGGTCTTGCTGCAAGGCCCGCACGATTCGGGGATCGACGCGGGGTTCAGATAGGGGACAAGACTATGTCTAGGCTCTCGGCGAGGCGGTTCGCTGCAGTGCTGGTCGCTCTCGTGGCCGGTATGTCGCAAGCCTCCGCCATCACGGACGTTCAAAAACTCACTGCCGCATCGAGCGACGCTCGAGTTGTTATCGAGTGGGCCAACCCAGCAGCGGAGGCCGACTTGCAGGGCGTGCTCGTCTTGGCGCGCGCCGGGGCACCTGTTGGGGATGTCCCGACCACAGGCGCCGCCTACCTGCAAGGCGACACGATCGGTGCGAGCACCGTTCGCTGCAACGTATCCAGTCCGGTGAGCAGTTGCACGATCGGCGGACTCACCAACGGTACAAGCTACTACTTCAAGCTGTTCACCCGCGACACATCACTCAACTACTCTGCCGGCGTCGATGTGGCCGCGTCGCCGCGCGCCTCGAGCGACGTAAGGTGGAGCTTTGCCACTGCCGCCAGCGCGCTCAATCCCACCGGTGCGATTTCTGGTCGCAGCGTTGTGGGCATCGGCAACGACGGCTTGCTGCATCGGATGTCGGAAGCGGACGGTACGCGCGGCAACTGGACTCCGCCCCTCGTTGGTGGCGCTGTGCAATCGCGGCCGATGGTGGGCGACTTGAATCCGGGCGGTGCGCCGGACGACACCGCGTTCAGCTCGGCGCAGAACGGCTTCTTGTACCGCTACTCGATGGCCGATGATGCGGCGCTCGACGCGGCCCGAAACGTCGTTGTCGACGCTGGATGTCCCGGCGGGATGCTCCAATCTGGCCCTGTCATCATCGTTGACGCGTTTGACGGCAACTCCAACAACAACGACAACGTGGTGATTCAAGCCACGCGCTGTGGTGACGTCAACGGCGACGGCACTCTCAACGACAACAAGATCTTGCTGTACTCGCACGACCTTTCGACGCTCTATGCCACTTACCCGAGTGGCGCGGGCAGCCTCGGCATCTCCAACGCTACGCCCTATGTGCTGTATCGCGATAGCGCCAACAACGTGGTGTACGTGCCGGTACATGACGCGGGTGGTCCTTCATTGCTGGTGCTCGAGATCGACTCGACTCCGGCGTTCCAGGTCTTCTCCACCATCAGCGGCATCGGCGATATCGATGCGCCGCCGGCGATGTTCCGCAAAGGGACCGACCCCTTGATGGTGGTCGGCAATACGACCGGCAACATCTATCTCTACCTTGCGCTGGTGCAGAGTGCCGGCCCTGGTACGCCACTGGTGCAACGCGACACGCTCAATGCTGGTGACGGTGGCGTGAAAGCGGTTGCCGCGAGCACCGCGATTCCTGCGGGCGGCAATCTTTTCGATCACTGGGTGGTATGGAGCACCGACACCAAAGTGCACGGCGTGATGGTTCCGCCCAACGGTGCCTTCGAGTCGTCGACCGTGTGGCACGCCAACATCGCCAGCGCATCGGCGCCGCTTGTGTTGCGCAATGTGCGAACCCCAGGCGATGTCTTGGTCTACGTCGGTGGCGCCAACGGCACCCTTTACGAACTCAACGCTACCAACGGCTCGGTCTTACGCAGTTGGTCGCTGGCGCCGGGCACCACGGTTGGCGATCCCACCTTCGACTACAACGACGGTGTTCACCAAGGGATCGTGGTTGGCACCACTGCCGGCACGATTCATTGGGTTCCCATCAACTAAGAAAGGAGGCCACGATGCGTTCGATGACACATCGATTCACCATGATGCTGCTCGCCGCCGGTCTCGCCTCCTGGGCGTGGGCGGCTGACAACCGCAACAACGACGGTGGCGGAGCTGGGAGCAACAGCGCCGACCCGCCTAGCGCGATCAACACCATCTTCGTGATGAATGTCGATCCAAGTACGTTGGTGGCGGGTTCGCGTCGCGGGCCCGACCCCGGAACGACCGGACCGTTTGCAGCGTACGACACGACCCAAGTCTGGGTAGTTGTGCAATACGATCGCCGCTTGGTCGGTTCCGAACCGTTCGATCAGCGGGTTACGTTTTATCTGCCGGACGGAAACGTCTATCAACGAATGATCACGCCGGTCGATCCGTTTGGATTGGGCGGCAACATCGACCGCTCGGACATTTCGCCGGTGACGATGGGCTTGTCGCCTCTGAAGCGAAACCCCGCCTTGAGCCAACGCCCACAAGCGCCGGGCAAGGGGGGCAAGATGACGGCGGCGCGCTATATGGCGTACACGCAGGTGCCGTTGCCGGTTGCCGGTACGTGGATCACGCAGCACAACCTGTTTGGCGCGTGGACGATTACCGTCGATGCAACCCGCGACGGCAAGACGTTGGGCCAGGCTCTCAGCACCATCACTTTCAACGGGCGCTGAGTCGGGGATTACTGCTTTCTCCAGGAGTCCGCAGTATCAACTGGGGCCGCCTTCATGGGCGGCCTCAGTTTTTGTGCGAGTCTGCTCGTTGGAGACGCGATGCTGGCTCGAGCGCGCAGCGTCACTTCGCTTCGCTTCGCGCTGCATATTCGAGGCGGCCGCGCTGCGTCGCCCGACTTCGCCACACGCTGCTCACATAAATCGCCGCGTCCCGGCGCCTGGTTCCTCCACACGCAACTCACTCGAACCGAAGTGCCGCGTCGTTTCGCCACGCGCAACTCACTCGGTTCGCCATGCACCACGCCCCGGCTTCGTCACGCGCCGCTCATTGCGAAACCACTGCGCAATATCCGCACGCCCCAATCGCCACACACGCCGCAGCGGCGTGTCGCCTGTGACCCGCATGTAGCCACCATGTTCGCCATGTCGATGATGCGTGGGACACAACGCATCGCCGTTACTGTCTTCATCGCTGCCGCCGCGCGACTTGTAGTGACGGTGATGCCATTCCACCCGCCGCGATGTGCACCCTGGCGCCTCGCATCGATGCCCTGAGCGTACAAACACCTCCGACCACGACGCCGATCGTTTCTCGGCCACGTCGTGCGTAAAACAAAACTCCTCCAGCATCGCCAGCAACCCAACCCACGCCGGCATCCGGCGCGACGCGTTGGAGAACGTCCGGGCAGCGCGCCACGATGCGGGATCATCCTCACCCACAGGCTGCGACCAATCGCACGCGTCTGCATCGACAGCGAGATAATGACGACGCGACTCGACGCACGCCGAGAAATCGTTGGCAAGCTCCACCCGCAAGCGCAAGCGCAGCACGCTGCCACTCACCGGCACCAGCAACGCGTTCTCGCACGCCGCACGTCCCGCACGCTGCACCGCCTTGACCGTGTCGCCAGGTCCGCACCTCAGCGAGTCCATCCACGCTTGATCCGACATCGGCCGCGGCGCCTCGAACCGCCCATCGACCGCCACCGCCCACAACAGCGCCCGCTTCTCATCGCGCAGCCGCTTCACCGTGCACTGCTCCAAATGCTCGACCCACTCGGCCTCGCATTCCGGCGCGACATACCCTCGGCCCAAGATCTGTGTCGCCAACAACGCCTTCTCGAGACCGATGCCATCGTGAAGATACGCACGTCGCAACGCCGGCCGCTTGGCGAGCGCGCGTGCTGCACGCACCCGATCCTCGATCGTCGTCCGCGGCAACCCCAAGCGGCTTTCCGCATACGCCCCGATGCTGGCAAACCCCAACTCGCGCAACGCCCCGCTGTCGCTCATCTCGACCAGCAGCAACGCCAGCGTGCGCTCGATGTCATCGGACGCCGCGGCCAAGCCGGTCAGTTGCTGCAGTATCTGTTCGTCGCTCCCTTCGCCGGCACGCGCGATCATCTCGTCGAGCCGCGTGAGCATCTCGAGCACGACATTCATGGCCGGCCGCTCGAATCCCGAGGGTGGATCCACCGGATCAAGCGGCGGCTCGACCAAACGCAACCACTCTTGGAGAACGTCCGGGGATCTTTCGCTCGCGAACTCTTCGGCGACGAGCGCCTCGATGAAAGATGTCACCGTGGCATCGCCCCCCTCGAGCCGACGATACAAGTCGAGGGCGCTATCGAACGCCGCGCGCACCGCCTGCGGCGCGGGGATCGCCCACAACACGCGCGGTATCTCGTCGATGTCGTGTTCGGCGTCGGCGAATGTGCTGGGAAGCGAGGACTTGCGAGCGGCAACATCGCCAAGTGTCAAGTCATGGCCGAAATAGTCACTGACCGCGCGATCAGCTCGCAGACCTGCGCCCTCGTGGCCAGTTACGGCCAACTCGCTCAAGCCGACTTCATCACAGCCAGTGCCACCAACGGAATTGCAGTCGATCAGCCCACGCGACTCCACGTCGCTGCAACTCGCGCAACCGACGGCATCACAGTCGCTCAGCCCCTTTGCGCCCACGTCCCCGCAACTCGCGTCATCACCAACCTCACGCTCAACCGCCGCATCACCCTCGCAACACACTGCATCCACATCGCGACCCGCGTACACCGTCACAGCCGCCTTACCCGCGAACTGCGCCGCCTCACCACCAAACAGCTCCGCCTCCACATCCCTCGCCCCTCGTTCCTCCTCGCGCACAACCCCCCTTAACTCCCTCAACGAAAGCTGACGCGCGCGCCCCACCCACAATGCCAACGAGTCCGCCGACGCCACGCGCCCCACCAACAACCCCTTACACACCCCGATCGGCGCTTCACCATCCTCACCCGTCAACGCAAAGCGCAACGCCGGCAACCGCTCGACGCACTGATACAACGCCGCATGGTCGCGCAGCCACCGTCCATGCCGCTCGAACCTCTCTCTGGTGAAATCGTGCAGCGAAGCGCACCCGACACCGCGCCACAACTCGCGCGCCTTCACCAACGACGCAACCTTCGCCAGCGGCAACAACACGCGCACCGACCTGGTGAGAAGCTCACGCGCCGCCGCATCGGCCTGCACTGTAGCAAGCCACGCAGAGAGCGCAGATGATTTGTTCGAACGCTGGAATGTAAGCGACACGCTGCACCCTCGACGTTGCACAAAGGTACATACAAAGCACGCGAACAGCAATCGAAAGTGCGCATAGAAATATGAATTATGTTGCAGACGAGAGAGGTAGCAATCGCCGTTGGGCGCTGACATCCGCCGCAGAGGGGCGCGCGCGGGTCACAGGAAAGGAGCACGCGTGTCGAGCGCCGAAGTCACGGTGTGCGATGCAACGCCGCGCGCCTCAACAATGAGTGCGGCAACACCATGTGGCGATACCGCGCGACGCAGCGCCGCGGGCCACGACGCCGCGCGATGCAAGG
>JAXLQU010000030.1:0-45796 GCA_046331425.1 Acidobacteriota bacterium
TTCGTCTCAACGACGACGACGAGGTCGTGTCCGTGACGCCGGCCGGCCAGGTCGACGCGGGGACCGCGCCGGGGACAGGCAACGAGTAGTTGCCGGTCCCCAAGGGCCTTGGTTGCAACGCATGAGCGTCGTGATCAACGCGCTGCGCGCCATGGCCTCGCGCACGCGTGCGTGTGCGATCGCAACCTAACGCCGCGGCGCCCTGCTTACGATCTGCTGCGCCGTTGCTTCCGCAATCGGCGGATCGGCATTCGCCATCACAATCACGATCGCGCGCCGCGCCCAATCGACTTCCAGATCGGCATTCAATCCAGGCAGCCCGCCTGCAATGCCGAGCGATGCGTTAGGCGCGAGCGCCGCGCCTGACGGCATCGCATCGTGATTGCCTTGAACCAACCAGGCGGTCCATTCCGGAGACAGTAGCTTCATCCCGAACAGTGCATCGGCAAACGCAAGCAAGTCGGCAGCGGTCATGTAGCTCGCGCCAGCCGAAGGGTGGTACACACGCCCCGCGAACGGAGCCTGCACGACGGCACCCTGTTCGTCGTCACGCGCGGTGTAACCACGCGCCAACCCCGGCGCACCCGGATCGGCGGCCCATACGACCGCAGTCTTCATTCCAGCCGGCGCGAAGATGTTATTCTCCAAGTACGTGCCGAACGAAATGCCGCTGGCGCGCTCGACGATCACACCCAGCGCGACATACCCCAGGTTCGAGTACCGCTTGCTTGTTCCAGGCGCAAACAACAGCGGCTCTTTAGCATAAAACGCTAACACTTCCGCCAACGACGGGAGTCCACGCTTCACGGCCTCGGGAAAGCGCTGCCCGAAGATGTCGCCTAGCCCGGAGCGGTGCGTCAGCAGTTGTCCCACCGTGATCTTGCCGGCTGCATCTTTGTTGGGAAACTCCGGCACCCACTTCGCCAAGGTGTCGGAGAGCGACAGCTTCTTGGCCGCAATCAACTGCGCCACCGCGACCTGCGTAAACGATTTGTTGATCGAGCCGACGTTGAATCGCGTGGTGGCGTTGACCGGGACATCGGGAGTGCGCTGCGCCAAACCGAACGCGCCCTGCCACAAGATCTTTCCCGGATGAGCAATCAGCACCACGCCACTGAGCGCTCGCTTTGATACCTGTGTGTTCACGAGCTCTCTGGTTTGATCGATCCAGACGGCATCATCGACCGCAGGTTGCCCCAGCGGCGCATCCTCGGCAGGTCCGCCGGCCTCGATCCCGAGCTGCATCAATCGATACGGTTCACCAGCCTCTGTACTGAGTTCAAAAGCGAATCGCGCATCCTCACGCGCCGGCTTGACCGTGAACGAAATCGAGTTCGGCTCGGACGGACCGACCGAGACCAACTCATGCGCGCCGATGTCGTCATGAAGTTGCCGCAGCATCGAGAGAATCTGCTCGCTGCCGCGCCGCTTGATCATTTCGGGAGCAACTCGAAACTCGACGAAGTGTTTCAGAGTTGTATCGTCGCCTTTGGCGATGGTGCTCAGCAGTGCGGCAGCACAACGACCGGCTGGGGAATCAGGAAAATCGACTGCAAACGCGGAACTGGACAGAGCGAGTAGAACGAAGAGCAGCCGGGCTGATACACGCATAAAGGCCTCCGGCTTGGTGAACGCCCGAACCGCTGATTCGTTCCGAGCCGATCTCGACTCGAGCAGACCCAACAGCCGATCAGGCTAGCTTCACAACAGACACGACGCCGGGTTCGGTGGCCCCAGCACGCCCTCGGTGGCGTTGGGAGCTTCCCCCGAGATCAGGTAGTAGAAAGCACGGCCGGGTGAGGGGACAGTGCTGTCGTCCAGGCGCGTATCGGTGGGGTTCGAGTCGAGCTCGTCGTTGCACCTCGGGGCTGCGTTCGCTAGTTGAGT
Organism: Acidobacteriota bacterium; assembly: GCA_046331425.1. GTDB lineage: Bacteria > Acidobacteriota > Polarisedimenticolia > J045 > J045 > JANNUT01. The sequence goes on from JAXLQU010000030.1 coordinate 1,888, forward strand.
CACGTCGTCGCGATAGACGTGATAACGCGACGATGCAGCGTCGGCTGTCCAGACGAGCTGCGTGAGGGAACTCCATCGCACACCGGCGATCTCCGCCGGCGTGCCGGCAAACGGAACGAACCGCGTCGCGGTATTGCACGGCGCCGCCGGAGCGCTTGGCGACACCGTGAGGTTCGACCACAAACGGTTGTAGCCGGTGGTTGCTTCGCGCACGCTGCCGTCGTTGGCCATGGCTACCGAGTAGTCGGCGCGTGTGCGCAAGGCGCGCGCAGGGTCGGGCAGGTTGAGCAGCCGTTCGTACGTTCCGGGCGGCAACGATGCCGACGTGCAGGCGTCGATGGTCAACGTGTGTGTCGTGCTGCTGCTCGGCAGCCACAGGCGCGGGTCGGCAATCGATGTTGCCGCGTACACCGCTCCACTACTCGTCGAGCGCAGCAGCAGTTGCACGGTGCGCGGCAGATACGGTGCAGCCCAACCGTCGTTGCGCAACACGATGCTGGCATGGATAGCATCGCCGGGGCGCGCGGCATCGGTGTACTCGCCTTGCAGCAGCGTGAAGCGATACCCGAGTCGTCGCTGAATCGTGGGTGTGCAACCCTGCGTCGTCCACGCCGAGAGCACGCCAGGGTGATAGTCCTTGTTCACGAACGACCAGTGAAACAGCGCGAATTCCGACAACGCGGTGGGGCAGTCGGAGCGCGGCGGATTGGGGTTGCAGGTTTCGCCGCCCATCGGCGTGTACAGCGTATCGGCAGACAGGTACGGGTACTGCGATTGCGAGGCGTCCGGATAGGTGCCGAAGTCGGTGTCGCTGGCCAAATAGCAATCGTTGTGATGCCCGGTGCGCGAAAAGTAACTGCCGGAAAACGCTTGTGCAGGAGAAACCGGTTGAGTCGTTTGGAGCACTTGCTGTTTGTTAGTCGGTGTACGTAACTGCGTCGGTCGGCTTGCTGGCAACGCATCGAGTAAGCGATACAACACCTCGCGTCGATTGGCGTAATCGGCCGGTGTGATGTTCCACGGCTGCGTTGGGTCGGCGACGAACCAGTCGGTGTAATACCACTCGCCCCAGGTCCCGATGAATCCTGCCTGCACCACGGCGATCACGTCAGCGTTTCTGCGCAACAGCGGCTCGAGTTGCGCGATGTGCGCCAACACTTGCGGTTTGCTGGCATCGCCGTACGGCGGCGTCTCGTGGTACACGTCGGTGTACGCAAAGCGGATGACTACCTTCAAGCCGGCTTGGCGGATCGCGTTGAAGTCGTCTTGCAAGAGTACGAGATACGGCGCGTCGATCGGCGCTGTGACGAATCGCTCGAGGTAGATCACACGAATGATGACCGAGGAGCCTCCAGCGCGGAAGCTTGCAAGCAACGCGGGATCGAGTGGGAATGAGTCGGTGGAGCGTCGCTCGGTGTGGCGATAGAAGCCGCGCTCGGGGTTGTTGATGTCGTCACTGCTGGGGGTGTACGTGACCAGCGCGGCGATGGCGCTTACGCAGCCAACTGCCAGAGCCAGGATCAACCCGGTAACGCGAACGATAAGGGACATAGGTTTCCTGTCAGCGCCGCGGAAAGTGTACGTCGGTCGGTTGCAAGAAGCTTACATCTCTCGATCTGTTCACCGACCTCCCTCGCGGGGTCGCCATGCTAGGCTCGCGCACACTCACCGAATGGGATACAGGGAGGTCCGATGCGCTGGCTCGTCATTGCCGTTCTGAGCATTCTGGCTGGCCTCATGACATTCGCTACCGAGCCAACGCCGCGCATCAAGATCGACCAGGTGGCATGGCTGCAGGGGTGTTGGGAATCGACTGCGGAAGGCCGTTCGATCGAGGAGCAGTGGATGGCGCCGCGTGCAGGCACGATGCTCGGAATGGGACGTACGGTGCGCGATGGTCGACTCGTCGAGTATGAGCAGGTGTTGATCCGTCAAACCGACGCGGGGCTTGCGTACGAGGCGCACCCTTCGGGCCAACCGACGGCGACATTCGTTGCCGCGACCGCCTCAGAAACAGCGGTCGTGTTCGATAACCCGGAGCACGATTTTCCGCAGCACGTCGGCTATCGACCAGACGGGCCAAACAAGTTGGTGGCGTGGATCTCGGGCGTCGTCAAAGGCAAGGAGCGCCGCATCGAGTTCAACTATCAGCGAGCACGTTGTGCCGGCGAGTAGTGACCGATCGGAACAGCATCGATAGACTGCCGCGATGCCCTTCGTCTACATGCTGCGCTGTTGCGATGGTTCGCTGTACACCGGCGCGACCGTCGCGCTGCGGCGTCGAGTGACGCAGCACGAAACAGGAAAGGGCTCGCGCTACACGCGCAGTCGATTGCCGGTCGAATTGGTCTGGTCCCGGCGCGTTAAAACCTGGAGCGCTGCGCTGCGCGAAGAGCATCGGATCAAGTCGCTGACGCGCCGGGGGAAACTGGCGCTGATCTCGGGGCCACAGAGATCGCCTCGGCGAGCGAACTAGGCGAGACACCTTCTTTACACCGACCACCCGTCACAAATCGTACCGCTAAGGTCTATCCCTCACGTCCCGATCAACGGGTCGAGAAGGAGACACGCAATGTCACGACACAAGAAGCTGCTGCTGTGGGTCATGGGCGCACTGCTCGCCGTCGCACCGATTGCTGCCTGGGCGGCGACGCGTACCGCGGAAACATGCAGCGGCTGTTGCTGCGCGGGCCTGTGTCCGCTGTGCTGAGTCGCCCTGCGGATCGAACACGCTGAATGAACCATGCCGACCGATCGCGGTTGCATCAGGCGTTGCTGCGCCTGGCCGACGGCGATCGGTCTGCCTTCGATCCTGTTTTCGAGCAACTGTGGCCGGTGTATCGCCGATTCACGCAGCGCGCGCTGGGCGGTGCGCCCGAGGCCGACGATGTGGCGCAAGAAGCGCTGATGAAGCTGTTTGCGCACGTGTCGCGCTTCGACTCGGCGCGCGACGCATTGGCCTGGAGCTTGGCGATTGTCGCCAACGAGTGCCGCGCCTCGCGTCGCCGCTCTGCTCGTCGCCGCGAAGACAGTTTGCCCGAAGGAGAGTTGTCGCTCTCCACGCACTCTCCTGAAGACGCGCTGTTGAGCGATGAACTCGAACAACTCCTCGGCCGTGCGATCGAATCGCTCAGCCCGCTCGACCGAGAAACGATCACGCTCGCCTTGAATTCGGACGCTCGCAAAGCGTTGTGGGAATCGACCACCTGGCGCAAGCGATGGCAACGCGCACGCACCCGACTGCGCGCCGCATGGATACAGCACGATGAATCGTAGCCTGTCAGCAACCGATGGAATGTCGCCGCAAGACCGCGCGATTCATCGCGCGGCGCGCCGTCACTACGAGCGCGGGCAACTGGGCGTCGCGTTGGTGAATGCCTGGCCGCTGTTGCCGCTACTTGCAGCGGCCGGGTGGCTCGGCTGCGGCGTATGGTGTTTGGCGCCACTAGGCGTTGCACTGATCTTTGTCTGTGTGACGATTGGCTGGGGCGGCGGTGCATCGCGACAAGCGGTCACACCGGCGCTGTTAGCCGGCGCGATTCCTGCGTTGTTGCCGCTGTACAGCCACAGTAGTGCTACCGAGTGCAGCATTCAATGCAATGACCCGAGCTGGACATCGGCGTGCCTGTTCGCGTGCTGGAGCGGCGGTCTTGTCGCAGGCGCTGCGATGGGGATCTTCTCCGCTCGCGCGCCGCGTGCGACGTGGCTGACGCACGCGAGTGCAGCGGTGATCGTGTTGCTCACCGGCAGCTTGGGATGTTGGGTCGGTGGCGTGCCTGGAATCGTTGGAATGTGCGCGGCGATGTTGGCGAGTGCGCCATCCGCACGTTTGCTCGCCGCGAGGTGGGGGAGGTTGGCGTGAGGTCTGCCGGGGCTGCCTTCGAATTCACATATATATAACGTGTGCCTGCAGCCGGCTTCGCTGCGACCTGACTCCAGCCTGGCCCCCGGAAACCCGCACTTTCAGGCGTTCTACGCTTGTCGATTGCACTCGTCTCGGTTACGGTCTTGCCTTGTCGCGGGCTGGGAGGCGGACAGGAACCAGGCCGGAGCAAAGCAGGAAGAGGCCACGCCATGTCGCAAACAACCTCACGCACGCGAGTCCGCTCCACCACGCCACTCTTGGTCGTGGCCAATCTTCAACGATCGCTCGAGTTCTACCAAAACGTGCTTGGATTCATCGATCCCTCGGTGCACGGTGATCCACCGTGCTTTGCGATGCTCAATCGCGATGGGTTCGACTTGATGCTCAGCGTTGCCGAGCAACCCCAGCATGTGCGACCCAACGGACCGACCGGTGTGTGGGATTTCTACATGGCGGTTGCCGACATTGCGCAGGAAATCACCGCGCTGACGGTTGCCGGCGCCAAGCTCGACAAAGGACCCACCGACACTTTCTATCAAATGCGTGAGATCGAACTGCTCGACCCCGATGGCTATCGAATCTGCGTGGCGCAAGACACCAGCAACGAACCGCTGCGCAATGCCGAGGAGTTGGCCGGCGTGTTGGACATCGGCTCAGCGAAGTTGCGGCTTGTGTTGAAGCTCGTGTCGGTTCACGGCGATTGGCTCGCGCGCCTGGACAGCCCCGACCAAAACGCCTTCAACCTGACCGTAGATGTGATCACACGCGATGGTGCGTCGCTGACCTTCGAGATGAGGCAACTACAAGCACGCTTCGAAGGGACATTCAGCGAAGACGGCAAGACATTGATGGGGAGATGGTCGCAGCGCGGACTCTCTTGGCCGTTGATGCTCTCCAAGCCTTAGCGAAAACGCGCTCAATCACGCGGCGACCCTGGGCAGAATGGAGATCACGTCCTACTCGTCGGGATTTCGCGAGTGCGTGGCCTGAATGCCGCAGATGGTTCCACTCGAGCCTGAAGCATGTTCTGCCGCAGGCCCGTGGAGATCGGCCGTCGATTCTCGTTGCGCCTTCGAATCGACGCCGCCGATCTCCCAGGGTGCCGTCAGGGAACGATCTGAGCCGTCTTGATGAAATCGAGCCGCGGGAATTCCTTCTTCAGATACTCGCTGCCTTCACTCGCAATTCTCCCTGGGTCGGGGCCCTTACCGCCTTGCGACGGCATATCGCCGTATTCGGCATAGAGCTTGTCGACGATCAACATTCCGCTCACGACCTTGCCGAAAGGAGCAAACCCCATCCCGTCGAGCCGCTTGTTGTCGCCAAAGTTGATGAATACCTGCGTGGTTCGCGTGTTTGGACCGCCCATCGCATAGGTAATCATCCCGCGCTCGTTGGCTGCCTTGACGGGATCGTCCGGAATTCGAGTGCGGGAGTACTTCTTGTTCATCGTCTCGTCGGACGTCACACCAAACTGCACCATGAAGCCCTTGACGACGCGGAAGAACCCCAGGCCGTCGTAGTACTTGTCCTGGATTAGTTGGTAGAAACGATCGGCGCCATTCGGGGCCCAATCGCGGTGAACCTCGACAATGAAATCGCCCTTCGTGGTGACGAACTTGACCTTGTACAAGTCCGGAGCCTTGGCGGTTTCCTGTGCGTGAGTCGCCACCAGGCTCGTGCCGAGAACAACTGCAAGGATCAGAGTTATCAGCTTCATGGGACGCAGGTCTCCTCTCTGTTGCGGGCGGTATGGCCCTGTTCCGGCCTGCATCTTACTCGCCGATTCGGGCCCTCGCTGCCTCATGCCGAGTCGCTTCCGCTCGTGCGGCTTTCGGAAGCGGCAATGGCAGGGGCGATCTCGGAGCTACCTCGATGGATCCAAGGCGTTTGACACCGGGATCACGCGCACGTTAGCGGCCAGTTTGTACTCACGGTCGCCCGGATAGATCACGGTCAACGAATCGAGCGCGAGGTCGCCGAGCACAGTGCGCATCGATGGTGTGAGCGTCGGGGCGTCGGCGCGTTTGATTTCGTACCCTAAGCGCTTTCCGCGCTTGATCATGAGTAAGTCGAGTTCAGCCCCCTGATGAGTGCCCCAGAAGTACGCCTCCTCTGGTTGGTGTGCGTGGATCAAGGCCTCGATCACGAACCCTTCCCAAGACGCTCCGAGTTTCGGGTGGGATTCCAGGTCTCGCTCGTTCGCGATTCCCAAGATGGAGTGAAGCAAGCCGCTATCGCGGAAATAGACCTTGGGTGACTTGATCTGGCGCTTCGACAGACTCTGATGCCATGGCTGCAACTGGCGCACGAGAAAGAGCCCGGTGAACAGATCGAGATAGCGCCTTACGGTGGGTTCGCTGATTCCCAATGACCGGGCCGGATCGGTTGCCTTCCAAACACCGCCATGGTTATGCGCCAGCATTGACCAGAAGCGCATCAGCGCGGCGGGCGGAATTGAGATACCGAGTTCCGGAAGATCGCGCTCGACGACGGCGCGCGTGAACTGTTGTCGCCATTCCACACTCGCGGCTTCGGATCGAGCCAAGTACGAACGGGGGAAGCCGCCTCGGCGCCACACACGAGCAAGCGAGTCGACACCCACCTCGCCGAGCGTAAACCCGCTCATCTCTACCAACTCGATGCGGCCTGCAAGCGACTCGGACGCTTGGCGCAGGAGCGCGGCCGACGCGCTGCTCAAGATCAGAAACCGTGAGCGATTCCCCGGTCGATCGACCAGGACGCGCAGGACAGGAAACAGATCTGGCCGACGTTGCACCTCATCGATGACCACCAACCCCGCGAGTGATTTCAGTGTGGTCTGCGGTTGCTCGAGCCGCGCCAACGCGATTGGATCCTCCAGATCGAAGTACTGGCTCGATGTGGAATCCAGAAACTGTCGGGCCAGGGTGGTCTTACCGCACTGACGGGGCCCCAGAAGCGCAACCACCGGTGAGCGCTTGAGTCGCTTGCGAAGGTCGGCCAGGCGTGCGGCGCGTTCGATCACCGGGGGACTCTGCCATGAAAATCGAAAACTGGACTTTCGATTTTCATGGTGTCCGGAACTTACCTCCAAGCAGCTTCTGCCCCAAGAAATCCCCGCGACCACGAGGTTGTCGTCAGATCGTTGGCGAGGAACACGGTGGCCGATGTGGTGAAGTCGCAGTTGCTCGTGGCAAGCGCTTTCAGCCCACCGCGCACCATGTCGAATCGATCGGCACCAGCCAACGTTCGGCCTAGTCAGGTTGATACGGGTGCCTCTCCCGGATGTACTCACCTTCGGGGTGCTGGATCGGCCAAGCGTTTGTGTTCGCCGTGCTGGAATGCCATCGCTGCCAAGACCCGATGAAGATGCTCGAGCAGATCGGTCCGCCCGAGACCACGCGCAAGATTCTGCAGTGCCTCGAGCTTCCCGCTCGGCGACCGCCGCTCGCGACGGCACGCCCCGATCCGCAAGCGTCGTTGCCGCTTGATTCCGCCGAAGCCGCGCCACTGGACTGACGACACAGACCCGCAGCAACAGGCTGGCAGCAAAACTGTGCTCTGATTCAGCGTCGGTGTCAGCGCTCCAAGCACGCTCGAGAAGCCACTCCAACAGGGCAACTCAGACGCGCCAACATCCGAAGCCAGCCCACGTGATAGTCCGCGATACTCTGCTGGATTCACGAAACCCAACCTGAATTGCTTATCCGCATTGAGTTATTTAAAACGACATATTTGTATCCTCATATGAAAACCATCCCCAGACTGCTCGAAACGCAAGTCAAGAGAGCTGCTCGCGCCTTTGGCGCCGTGGTGATCACGGGGCCGCGCGGTAGCGGCAAGACCTTCCTGCTGAGGCACATCTACCCACGCGCACAGTATTTCTTGTTCGAAGATCCCGATGTGGTCAGTCGCTTTCGCTCCGACCCACAAGGATTTCTCGACGCCGTAAAGGTGCCGGCAATTCTCGATGAAATCCAAAACGCGCCCGAGGTACTGAACTACGTGCGGAGCCGCATCGATGCTGCCCCGGAGAAGAAGGGTCGATGGCTCCTGACTGGTTCACAGGAAAGCGGTCTCATGCGGAACGTCAGTGAATCGATGGCTGGCCGCGCGGCAATCCTGCAACTACTGCCGCTCTCACTCGCCGAGACGCCCAAGGTCGGCTTGCTCACCGGCGGATATCCGGAAGCGTTGGCACGACCACGCGACGCGGCGCTCTGGTATGCGTCGTACGTGCAGACCTATCTCGAACGCGACGTGCGCGCCCTGAGCGCGGTGCAGGACCTACCGACCTTCCGTCGGTTCATGGCACTGGCTGCAACGCGGCATGGCGCCGTTATCAACATGAGCGATCTCGCCGCACCGCTCGGTGTGTCTGTTCCGACCAGCGGGCGTTGGCTTGATATTCTGGAGGCGACAGGCCTTGTCGTTCGGGCGCTGCCGTTCTACGAGAATCTCGGCAAGCGCTTGATCAAGTCGCCCAAACTCTACTGGACCGACTCCGGACTAACGTGCCATTTGCTCGGCATTCGAACTGCCGCGGAGTTGGAGCGCTCGCCATTTCTGGGAGCAGTGTTCGAGGGTGCCGTCGCTAGCGAAATCATCAAGGCGCAGATCAACCGCGGCCACCGACGTGAGCTTTACTACTTTCGCGATCAGCAGGGCCTTGAGGTCGATTTCATCGTTCCCATGCCGGGTGGTGCCTACCAGCTCATCGAGGCCAAGGCGACCCGCAGTCCGCATCCAGATCTGGCGAAGCCGATGCTCTCGCTTGCGCGCACGTGGAAAGCAGCGGTCGCCACGCGCGAGCTGGCCGGCTGCACCCTGGTGCACCGGGAAGCACGATCGGCAGTGAAGTCGAGTGCGCTGGCGCCAGGGGCAGTGGCATTGACGTTTGGGCAGCTTGTGGAGGTGTTGAATGCAGCGAGCCTGAAGAGGCGGTCGTCCTGACGGGCTGCCGCGCCTCCTCTCATCTCTGTGGCCGAGAAAGCAGAGGGTGCCGCGAGAGTGTCCGGCTTCCAACCGCAATAGCGAGCGCACCAACAACCAAGATCGCCTCGACCACGAACGTCGTCCGCATGCCAGTGGCAACGGCCTCGGGGCACGCCCTTGTGATGTTCTCGTCGCCGATGCGAGTGGGAATGCAGCGCCCACTACGGATGCGCCGGCAATGAGTCCGAGATTGGGCGATAGGCTGAGCGTTCCCGAGATGATACCCGCTGGTCCGACGACTGGAGGTTCGTCATGACCGCCGACTCGAGGCAAACAGGCTTTGCAACAACGAACGGCGTCAACCAGCGCGATTACTCGTGGACTGAGTTGATGTGCCGAGTGTGAGTCAAGCGCGACAAGCGACTGACTCTGCACCTACTTCGATTGAAGTGACGGGCGGGCGTGTATGTGTGCCGGCGCGGTTGCGCAGCGAGCCAAGTACAACGCCGCAGATCAACCAGGGTGCTCTCTACCTGGTCCGCACCACGTCGACGATCAATTTCCGTCCATCCAGTGATCCGCATTAGTCGATCCGGTCAACGAAACGCAGTTTGAATCGCTCATCCGCGACACCGAGTCGCGTGAGCGATGCGCAGGCACACTCGAGAGATAGGCGGGAATGGCTCGGAGAACGAAGAGCACAACGCTGTGTGCATGGGCCACAGTCGCGCGAGCGACAACCTCTAGTTCGACTTGTGCGCGAACTGCAACTGCCGGCCGCCGACCAGGAGGCTAGGTGTTCGAAAGGCGTGGAATGATCCCATCGGAAAGGAAAAATTGACCAGCCTTGGCAATGTATCGTCGTATGATTCCCGCGGGAACAGAGGGACCGGCTCTGACAAGGGAGGAACGATGCCCCGTCCGGTGAGCCAAGTCGTACGTCTGATCACGCCCAGGTCGAACTCGATTCATAGCGCCCCCCCCCCCCGCGTGGATCTGCCACACGATTGTCCTGGTGCTCTTGCTGCTGTTCGGCGCCTGCTGTAAGCCAGTGCTGGCGCAGTGTTTCAATAACCCGATCGATGAATCCGTAGCGGATCAGTTAGACCCATTACCTGGGCCGTTCAATCTTGTCCTCTGCACGCACCCCATCAATCCAGCGCCGTGCCTGAAACCGGTCGCTCCGAACGCAATCCCGGTGTCGAGCTGTAGCAGCGACGCGACTCAGGAGTACACGCTGAGAGCGACACGTCCCGGTGAGGACGGTTCGCCCTTCACGAGCGTCGTTTGGCGCACCGAGTACTACCAGCCGGGTACCGGATGGTTGCCGCTGTGGGACCACGAGTCGAAGGACTCGATCACAAACATCGAGCAGGTATCGGGCAGCATCTATCGGGCGACATTCGGAGCCACCGGCCTGAAGCCGGGTTTTCGTCACCGCTTCCGTGTCGGTTGGTGCCGCGAGAGTTCGACCCAGAGGGGCTGTTCCTGTTGGAGCGACCCGTATGAAGTCACGGATCCACAGCCGACGTCATTTCCTTCGCTTAACCCAGCGCCCCCTGCGAACACCACGCAACGTATCGAGGACACCTTCGCTCGGACATTCACGTCGACGCCGAAGCGTGACCCCGGGACCAGTGTCGTGGGGGGTGATGGGCTCGGCCCGCCCGTGGTCTGGGAGGACGGGTATTGGGCGAACTCAGCGGGCAATGGATCCAAGGTAATCAAGCCTTCAACCGGCAGCAGTTACGCCTTCATGCCCGAGGGTGCACTCGCCAGCTACAAGTTGCTTGGAGCGACTCATCAGCACAGCTATGCAGAGGCGCGCTGGAGTCTCGAAACCGTGAGTAGCCGCGACAGTTGGAACTTCGACGTGCACACCCGACGGCACAACGGCACCGGGGGTATGCCGCGAGCGTATGCAGCCAAGTTCCATCGCAAGCAATACGGTGCCGGAGTCAAACCGAAGCTTTCGATCGTGCGGGTCTATGACGGCCAGCCAACCACCACCGACTCAATTGAGTTCACATCGGACTCGACCTGTCAGTCGGGGGCCACAACCGACTGCTCGTGCATGCCCAAGTTACTGGAGTCGACGTCACAGGCGGTCTGGCTCAGAGTTGAGGTAGAGGACTTGGGGTCGCCGCTTCGCCCCACCGTGACCGCGACAGTTGCTTGGGATGACACAGATCTGCCGAGCTGTGGCCCGGACATCAACGCATGCCCACACAAATGCACACTTTCCAAGCGCGACGCTACCACGCAAGGCCAAAGTCTACTTGCTCAGCTCGGAGAGTGGGGGCTGGACGCACACGAGGGCGACTATCACATCTCGCCATTCCGCGCTGGAAGCCAGTGAGATGAGCGCACGCATCGGCCGCCTGCTGAGCGTCGCTCAGTTGGCGGCCTTGCTACTCGCGAGTTGCGTGGCCTCAATCGGCGACGCGATGACGGCCGTACAAGTGATCGACCTCTCGATCGCCCCGGGTGCTCCGCGGTTCTTGGCTGAGGATTCGAGGGATAGGTTCGGGACCTTCTACGCGTCTTGCGATGTCGATGGCGACGGACTTCGCGATCTGGTCGTGGGAGCCAGCGAGGCAGACGGTGTCAACAATACTGAACCGCTCATCGGCGAGGTTTTCATCGTCCGAGGTGCGCGGCGGGTCTGGACAGGCAACTTGCCGATCGCATCCAATCACTGGGTGCGAATCGTGGGCGAGGAACCCTTCGACGGGCTAGGCGTGCGCGTGGCTTGCGGCGACATCAACGGAGATGGTTTCGGCGATGTGGTGATCGGTACTCCCAGCGGGGACGGACCTGGCAATTCGCGTGTGAGTGCCGGGCAGCTCCATCTCGTGTTCGGCTCGCCGACGCTGCCGCCCCTGATCGAGCTCTCACACGGCGGGTACCCGATCATCTACGGCGCAGTGAGCCTCGATGCGATCGGAAGTCAGATCAGTGTTGGGGACGTCAACGGAGATGGACTTGCGGACATTGTGGCGAGTCACGAAGGGGGTAATGGGTCAATCCCAACTCGGACACAAGCCGGGAGGATCTGGATCGTATTCGGCAGAACCAACTGGTCAGCGACGCTCGATCTAGCTACCGACTACAACGTGCTTATCTATGGGAAGTCAAAAGAAGACGCGCTCGGTAGCATCACCGAGATCGGCGATCTGAACCAGGATGGGACTAACGACCTGATCGCGTCGGCACCGTATGCCGATGGCCCCAACGATCAGCGGAGCGAGGCAGGCGATCTCTACGTGTTCAAAGGGCGCACGAACTGGCCGCGCACCATCGATCTATTCAACACGAACGCGAGCTTAGCCATCTACGGAGCGGATGCTGGCGATTGGACCGGATTAGGCGGTAGCTTTCCAGTCGGTGACGTCGACGGCGACGGCGTCACTGACCTCACCTGCGGTATCCGCCGCGGGGACGGACCGGCTGGAAATCGCCTCGATGTTGGTGAGTTCCGGCGTATCGAACCAGGATCGAGTTGGCCGCTGAGCATCGACCTACGCAGCACATACGAAACCGTTGGCTACTACGGCAACGACGTCAGCGATGAGATGTGTGGACAACTGCGGGTTGCCGATGTCAACGGCGACGGTCAACCCGACGTGATCTGCAGCGCGACTGACGCCGACGGCCCCGGCAACACTCGCACCAACGCCGGCGAGTTGTGGGTCAGCTTCGGGCGATCGCCCATGGCACCGCTACTCGACGCCACAGCCGGCGATGGTGACTGGCTGATCTATGGCGCACAGGAATCGGACGCGATCGAGAGCTACGACACAACCGACATCAACGGTGACGGCATTGCCGAGATCATAGTCGGCGAGTCTGTGTATCACGCCTCGCGCATTCCATCGGTACGGCTGATTAGCCCGATCGATATCGACGGTGACGGCAAGTATCAACTCGAGGACAACTGTCCGTTCGTGAGCAATGCCGACCAGATCGACACCAACGGCGATGGTCGGGGCGACACCTGCGCGACCGACTGGGATGGCGATCAGGTGTTCGACACACTTGACTGCGCGATTTCCGACCCCAGGGCCGGCAAGCCCCCGGAGATAGCAGGAGTTCGTTTCGAGGCTGGATCGAAGACCCGACTGATTTGGACTTCGCTCGTGATTGCGGATCGCTACGATCTTGTGCGCGGCGATGTGACGGCGCTTAGCCTTGGCTCCTACGGGAGCTGCGTTACGTCACAGGACGGCAACCCCGCTGATACAGTCTTCGATGACGCGACAGTTCCGCAGCCAGGCAGCGGCTTGCAGTACTTGGTCCGCGGCGTCGATCTGAAATGCGGTGGCAGCGGGACCTGGGGGAACGCGTCGAACGGGCAAGTGCGATCGGCCTTCTCTCCCGGCTGCCCGTAACGACCGCCACGAAAGCATGCTCGCGTGTCATCGATCCATCGCTCCATTCGGGGATCGCGCCTGGTCACGTGTCCCTACCGAAGCCTCCATCCAATCAGGCGTGAACACACCGCGAGGGCCCGGCCTTGCCTCGGGTGGGCTAGGCACTTCCAAGTCCGCCGACTCGAGGCAAACAGGCTTTGCGACAACGAACAGCGTCAACCAGCGCGATAACTCATGGATCGGGTTGATGCGCCGAGTGTTTGAAATCGACGTGCTGGAATGCCCACGCTTCCAAGGTCTGATGAAGCTCCTGGCGCAGATTCATCCGCCCGAGACCACGCGCAACGTCCTCGAGCATCCAGGTTGGTCGGGGAGGCCACCGCCGATCATGCCGGCGCAGGTGCGCACCACGTCGACGATCAGATTCCCGGCATCCCGTGACTCGCGATACTCGATCCGGTCAATCAAACGCAGCTTGAATCGATTATCCGCGGGCCCAGCCGTGAAGGTCCGAGCGATTGCCGAAGCGTGTTCCTGGCGACCCGTTCGCCGGCTTCCTGCGCCCGCGTTTCGCTGAGGCTCGCCTGATTCCATTACCTTTCGTAGCGTTGATCGGTGCTGCCGTCGGAGCGCCAACGTCGCCCCTGTGCTGCGTCTCTCCCGGTTCGAGGGGCTGTGGTCGGGCTTGACAGCCTGTTATCGAGATGATATCACTACGCTATCGACTGGAGGGACCACCATGATTCGCGAAGTACGTCGCGACGCGCTGTCCGGAATTCCGATCCTCATTCTGCTGTTCGCCTGCGCCATCGGCGAGGTGTGGTGGCTGATCTGGAGCGCAAGACACGCGCTCGCGGTCCAAATCGTCGCCGCTGTGGTGATGTTGATCGTCACGCTTTTCCTGCTACTCGGATTGTTCAGCGTGGCGCCGAACCAAGGGCGCGTGCTGCAGCTCTTCGGCGACTACAAGGGCACCGCGCGCGAGCCGGGACTGCGCTGGGCGAATCCGTTCCTATCGAAGAGGGCGATCTCGCTGCGCGTCAGGAACTTCGAGACGGGCAAGCTGAAGGTCAACGACAACCGGGGCAACCCGATCGAGATCGCAACCGTCGTCGTCTGGAAGGTCGTCGATACGGCGGAGGCTGCATTCCAGGTGGACAACTACGAGAACTACGTCCACGTGCAGAGCGAGGCCGCGCTGCGGAACATGGCCACCGCCTACCCATATGACGCTCACACGGACGGAGAGGTTGCGCTCTCGAGCCACACCGCTGAGATTTCAGCGAAGATCAAAGCCGAGATCCAAGACCGTCTCTCGCAGGCCGGCGTCGAGGTCATCGAGACGCGAATCAGTCATCTCGCGTACGCTCCAGAAATCGCGTCGGCGATGTTGCGTCGCCAGCAGGCGTCGGCTGTCGTCGCCGCGCGACAGAAAATCGTCGAGGGCGCCGTCGGCATGGTAGAGCACGCTCTCGAGTTGCTGGCCGCCAAGAAGGTGGTCGATCTCGACGAAGAAAGGAAATGCGCGATGGTGAGCAACCTGCTGGTTGTATTGTGCAGCGAGCACAGCACGCAGCCGGTCGTGAACACAGGCTCGTTGTACCACTGACCGTGCACAGATGGCCGAGCGGAAGCCGTTTCTGTTGCGAATCGACCCGGCGCTTCACGACGCGTTGACGCGTTGGGCGGAGGACGAGTTGCGCAGCCTGAATGGCCAGGTGGAGTTCCTTCTGCGCCGCGCGCTCGAGGAAGCAGGTCGGCTGCCAAAGAGTGTGCGCCCCAAGAAGGGGAAATGAACTGGGGTGGCCGCGTTCGGCCACCCGCCTTGCGCCCTGCGGAGGTTCTCCATGCCAGCAATCATTCCCAACTGTCCTGCGTGCCAGGTTCGTATGAGCGCAGGGTTCGTACTCGACAAGGCCCACAACAGCGCCGAGCGAGTGAAGTGGATCGAAGGGACTCCAGAGAAGAGTTGGGGCAGCTATGTCACCAAGGGCCGACTTTCGTTCGAGGTCGTCGCCTACCGCTGTCCGCAGTGCGCGTGGGTCATTTGGTTCGCGCCGGCGCCGGGGTGATCTCGTTCCCGTCGATCACGCGAACCGGCATCTACAAATACCCCAACTCGATCGCCTTGAGGACCGCGCGCGTCCGGTCTCCGACCCCGAGCTTCTGGAAGATGTTGGTCGCGTGGTTCTTGATCGTTCCCTCACTAGCTCCAAGCGCGTCGGCGATTTGGCGATTGCTGTAGCCGCCGGCCATGAGGCGAAGTACTTGTGTCTCCCTGCGTGTCAGCGATTCCGTAGGCGAATCCACATCGGCGGCTTGCAGGTTGCCGATCGCACGTTCGGTAATCGCGGGGCGAATCACCGATCCGCCCGTCGCCACGGCGCGGATCGCAGCACCAAGTTGTTCGTGCCGCGTGTCTTTCAGCAGGTAGCCGCGGGCGCCAGCTTTGATCGCGCGCAACAACACTTCGTCGTCATCGAACGTTGTCAGCAGGATCACCGCGCACGGATGCTCTTCCTGTCGCAGCCGTTGCAGCACCTGAAGGCCGGTCAGCTTCGGCATCCGGACATCCAGAAGTGCGACCGCAGGGCTCAGTTCACGGATCTGCTGTAGCGCTTCTTCGCCGTCAGCCGCCACGGCGACAACGTCGATGTCGCCGAGCAACCGCAGCAGTTGCACGAGCCCCTCGCGCATCAGCGCTTGATCATCCGCCACGACCACCCGCAGTTGATTCATACAGCCTCCTCTTCCATCGGGATGACCGCGCGCAGCTCCCAACCTCCCAGTGAACTGCGACTGACTGTGACGGTGCCGTGCAGCGCCTCCACGCGCTCTGCAACGCCGCGCAACCCATTCCCTCTCTCCGCCGTTACCGGAGAGCCGCCGTCGTCCGCCACGGTCAACACGACTTGGCCGTCGTCTTGAACCAACGACAACTCGATACGCGTTGCGGTGGCGTGGCGGATCGCGTTCGTCAGTCCCTCTTGCGCCACGCGCAAGAGCGCGTGGGATCGCATCGGATCGGCAAGATCCAGCGAGTCCGGAAGCCGGAGCTCGACCCGAGGTGTCGTGAGTATTCCGGCCATGTCGCGAATCGCGGTGAGCAGATCCTCCGAGTTCTCGGCGCGCATCTCGTGGACCACCTCGCGCACGTCGGCAAGCAGAAGTCGCGACACCTGCTGGGCGCGCTGGATCGAAACCCCGGCCGACGCTCCCGACTCCGCCGCGGCAATTTCCAGTTGGACTGTCAACACCGTGAGGTGATGGCCCAGGGTGTCATGCAACTCTCGTGCGATCCGCAACCGCTCGGCCGAGCGTGCCGCCGTGGCCAGAATCGGTCGCGTGGCGAGCAGTTCTCGTGTGACGCTCTCTGCCGTGCGGCGTGCGTCGCGTTCGGTCACGGCGATCAGACCGATGGCGTAGGCAAGTCCCTGCCAGGCCAGGAGCAAAAGCAGTGTGAGTGCAAACGCCACTGGATAGGCGGCGCGCTCCAGTCCCGACCCAACTTCGAAGCCGGGGTCTCTCCACATCGTCAAACAGTAAGCAGTGGTGGCGAGCAGTTGAACGGCGAGCCAAAGCCGCGCCGCTTTGCGCGGAAGTGCGAGCGGCAACTGCGCGGCCAAGAGCACGAGCAAGTCGCTGTAGACAAAGATCGCAATCACAAGTTGCCCGACCAACACCGCGAGTGTCTTGGCATCGGCACGTGTGCGTCGCCGCGTGGCGATACTCCAAAACGCCCACCCGAAAAGCGCGAAGCCGATGATGGTGAGTGCCGTCGAGAACGCCGCCGCCGCCGCGCGCAGGTGCGGTTCGATCTCCGCGTACTCAGCGCTCACGTCGCGCGCGATCGCCACCGAAGCGAGGATCGCGATCGTACTCAGCCCAATCCAACGCAAGTAGCGGAGTGGCTCGTTTCGAGTGCTCATGACACAGACCTTACTGCGTTGCGTCAGCGAGCGAAATAGGAAGGAAGTCATGGTTTTTTGTAGGAGGACCGGCACAGGTGGATCTCGACGGCCACTTCTACCTTGTCGCGTGTGGCGGCGATGCCGCCTAGACAAGGAGAACGACCATGACCAGCTTCGAACTGACACAGGTTTCCAGGCGTTGGCGGGCGGCGATCGCCGTTGGTTTCATTTCCGTTTCATTGATGCCGCGCCTCGCCGTCGCGGACATCGCGCCTGCCGTCGCGCCGGCACGCAGCCCTACCGATCGCGTCGCGGAGCGGTTTCTCCAGACGCGGGGGCACGTTGCGATCGCCAGTTTCACGGCGGACGCGTCGGGTGCTCCGCTGGCGAGCGATCCCTCGGTCCTGCTCAACCTCGAGCGGCGGATGCCGCTAGGTTCTTCGATCAAGATTCCCGCGGTCATCGCCTACGCTGTCGCGGTCGAGCGCGGTGAGATCGACCCGAACGAGACGATCACGACCGAAACTTGGGAGCAGCTCTATATGCCGGATGCTGACGGCGGTTCGCACGCGAGAGCGTTGGCGGAACTCGGTCTGGCTAGCGACGACTACGGATTCGCGCTCGATCGGTCAGCAACCGTGTCGATTCAACGGCTGATGGAGCTGATGATCCACCACAGCGACAACGCCGCGTACGACTACATCGTGCGACGCCTCGGCGAGGCCCAGCTCGCGTCGATCCTCGCCGAATGCGCGCTGACATCGATCGACGTGCCGAGTAGCGATGTCGGTGAAGTCCTGACGCGCAGCAATCACGAGATCGGCACGCTGACCGCAGTGCGCATCGCCCGCTTCAAAGTGATGTCGCGACAGGAGCTCCAGGCTGAGTTCAACGGGTGGCGCGAGAAGTTTCTGGATCCGCAGTGGAAGGCCGAGGAGTTTGCGTGGCGACTGGCGGGGGGCGCTGACGAACCTTACGCGCGTCAAGCGGCCGCGCTGGCGATTACCGACCCAAAAGGGGCTGCCGGAGAGTTTGCGCGATTGATGATCGAGATTTCGCAGGGCCGATTGATTTCGATGGCGGTCTCTGACCGGGTGGCCGCGATCCTCGAGTGGCCGCTCGCGTGGATCCCCGGCGCAACTGACGCGTTCGAACGCTGGGGTGCGAAGGGTGGCTCGATCCCTGGTGTCCTGACCGACAACAACTTCACGATCGCCAAGGTCGGCGACTTTGCCGGGTCGCTGCGGGTGACGGTGGTGTTCGTCGATGGTCTCGGCGCGAGCGCGTGGAGGAAGTTACTCGACTCGAACCTGTTTTTGTTCGAGCAGCGACTGATGTCGGACGCGGCGTTTGTCGCATCGCTGCAGAAGCGGTTGGAGCGAGGCAATCGTTGACGCGACCGGCGGCGGTGCCACGGACGAGCTGGTTCGTGAGCACCGCCGCATCGCGGCCGAGGTCAAAGGAATCGCTCGCGAGTGCAATCGTCGAGGGTCGGGACGGCCAGATGAGATTACGATCCTCGACGTGTCCCCAAGAGAGTCGTTCGAGATCGTGGTGATTGGTGGTGGCCTCGTCGGCCTGGCGACAGCGCGCGCCTTGGCGCACGGCCATCACCGCCATGTCGCCGTGCTCGAGGCCGAACCCAAGCTGGCGACACACCAATCCGGACACAACAGCGGCGTCATTCACTCGGGTTTGTACTACCGGCCGGGCTCACTGAAAGCTCGACTATGCGCGATCGGACGCGAAGCGCTGTACGAGTACTGCGCGGCGCATGCGATTCGACATGAACGATGCGGCAAACTGGTCGTGGCCGTCACAGCATCGGAGCGAGAGCGACTCGAACATCTGCTCGAGGTCGGCCGCGCGAATCAGCTAGATGGACTGCGCCTGCTGAGTCCAGATGAAGCGCGCGAACGCGAACCCGCGACGCGAGGAGTCGGGGCGCTGTTGGTTCCGCAAACCGGGATCGTGCACTTTCCGGATGTCGCGGAAACCTTGGCGCGTGAGCTGGCCGACCAAGGGCATCCGGTCTGCACCGCATCGCCCGTCGCATCCGCGGAGTGGACAGGAGGTTACTGGTCCATCAGCGCTGGGTCGCGTCAGTTTCGCGCGCGCTACGTCGTCAACTGCGCCGGATTGCAGTGCGACCGCGTGGCGAGGATCTTTGGTGTCGAACCAGACATTCGGATCATTCCGTTTCGCGGCGAGTTCTTTGCGCTCGACGGTGAGTCGCAACGCCTGGTGCGGCACTCGCTCTACCCGGTCCCCAATCCTGCGTTGCCATTTCTTGGGGTTCACGTCACGCGCACCGTTCAGGGCGTGATCAAAGCTGGGCCGAACGCGGTCTTGGCGCTGAGTCGCAGCAGCTATCGGCGCAGCGGCGTGAACCTGCGCGATCTGTGGTCGAGCCTCACTTATCCTGGCTTTTGGCGCATGAGTCGCACACACATGCGCATCGGACTGATCGAGTTACACCGATCGTTCTCGCACCGCGCCTTCACCCAGGCGATCCGCCGACTCGTGCCGGATGTCCGGTCGACAGATGTGACTCGGATCGGTTGTGGTGTGCGTGCTCAAGCTGTGGATCGAACGGGACGCTTGCTCGATGACTTCCACCTGCTTCACGCTCAACACAGCACACATGTTCTCAATGCACCGTCACCAGCCGCCACGGCCTCGCTCGCGATCGGACAGTCGATCGCCGAAACGGTTGTCGCGAAGCTGTCCGAATCAGGAGTGTCTCGCCGATAACCCGGCGACGAACACCAGCGACAACCAGAAACCCCCGACCATTTTCAAAGAGTTTGCAAAGACAGTGTCGGCGGCGACCCCGCGAAGTTGTAGCGTTCGCTCGAGGGATCGAAAGGCTTGCGCACGCAAAAAGGCGAGGGGCCGGCCCGACACACAGTAACCGTGTCAACGGCAGCCCGGACGGAGTGAGACGATGACGATGAGCCGCCGGTCGTTTCTGAGAGCTGCCGCAACAATCGGTGCTTCGCTCGCGTGGGCCGGCCCGGTTCACCGTTCGCGCGTTCAGTGGCATGAGCGGCGTGATCTCTATCCCGAGGGGGTCGCCTCCGGCGATCCCGATTCGCACAGCGTCATCTTGTGGACGAGGCGCCCGTTTGCCCAGGGCACACGTCAACTACTGACTGTCGAGGTTGCCGAAGATGCGGCTTTCCGCCGAGTCATCGCGCGCACCAAGGCACCGGTCTCGAGCGCCGCAGACTGGACAGCGCGCGTTCTAATCGGCGGACTCGAGCCAGCGCGCACTTACTGGTATCGGTTCACCGACAGTGCTGGAAACGGAAGCCGAGTCGGCCGCACGATCACTGCGCCGTTGCCAAACGATCCCCGCGCGGTGAACTTCGCATTTGTGAGCTGTCAGAATGTCAATGAAGGCACGCTCAACGCCTATCGTCGGATGATCTACGAAGACGAGCGCGCTCCCGCGGCCCAACAGCTCGACTTCGTTCTGCACCTGGGCGACTTCATCTACGAGGTGGTCCAGTATCCCGACGAGGTGAAGACTCGCTACGATCGAACAATCTATGAGGTTGCGCGCATCCCAGACGGCCGAAAGATCGGCAACTTCCACATTCCGCTAACCGTCGATGGCTACCGAGCTGTCTACAAAGGCTATCTCGCCGATCCCGATCTTCAGGATGCGCGCGCGCGCTGGCCGTTCGTCGCCATGTGGGACAACCACGAATTCTCTTGGCAAGGTTGGCAAAGCATCGTCAAGGCGGGGTCGTTCGAACAGCCTGGCCAGAGCGTCAAGGTCGCGGCGAATCAAGCTTGGTTCGAGTACATCCCCGCACGCGTCGCTCCGCCGAGCGGGTCGCTCGAACGATTCGATCCACCATCTGTAAAAGACGTTCCGATCAAAGAATTCGACAGCGATGGGCTCGGAGTGGAGCCGAACAACCTGACGGCAATCAACAGCCTGAAAGCCTACCGCGCGCTGCGGTATGGTCAGCACCTGGACCTGATCATTACCGATCAGCACAGCTACAGAAGCGCGGACCCGTTCAGCGATCCGTCGCTCGAACAGCTCGGCGGCAACGAGTTCGCGGGGATGTTTCCCGAGTCCTTGATGCAGATTCTGGACGGCGGGCGCGGCTTCAACGGCAGCAATCCGCCTGAGGAAATCCGGTTCAATGATGTGCGTGTCCCCAACCCACAGCGGAGCGCGCCGCCGCAAACGATTCTCGGGGCGGAGCAGAAAGCATGGTTCAAGGACAAGCTCAAGAGCTCAACAGCGTCGTGGAAAATTTGGGGCAACTCGCTGGGCGCGCTCGAGTGGCGCGCCGACCCGCAGAACCTGCCCGCGGGACTCATCAAGGAATCCTGGCCACCTAACACGTTCGCAGCTCTAAGCGGAGGTGATCACAGCACAGCCTGGGCAGAGCGCGCTGAAATCTACAATCTCGTGCGCGACGCGAAGATCGCAGGCTTCGCCATTGTGTCGGGCGATCGTCACAGCTTCTGGGCTGGATATGCGGCTGCGGAACTTCCGCCCGGCAAGTTCGAGCCGATCGGCTTGAGCTTCGTTGGCGCGTCTCTTTCCAGCCCCGGCGCGATGGAGGCCTACGAGCACAATCTTCCGAAGGACGCTCCACTACGACCGCTGTTTCTTGCCGACAAGGAGGCGGGGGCAAAGCCGGAATGGACCTTCAACATGCTGCTGAAGCACGGAGTTCGTGCGTGCTTCGAATATGCAAAAAGCTTCGACCTGAAGCGCGCACTGTCGCTGTCCAACCCGGAGCTGGCTCCGCACCTCGAGTTTGTAGATCTTGGAGCACACGGCTATGCGAAGGTTCGATTGTCGGCCGATGAGATGCGCACCGAGTTTGTCTGCATTCCGCGCCCCATTGTGCGCAGCGAAAAGCCGGACGGCGGACCAATCAGGTATCGGGTATTGCACACGGCTGCGCTGTGGAAGACCGGAGAGCGCCCGCAACTCAAGACATCGGTGCTTGAAGGGGACGCAGGACTTTCGATTTGAGTGACTCACGGCGCTCTAGGCCGCGCCCGCCGTGAACTACAAACCGGAAGCTCGAGCAGCGAGCCTAGTGAGTCTGTGCTCCCTGGTGAAAATCGCGCAAGAAGCGACGCGCCGCCGCCCCGAGGATGACGCCGATCGCAATCGCTAGGGCACTCAAGAGCCCGTAAAGAACGAAAGCAAGCGGCCACATGTTATTGAGTGGATCGGCAAGTAGGAGACGCATGGCCAACGCTGCGACGCCAACCAACGTGCCTGCAGTAAGCGCGGCCGTGAGGCGATAGCGATCAAGCGCCACCTCTTTTCTCGCCGACAACATCATGCCAACAAGGAGCTGCACCAGCAGCAGATACCACACGACGGGTGGAGAGGCATCGAATCTGAGGTCCCCGGCGAACGGTGCGCCAAGCAAAACGCCGATCAGAAACGGCCAGATAAGCCCTGAACGTTTTTCGAGCATGAGTTGTCTCCTCAGCCCGAAGCGATCATCACCAACCCCAGAGGACTCCAGCCGGGGTCCTGAACTATCCGCATGTGCTTGTCGTGGATCAAGCCGCTGGCCGAGCGCCCCCATTTTGGATACCGGCGCCTGCATCGGATGCTCATGCGTCAGTGCGTTGCCCTGCAACGGCTGTCCGCACAAGTAACGACAGACAGCGAGCGTCGATGGCGTTAGGCTCGGGGTGTCACAGGACCGAAGTCAAGATGGCGCCGGCGAGGAGACCGCGTGAAGACCCGCATTGCGATCGTCGAAGACGACCCTCACTATCGAGCGGGGCTATCGGCGCTGCTCAGCGCGGAGCCAACCTTCGTCGTCGAGGACCTGTTCTCCGCGGCGACTCCGTTGGTCGAGAAGCTGGAACGTGCCGAAGCCGCGCCCCCCTGGGATCTCGTGATCATGGATCTCGGTTTGCCCGGCATGTCGGGAATCACGGCGATTCGCCGCGCAAAAAAGCAGCACGCCGAACTTCCGATCGTCGCCTTCACGGTCTTCGAAGAGCCCGCCACGATTCTCGACGCAATCTGCGCCGGTGCGGACGGATATCTTCTCAAGCACACGCCGGCGGACGAACTCGTGACGCAGCTCCAAGCGGTCGTCGCGGGAGGTTCACCGTTGACGCCGGAGGTGGCGCGCATCGTGCTCGAGGTCGTGAGGCGTCACGAGGCCGATCCATCCGCACTCGAGCCCGCGCGACAGTTGGCAATCTCGGGTCGCGAACGGGACGTTCTGCGATTGCTGGCCGAAGGCATGGTTCACAAGCAGGTCGCCGACCAGCTTGGTATCTCGCTCAAGACGGTGCGCACGTACGTACGTCGGATCTACGAAAAACTCCAGGTGAAGACCGTCGCGCAAGCGGTCAGCCGGGCGATTCGCGAACAACTCATCTGACCGCCATTTGACCGCGGCGCAGGCGTTACGATAGCAGCATGGAACGGCTTGCCTGGCCCGTCGCCATCGCGCTCGTCGTGGCGCTTGCGTCCTCGCGAACAGTTGCCGACGAGCGCTTGTCGCGCCGTCTCGACTGGCGCATCAGCGAATCGATCTCGAGCGTCGACGGTCTCGCTCAGGATACGGAAGGGTTTCTCTGGCTGGCGTCACCGCAAGGGTTGATCCGTTACGACGGCACGGAGATGAGGGTCGTGGATCCCGGCTCGCATTTCATCATTCCCGGATGCGCTCAGTCAGGGCGCGTCAGGGCGATCCGCTGGACGGGAGGCACCTGGGATTTCGTTGAGTTCGACGGGTCGAAGGTCGTCACGATCCCAGGTCCAAACGGGGCGAGCGCCGGCGAACCTCTCAGTGCAGCGTGCAGTGATGATGGAGCACTGTGGACGATCCTCGGCAGCACGATCTGGCGCAAGCAGAGCACGACCGAGTGGGTGAAGGTCGAGAGCGATCCGAGCGTCGACAGGTGGGATCAGCTCTGGCCCGGCCTACACGGGGGCGTCATCGCCGGTGCCGCAGGATCGTTTTATCGGATGGACTCTCAGGGGAACGCGCGACTTCTCGCGCAGCTCCACAAGGTCGTCTCTTGTTACTTGCGAGTTGATGGCGCACTCATCGCGTTCGAATGGAGAAAGGAAGGCGGGCATGTGGTGCTCGTTCGCGACGGGAGCGTGCGGGAGCTCGTCTTCCGGCCGAATCGGCCCATCGCCGTGATCGAGCGGGAGGGTACGATCTGGGCATCGTTCGACGGCTTCCTCGTCGGCATCCGACCAGATGGAACCCAAACGGAGATTCGAGCCTCGCCCTCCGCGATGGTAGGTGGAGGACAACTACTCATCGATCGCGAGCACTCCCTGTGGGTCGGTACCCCTCGGGGCCTAGTACAGTTCCCCGAACCGGACACCGCGGGAGTCGACCCTGATTCGGTGGCGGGAGGTGGTCGCTGGATCCATCGATTCGGCGACGAACTGTTCTTGTCGACTTGGACTGGAGCTCAGCGAATCCGCTCGAGCGAAGGGCAGTGGAAACTAGTCCCAGCAACGGAGTCGATCGGCGCCATTTGCAGGGACGCTCGCGGGCGCACGTGGACGGTTGATTTCGAGTCGCTCGGGAGAATCGATGCGCACGGTCGCAGAACCAAGATTCCGTTCGAGCACGTCGGAAGCCTTGCGCCCTGCGCGCTTGATTCGTCAGGGACGCTCTGGATGCCGACCCTTCGCGGACTGCTTCGTCTCGAGCGCAACGCCGATCGGCCAACGGTCGAGTCGCTTCCTGCGGGAGCTGAGCATGAAGAGGACGCGGTAGGTTCCGTCTTGATCGACCGACATGGTCAACTTTGGGTCGGTGCCTTCGGTCGTGTCTGTCATAGCGAAGCGCAGAGCGGGGCGCCTCGCGCATGGAGTTGCGAGCCGGTGCATCGCGGTGTGTTTGTCAGCGATCTGATCGAAACGGAAGGTGGGCGTGTCTGGGCCGCATCCGAGGGTGTTTTCGAGCGGGACAATAACGGCAACTGGCGGCGACTATCGCTTGCAGCGAACGAAGCTCCCTCGCCGACCGTAAACAGCCTCACCCCTTCGCCGCGTGGAGGCATCTGGCTCGGCGGACCAGGAACAATTCTGCGGGTCACCGGGGAATCACTGAACGGTCGAATGACAGTTCTCGAACGCCTCGGCGGCTGGCACGGCATTCCAAGCAACACCGCGCGCGACACGCTAGAACTGGAAGATGGCACGGTGTGGTTGCTCGTGGAAAGCGCTCTGCTGCGGGTTCCGCCGAGTGTGCGTGTCGTGCCGCTGCCGCCAATGCGCGTCGCGGTAACGAGTCTCGTCGTTGAAGGTGTGGCGACCCCGGTCGATCTCGAGTTCCGATCCAGCTACCGGAGAAACCGCTTCGAGGTCCACGTCTCCGCGTTTTCGTATCGAGACCCGTCTCTTCTTCGCTACCGCTTCCGGATGAATGACGATGAGCCTTGGTCGCAACCGACAAACAATTCGGTCTTCCAGTTCTACGGTTTGGGCTCGGGAAACTACGCGCTTCGCTTCGCCGCGAGTCTCGATGGAGAGCGCTGGACAGAAAGCGCGACGCCGGTCAGGTTCCACGTTGACCGCCCATGGTTCTTGCAAACGTGGTTCGTCGGTCTGTGCGCACTCGCGGCTGCGACGGTGGGATGGGCAGTCCATCGCACGCGCGTCGCGCGGCTGGTTGCTCTCGAGCGGCAGCGCATGCGGATTGCGATGGACCTGCACGACGCGATCGGGTCGGGGATCGGATCGATCGGATTGCTTGCCGGACTCAGCTCTCGCCAGGCCACGGACGCGGAGAAGCGACGCGAAATCGCAGACCAAATTGCAACCATGGCCACGGAGCTGGGGATGTCTTTGTCCGAGATCGTCTGGTCGCTGCGCGTCGGATCAGAGCGGCTCGAAGCGTTGGCGCAGTATCTGAAGGATCGAGGGAACAAGCTGTTCGTCGAGGGAGAGGTGCGTTTCATCACACGGTTTCCGGCGACATGGCCGGACGCAACGCTCTCGCTCCCGCTGCGGCGCAACGTACTCCTCATCGCGGTCGAGGCGCTGCACAACGCGGCGAAGCACGCGAAGGCCTCGGAGGTGCAACTCGGCATCGAGCCGCAGGGCTCGCGGTGGAGTTTGTGGGTCGAGGATGATGGCGTGGGGATCGATCGCGACCCGACTTCGGGAACTGGGATGGGGTCCGAGAACATCAAGCGACGTGCGGAAGAGATTGGCGCGACGGTCGACTGGTCGCCGGGATCGGCCGGAGGTACTCGCGTGAGGCTGTTATTCGACCTTCGATCGTCTTAGACCCGCAGGCGCTCGAACCGCCGATGTAGGCACTTCTGACGACGCGACTCGTTCTATCTCCAGCGGTAGTTTCCTCGGGCTCAGCCATGAAGCGCCCCGAGGAGATGCTCAATGCACCGTCGCCGAGATCGCACGCCACAGCGTCACCCGATCGTTTCGAAGCTCGCATCGATCTGGCTTCGCCGATCTAGAGTTTCGGCGGTCATCCTACTCGCGTCCGCCGCGAGCATATCGACAGCCCTCACGGATTGGGAGCGCGCTGGAACGGAAAGTGCTTCGCTTCAGTCTGGTCTGCGAGGGTTCGAGCAGAATCAAGGTCAGGCAGACGCCAACACCGCCTTCCTCTTCAGGGGCGATGGGTATCAGTTGCACCTCGAGTCTGAGGCGTCTGGCATTGAGTTGCGCTCCTGGGTTCGCGACGCGTCTCGCGGGGTCAATGCCCTGCGCTTGTCGTATCTGGGGACGCACGCAAATCGCATCGACGGCGTGGAAGCACTTGCTGAGCGAGTTCATTACCTCGTCGGCAATCGGAGAGATGGGTGGTTGACGAACGTTCCGACGTTCGCCGCAGTGCGTTACACCGCGCTCTATCCGGGAGTGGACCTGATCGTCCGCGCTAGGGAGCATGACGTCGAGTACACGTTCGTCGTCTCGCCCGGCGCATCGCCGGAGGCCGTCCGGTTAGCCGTTGAAGGCGGCGAGTTGCTGCAGTCGGACGCGGCTCTTGCAGAGATCGCAAGCGGCGATGCCGGCGCGAAACTGCGCGGCCTCCAACCTCGCGCCTATCAGGAAGAGGAGGGAGCAGTTCGAATCGTCGAGGCGGAACTCAATCTCGCAGGCTCGCAGCTCGCGTTCCAAGTGCCGAGCTACGACGTCGCTCGGCCGCTCTTCCTTCAGCTTCGCCTGCACCTCGAACCTCAGCTCACCGGAGAGATTTCGAGCGACGAGGCGCGCGTTGCGGTGGACGCGCAGGGAAACATCTTCGTCGCCGGTCGCGTGCCAGCGGGCTTCGGGGAGCCTGGTGCTGCGTTTGTCTCCGAACTCAACGCCGACGATCTGAAGCCGATCTACACGACTTACTTTGGTGGTGAAGGTGAAGACATTCCCCTGGGGATCGCCGTTGCCGCTAGCGGCGAAGTTCTGTTGACCGGTCGCACAACCTCGATCTCATTCCCTACCGAGCGAGCTTTGCGAAGCGAGCTACAAGGAAGGGCCGATGCCTTCGTGTCGAGGCTCACTTCTGATGGCGCAGGTTTCGTCTTCTCGACGTACCTCGGCGGGGAGAGCGACGATGAGGGGCGAGCGCTCGTCGTCGACTCCCACGGTGGAGCGTGGTTGACCGGACGAACGGAAAGCGCGGGCTTTCCGGTAACGGCCGGTGCACTACAAGCAAAGCTCGGAGGACTCTCCGACGCCTTTGTCTGTCAGTTGAATGCCGATGGATCGCAGCTGCTCTACGCAAGCTTCCTCGGAGGAGGCGGAATCGACGAGAGCAACGCGATCGAGCTGGGCGGAGCGGGCGAAGTCCACGTGGCCGGCACGACTCGTTCCAAAGATTTCCCACTCGCGCAGCCACTGACATCAGCCGCTCGCGATGCTGCGGAACCAGAAACGTCGGACGCATTCATCGCCACGCTGAGCTCTGCTGGAGACCAACTCGTATTCTCGACGCGTCTCGGTGGAAGCGCCGACGACAGCATTGCAGGTCTTGCTGTCGATGCGGCAGGCGACATCTATGTTGCCGGAAGCACCAACTCGGTTGACTTCGCCAACAGCGATTGGACCGGACAGCGCGCGCTCGGTGTGATCGCCTCTCATCCTCAACGTGATGCATTCGTGGCCAAGTTCGATCCGAAAGGCGATCGCCTCGTTTACGCAAGGCAGCTCGGAGGAACGTGCAGCGACGAAGCGACAGGCGTGGCCGTGGACCGTTCGGGGGCCCCGTGGATTGTGGGCTCGACCTGTTCCTCTGGTTTTCCAGGTGCTGACGCAGACCAAGCGCGCGTGGCGGGAAAACGGGCTGCCTTCGTCACGCAACTCGATCCGGCGGACGGAGCGATCCGCAACTCGACCCTCATCGGAAGCGCGCAGGACCATCTGGCATCCGGAGTCGTCGTCACGCCGCGGGCGCAAGCTGTCGCGGTGGGTATCGCGCACTCGCTCGAGTCATCGTCGGCAACATCAGTGCAGCCGGCCTTCTCAGGTGGCGATGTCTTCGTGAGCTTGGTCTCAGAATCGAATCGCTCTGCTAAGGCGCCAGATTCCGCCGGGTGCCCGGGCACTATCAATTTCGATAACTCCGCGGGGACGGGGCTCTGGCAGACCGCGACGAACTGGGATCTCGATCGGTTGCCGCTTTCGTCCGACGACGTCTGCATCAACGGTTTCAACGTGACCCACTCCGCCGGGACCGACACGGTGAACTCGCTGACCGTCATTGGCGTCAGCTCGCTCACGCTCTCGGCTGGAACCATCAACCTGTCGACGACGTCGCAGATCGATGGGTCGTTCTTCATGAGCGGTTCGGGGACTCTCGGAGGATCTGGGCAACTCACCGTCACCGGCGCGACGAGCTTGACCGGCGGAACGATGACGGGCGCTGCGCGGACCAAGACGAGCGGTGGACTGACGATCGAGACAAGTGGTGTGACGCTGTCGAGCGGCCGGATCTTGGAAAACCCCACAGGATCAACGGCGACGATGACGGCAACCGTCAACCTCTCGTTCAACAGTTCAGCCTCGATCGAAAACGCCGGCGTGTGGGAGATCCAGAACGACGCCGACTTCACGGACGGCGGAGGCACCGGGACGCGCACGATCACCAACACCGGCACGTGGCGTAAGTCGGGAGGAACCGCGACGACCGGAATCGGAAGCACGACTGCCTTCAACAACACCGCGCCAGGCTCGGTGGAAATTCAGTCGGGGACTCTCGCGGTGTCGGGTGGCACGGACACGGGAGCATTCACAATTTCAGCGGGTGCGACCCTGCAATTGACGGGCACGAATACTATCAACTCCCCAGCGAGCGTTACGGGTGCGGGTGCTGTGACGATGTCCGGAGGGACCACCAATTTCAACACCGGGGTCACGTTTACTCCCACCGGCTCGACGACGGTGAGCGGCGGGACGCTGAGTTTCAATAGCGGTGTGACGCTTGCATTCACGCAAGCAACCACGGTGAGTGGAGGGACGCTCAATCTCGGCACTGGTTCTCCCGTGAGTCTCAGCGCGTTGACGCTGTCGGGCTCCGGCACACTCGGCGGCACCGACAACGTGACGGTCATCGGTACGACGACCTGCAGCGGCGGGACGATATCTGGAACAGGACGAACGAAGACGAGTGGAGGTTTGACGATCAACACGAATGCCTTGACGCTGTCGAGCGGCCGGATCTTGGAAAACCCCACAGGATCAACGGCGACGATGACGGCAAACGTCAACCTCTCGTTCAACAGTTCAGCCTCGATCGAGAACGCCGGCGTGTGGGAGATCCCCAACGACGCCGACTTCACAGACGGCGGGGGCATCGGGACGCGCACGATCACCAACACCGGCACGTTACGCAAGTCGGGAGGAACCGCGACGACCGGAATCGGAAGCACGACTGTCTTCAACAACACCGCGCCAGGCTCGGTGGAAATTCAGTCGGGGACCCTCTCGGTGTCGGGAGGCACGGACACCGGAGCAGTCACCATCTCAGCGGGAGCGACGCTGCAATTGACGGGCACGACCACACTCAACTCCCCAGCGAGTGTGACGGGTGCGGGTGCCGTGTTGGTCACCGCTGGAACAACCAACCTCAACACAGGGGTCACGTTTACTCCCACCGGCTCGACGACGGTGAGCGGGGGGACATTGAGCTTCAATAGCGGTGTGACGCTCACGTTCACGCAAGCGACCACGGTGAGCGGAGGGACGTTGAACTTCGTCACTGGTTCTCCGGTAAGCCTCAGCGCGTTGACGGTGTCGGGCTCCGGCACACTGGGTGGTACCGACGAGGTGACGGTCATCGGCGCGACAACCTGCAGCGGCGGGACGATGACGGGTGCAGCACGAACGAAGACGAGCGGAGGCCTGACGATCAACACGAGTCTCGTGACGCTGACCGGCGGCCGGATCTTGGAAAACCCCACAGGGTCAACGGCGACAATGACGGCAAACGTCAGCTTTCCTTTCAACAGTTCAGCCTCGATCGAGAACGCCGGCGTGTGGGAGATCCCTAACGACGCCGACTTCACGGATGGCTCGGGCACCGGAACACGCACGATCACCAACACCGGCACGTTACGCAAGTCGGGAGGAACCGCGATCACAGGAATCGGAAGCACGACTGCGTTCAACAACACCGCGCCAGGCTTGGTGGAAATTCAGTCGGGGACTCTCGCAGTGTCAGGAAGCACGGACACCGGAGCATTCACAATTTCAGCGGGTGCGACGCTGCAGTTGACGGGCACGAACACTTTCAACTCCCCAGCGAGTGTGACGGGTGCGGGTGCCGTGACCGTGTCCGGAGGGACGACCAATTTTAACGCCGGGGTCTCGTATTCAATAACAGGGTTGACCACGGTGAGCGGAGGGACGTTGAACTTCGTCACTGGTTCTCCGGTGAGCCTCAGCGCGTTGACGCTGTCGGGCTCCGGCACACTGGGTGGTACCGACGAGGTGACGGTCATCGGTGCGACGACCTGCAGCGGCGGGACGATGACGGGCGCAGCACGAACGAAGGCGAGCGGAGGTCTGACGATCAACACGAGTCTCGTGACGCTGACGGGCGGCCGAATCTTGGAGAACCTTGCGGGGTCGACAGCGACAATGACGGCGAGCGTCACCTTTCCTTTCAACAATCCAGCCTCGATCGAGAACGCTGGCTTGTGGGAGATTCAAAACGACGCCGACTTCACGGACGGCGGAGGCGCGGGAACGCGCTCTATCACCAACAGCGGCACCTTCAGAAAACCTGCCGGTGCTGGCACCAGCTCATGCGGCTCGCCATTCAACAACACGGGAACCGTCGAGGTTGTAGCAGGCACGCTGCAGTACACGCGTGGTTACACGCAGACGGCCGGGTCGACCACGCTCAATGGGGGAACTCTCACATCATCGACGACGCTCGATATTCAGGGTGGCAACTTCACGGGCGTCGGCACGGCAACGGCCAATCTCACGAGCGCCGGGCACGTCGCACCAGGGCTCTCCATCGCGACACTGAGCCTGACAGGAAACTACACTCAGACCTCAGCGGGAGACCTGAACATCGAGCTTGGGGGATTGACGCCGGGAACCCAGTACGACCGGTTCGCAGTCTCTGGGATCGCAACGCTTGCGGGGACACTCAACGTCACGTTCGTGAACGGGTTCGTACCCGTTGATGGAAACAGCTTCACGATCCTGACGTTCGCGTCCTCTACAGGAGCGTTCACGACCCTCAATTTGCCAACGCTCGACGGCGGGGCGTATTGGCTCACGAACTATGGCCCCACCTCGCTGACACTGACCGTCGCTCTCGATAGTGATGGGGACGGCGCCCCGGACATCAACGACTGCGCTCCCCAGGATCCAGGCGCGTTCGCGAGTCCAGCGGAGGTGAAGGGAGACCGATTCGGGTCTGACAAGCGTACGTACTCGTGGACGTCATCGGCGCCGAGCTCGGGTTCGGCGACGGTCCATGACGTCAAGCGTGGCGCACTGAACGAATTCCCGGTTGGCGGCGGCGGCGCCGAAACCTGCTTGGCTTCGGGAATCGTGGCGTCTTCGATCACGGACGCAACGGTCCCCGCTGCAAGCAGCGGCTTCTACTACCTAGCGCGCGGAAGAAACGTCTGCGGGACGGGAAGCTACGGCAGTGCGACGGACGGAGCGCAACGGACGACAAGCGCATGTCCCTAGCGATGGAACGCCGCTCTCCAGGCGATCGCTGACCGTTCAGTCGTCGCGGCGCGTCAGCACTTCTGCCGACAGGATCGATCGAATGTGTGTGCGCTGGCCTCGCGTGCATAGGGAGGACGCATGAACCGCATCGCTCACGCACTGTTTACCATCGTGCTCAGCGCCTCTGCGGAATACGGCCAGATCCCTTGGATTGGCCCTCCCTATATGTGCGGGGAAAGAGATCAACCACTGCACACCAGTTCACTGTCGTTGGAGCCACTCGTTCGAGAGGTGTGAAAATCGTCCCCGGTTGAAGCGCCCCCCGTCCCCATCGAGCGGCGTGAAAGCTCGAACCGTTGCCCAGTTCTGGCCCTCCAGGCGTATAACTCGCGCCGAGCGGAGGGTTTGGGAATGAGCGCACGGGCCCTGGTTTTGGAGCGGCTGTCGAGTCTGGCGGTGTCGGTGTTTGCCTTGTTCGGCTTGGTCGCGTTGACCGCGACGTTTGCTGGCGCCAGCGAACTCTCGCTCGAGCAGCGCGTTGCCGCACAGACTGCGATTCAAAACGTGTACCTCGCGCATCAGAGCGCACCGGAAGGCGCAGCGTCGTCGTCGATCTCGCCTTCGATTGCCGAGACTCGAGTGCTCAACGCACTGCGACAGAACGCAGCGCTCGCGCGTCAGTGGGGCGTCGAAGTCACCGATGCGATGCTCAACGCCGAACTCGATCGGATCGCGCGCGACACTCGCATGCCCGACAGATTGCAGGAGCTGTACGACGTGCTCGGCAACGATCCGGTGTTGGTGATCGAGACCTTGGTGCGGCCGCAGTTGGTGGAGCGACTCGCGCATCGCGCGTTCGCGTACGACTCGGGCATTCACGCGATGACGCGCCGTCAAGCCGAAGAGCTGCGCACACGGCTGCTGATAGGCGCCATCGACGCTGATGCAACGAGCGCCGATCGAATTGCGGTGCGCTTCGTGCCGCGTCAGTCCCCGTCACAACACGAGGAATGGCGGGACGGAGTTCGCATCGTGCCGCTCGAGCAGAGCGAGTTCGACGCGAAGCGCTCGCAGTGGTCGCGCGTGCCTCGGATGGGCGATTTGCTCGAGACCGAGGAATCGTTCGGTACCAGCGTCGTGCTTTCCAATACGGAAACTCAATTGGAGATCGCGCGATTTGCTGTGCGCAAACAGACCTGGGACACGTGGTGGTTGGCCAACGCGCCGCGCTTCAACCCCAACGATGTGCGCACCGTTCGTGCGATTCCAGCGATGCTCCCCGCGCCCGCGCGCGACGCGCGCAACAACGTGCCGCTCACACCTGCCAACAGCGCAAGCAACAGCAGTGCCGGCAGCGGCAACGACGCTCCCACCTGCACCCCGGACGACATCTGGAACAACCGTACACTCGACGACATCCCCGAGGGGCGCGAAGGTCACAGCGTGATCTGGACCGGCGTCCACATGTTTCTATGGGGTGGTGCAGTGAGTGGAACCGCGCAGTTCGATTCGGGATTTCGCTACGATCCGGCCACCGACACCTGGTTACGCATGACCAACAACGGCGCACCGAGTGCGCGCTGGCAACACCTGAGCGCCTGGACCGGTCTGAGAATCCTGATTTGGGGCGGCAGCGATGCTCTCGGTTATCGTAACGATGGCTTCGTCTACAACCCGTTCGATGACACGTGGAGTCCGATGTCCTCGGTGAATGCGCCGACGGCTCGCGTTGGAGCAGCCGCGGCGTGGGTCGGCAATCGATTCATCGTGTGGGGCGGTTTCGAGACTGCGACGTCCACGTTCGTCAACACCGGGGCCGCGTACGATCCCGCGACCAACACGTGGACGGCGTTGCCAACGCTCAATGCGCCGATTGGGCGCGCCTATCACACGGCAATCGGCACAGGCTCGCTCAAGAAGATGGTGATTTGGGGCGGCGAAGGAAACGACGGGCTGCTCGCCACCGGTGGTGTGTACAACGTTGCTACCGGTACTTGGGCGCAGACTGCGAACACCGGCGCGCCGCGCGCGCGCTACATCCACACTGCGGTCTGGACTGGACAAGAGATGATCGTGTGGGGCGGATACGGCGTGCGCCGAGGCGAACCGATGCCGGAACTGCTCGACACCGGTGGGCGCTATAGCCCAACGACCTCGAGTTGGACCGGAACGACGAGCATGGTGGGGCAACCGACATCGCGTGGAAATCACAGCGCGGTGTGGGCCGGCTCGCGCATGATCGTGTGGGGCGGGGAAGACACGACGCGACAGTTTGGTACCGGTGGCGTCTACGATCCTTCGACGAATAGTTGGACGTCGATGACAACCAGCGGAGCGCCGTTGCCGCGTCGCGATCAAACCGCCGTGTGGACTGGTCAAGAGATGTTGATTTGGGGCGGATACGGTGTCTTGCCGTGGGGTGAGCCGGGGTATTTGTCCGCTGGCGGCCGCTACAAGTTGGCAACCGACTCGTGGTTGCCGATCAACAACGGCACTGCTCCAGAACCCCGCCACACTCCGTTCTCCGCGTGGACCGGCAATCAACTCGTGATTTGGGGCGGCGAGCGGTGGCTCGACTACGTGCAAAGCGGCGGTCGCTTCGATCCCGTGTTCGGCACGTGGCTGCCAATGTCTACAGCCAATGCACCACCGATTCCTCGCTACGGACGCTCGAGTGTTTGGAGCGGAAGCGAGTTGTTGATTTGGGGTGGTCACTGGACCGAAGGCGGTTACAACGACGGCAATCGCTACAACCCGATCACAGACACCTGGTCGCCGATCACCAACATCGACGCACCCGAACCGCGCACGGGGCACGTGACCTTGTGGACCGGTTCGCGGATGTTGATTTGGGGCGGTGATGGATCGCCGTACGGACTCGTCACGGGTGGCTTGTACGATCCGACCACGAACAGTTGGTCGGCCACGAATACGGTGGGTGCGCCGCGAGGTCGCGCCAACCCTGCTGCAGTGTGGCTTGGTAGTGAGATGTTCGTGTGGAGCGGCCGCGATGTCGGGATCTACCTCACCGACGGTGCGCTCTACAACCCAGCCACCGGAGTGTGGCGCAGCATCTCGGAAAACGGTGTGCCGGAAGCGCGGCAAGGTGCGTACGCCGTGTGGACCGGGCGTTATGTGTTGGTCTTCAGCGGGTCCACCTACACAACTTGGTACATCCCTACCGCCGCGCGCTACGAACCGGCGAAGGACCGTTGGAGTCCGATGGCACACAACGGCGGTATCGATGGATACATCGGCAACGCACCCGTGTGGACAGGCACGCATCTGTTGGCGTGGGGAATCAACAACTACGAGCAGAAGAACAGAGGGCGCATCTACGATCCAGTCGACAACAACTGGATCGACATCACCAACGTGAACGCGCCGCCGGCGCCGCGCACCGGAGCCAGCACCGCGTGGGCCAACGGACAGTTGTTGGTGTGGGGCGGCGGACCGTACTTTCGTGATGGCGGGTACTGGGGCGTCGATACCGACGCTGATGGTGCCGGCGATCGCTGCGATTGCGCGCCCAACGACGCGAGTGTGACGGGCGCTCCACGCGAGATTGACGAGCTGGAGTTCGCCGCTGATCGTGCAACGCTGAACTGGACCTCGGGCACATTCACCGCCGGTACCGGCACGACACACGACATTCTGCGTGGATCCGCTTCGACCTTGCCGGTGAGCACCGCATCGTCGACATGTGTGGCGACGCAGTTGGCGGCAGCGAGCGTCGTCGACTCGAGTGTGCCGAGCGCCGGCAGCGCGACGTGGTACTTGGTCCGCGCACGCAACAGTTGCGCGGTGGGAAGCTACGGTCAGGACAGCAGTGGCGGCGAGCGCCTCAGCAATGCGTGCCCGTAGCGTCGGAGCCATGCATTCAGTACGCCTTCGCGACAAGTCGCATCGAGCGCCGCGCGCCGCTCGATCGCGGGTCGATCATCACGGTCATCGATCGCGCCGAGTGTCACGAGGAGGCCATCACATCAGCGACAAACTGCCCGGCCTTCGATGCGATCCGCGCTTCGAAGCGCACCCACGCATCGACTAGCTCAGCAAGGCCGGTGCGCTGCCCCCACAGCACGGCAGGCAGTCGCGGATCGTGGCTGATCAAGCGAGTCACTCTCGAACCTGTCTTCAACTGCTCGGCAAACGCGCGACCAGGATCCCGCGGGATCGGTCTGCGTCCAATCCAGTCGGCAAGTTTGCGCGCCTGACGATCGAACTCATCGAGCTCGTACATCTTGTCGAGCAATACAAAACCCAACGGCTCGAGCAAAGCGCCGACGACACATATCCCTGGATACTGTCGCGCGCGGCCGATTGCCCACGCCCTCGGCCAGGCAGGTCGAAGGTATGTACCGGGCGAGGTCGTGTGAGGAGTTGCTCGGAATCCGTCGAACCAAAGCGAAGCCCGCAGCCATTCCCGTTCACCGCGACTGCCGGTGACTCGCGGCGTCAACATGATCCATGCGCCATTCCAAGGCTCCGGGGCGCGGTGTTGTTGCAACCTAGCGGTGATCCCTTCAACGACCCCGCATTGACTCTTCGTTGGGGCGTATTCGGCTTGGCGCGTAGGCCCCGAACGGTCGAGCGCTCCTTCCTGAACAAGCCGCGTGAGGTGACTCTTGACGTTGCTGGCAGATATCCCGAGCGGAGCGGCAAGCGCGATGACCTGACCGGCGGTGAGCTTGCCGCCGGCGCTCACGAAGATCCCGAACAGCAAGGTCCGAGTATCGGCATTTTTCATGGTTGCAAGCTATAGCAACCTGTGTAGATTGATGCAACCACCAATCTCGAGGCTGGTGCGGGAGGGATCAATGACGAAAACCAAGGACTACAAGGACTGCCAGTCGTGTGGCATGCCGCTACGCCGTGACGAGAAGGGCGGCGGCACCGAGGTCGATGGCACGAAAAGCTCGATGTACTGCTCGCATTGCTATGAGGCGGGCCGCTTCACCCTGCCCGATGTGACGGTCAGCCAAATGCAAGAACGTGTGAAGGGGAAAATCAAGGAAGCCGGGTTCCCTGGTTTCCTTGCCGGGTTATTCACCAGGAAGATCCCGAAGCTCGAACGCTGGAATCGAAGGTGACGGTACTCGACAGGCTTTCCAGTGCGCTCGGACGGCGCGATGAAAGACCCAACCAGGCGCTGGCGCGCGAGATCGTTCAGCACAGCAATCGTGAGGCGGTCGCCGAACTCGTCCAGGCGTTGGGTGACTCCGATCGGCGTATCAAGAGCGATTGCATCAAGGTGCTCTACGAGGTTGGCAAGGACAGCCCGAGCCTGATCGCCGGCTACTGCAATGCCTTCGGCGAGTTGCTCGATAGCAAACATAACCGGCTGGTCTGGGGTGCGATGATCGCGTTGGATACGATCGCCGAGGAGAATCCTCGAGCGGTGTCCGCGCTGATTGCGAAGATCGTAGCCGTCGCGAACGAAGGCTCAGTAATCACGCGCGATCACGCGGTCGGGATACTGGCCAAGCTGGGCGATATGAAACCGTACGCGGAAAAGTGCGTGCCCTTGTTGATTGAGCAGCTGAGAGAATCCCCTGACAACCAGTTCCCGATGTACGCCGAGTTGTCAGCCCAAATCAGGAATGAAGCCCACCGAGCCGTGCTCCGACGCACGATCCAGGTGCGGTTGAAGACGCTTAAGAAGGAGTCGCAGCAAAGACGCGTGCTCAAGGTGCTGAGGCAGCTCGAGGCAGGGGCCGCCGTTCCGGTCCCCACAGCCAAGCGCAAGGGATAGGATTCGGCTACGAGCCGTGCGGAGACCCGAACCATGATTGCGATGCGCCTGTTTCTGAGCGGACTGGTCCTGATCGTGCTCTTCGCGCTCGGTCACCTCGCTGGGTTTTTGCAGGCTGCACGTGCTGCCCGACAGGATCCGCAGCTGGCAGAGGCGACTCGGGCCATGCGCGCCTACAAGGTCAACCTGTTGGGGTTTCAACCATCATTGCTGGATTTTCGAGAGTACTTCAGCCTGAACTTCTCGATCCTCCTCCTGCTCGCTGGGGCGCTGGGATTTCTGGCGTTATCGATCGCATCCGACCAGACGGCAGCGGTGCGTAAACTGTCGCTGGCGTACGCCATCGCAATGGTGCTTCTGCTCGCAACGTCGGCGTACTTCCGATACGCCAGGAATCGTTGCGTCGCTGATCGGCGTCGTGTTTGGGTTGGCGTGGTGGACGGCCTAGCAGGGACGCCCTCGAGGCGGCACGGCATCAGCCATCGTGGTCATGAAGTAGGAGTTGCGGACCTCGTGGGCGGCCTCCGTCAAGGAATGCGAGGCCAGCCGTACCCTCGGCGCGCCCCTTGCGCTAGATTCATCGCCACACCCTTTCCGCCGACCGGAGGCCCTATGGGGTTCTTATCGACACCGCCGACGTAAAGAGATCCGCGACGCAGCCCAAATGGCATGGCTGCTCCGACGGCGTCACCACCAACCCCACCACGGGCCAAGACCGGGCCGCCCCTATCGCCAAGTGATCGAAGAATCGAGATCGTCGATGGTCCGATCAGCGCCGAGGTCTTCGCGGTCGACTACGAGGGGATGATTGCCGAGGCCAAGGTGTGGCACGCGGTGCATCCAAACGTCGTGGTGAAGATCCCGATCATTTCGGAAGGAGCTGAAGGCAATCAAGTGGTGCACGCAGAACGGCATTCGCACCAAACGTCACGCTTTGCTTCAGTCCATTGCAAGCGCTGCTCGCCGCCAAAGGCGGTGCCGGATACATCAGCCATTGTCGGCCGACTCCGACGATGTCAGCACCGACGGCATGGAGTTGATTCAGCAGATCCGCACCGTCTACGACAACTACGGCTTCGAGACCGAGATCTTGGTAGCCAGCGTGCGGCATCCGATGCATGTCGTTCAAGCCGCGTTGATCGGCGCCGGTTTGCACGATCCTGTTCAGTGTTATCGTGGAACCAACTGCTCAGCACCCGCTCACCGAGCAAGGTCTGGCCAAGTTCATCGAGGACTCCAAGAAGGTCCCCGCTGCGGCCAAGTGACGTCTGTAGAGCAGTCGCGGGCGTGACCGAAGCAATCGCGCGACGACATTCGTCGGTTCGCGATTGCTCTCTGCCAGCACGGCGAGATGTCTCTGCGCGGCGCTGCTGCGCGCGCGATTGCGGAAGATCGCGGTTGTTGGCAAGAAAGCGGGCGTTGCGGTCGGAGGTTCCACGGAAGAGCGATTGAGACCGAAGGACTAGCTGATCGATGGCGGGCCGATGGTTTGGTTGGACCCGGAGAAAGTGCCGAGCTATCGTGACAAGAACTTCGACGACGACGAGCCGCGTGAGCGATTGCTGGCGTAATCCAACCACACGTGACGAGCTCTTGAACAAAAGAGCGGCCGTCAGGGCTCCTGACGACCGCTCTCCAAAACTCTCTCTCATTGCGGGTACGCAGACGAACAAGCCGTCCAGCGCCCCAGCGAGTTCAGTTCTTTCGCAACCGCACATTCACCTGTTGCATCGAATTCGCCGTGACTTCGACCTGAGCCTGCCCGCGATTCGAAGGCGCGCTCTTGCGGGTTACCACGATCTTCGCGCGACCGGTCGGCAAACCGCTGAGCACGAAGGCGCCATCGCCATAGCCACGGAAGGTGAGTCGACGAACGACCTGACGCGTGCCGTTCTTGGTTTGCTTCTGCACGCGCACCTTTTGAACGATATCGACCCGAAACTCGTCGGGTGCGATGCCGTTGATGTCGCCGGCGGCGACTGGTTGGCCGTTGGGTGCAAGCACCGTGACCTGCACTTGATTCGCGAAGTTGAGGATTCGCAACTCAGAAGCGCGCAGAGGCAGCAAGTTCGAGTCGAGTTCAACCTTCACGAACTGGCCGAGCAGCAGGTCGGTGACGTCGATCGGAAGCGCGCAGTCGTGCTCGGAATCATCCTCCGAGCCCTCCAACTCTGCGTCGCTAATGTCAATCGACAGCCCCAACAGTTGGATCGTGGACGTGAGTGGGTCGATGCCTTGGATTGGCGCGACGATCTCGACTTCCTGATCGTCATCGTCGCCCGCTTCACCCAGCTCCACTTCCGTCGCGGTAGGCGTTGCGTCGTTTGTGAGTTTCAATGTGACCGACCGGCCGGCGACAAGCGCATCGCACCCAACAGCTATGGGAGTCGAGTCATCGCTCTCTTCGTCGTTCTCTTCGTCGCTGAGAATTTGCGCATTCCTGATATCGATCGAAAGTCCGAGCACGGTTACCGTCATCGCGGTGCAATCGACTTGATCGAGCGGCGCTTCTAGCCGAACGGAAACCTCGTCGGTTTCATCGTCAGCCAGCGCCGAGGGGATGAACGCCCCAGCCACTCCCAGCACCGTCAGGGAGGTGAGAACCAATTGCAAGACTCTTCTCATGAGTAGTCTCCACCTCGACTGCGTCGCGATGTCGGGTGAGTCGCTGACGAGGCCGAAGCATCAGAGCCAAAGAGCATGCGGGAGGTTACGATGCAAAGCGCGGGCCGCCAAGCCGATCGAGCTGATATTGGGACAGACTTCGAGAGCGAACACTCGCGAGCCCGCGCGGTGTAGGACTCAGGCCGTGCCTCATGCTGGGACACCGCCAACAAATGTCGCTGACTGTCCTAAAGTCGCACCGCCAATCGCAAAATCGTCATCGGGAGGGGCGCGCTCTGCCAGCGCCGCATGAGGCTATTGTCTGGCGCCCTCTTTGATAACCAGCGCTGTAGCGATTGTCGGCCGCAACTCGGGGATGAACCCTTGCAGCACCGGCATCACGATCGCGCGACCACCGCCCGCATCCCACTCGCGCTGAAGTGTCGCTGCTTGCGCGGCGGTGAGCGGCGACGCTTCCTTGCCGTCGGCAGTCTTGATCGCGCGCTCGCGTGTTGGAACCGCCCTGTCTCCTGCAGCAGCGCCGGTGAACTCCGCGCGCGTTGTCGCCGCGTTATCGAGGTCGTGAAGTTGCTTGCCGTCCTTCGCGTCGAACACCAGCAACTTCAGATGCACGGTGGCGCTGAAACGCGCGAGGTACGGCGTGTCGAACGGCTTTCCTGTCGCTTCCGTAGCGTCGCCACGCGGCGTGAAGCCGTCGTCTTGATTGCCTTGGCCCCGAACCTTACTGCGCTTGGTTCCCTCGGCCGTGGTTTTTGAGTTGGCCTCGAACTCGGCCACCGATCCATACATCACCCAGCGCACGCCGAGGGCAGCTCCCAGCGCCATCGCCGACTCCGGCGACGGTTGCGCGAGTTGCGGCTGCTTCAGGCGTGTCAACTCGTCGCGCACCTCACGCGGTGTGACGATGCGCTCAACACCTTCTTGCTTGAGCAAATCGGCAAACGCTTCGCTCGACGCGATATCCAAATAGCGCGGCGCCCACTGCATCGTCCAGTGAGCGCGCAATGCCGATGTTTCAAACCCTACGAGCGCCACCGAGGTGTTGGATTGAGCCTGAGCCGCCGAGGCATGCAAGCCAATGCAGAGTGCGACAAGTGCAAAACAGCGCGACATCCGAGCCTCCTATGCCGCGCCAGAATAGGCGCGGTGCGGCGTAATCACCAGCTACCGGCGTAAAGACGGCAGTTCGAGTTGCAACTGCGTGGCCAACGACTGCGAGGTGATGCCGTAGAACTCCGCGAGTTGCCGCACAGACAACGCCCTTGAGTCTCGCTCGACCCGGCCGGGCCGCTTCACTGCAGCAATCATCAAGTTCTTGGCGGTGTGATCGGTGGAGACAAATTCAAACACCTTGGTGCGGTAACCAGCCCATTCCAGCAGTTCGGCACGCAGCGCGTCAGTGACGATCTCGGCCTGTCGCTCGAGCAAGATCCCGTGCGACAGCGCGTGCGCGAGCGGCGCCGGTGGCGTGAGTTGTGGGCGCAGTTCCTTGTGGCAACACGGTGCCACGACGATCAGCGAAGCGTTGGCCTGAATCCCTTTGGCGATCGCATCGTCGGTGGCGGTGTCGCAGGCGTGCAGCGCTACCAACACATCGACTTGATCGAGCGTGCAGCCTGCGATGTCGCCCGCTTCAAACTGCAAACCATCAAACCCAGCAGCGCGCGCCACGCTGTTGCAGTGCGCGACCAGATCGGGACGCAGCTCGATACCGCGCGCCTGAAGCGGCGCCCATCCGCCGCTGCGCAAAGTCTCGTAAGCTGCGAACGTCAAATAGCCCTTGCCGCATCCCATGTCGACCATCGACAACCGGTGCGATTCGCGTGCGGGAAGATCGTCGAGAAGATGGGCAAGCAGTTCTGCGAACTTGTGGATCTGACGGTGCTTGGCCTCCATCCCTTTGGTGACCTTCCCGGCAGCGGTGGTGACGCCGAGCGCGTGCAGCCAATCACCAGGGTCTTCCAAGACCGCGCGCTGCTTGCTGCGATCGTGCTGAAGGTCGGGAGCTTCGGTGTGAGCCGGCCTGCTGGTGGTCAGATGTGGCAGCTTGTCGGGCAAGCACTCGAGTTGCGCCGAATGCCGTGTCGTAAACAGGTGTGCGGTTTGAAACTCCTGACCCACCATTCCGCGCAACAACGCCGCACCTTCGACATAGTCGAGGTTCTTCGTGATGTCTCGCGTGGTGTGTCGAAACACCAAACTCAGCCGTGGTCCGACACGTAGCGTGACAGGTCGAACCAGTACGTTGTGAAGCGATCGATCGGTGCCGACGTGGCGTCCCAGCGTGAGCTTTACAAACGACTCATCGGCCAGCGCCTCGGCTAGCAGCTTGAAGAATGTTTGCGGAGCGTCGGGACCCGACTGTTTGGCCGCCATAGGGTGGCCAGCATAGCCAATGCGGCGTCGCGCTGCGCTTTGAGATTGGCCTCAGAATCTTTCCAACCCGCTAGCCCGGCGGTGCGTCCCACTCTTTGAAACCGCGAAGGACCGAAATGCTCGCCCTACCGCTTGTGAGTCCCCAAGACCTCCCGCTGGACGACGGCCTGGTGGCGCAGGCCGTTTCCGGGGATATGCAGGCGTTCGAGGCGATCTACCGGCACCACGCCGGACGGATCCACGCGCTGTGCCGCCGCCTCACCGGCGACCCACACGAGGCCGAGGAAATGGTGCAAGAGGTGTTCATCCGCGCGTGGCAGAAACTCTCGACGTTTCAACGTCGCAGTTCACTGTCAACGTGGCTGCATCAAATCGCCATCTATGCGGTGTTCGATGCGAGTCGACGCGCGAAGCGAACCCCCACCTCTCCGCTCGATGACTCAGGGGCTGCCGACTGGGCGATCCCTGAGTCCAGTGCCGGCCTGCGCGTCGACCTTGAACGCGCGATCGATGATTTGCCTTCCGGCGCGCGCGAGGTGCTGGTACTGCACGATGTGTACGGTTACGGGCACGACGAGATTGCTGCGCTCAACGGAATCACGAGCGGGACCTCCAAATCGCAACTCCATCGCGCGCGGATGTTGCTGCGCGAAAGGCTGACCACATGAACTGCGAACTGTTCGAGAGCCGCGTGTCGGAGTGGATCGACGCACAGCTTCCACCCGACGAACACGTGCGCATGACACAACATGCCGAAGAGTGCGCTCGGTGCCGCGCGCTGCAACAGCAACTGCGCCTTTTGGTGTCGCAACTTCAAGAACTGCCGCAGAGCATCGAGCCTCCGGCTGCGACGTGGCCAGCGGTGCGCGCACGCTTGGAAGAGTCACCGCAAGCTGCACCGCACGCGAGCCGATGGCAGTGGCTGGTGTTGGCTGCCGC
>JAXLQU010000031.1:0-45229 GCA_046331425.1 Acidobacteriota bacterium
TGACAACGACTGCCATTGAACTCGCATCGCAAGATGTCGTCGCGAAGGTCCTCGCAAAGGCCGGCGAGCTTCCAGTTCTTCCCCAGACCGCGATCAAAGTAATGCACGAGCTGCGAACCCCAGGAATCACCGTCCCTCGTTTGATTCGCCTGGTAGAACTCGACCCGGCGATGACTGTGGCTGTGCTGCGGACTGCAAACTCCGCGTTCTACGGCGCACAAGCACAACTACGCGATCTCAAAGGGGCGATCAACAGTATCGGCATGAAGCAAACACGTAACTTGCTGTATGCGCTGGTACTCAAGGCTCAGGTTGCGGATGCCGAGGCCTACGGAAATCTCGGTGTCGAAGTATTCGAGCACTCCCTGGCGGTGGCGTTCGGTACCCGACTCGTAGCCGATACGGCGGGGGTCGACGTGGAAGATGCGTTCTTGTGCGGCATCCTGCACGACATCGGGAAGCTGGCGTTGGCGCAGGCGCTTCGTCTCGATAGCGAGGGCCAGCGCCGTGAACTCGAAGCCCCCGACCTATCGCTGATCGCGGATCATCACGCCGAGACCGGCGCGCTGCTTGCGACGAAATGGGGCCTTCCGGCCGATGTTGCGAATGTCATTCGCTACCACCACACGTTCGAGTCAGCCGATGCCCCGCAGCCCACGACAGCGTGCGTGGCGTTGGCCAACGCCCTGTGCAACGAGTTGGGACTCGGTGGACCGGCCGTCGTACGCGGCACCTTTGAAACCGCCTCGGCCGCTTTTGTCTTGAAGTTGAATGCCGAGCAGCTCGGAGCCATCCGGACCAAGTTGCCCGCAGTGGTTCAACCGGCGACGGCCGCTTTCCGCGGTTGAGCCGATCAGGTCCGAATTCAGTGCCCTGAGTCCGTGTGTCGCTGACCACATCGA
Organism: Acidobacteriota bacterium; assembly: GCA_046331425.1. GTDB lineage: Bacteria > Acidobacteriota > Polarisedimenticolia > J045 > J045 > JANNUT01. The sequence goes on from JAXLQU010000031.1 coordinate 903, forward strand.
ACGATCGAAGCCAGAATCTGATCCGTCGGCGGCGGCGATCGTCAGCTTCAAGGGCAGGCCGCTGGCGACGCTGCAATCAACGGATCGCGCGACGCGACGAGTCCAGGGCTGCCATCGTCGTAGGTGCCTCGGCCGCCACAGTTTTGTGGGCGAACCAGATACCAACGTGCGTCGCCGGGAGGCGGGCCCTCGTCTTTGTCGTTGAAGGTGTTGGTTCCGAGATCGTTGCGCAGGCAGTCGCTGATCGAAGCGACGTAACTGCCGCCGGTCGAGATGAGCGTTGCCGTGGAGCCGCGCAGGAGATCGTAGTAGCTGGTAGCGCCACGATCTTCCCAATCCAAAATCACACCGCGTCCACTGCGCACCGCTTGCATTTGGGAAAGCCGCGCCGGAATCACCGCGTTGTCGACGATCCCGTCACAGTCATCATCGGCGCCGTTGCATAGTTCGGGGATTGGCGTGCCCGGCGTGCACTGCTCCTGCAGTTGCGCATTGACGCACACGATCGAACCCAATCGGCCGCATTGCCCCACGCCGCACTGAGTCAATTGAGGCTCGAAGTCCTCATCGACTGGACCATCGCAATCGTCGTCCAAGCCGTTGCACAGCGCGTCGGTTGGCCCGTTCGGAGCGTAGGGTGTGCAGGTGGCGTTCTCGACACCGCCCGAGCACGAGGTGGTGATGGTTCGTGTGCAGACGCCAAGCCCGCATGAGACCGGGTGCGCCGCGTACTCTTCGTCGGTCGGCCCATCGCAGTCGTCGTCGAGTCCGTTGCACAGCGTGTCGGTCGCCGAGCTTGGCGCGCCAGGCACACACGAATCGCCGGCGACCCCGCTAGCGCACGAGGTTTGCCCCGTAGAGGCACACACGCCGAGGCCGCAGTTGGTGGGAGTGACCGCAAACTCCTCATCGACAGGCCCGTCGCAATCATCGTCGATTGCATTGCAGAGGCTATCGGAACTCAAGGGCGTTCCGGGATTGCATGTGTTTTGAGGGGAGCCGTTGACGCAACCGAGGAAACCGGTTCGTGCGCAACCACCCACACCACAACTGGTGCTGCCGCCGCTGAAGTCCTCATCGACACTCCCGTCACAATCGTCGTCGACCGAATCGCAGGTGACATCGTTGAGCGCCAAAGGTGGGAGCGGCGCGCAGGTGTTGCCGGGCACACCACCGATGCAAGTCGTGGTTCCGCTCGACAGGCACGGCCCGGTGCCGCAGCTTGTGGATTGCGCCACGAAGTTCTCGTCGACCGACCCGTCCTGATCGTTGTCGAAGCCGTCGCAGGAGTCGAACGGTTTGAGCAGCGCGTTGGTATCGTCGGCGTCGCCATCGCATTCGGTGAAACCGTCGCCATCGGCGTCGTTGCGTGCCGACGAGGCGAGGTACGGCAGATACGCAACATTGGCGCTGACGCTCGTGCCGGTGCCGGGGCCGGCTCCCGAGGGCCCGGATGCCGCCCCCCACCAAGAGCGCGTCACGGGCAGCGAATCGGTGGTGTCGTTGCGCACACCTAGCGTGCTCGAAACGATATCGGTGAGTGTGATGTTCGCACCGCCCACATAGTCGGTTTGGATCCCGAGGTATGCACCGTCGATGCTCGAGCACGACAGCGTGGTATCGACCGGTGCTCCGTTGTCGGTCGGTAGGTGCTGCAGCCGCAGCCCCGTACCGCTGCGATCGAACATCGTGAAGTTCGAGCGCTCGATCTTGGTGCGCGCACTGTCTGCCGCTTCACACGAATGACTGCCGGTGACGCGGACCGCCTCGTACACACCCTGATTGCCGATTTCGGGGTTGTCGTGAATCCACGTATCGTTGGAAGCCTCGATCCACAGATTGATCGCGGTCGTCTCGGGCCATTCGTTGCTGGGAACGCCGTGAATGGCGTTGTTGGCGATCTCGGTGTTTCTGGCGTACTTCAGCTTGATCGACCGCGTGATGTGATACGTGAACGAGTCGAAGATCTTGTTGCGATCGGCGTAGGCGCCGGCGCCGCCTTCACAACTGCGGAGTCCACCGTCGATGAGGATCCCCTCGCGCGAGCGATGCCCGCAGCGATCCTCGTTGTCGCCGTCTCGGATCATCCCGTCGAGGTAGATATTGCGAAGAGTATTGTCGTCGCAATCGCCGAGTAGGCGAATATCGGTGGTGCCGTTCTCGCGCAGGTCGATGGTGTCGAACAGAGAGTTCTTCACGTTCTGCAGATCGAGCCCGATCTCTGTGTCTTGGTGGCCGCCGAAACAGGCCGGCGTGCCCATCCCGCCACCGTGGATCGTGAGGTACTTCACGTAGATGCCGCTGACGCCCACAATCTGCAGTCCCGGCTTGCGCGGCTCGTTGTATTGCGTGCCGTCGATCACGCTTTGATTGCAGTGATCGCACCACAGGTACTGGATCCGCCCCGGCACACCCTCCAGATCGACCTGCCGATTCAAAACAACGCGCCCCTGAATCTCTCCCTTGCCGATCAGCACCAACCCGCCGGTGGGTGCCGCGTTGATCGCCGGTTGCAGCGTGTCGTAGCAGGCCGCGCCGGCAGCGCGCGACCAACCGGTCACCTTTGGTGCGCGGGCCAAGATCGGCTCGAGCGATCGCGGGATGAAGTTGGTCACGTCGCTCGGCCCTGTGGCGCTGTTACCGGTCCCACCGACACTCGGCGGCCCGCTCGCTGCACCCCACCAGTTGTGTTTAAGGTTGGCGGTTACGGAGTCTTGATTGACCGTCCCCTGCGCATTGCCAAGAAACAGATTCTCGTTGATCGTCGCGCCGGTTGCGGAGCCGGCGCGAATCAACAGCGCGGTGTTGGTTTGTTGCGCGAAACGGTTCTGCAGGACGTCAAGGTTGGTGACCGTGCCGCGAATTTCGAGGCCGCTCTCGTTGGAGGCCATCTGATTGCAAACGAACGATCCTCCGGTGACGCCGTCCAGCAATACGGAGAGGCCGTCGTTGGGAGCCGCAGAACCGTTGTTCCCGGTGAAGTAGTTTCCTTCCACGAACAGGTCTCGCCCCTGCCGGATGTCGAGTGCCGCGCGACTGGTCGCCAGTGCCCCGACACCGTTGCCGCTGATCGTGTTGCCGGCAATCTCGAGCGTGTTGTTTGAGCCGGGCGCTTGCTTGAGGGCTGGACCATCGTTGTTGCGCATCGTGTTCTGGCGCAACTGGACGCGGCCCGATCCACCGAGCAACAAAACACCGGTGCCGCTGTCGGGTGTCGAATCGGAGTCGTTGAGTTCGATCGTGTTGCCGCTGATGCGATTCCAATCACCCACCGTTCCAATCGAATCGATCAACACGCCATAGCGGCAGTTGCGCATCGTCGAGTTGGTGATTTGAGCACTGCGTACTCCAGGGTGCGCCGGATCTCCGATGCGAACGCAGGCGCCACTGGCCGGCCCGTCGACCGTGAACCCATTGAGCTGGACCCCGGTCGCCAGCAAGCGGACGATGTCGCTCGTTCCCGTCCCGCGCAGCAATGTCAGCGAGTTGGTGCCCGAGCTGTCGATGAACACCCGTTTGTCGGCAATCACATCTTCGAAGTACGACCCTTCACCGACCGCGATCGTGTCGTTAGTACAGGCGACCGCGATGGCGTGATTGATACTCTTGCACGGCGTGGCGGTTGAAAGACAGTTGTTCGCCGGATTCGTATCGCCGGTGATCGCTACGCGTCGTGTCCCACATTGGGCAATCGCGGGCGTTGAAACTCCGGCCAACACGATCAGCAGTGCAACGCAGATCAGCAACCAGCCTCGATACGATCGGTTCATCGGCCGTCCCACCCTTCCGCGTCGCCAGGCAATTCCAATGGCGTCGATTCGTTTGCTATGTGCAGGGTCTTTACAAACCCGACTCTGCCGGGGCACCCCGTACCTAGCAACCACGGAATCTACGCCGATCCACAGCAGCCGGGCGGCAACAATGTTCCTATTCGGGGAACCCCTGTCGGCAGGCCAGAGCGGTCGGTGGGGGCGGGCCCAGGCCGCGCGGACGATAGCGCACCGAACTTGCCGCGGTCCTACCTCTTGGTGAGGTGCTTCCCGAGGAACTCGCGCATCCTCCGCGCGATGGTGGTCCCTTCCTCTTCCAGTGCGAAGTGCCCCGTGTCGAGCAGGTAGAACACCAGCGTCTCGAGGTCACGCTGGTACGGTTCCGCGCCGGCAGCCGGGAAGATCTTGTCGTTCTTACCCCACACGATCAGCGTCGGTGGTTGATGTTTGCGGAAGTATTCCTGCCAACTCGGGTACAAAGGTGGATTGCTCCGGTAGCTGATGAACGGATCGAGTTGAATATCTTTGTTCCAGTCACGGTCGAGCAGGTAATGGTCCTCCATGTAGCCATCGGGGCTGATCGACTCTGCGTCCTTCACACCATGCGTGTATTGCCAGTTTGTCGCTTCCAAGGTCAACTGCGCTGCCGTGCCGCGCGAGTTGTTCGAGAGCGAGTTCTTCGGTCACGTCAAGGGCTCGTTCACCAGCGCCTTGCGCACTCGTGTCGGCCGTTTCGAGTTGGCGCACGGCGGGATGTTGTTGCTCGACGAGGTCGGCGAGATTCCGCAGGAGTTGCAGGCTAAGTTGCTTCGCGTGCTGCAAGAGGGTGAGTTCGAACGCGTGGGCGAAGAGCGCACGCGCAAGGTCGATGTCCGCGTGCTGGCGGCAACCCATCGCGATCTACGCCGCGACGCCGACGCCGGCCGTTTTCGAGCCGATCTTTACTACCGCCTGAGCGCGTTTCCAATCGAGGTTCCTCCGCTGCGCGAACGTCCCGAAGATGTACCGATTCTGGCCGAAGCGATTCTTGCCGCAGCGGCGCGTCGACTGGGTCGCAAGGCGCCGCGATTGACGCGTGCGGTGATGCAGCGATTGCAGGGTGACGCGTGGCCGGGGAATGTGCGCGAACTTCAGCACGTGATCGAGCGTGCAGTGTTGACCTCGACAGGAGCGGCACTGGAAGTCGAAACGCTCGACGCGACACCCGCGCGAACGAGCGGTCAGCCGGTGACATCGTCCAAACGTCCAGTGCGCACCGCCGCCGAGTTACGTCAGATGGAAATCGACAACGTGAGGGCTGCGCTCTCGGCCGCAGATGGAAAGGTCTACGGCAAGGGGGGTGCGGCCGAGTTGCTGGGGATGCGGCCGACCACACTCGCATCGCGCATGAAGGCGTTGGGATTGGACACGCGCAGCCTGCGGCGCTGAGTCGGGCCGAGCTTCCGTGCGCGCACCGCGCCCCGGCGCTGACTAGATCGGAAATCGGGGAGCGCGCGGCGGAAGCGTTCGCGCGTACTCGTCGATGCGGGCGTGCCATTCGCTCGTCCTGATCACGTCGCGAGTCGATTCACCTAGCAGCGGCAAGATCGGCTCGGCCCGGAGTGCACTTGTCCATCGATGGTCCGGCTAGGCCCAGGTCTCGACCGCTGCCATAATCACGAGCCCACGACGGAGGTGCGACTCAGCATGAGCAATGACCAGCGCGAGCGCCCAATCGCGAAGACACGCGAAGAATACGAAGCGATTCTGCAGAACGCACACCGTTACTACTGCGCGTTTCCACCTTTCCAGGACTGGCCTCCACTCTCGTCGAGGCAGGTCGACGTCTGGAACGACGCGGTCGCGAGCGCCGAAGCGGCGAAAGAAAACGCGCCACAAGCAGCTCACCTGCTTGTCGCCGAGGCACTATTCAGAATCGCTTCCGCTCATTCAGACGCCATCGAAGCGCTCTCCGACAACGACAGGGGGCTTACTCTGAGCGCCGTACTCGAGGAAGTGGCATTGCAGGCAATCGCGTCGGAGAAGGGCGAGCCCGTTGGAGACCCAATCGACGCTCAGCGCAACGCGTTCGAACTGACGCTCGACATGGCCACTCGCGCAACCGGGATTAGCGAGGTGCTTGTGCGACGACTGCATAAAGAGGTCTGCGGGCCTCAGCGCGGATATGTGGTACACACGGCGGCCGGACCTCGAGAACAGGAGTTCCCCAAGGGCCGGTACAAGACCTCACCTAACTACCCGTGGAAGCAAAACGGTGAAGTGGTCGTTTACGCGCCACCCGACAAGACCGCGCAGGAGATGGAGCGATTGATCTCGGAGCTCCGTAGCACCGATTTCTGCAGTGCGCATCCAATCGCCCAGGCAGCGTACGCGCACTACGCGACCGTCGCGGTGCACCCGTTTGCTGATGGAAACGGGAGGATCGCCAGATTGCTCGCGTCGATCTTCCTACTTAGGGCGACCCCCACTCCGTTTCTGATTTGGAGCGATCAGAAGAGTTTGTACCTTGACTCACTTGCAGCCGCCGACAGTGGTGATGTAAGCGCATTCCAGAGGTTCGTCTTCGATTGCACTGTCAACGCGCTGCATGAGTTCTCGTTCCGACTTCGCGCGGCATCCCGGGGCGAATCGATGCAGACGGCAACGGGGCGAGTCAACAGCCTCTTGACGGGTGTCGCCGGACTATCTCACGCAGACACTCAGGCGATCGGGGAGCGTGTCTTCGAGTTCGCCATTGCGGCGCTCGAAGCGACTCGAGCCAAAGCGAAGTTCATCGCGGGCGTGAGCTGGGAAAGCAATGACCTAACGGGTGTTAGTAGACACCTCGACGGCTACAGGACCCTAAACCCCCGAACCAACGATGCATGGGAGCTGCGAATCCGGTGCACACAACCCGTCTCCGTCTGTCAGACAACGACTCTGCTTGCGTACGTAAGAAGTGGCGTAGGAAGTCCCTTTGACTTTGTCGTCAGCCCGGCGCGTGCTGACACTCTCGAACTCCGCGCCCGCATCACCGAGGTCTATCCAGCGATCACAGAGGCATTCGAGAGTCGAACCCGGATTTGGGCTGAACACACGATCTCGAGAATCGTGAGTGACTTTGGCAGCGAACTAGAGGCTGAAATGAAGCGGGCTGGATACTGACGGGACCGGATGACCTGCCCCGCTCAACAAACCGACTCCTGACAACTAGCGCAACCACAGGCGTCGACTTCGGCGCTAGTGCAAGAGATCGCCAAGCATTTTGCACCAAGCGGACGCGCCCAGTTCTCGCGATTGCTAGGCACGAGAGCCAACACGTCGACGCTCCGGCAGCGCGCCTGTACACGAGATCGTTGAAGACGTAGCTACCGGTAGCTACTATGCCGTGCATGACGGAGATCAGGACAGTCGGCATCAAAGATCTCAAGAACAACCTCAGTGCCTACCTGCGTGACGTGCGGAGAGGCGTGCGAATCCTCGTCTCTGACCGCGCCAGCGTGATGGCGGAAATCCACGAACCGGGCGTCGCGTACAGCGCGACGGGTGACACACATCCCCTGCTCGAGGGCTGGGTCCGCTCCGGAGCCGTGACCTTGCCCACGCGCCCGAGAAGCCCTCTTCCTGATTCACCCGTCCAGTTGGCCGAGGGCACGGCGCAACGTCTACTCGACGCCGATCGAGGCGAAGGCCGCACGTGACAGCGCTCTGCGTCGAAACCTCGGCACTCCTTGCGTGGCTACTGGGCCAGCGAGGCTCTGCCGAGGCGAGGGCGGCGATCGACGGCGCAGAGTCCGTCGTCACCTCCACTCTGACTCTGTTGGAGATTGATCAGGCGTTGGCGTGAGGACTCGCGGGGGCGAGCTACGTGAAGGCGACGTACATCGCCTGCGCGGACACGTCGCCCGCCAGCGAGCGACATGGATCGTGATGACGATCACCGAGGATGTGCTGAGTCGCGCCGCACGCGGATTCCCGATCGAGCCGGTGCGAACGCTGGATGCTCTCCACCTGGCGACCGCGCTCGCCTTTACTGCCGTGTTTCCCGATCTCGAGATTTTGAGTCTCGACCGCCGCATTACGGACAACGCGCGCGCCTTGGGGTTGTAGCGCGATACATCGAGTACGCCGCGCGCTGACATCCAGCGGCAACACGCGCCTCAGCTCGACAGCGACAGGAAGAGATTCACCCGATGGACTCCGGAGGCTGATGCTGCGGGCATCGAGCGTGCGACGCATCGCGCTCCGCCCGCTGCCGGCAACCATCCGGCTCGAGCAACGCTAGGACCGAGTGGTGCTTGGATCGGTCCGGCCCAGTCGACGTTCGATTGCGCGCGCGAAGCGGCCAGGCGCGAGAGGGTGCTGAGCCAGGAACATCAGCGGCTCGAACACCTCGAGTTCCATCAACAAGAACTGCCCATCACGAATCACTCCATCGACGCGCGCATAGACCGGCAGTCCGGGAGTGGCAGCGATGCACGCGCGCGCTCCTTCGATCCACTCGGCTTGCACATCGACAGTTTCCGTCGTTCCTCCGAACTGGAACTGCACGCGGTAGTCTCCCTCCTTGGGGCGCTTACAGATCGCGTGACTGAAGACACCATCGAAGAACAGCAGCGACAGCTCTCCCTCGCTCAGAATCTCGGGCAGGAACGGTTGGATCAAGAGGCCGCGATCTACCAGTGTCCGCGTGATGTCATCGCGATATCGATCGGCCTCGTCGAGTCGAAACCGGTGCGTGCCGTATGCTCCACCCGAGATCGTCGGCTTGACCACGATCTCCTCCCAGCCCTGTGCACGCGCGAGCGCGACGATGTCGGGGCGCTCGCCTTGCTGAACGACGATCGTGGGGACCAGCGAGACACCCGCCGCCGCCAGATCCTGGAGGTAACGCTTGTCGAAGTTCCAATCGAGTATTTCGCCCGCGTTGCACAGGCATACGCCGCTCGCGATTCGGGCTTGGAGCCAGGCGCGAAACTCCATGACACGCGCGAAGTAGTCCCACGGCGAACGAATCACCAGCGCATCGAACGCAAGCCAGTCGACGCTGGCGTCGCTCCAGATGGTGGGGCGAGAGTCGATCCCGATCTCGTCGAGCGCCGATACCAGCAGCAGATCGTCCTCATAGAGGTGCGGCAAGGCTTCACTGGTCACAAGCGCTACGCGCGGTCTTGCATTTGGTTTCTGCATCGATCTCTCCATCGTGACCGGGGCCACCGAGGCCGAGCCTGTTGACTAGGCTGGCGATCGAACGGCTCCGCTGACTGCGATAGTAGGCGACTTCTTGCTCGCTGGGAGAAGTTGGCGCTTGACCCCCTTGCGACAACGGCGCTGGATCGGCCGCTCGGAACAGATGATCTACTAGCATCACCCTCGTTCAGCGCTGCACAGCGAGAGACCTCCCGCCGCAGATTCGCAGGGAGCAGTTCCACTGAGACTCATCAAGCCGGACACCTTCGGCCATGAGATCCTTACTGCTGCAGCCACTACTCCGAGCTTTCACGCCGAGTGATCACCCGCTCCGCGCAGAAATCGACCAGCTTCGACCCGACTGGCGCGGCCTTAAGGATCCGCGCAACGTGCGGTCAAATTCGTCGCTGCGCAGGCTTGACACTCTCGCCGCCGCAGAGGATCCTCAACGGCCATGCGTCGCCGCGCACAGTCTCCCGTCGTTATTGCCCTGCTCTTGGGTGTGATGACACATGCGCTGATCTCGACGCTTCCGCATTGGCACACCCGCAGCTCCGAAACGACGATGATCGAACGGCGCGATCTCGATCACGACGTTATTCCGGTGCGGTGCGTGCTGTGTGAGACGGGCCCCGTTCCGGTCGCGACGCTCGCCGCACCCCCGTTGGTGCTCCCGATCGCAACGACTGCGGGGCAACCGGTCGTCGTTGCCCTGACTGTCGCCGCGCGCCGGCTGTCCCAACTCCCGATTCGTGGTCCACCGCTCGGCTGACCTTCTTCGTCACTGAGAACATCAATGCGAGGCTGCACGCCAGCGGTATGCGGCTTCGCGTTTCGTGGGCGCACCGCGCCTACTCGGGAGACCAGCCATGAAGTCACGATGTCGCGTGATGGCGTCCGCCATTCTCGCGTTCTGTTTGATCGCCGTATCGTCGTTTGCCGCCGACTCCACGGGAGCCATTTCCGGGAAGGTCATTGGGCCCGGAGGTGAGCCGGCCACCGATGCTCGGATCGCACTCGCCAGCCTACGCAAGCGCTTGACCGTCGACGCGCAAGGGACGTTCAACGTCGACAACGTGCCACCGGGAGAGTACCTGCTCGAGGCGACGAGCCCTCGCCTCGGATCCAAGGTTACGCGCGTCACGGTAGTGAGCGGTCAGACAACCGAAGTAACGATCGAAGTCGACGTGAGTATCCACCGCGAAGAGGTTACGGTTACTGCCAGCGTCGAAGCGCGGACCGCTGACGAGGTCGCCTCCCCTGTTTCGGTGCTGAGCGGTCATGAACTGCAATCGAGCTTGCAGGCGACGCTCGGCGAGACACTCAACAAACTGACTGGCGTGAACAGCACGTTCTACGGTCAGGGCGCGAGCCGGCCCGTGATCCGCGGGCTGGGCGGCGATCGAATTGCCGTGCTTCAAGACGGACTCAACGCCGGCGACGTTTCGACGACCAGCCCGGATCACGCCGTGACAATCGAGACCATGGCAGTCGAAAGAGTCGAGGTCTTGCGTGGCCCGGCGACGCTGCTATATGGGAGCAGCGCGGTTGGCGGTGCGGTGAACGTGATCGATGACACCATTCCCGCCCTGCTGCCATCCAAGCGACTCGAGGGGTTTGTAGATCTGGGCTATGGCTCCAACTCGGAGGACCAGCACGGTTCACTCTCGCTGGCCGGCGGAGCAGGGCCGCTTGCGTGGCATCTGCACGGCTCCAACCGCGATACGGGCAACTACAGTGCCGGCGACGGAGTCGAGGTCGCCAACAGTCTTGTCAAGGTCGACGACAAGGTTGCCGGCCTTTCATGGGTCGGAAAGCGTGGCTTCATTGGAGCGTCGATAGGGCGGTTTGACTCGAACTACGGCAACCCCGCCGAGGAGATCGTCACGATCGACATGCAGCGCACCCGCTACGAGCTACGCGCAGAGATCGCAAACCCATTCGCTGGTTTGCGAACACTGCGCCTGCGCGCCGGCAAAGTCGACTACCAGCACACCGAGTTCGAAGGCAGCGAAGCAGGAACCACCTTCACCAGCGACGGGTGGGAGGCCCGCGTCGACGCGGCGCACCAGCCCTGGGGCCCTCTCCGCGGTTCGTTCGGTCTGCAGATCGGAAGCACCGACCTGGTGGCGGTCGGCGCCGAGGGGTTCATCCCCTTCACGAAAACCGACGAACTCGCTGCCTTCCTGGTAGAAGAGGTTCCTCGCGGCACGATGACCTGGCAGTTCGGCGGGCGCTACGAACAGCGTAATCACGATTCGCGCGCAAACGGCGGCACGTCACGTGACCTATCGGGCGCCTCGGCCTCTGCCGGCTTGGTCATCAAACCCAACGACAATTGGAGTTATGGGCTGTCATTGGCTCGGTCGAGCAAACTGCCGAATGCCGAAGAGTTGTTCAGCAACGGCCCGCATGCCGCGACAGGCCAGTTCGAGATTGGCGATGTAAGCCTCGATGACGAGACCAGCATTGGCGCCGACTTCACGGTACGCAAGCTGACCGGCCGGGTCACTGGCGAAGCCAGCCTCTTCTACAACAGGTTCACCGACTTCATCTACGAGCGGCCGACGGGCGAGTTTGCCGAGATCGAAATCGACGGAGAGATCGAGGAGTTGCCGATCGTGCAGTTTTCCAGTGACGATGCGACGTTCCTTGGCGCAGAGATTCATAGCGACATCGCTTTGTGGCATACCGAGCCTCACCACCTCTCGCTCGAACTTACGGCCGACTACGTCCGTGCCGAGCTCGATCGCGGCGGCAATCCCCCCCGCATCCCGCCGATGCGCTGCAGCGCGGGTTTGCACTATGCAGGCACGCACTGGTGGGTCCAAGGCGAGGTCCGTCGCACATTCAAACAAAGCAGAAACGCAAGCTACGAAACGCCTACCGCTGGTTTCACCTTTTTCAATACCAGCGTCGGCTACCGGTTCTTCTTGGGTGAGACGGTGCACGATCTATTGCTCCGCGCCTCGAACCTTGCCGACACACTCGGACGCAATCACACCTCGTTTCTCAAGGATGTCGCACCGCTGCCGGGCCGCGACGTCTCGCTCAGCTATCGGGTTACATTCTAGGAGACCGCTCCTCGCAGAGTTCTTGCGCGTGACGGCAGCGGGCCATCTACACCGCGAAATCGGCGGGATCTTGCCAAACGCGCCGCCCTGGCAAGCGCCAGGGCGGCGCTGCCGCTTGGCTCGCGGCGAGTAGTAGTCCTCAGGGACCTCGTCGCATCGAGCGCACTCACATGCGCTCGATGCCACCTCAACTCGGCCAAGACCACACCGCTACCGTTACGGCGCGGGGTTCCCCTCTGGGCTATCGGGCGGTCGACGCGACGCTGAATCGCTCGAGGCGGATCCACTGCCGGTTCCTGCCCCGCGTCCCTTCATGCTGTCGTGCACCATGTTGGCGAGCAGCACGCTGACGATCGAGTTCCCGCCCCCATCGCCGCCGCCACCGGCGATGATGTCGGGCACCAACTTCTGCCCGCTCCCGGCCAACGCTCTTGCGATCTCGACGCTGGCGAAGTTGCCCGATTGCATCGAGTCGATCTTCAGCCGGATGACATCGGCCTCGGCGGTTCCCACCGCCTTGGTCTTTTCGGCTTCGGCGCGTCCGACGGTGAGCACCACGTTGGCATCGGCAGCGGCATTGATGGTCTTCGATTGCGCGTCACCCTCGGCCGACGCGATCTTGGCTTGTGCCGTGAAGCCTGCAATCGTCACGCTTCGTTCGGCGTCGACGACGCGCGGTTGCGTGTCGGCCAGTGCCTTGGCTTGTGCCAGTTCCTTGCGGGTGTCTTCCGCCAAACGCTGCGTTTCGAAGGTGATCTTCTGCTGTTCGGCGAGCTTGCGGTCGGTTAGCGTGGTCATCAGTTGCGCCGGTGGTGTGATGTCACCGATCAGCGTGTCGACCGCGCCGACGTTGTATTCGGCAAGCGCCGCCATGATCCGATGCTTGGCATCGTCCTGCCGCTTCTGACGCTCTTTCAAGAAGTCGATCACATCCGACCCTTGCGCCGCATTGCGGAAGTAGTTGCCGATCGTCGGCTCCAGCACCTGGGTAACAAGGTTGAGCATGCTGCCGAAGCGCGCGATCACCTTGGGCGCATCGTTGCGCGGAATGTGAATGATTTGACTCACGTCGAGGTTGAATGTGAATCCGTCGGAAGAGCGAACCGTGATCGTGGAGAGGTTCTTGTCGAGCAGATGCGCTTCCGTTTTTCCCGTCGCCCAATTGAGCACCACGTTGGCGGTCGGCACCAGTTCAACCTTGTGCGTAAAGGAATTGATCGGGTACTTGCCAGGGTCGAGCGGGTCGACGCACACGCCCTTCTCCCCTTTGCTTACCAGGTTGCCGTGCTTGAATGACTCGCCGGTGACGTCGATCCCCTTCTTACCGACATACGCAATCACCACACCGACGTGCGCGATCGGCACATCGGTCATCGGCTTGGTCTCGACGGTCGCGAAGCGGGGGTTGATGAAATAGCGGCCGGCCAACAGCACCGCTTCCTGCAACCCCTTGTTACCGCCGGCATCGATGAAGGCCTGCGCGTCTTGGTAGCTGTTGTGCCCCATTACTTCCGGGCCTGCGATCTCTCCGTCGCCGGTGTTGAGTGGCTTGCCTTCGCGCGTCGTCACGATCCCGACCATGTTGTCTTCGATCTCGGTCACCGGTTCCGGCACGACCGAGAACAGCGCGGTGTTGATGCGGTACGTTCCAGGCGGGATGATCGCCAACTGCGGGCCTCGCTCGCCGCCACCCGTTAGAAACTGCCGCGCGTTCTGGAACGAATCGCAGGGCACCTGCTTGCCGAGCACGCGACCGTGCGACAGCGAGTGACCGTCGCGCGCTTCCACGACGCCGATGAACCCTTCGTTGACGTCGGTGAACTTCTGTCGCGTGACGTCATACTGCCAGGGCCAAAGCATGAAGTGCACACCGGGCGCCAACGTGTCGGCTTGAAAGCCAGCCTCGCCGTTGAGCGCAATGATCGCGCCGTCGGGAAGCGTGCGGTTCTTTCCGAACACGACCCACTTCTTGTTGACGATTCCAATCGAGTCTTCGGGGATGATCACCACGCCGAACATCCGCAGCACCAGCTTGTAGCTGACCAGCAGCAGCAAGAACGCGACAATGGCGATCGCCCACCAAAAGTGCAGAACCAAGTACAGAACGTTGTTCATCGCAAAACCCCCTCTGTGACGGTCGGTGCTGGCCTGCGAGACTGTTATCACTCGGTCCACGGCCGGCCGCGATCCGGCCCGGATTCTGGGTGAATCGGTCTCGCTTTGGGAATGACCTAGTCGCTGAGCGATCTTCAAACACCACTATACGGTTGACGGGACGTCGTTAAGGTGGGGCGGTTGGGTACTCCTTACCCGTCTCACGACCGGACTGTCACTCGTTGGCCATCTCTGCTCGTCCCGCTCCGGCCCATCCGCGCGGGCTTGCAACCGGCGCCCAGGGGCTTTCCTTCCGGGTCGCAGCAGGGATGACCGAACGGTGCAACACCAACTTGATCGCTCTCTCGAACAGGCCTTCAGTCGCGTGATACCTCTGGCCGAGTCGCGCATCACAACCGTCGTGGTTGCAACGGGCATCACAGCCTCGACGGCAACTCGGAGGTTTCGTTCATGCACACTGGCTTTCGACAAAGCTCCTTGCTGCTGCTTTCCAATCAACGCCCACGGCGAATTGTGCTCGGCACATGGCTCGCCGCTTGTTCATTGCTCTCTCTCTCCTCCTCCTTCTCCGCGCCGGATCCCCCCTCCGGCATCCCCGACGCGATCGTCGACCTGGCCACATCGCAAGGTGTGAGCCAGGTCGGCGGCGCGTGGCGGTATGCGGATGCTCAGGTGGTGGACGTTGATTTCCGCGCGGCTGGGCCCGATCGCAAACCGAGCGGCGCCCCGAATCGAACCTACGACATCGCGCCGCATGCAGGCGGCGTGGAATTCGATGATCGCGCTTGGCAAGTGCTCGACCCGCCCAACTTCGAGTCGCGACGCGGCAATGGGCGCGTCTCGTTCGCTTGGTTGCGCCTGAATCTGAGAATCCCGGAGAAAGTTGGCGACTTCGTCACAGCCGGTTCCACCGCCGTGTTCGAAATCACCGTCGACGATTACGCCGAGGTCTGGCTCGATGGAAAGCTGCCGCGCGAGTTGGGGCAAAGCGGCGGCTCGATGATCGCCGGTTTCAACGTGCCCAACCGCTTGCAGGTTTCCGCGCGTGTGAAGCCGGGCGAGTCGCATCAGCTTGCCGTGTTCGCGATCAACGGCCCGATCAGCGATCCGCCCGCCAACTACATTTGGGTTCGTTCGGCGAAGCTGTTGTTCTACCGCACGCCTCGTGCGATCGCACCGCGTGCTGTTCCGGTCGACGTGGTGCGGCTGGACCCCGCAGTCGACAGCATCGTTCCCAGGGACGCGACGCTCGAGAAGATCGCCGAAGGGTTTGCCTTCACCGAAGGGCCTGTTTGGGCCAAGGACGGGTCGCTGCTTTTCTCCGACCCCAACGAGAATCGAATCTACCGCTGGACCCCCAACGCACCGTTGACGGTCTTTCGCGACAAGAGTGGCTACGACGGCGCCGACATCGCCGAGTACGGTCAGCCCGGCAGCAACGGGTTGACCTTCGACAAGCAGGGAAGACTGACGATCGATGAACATGGGCGACGCCGTGTCACGCGACTGGAGCCTGACGGTCGACTGACGGTGCTTGCCGATCGCTTCGAGGGCAAGCGTCTCAACAGCCCGAACGACTTGGTGTATCGCAGCGATGGCGCTTTGTACTTCACCGACCCGCCGTTCGGGTTGCCGAAGTTCCACGACGACCCTCGCCGCGAATTGCCTGACTTCGACCTGTTTCTTTTGAAGGACGGCGTGCTTCAGAAGGTGGTCAGCGATCTGCGCGGACCCAATGGTTTGGCCTTTTCACCTGATGAGAAATATCTTTACGTCACCAATTGGGACGATACGAAGAAGTGGGTCACACGCTACCCGGTCGACGCCGATGGCACGCTCGGCAAAGGCTCGGTCTTCTTCGATATGGCCGCTGCTCCAGAAGCGGAAGCGCTCGACGGCATCAAGCTCGACAAACAAGGGCATCTGTTTGTCTCGGGACCAGGCGGTGTCTGGGTGATCAGCGCCGAGGGGAAACATCTCGGCACGATCAGAGGCCCGGAAGCGCCCGCCAACTTTGCTTGGGGCGATAGCGACGGCCGCACGCTGTACATGACCGCGCGCACCGGGCTGTACCGGATGCGCTTGTCCGTAACAGGTATTCGACCCTGACGACCGCACGACATACGGAGAACTTATGCGCACTCGACTGGCTGTACTCGCTGTGCTCGCCACCCTAGCGTCCTCCGCCTGGGCGCAGATTGGCGAGAAGAAAGTCCTCTCGCTCGAGGCTGCCAAGCAGGTGGTTGCTGCGGCGGTCCGCGAGGCCAACAAGGACAATCACACCGCTGCAATCGCGATTGTCGACGACGGCGGCAACCTGATGTTGCTCGAACGGCTCGACAACACATTCGCTGCCGGGCCGTTGATCTCGTATGGCAAGGCGCGCACCTCGGCGCTTTTCAAGAAGCCGACGCGCGTCTTCGAGGAGATCATCAAGAACGGCCGCACGCCGATGGTGGCACTCAACGACTTCACCCCGCTGCAAGGCGGCGTACCGCTCGAGATCGATGGCCAGATCGTGGGGGCCATCGGCGTCTCCGGCGCGGCCAGCGCACAGCGCGATGAAGAGGTGGCACTCGCGGGAGCAGCCGCACTGGCAACCGTCCCGAAGAACGTAAGCGTCCCGGCAGTGGAGTACTTCGAGCGCAAAGCAGTCTCGGCGGCATTTGCCAAAGGCCAGCCGTTGCTCGAAGTCAGCGACTACAAGGTGCATGCGAGCCATCGCGACAAGGCCGGCCTGGCGGAGGTCCACGCACGTGAGACCGATGTGATCTACGTGGTCGATGGGCAGGCGACGTTCGTTACCGGCGGGACGGTTGTTGAAGCCAAAGAGACGGCGCCGTTCGAAACACGGGGCCGCGGCATCGATGGCGGTGACGTACGCAAGCTTGCCAAAGGAGATGTGGTGGTGGTTCCCAATGGAACGCCGCATTGGTTTCGTGACGTCAACGGCGCGTTCGACTACTTCGTCGTCAAGGTGATCGACTGAACCCACACCGCGCCTCGCTACGGTACTGCTCCGATTCGCGCTCCGAGCCCGCCGCCGGCGGGCTTTTTCTTTGTCTGAAACGGGGCGCGCTCGCGCTGCATCCAACCGGCATGAAACAGCACACCATTACCGGCGCAGGAATCGGTTTGCGAAAAGAGCACCACGACACGGTGCTCGCAGAAAAACCACCGGTCGCCTGGTTCGAAGTGATCTCCGAGAACTTCATGGTCGACGGCGGCAAGCCGATCCAGGTTCTAGACCGTGTGCGACGCGACTACCCGGTGGTGATGCACGGCGTGTCGTTGTCGATCGGCTCCGATGATCCACTCGACAAAGACTACCTGCGCAAACTCGGGCAGCTCGAAAAGTGGCTGCAACCGTCACTGGTTTCCGATCACTTGTGCTGGACTTCAGCCGGCGGCCACAACAGCCACGACTTGCTTCCGCTGCCGCGCACCGAAGCGACGCTGCACCGTGTGGTCGAGAAGATCGGCCAAGTGCAAGACCTGCTCGGCAGGCAATTGCTGCTCGAGAACATCTCCAGTTACCTCGAGTTTCAGCAGTCGACCTTGGGCGAAGCCGAATTCTTGGCCGAGGTCGCTGTGCGTGCCGACTGTTTGATACTGCTGGACGTCAACAATCTCTACGTCAACACCCGCAATCATGGCTTGGATCCGTTCACCTACATGAACTGGCTTCCGGCGGAACGGGTTGCGCAGTTCCACCTGGCGGGCCATCAGGATCTCGGCGATGTCGTGATCGACACTCACGATGGCCCAGTCTGCACCGATGTGTGGGACCTGTATCGGCGCGCCGTACGGCGCTTCGGCGCAGCACCGACACTGATCGAATGGGACGCCAACATTCCACCGCTTCAGACCGTGCTGGCTGAAGCACACCGCGCCGATGCCGCCGCTCGCGAAGCGCTGATGGAGCTCAACCATGTGCAGCGCATTGCCTAAGCCGGTCAGCGATCTGGCTGTGGCCCAACGGAAGTTCTTGCGCGACTTGTCCGGCCTCGAATCGCGGGACGCCGCCTCACGCGCAGAACAGTTCTGTGCGCCACCGGCCGGCGATGTCGAGCGACGCTGGCACGTCTACACCTCGGGTTACTTCGTGCGGTTACGCGACGTGCTGGCGCAGGACTACCGCGCCATCGCGCGGATTGCTGGTGACGATGCCTTCAGCGGTTTGGTCGGGCGTTATCTGATGGCTTGCCCACCGCGTCGCTACGACTTGGCGATGGCCGGTGAGCGCTTCCCCAGCTTTGTCGGCAGCGACGCACTGAGCTCGAGCCTGCCCTTCATCCCCGACCTCGCGCAGCTCGAGTGCGCTGTTTCCGACTGCTTCATCGCCGCCGAGCCTCAGCCGCTGACCTGGAAGGGGCTGCGAGAGATGCCGTCAAGCCAAGCGGCCGAGCGCAGCATTGCGCTTCAGCCATCGGCACGCGTGCTTCGCTCGATCTGGCCGCTACGCGACTTGTGGCAGACCGCCTTCACACCCGAAGACGATGAGATCGATATCGACTTGAGTGAGAAACCACGTTGCTTTCTCGTGCATCGCAACGAGGGTGAGATCTTCGTGAGAGAGATCGACGACGAGCTCGCCACATTGCTTCAAGCCGCGGAACAGCAGGGCAACACACTCACAGGACTCGCCGCCTCGCTATCGCTCGGTGACGAGCCCGAGGATGTACGCAGCTTCTTGATGTTGATGCAGCGCGCTCTGGCGCTATCGCTTTTCACTCTCAACCCCGTCGCCACTTGAATGGACGACACACACTCTCTGGAGGCTCGATGAACGGAAAGTCGAAGTTGTTTTTGGCAGCATTGGCTGGTGCACTCGCTCTCCCCTCGCTCGCGCTGGCCGAGGACGCCAAGCCGGGTACCGACAAAGATGCCGGCAAGGTGCCTTGCTGGGGCATCAACAAGTGCAAGGGCGTTGGCGACTGCGGTGCCGATGGCTGCCGTCACAGCGGTTGTCACGGTTCCAACGGCTGCAACGGCAGCGGCTTCATTCGCTTGGAAGCGGAAACCTGTCTGAAGATCGTGGGTGGCCGCCTGACCAAGGCTGCCGAGCCGGCCAAGGTCGAAAAGAAGGGCAAGGACAAGAAGTAATCAGATCGTTGCTGGGACGGTTGGCGCCGCGCGTCATCCGTCCCTTGCTTCTGGTGCCGCGCCGCGACCGCGCGAGCAGTGGCTAGATCAATCCCACATGCCGCATCAACTCCAGGGCGTTGCTCTTGGAAACAACACCCTCGTGCAGGCGATAGTCGAAGCGCATCTCACCGCCTTCCAGGTGATCGACAAAGTGCACGTTCCGAACATCGCTCCCCAACGAGGCGGCGCTCTCGGTGAGCGCTAGGTCATGCGTGGTCAATAGGCCAATCGCTCCAAGCGTGTGCAACTCGCGCATCAGCGCTTCGGCTCCCAGCTTGCGATCGTGCGAGTTGGTTCCCGACAGCAACTCATCGATCAGAAACAGAAGCGGAGATCCGTCGCGAGCGATCTGCACGATCGTCCGCAAACGATCGAGTTCCGCCAAGAAGCGTGAGCGGCCATCCAACAGCGAGTCTTGCGCTCGCAACGACGCCCCGAGCGAAAGCGGCGTGAGCGTCAGGCTTGCGGCGCGCACGGGTGACCCTGCTTGGGCCAGCACCGTATTCACACCGATCGAGCGAAGCAGCGTGCTCTTCCCCGACATGTTGGATCCGCTGACGATTAGCAGGCGTGTGGTTGCCCCGAGTCGCACATCGTTGTGGACGCAGCGTTCGAGCGGTAGCAGCGGGTGCCCGAGCTTTTCCGCCTCGAATCGCGGGGCGCCGCTCACCAATTGCGGGTAGACCATTTCCGGCTGCTCGAATGCGAACGCCGCCAAAGCGGAAAGCGCTTCCAATTCGCCCGCCGCCTCGAACCAGTCATGCACCGCTGGGCCGTAACGAGCGCGCCACGTTTCCACAGCCAATGCATGCTGCGTGGCCCAAAATAATGGCAGCGACACGGGAAGAAAGATCTGATTGAGACGCCAATCGAGGCGATCGAGCGTGGCCGCCAACTGCGCGATCGCGCGCGACGCCGGCGCCTCGCCCGCGATGCGCCGCTGCAATACCACCAGCGCCGGCGACGCAAACGGCTCCACCTCGATTCGTTGCAGCAGTCCCGACAGTACCTTCAGTTCGGGAGCGGCCCCCTCCGCCGCTGTCAATACCGCTTCGACGCGCGGACGCAGGTACGTCCCCAGGAATCCAGATGCGATCAACACCGTTGGACCACACCACCATGGAATCGAGGAGATCGAGCCAAAGGACCACTGCGACCATGACGCCGTCATCAACAAGAGCGCTGCGAGGTTGGCCACAACGGCGAACCCCACCGGCACGCGCCAAGCGCTCAGATCGGCCTTGCGAGCACGACCCCAACCCTCCAAGAGATCAGCATGCACGCGGCGGGTCGCCTCCTCGCCCAACAGCGCCAGTGCCTCGCGCAACTCGACGCGCGGCGTGAGCTCTTGAATTGCGAGTTGTCGCGCGCGCACCTCGTCCGGCGCACTCGGGGTCGACAGCCAGCGGGCGAGCGCCCGCCGACCAGCATTCGTTCGGGTGCTCGCCAATCGTTCGAACAACGAACCGCGCCCATACAGGTCAAGGTCGAGTGCAAACGGGTGCGCCGCCTCGAAAAGGTCGTTGCCATCGTCGCCGGTACCGGGCCACTCCCCAGCCAAACGGGCCAAGCCTGCTTCGTAGAAACGTACCGCGCGGGCCGCGCGTCGAGCCGCCTGCAGCGCGCGATCGTGAATCAGCACTGTCGTTGCGAACGCAACGACGGCCGCGCCGACCCACCAGGGTGAGATTCGGCCCGAAGCGGCCAGGGCCAGCGCCCCGATCCCCGCTATGAGTAAGGCCAACCTCGATCCCACGAACAGTCGGTCGCGGCCGGCCATGGCGGCCTCGACCCCGCGCCAGTGATCGCGGCGACGTTCGTATTCGTGCTGAGGTGTGTGATTCATCGGACCTGAAGGGTAACCCAGCCGATTCATGCCTGCGTTTTGAAACCATTGGCAGAGGCTGTGCATCCTACGCCAGGACCCCCGAGTGGGCAGCCAAGAGGACGGCATGGAACCGACGATCGACCCGAACTGGGAGAACACACTGGCATCGCGAGAGGCAGTGCGGGTTCTGCGCTGGGCCGACGAGGCGATTCGCGAGCGTGGGTCGTTTCGAATCGCGCTCGGGGGTGGAGCCAACCTGCGTCCCTTGTTGGCTGCGATCGCGTTGGAGAGTGAGCACACCCGCGCGGATTTCCACCGCTGGCATGTCTACTGGTGCGAGGAAAGACACGTCCCTCCCTATCACCGCGACAGTTGCTATCGACTGGCCGAGCAAGCGCTGTTGGGCCGCGTGCCGGTGCTTCCCGAGAATTTGCATCGCATTCGCGCCGAACATCGCGATCCGCATGAAGCGGCTCGCAGCTATGAGTTGCTGCTGCGCCGCAGCTTCGCGATGTCGGCCGGCGATCTGCCGCAGTTCGATGCGGTCGTGGTTGGCAGCCGAGCCCAGGGAACGGTGATCGGCCTCACGGGGGCGGTCTTGAACGTTGCGCGCCACGTTCTGACGTGGGGCGATGCGCCACCTTTGCCCGCGCTGCCCTCACTTGCCGGTGTGAGGACGCAGGCGTGACCGCAAACGACCGCCACGCGGAGACACCGCGCGAGCGTGATAGCCTGGCGCCTGTGTGGAACCCCGTGAAGAACTCGGCGCCATCGGCCCAGCCGTCAAGCGAGGCCGATCTGATCCAGCGCCTTCGAGCCGGCGATGAGCGCGCCTTCGAGCAGGTGGTTCGAACGCACTCGGGACGCTTGCTCTCCGTCGCACGCCGCTTCATGCGCAACGACGACGATGCGTGCGATGTCTTGCAGGAAGCGTTTATTTCGATGCATCGCGCGATCCACTCGTTCGAGTCGGGCGCGCGGCTCTCCACCTGGCTGCACCGCATCACCGTCAATTGCGCGCTGATGAAGATTCGCTCGCGCAAGTGCCGGCCCGAGATCGCGATCGACGACCTGATGCCGCGCTTCACCGAGGACGGTCATCACGTCGACCCACCCTGCCCCTGGGCTGAAGACACCGACGTCTCCATGGCCCGCGAGCAAACGCGCACGATGGTCCGCGCGGCGATCGATCGCTTACCCGAGAACTATCGAACCGTGCTGTTGCTCCGCGACATCGAGGAACTCGACACTGAGGAGACAGCCCAGGTCCTGGGAATCAGCGCCAATGCCGTGAAGGTCAGGTTGCATCGCGCTCATCAAGCGCTGCGCACGATGATCGACACGCACTTCAAGGAAACACTCCGATGACTTGCCGAGAGTTTGCCGAGTTCATTGATTCCTTCATCGGTGGTGGGCTTTCCAACGATGAAGCGCAGGAGTTTCACCGCCACTTGGCGGTGTGCAGCGATTGCGTCAACTACATCGACACCTATCGGCGCACGATCGCCATGAGCAAGCGTGCCTTCGAGTCGATGCCCGAAGCCTCGGTGCCCGAGGATGTGCCTGAAGATCTGGTGAAAGCGATCCTGGCATCCCGCAAGCCTTGATCGAGAGCGTCCTGGCCCATCGAGCCTGACCAACATGCTGATGAGTGGCGAGCGCGACTCCGGCAGGCGTAGCATCCTGCGTTGCTGTGTTGCCGACACTCGCATCTCGGCCTGGGCGAGGACCTCAAACGACTCCTTCACCTTTCATCGATCGACTTCGACGTTGGCTCGGCCCCGTCTTCGCCGCATCGCTGTTCGGGGCGGCACTCTGGGCGATTCATCGCGAGCTGGGACCGTATCATCACGGGCAAATCGTCGAGGCGCTGCAGCAGATACCGGCGTCGCGCACACTGCTCGCGCTGCTCCTGACGGTGACCAGCTATCTGCTCCTGACGCTCCTCGATCAGGTCACGCTTCGTGCGATCCACGTAACGCTTCCCTATCGCCGCGCCAGCTTTGCCTCGCTCGTGGCCTACGCCTTCAGTCATAGCGTCGGCTTTGCCGCGGTCACCGGCGCGGCAATCCGATACCGCTTGTATTCGGCCTGGGGACTTTCAGCGTCAAAGATCGCGCAGTTTCTGGTCTTGGGAACCACTGCTTTCTGGCTCGGTTTTGCGCTGGTCGGCGGCGTTTGGTTTGTCAAGGACGCGAGCGACGTAAGCGAGAGTTCTCTTCTTCGAACGCCTCGCGCGACGTTCTGTCTTGGACTGCTGCTGTTGTCGCTGCTCTCGATCTATCTGGTGGTGTGCCTTCGGCGGCGCAGGTTCCGCGTTCTGCCCTGGCGCGACTACGATCTCCCGCTGCCGTCGCCGTCATTGGCGATTCTGCAAACCGGCATTTCAGCACTCGACTGGATCGCGAGTGCTGCAGTGTTGTGGGTCCTGCTCGATCAACCCGAGATGTCGTTGTGGCGATTCCTTGGCGTGTTTCTGCTCGCTCAAGTGGCGGGAGTGATCAGTCAGATACCGGGCGGGCTGGGTGTGTTCGAATCGTTGGTGCTGACGTTGACCGGGGATGCCCACCCCACGCCTGCGATCGCAGCGGCGTTGATCTCGTATCGGTTGCTCTATTACGTGCTGCCGCTCGTCACCGCTGCCGCGCTCTTCAGCGCACGTGAGACCTTCGCTCGCTGGCCGAGGGTCGAGCGGGTCTCGCGAGCAATGGGGCGATGGGCTTCGGGCGTGATTCCCACGCTGCTGACTGTGACCACCTTCGCTGCTGGAATCGTCCTGCTCGTGTCGGGCGCGACACCGGCGGAGAGCTGGCGTCTGAAGTGGCTGCGCGATGTCGTCCCGCTTCCTGTGATCGAACTCTCGCACTTTCTCGGCAGCCTGACCGGAGCCGGTCTCCTGCTCTTGGCTCGCGGCCTTCAACAACGCCTCGATGCTTCCTACACGCTGACCGCGCTGTTGCTTGCCGCCGGGGCAGGCTTTTCACTCGCCAAGGGCGTGGACTATGAGGAGGCGTTGTTCTTGGTCGGCATGTTGGCGCTGTTGTTGCCGTGTCGCCGCCACTTCTATCGACGCGCATCGCTGTTCGCCGAACCGTTCACGCCGGGCTGGCTCGTGGCCGTAGCGGCCGTGATCGCCGCCACCGCTTGGATCAGTGTGTTCGCGCACAAACATGTCGAGCTCGCTGGCGATTTGTGGTGGACATTCGCATTCAGAGGCGATGCCTCGCGCACGCTCCGCGCGCTGACCGGTGTGGTGGCACTCGTTGCCGTGATCGGTACGGCGCGATTGCTGCGGCCCGCACCGGCCCGGCCTCAGCTCCTCACCAGCGACCAGAAACCGCGACTGCTTCAGGCGCTTGCGAACTGCTCCGACACGTCGGCCAACTTGGCGTTGCTGGGCGACAAAGCGGTGCTCTTCAGCCCAACCGGGAACAGCTTCGTGATGTACGCGGTCGAGGGGCGGAGTTTCGTAGCACTCGGCGATCCTTCGGGGCTCCAGAGCGAGATCGCGGACTTGGCCTGGCGGTTTCGCGAGTTGGCCGACCGGCATGGCGGCTACACCGTGTTCTATGAAGTCTCCGCTAGCCGATTACCGATGTACCTCGATATGGGTTTGGCGCTAGTCAAGCTAGGCGAGGAGGCGCGGGTCGCGTTGGATGAGTTCTCGATTCAGGGCAACTCCGGCAAGTCGTTTCGCAGCGCCATCAACAGCATGACCAAGGACGGATGCAGTTTCGAGATCGTCGCGACGGCCGACGTTCCGGCTCTTCTTCCCACGCTTCGTGCGATATCGGACGCCTGGTTGGCGAGCAAGAACACGCGGGAGAAGGGGTTCTCACTGGGGTACTTCGACGAGGAGTATTTGGCGAACTTTCCGATGGCGGTGGTCCGTCAGCACGGCAGGCCGATTGCGTTCGCGAACATTTGGGCCGCCTCTGACGGCGGTGAGTTGTCGGTCGATCTGATGCGGTTTGCCGAGGATGCGCCCAAGGCAACGATGGACTTTCTGTTCTTACAGACGATGCTGTGGGGCAAGGAGCGGCACTACCGGTGGTTCAACTTGGGAATGGCACCGTTGTCCGGACTGGAGGCGCATCGGTTGGGGCCACTCTGGGGGCGCGTGGCGTCGTTTGTCTTCCGACACGGCGAGCACTTCTACAACTTCCAGGGCTTGCGTCAGTACAAGCAAAAGTTCTCCCCGGATTGGCAGCCGCGATATCTGGCGTTTCCGGGTCGTCTTACGTTTGCTCGAGTGTTGCTCAACGTTGCTTCCTTGACTTCCGGGGGTTTGAGAGGCGTGGTGACCAAATGATGCGAATGACGTTCGGATTGTTGCTCTTGGCGTCGAGTTTCGTAGCGAGCGCAGGCACGCAAATGTCAAACAACGAGTCGCTGACATTCGGTGCGTTTGGCAAGGTCGCGCTGTATCGCCCAGCCTCTGCCATCGAGGATGTCGTGCTATTCGTTTCCGGAGACGGCGGCTGGAATCAAGGCGTGGTCGACATGGCAAAGCAACTGGTCTTGATGAATGCGCTCGTGCTGGGCATCGACATGCCGCGATTTGAAACCGCATTGAAGGCTGAGAAAGGCGCATGCGCCTACCCTGCCGCCGAGTTCGAAGCGTTGAGTCAGTACGTCCAAAAGAAGCTCGACTTGCCGGACTACAAGACCCCGATTTTGGCGGGCTACTCTTCAGGCGCAACTCTGGTGTACGCGCTCTTGGCGCAAGCACCGGGCGGAACCTTCGCCGGCGGGTTGAGCCTCGGCTTTTGCCCCGACCTGGAGGTCACCAAACCACTGTGCAAAGGAAGTGGCCTAACGTTCGTGCCGTTGCCCAAGAAGAATGGCTTCGTCTTCGATGCCAACCCTGCACTCCCCGCTCCGTTTCACGTGCTGCAAGGCGACATCGATCAGGTCTGTCAGCCCGAGGCGACACGCACCTATCTTTCCAAGATCCCAGCGGCAAAACTGTATTGGCTCCCGAAGGTCGGACACGGCTATTCGGTCCCCAAGAACTGGTTGCCTCAGTTCCGCGACGCCTATCGTGATCTAAGAACGGTGAGCGCTCCCGATCGAACGCAAGCACACACGTCGCTCGGTACGACGGGCGCATCGACGCCATCAGTCGATGATCTGCCGCTGGTCGAGGTGCCGGCCGTCGGGGAAGTGCAGGACAGCGTGGCGGTGATTCTCACCGGAGATGGCGGCTGGGCCGGACTCGACAAGCAAGTTGCCGGCGCGTTGGCCGCGCGCGGAATCCGCTGTATCGGCTGGAATTCCCTGCGCTACTACTGGACCGCGCGGACACCCGACTCAGCCGCGGCCGATCTCGCCCGCATCGTGCTACTGATCCAAGCGCAGTCGCCGGGCGCGAAGGTCCTGCTGATTGGCTACTCGCTGGGCGCGGATGTCTTGCCGTTCCTGATCTCGCGTCTCTCCGAGACGCAACGGATGATGATCGCATCGGCCACGTTCATCGCGCCTTCGTTGTCGGTGGCGTTCGAGTTTCATCTCTCCAACTGGACAGGCGGCTCGCAGGCGGACGCCAAGCCGACGCTCCCTGAGATGCAAAAGCTCGCAGGCATGAAGCTGTTGTGCCTGTACGGAACCGACGACGAAGACTCGCTTTGCCCCAAGCTTCCGGCAGAACTGGCCAGCGTTCAGAAGATGCCGGGTGGACATCACTTTGGTGGTGATTACGAGGCCGTTGCCTCTCGGATCATTGCGGCAACCCAGCCGTAGAAATATTCGATGCCGGGCTCTCTCGCAGGAGAACCCGGCATCGTCGAGCGGAGGGAGGGAGGAGGTCGTTATGAAATAGAGAGCGGGAGAAAAACCGTTTCTCCTCGGCGAATCACCTGCACCAAGGCCGTGTCACTGTCTTTGACAGCCAAGAGCTTCTCGCGCGCCTGTCTGGCATCACTGACCGGCTGACGATTGATGCTCACGATCACATCACCCGACTCGAAACCACTGCGCGATGCAGGGCTGGCCGGAGCCACGTCGTTGATCAGCGCGCCATCGCCGTCATACTGCAGCGCTTGACGAACTCGCGGCGTGAGATCGGCGAGGGCGAAGCCGAGTTTCCCGCGCCCATCGCGTTCTGGCGCCGAGGCTTGTTGACCGTTGTCGCGCTCGGCGAGCTTCACCACGAGTTGCTTTCGATTGCCATCGCGCAAGACCGTCAGCCGAGTGGTTGTTCCAGGTGCCAGCGAGGCGACACGGTGACGAAGGTCGGCACTGGTCTTGACCGCGGTGCTGTCGACCTCGAGCACCACATCGCCGGTCTTCAATCCTGCGTCGTCACCAGGGCCGCCAGGTTCAACGGTTCCGACCAGCACACCTCGCTCGGCGCCGAGCTCGAGTGCGCGCGCGAGCGGCGCGTTCACGTCTTGAACCGATGCCCCCAGGTAACCGCGCACGATTTTTCCGTTGGCCATCAGTTGCTGAGCGATCTCGCGCGCCATGTTCGAGGGGATCGCCAGACCAACCCCTTGAAAACCACCGCTTCGTGACAGGATCGCCGTGTTGATGCCGATCAGGCGCCCAGCGGTATCGACCAACGCACCGCCACTGTTGCCCGGATTGATCGCTGCGTCGGTTTGAATGAAGTCTTCATACTCGGTCAGTCGCAAGTTGCTGCGGCCCGTGGCGCTGACGATGCCGGCCGTGACGCTGTGTTGAAGCACTGGGCCGAAGGGGCTCCCTAACGCCAGCACCCATTGCCCCACCTGGACATTGTCGCTATCGGCGAACGGCACGGTGGGTAGATTCGCTCCATCGATTTTCAGCACGGCGAGGTCGGTCATGGGATCGGTGCCGAGGACCTTGGCGGTGCGGCGGTCGCCGTCTGGAAGTAGCACATCGATCGACTCGGCCCCGTCGACGACGTGATTGTTGGTCAGGATCACACCGTCTTCTCGCACGATCACGCCGCTACCGAAGGAACCATCTTCCGGTGTGGGATCACCACCGCGATCGCCGCGAAACATCATGGGGATACCGTCCCGCGCTGCCTCGGCTCGCTTGGCAACTTGTATCGACACGATGGCGGGATTGACGCGAGCCGCCACGCCCACAAACGGATCTGAGTTGACGGTGGGGGCGGAGCCGGTTACGGGCGCAGGGAGCTTGGAGGCGCCTTCTCGTGTTTCGTACCACTTGGTTCCCGCTGCGATCGCACCAACGGTGCCGAGCACGAACATCACTGCGAGTGCACTGGCTCCTAAGAATTGACCTCTTCTTTGCATCATCGTCTCCCTCATCACGGGCGCTCGAGTCGAACGCTTCGGTGTCGAGCAGGCCTCTTCAATTTCTGTGCCGCAATGTCAGGAGCTCGCGTCGCCGCCCCTCGAAGGGCGACATCGAGCGGCGAACGGTCGCTGTGTGCAGGATCGAACGGGATGCGTGTTTGCGGAGGGTCGCGTACGAGTCGCGTGATGGGTGCGCCGTTTTGCCACCCCGCGCGGAATTGGCTCGCGTCAGTCGCGACGCCCTTCGTCCTCGAGCGCATGCAAGCGTTCACCGAGTTCCGTCATGAACGATTCTTTATCTCCGGTCCACGTGACCGGCTGCCCGACAAACAGGTCGCAGAAGAACGGAACGAACAGTGCTTCGCCCTTGGGCAGTGCCATGTTCAGGCCGCGAACGTAGATCGGCACCACCGGTACCGCAGGGTGCCGGCGGGCGAGATGCGCGACACCCGTCTTCAATTCGCCCATCTCGCCGGTCAGGCTGCGCGTCCCTTCCGGAAACAACACCGCCATTCCGCCCTGCGACAAGAACTCGCCGACCTCGGCCAGCGGATCTCCCTCCGAGACCTTGGGTCGGCGCGACAACGGTATGATCCCGATCACGTTCAACGAGAACCAAGCCACGAGTCGATTGCGCAAGAAGTAGTCGGCAGCCGCGACCGGTCGAAGCTTCGGCAGAGAACTCAACGGGTAGAGCGACATCAGCACCAGTGCGTCGAGGTGACTGGCATGGTTGGCCACGAGAATCGCGGGGCCGCGGTTGGGCAACAGTTCGCGACGTCGCACGTTCAGTCCCAACCCGATCAGCACCAATGGGCGGACGATCAACGCGAAGAACATTAGCCTCAGCATCGGCGCCTCAAAAGTGGAGGTAGCGGATGAAGTGCGTAAACAGCGGCGCTGTATAGATCAGGCTGTTGACGCGGTCGATGACCCCACCGTGCCCGGGAATCATGTCGCTGGCGTCTTTGACGCCGATGTCGCGCTTGAGCGAGGCCATCGCACAGTCGCCGATGAACCCACCGACACCAATGATCACACCGGCGATCAGTGACTGATGGACCGTCAGCGGCGTGAAGTAGGGCGCCGCGAGATACGACAGCAGCACCGTGGTGGCGGCGCCTCCCAGCATCCCACCCCAGGTTTTGTTGGGACTCACCGTCGGCAAGATCTTGCGACGTCCGAGCGACTTTCCCCACACATACTGCGCCACGTCGTTGAGTTGCGTAAGGCAGACCAAAAACAGAACCATCGCAGGCCCGGAAGCGGTTGTACCGGTTCTGCTCTCGACGGTCGGCATCACCAACAACCACGCAAGGTGCGATAGGCAGAAGACCATCGTCATCAAACCCCAGTGGATGGTGCTGATCGCGCGAACGTACCCGGCTGTCTCGCCAATCGTGATCATGCGAAACGGCAAGAAGAGAAACACATAGACCGGGATGAACAACACGAAGAAGCCGTACCAACCTTGCGCAATCAGATAGTACTGAATCGGTATCGCCAGATAGGCCCAGAACAGAATGCGGCGATCGGCGCGGCGCACCGCGATCAGTGCGAAGTACTCCTTCAGCGCCAGAAAGCTCACAAACGCGAAGAAGACAACGGTGATACGCCAGGACGACAGCATCGCAACCGCAAAGATGCCGACCATGATCCACCAGCCCCACAGTCGATCACGCAGCTCGACGAACAGCTTGGGCGTCAGGCGTGACTCGAGGGCGAACACGATCAGGCTGACCAGCGCCAACACCGCCACGATCACGCCGAACGTTTTCACCACCAGATCTTCTGCGTGCAACCAGCTCACTGTCGCACCTCGCGCAGCGCGTGGCGGCAGCGATTGAGTACGGTGAGCCCCGCAAGCAGCGCAACAGCGACCAGCACGATCGCACTCCATCGGCCACGCCTGATTCCCAGTCCAATCAGCAGGTAGACCACTCCAAACACGAACGCCCGATCGCTCTTGCCCATCGGTCCGTCATAGCGGCGCGATGCACCGACCTGCACAGCGGCAACGCCAGCCAGCTCTGTGAGCGCCGCCAGAAACACCGCCGCGACCGCGGCCGACGCATGTCGCGGGCCGAGGGCTGCCATCGGCAAATAGAGCGCTGCATCCGAAACGACATCGCTGAGCTCGTTGAGCAAGCCTCCCAACGCCGACTTCTGGCCATGCTCGCGAGCCAACATTCCATCGATTGCATTCAGCGCCATCCGCGCAAACAGCACGACCGGCGCAAGCAGGTACCAGCGCGGCTGCCACGGAGCGATGAACCACAACAACAGGCCTGTTCCGAT
Organism: Acidobacteriota bacterium; assembly: GCA_046331425.1. GTDB lineage: Bacteria > Acidobacteriota > Polarisedimenticolia > J045 > J045 > JANNUT01. The sequence goes on from JAXLQU010000031.1 coordinate 31,558, forward strand.
CGACATCAGCATCGCGACGGTGGTCACCTGATTGGCCGTCACGCCGGCCCCTGCCATCGTTCGGCAGACTGGCCGCAAGAGCGCTTGGAACTTCGGCTTCACATCGTAGATCGTTGCCATCACGCTCTCCCGTGGCTCGGTCGCCTACAGTACCTCGCGCAAGACGCGCAGCGCGTTCGCGCCCATGACAGCGCGGACCTCGTCATCGGAGAAACCGGCGTCGATCAGCGCCTGCGTCACCTGCGAAATATGACTTGCGTCGAACGCTGTGGTAACGGCGCCGTCGAAGTCGGAGCCGAGCGCAACATGTTCTATTCCCATCACCGAGGCGGCATGCCTGACGGCCCGCGCAATGTCCCGCGGACTCGTGCCGCACACGGCCGCCTCCCAGTAGCCGATCCCGACCACGCCGCCCGTGGCGGCAATCCCCTGCAACGCGTGATCCGACAGGTTTCGATTGTTGTCGCACGTCCCGCGTACACCGGTGTGCGATGCCACCAGCGGCTTGGTGGCTAGCGCCAGCGTTTCATCGATTGCTTGTGGCGATGCGTGCGAGAGATCGATCGCGATCCCCAGCCGTTGCATCTGCTGCACGACCTCACGACCCAACGAGGTGAGTCCGCCTCGACCCAGACCGTGGATCGACCCAGCCACCTCGTTGTCGAAGAGGTGCGCCAAACCCATCATTCGGAAACCTGCGTCGTAGAGCTGTTGCAGATTCTCCAACTTTCCGTCGAGCGCGTGCAGTCCTTCTACCGCCAGCAGCCCACCCAGAGCCTGGGGCGCGTCCAACCGATGTCGCAGCAGCGCCTCGAGGTCACCGCGCGTTCGCAGCAGCGAGAGATCGTTGCGTGAGTCGTTCGACCAGCGCTCCAAGCGCGCACCTTGATACAACGTTCTCTGCACGTTGCTCCGCCAGGTGCCCACCGGCCACAACTGCGCGATTGCCAGCGGCGTGACGCGATCGAAATCACTCGCCCTGCGCCCCGTGTCGTTTCCCTCCGGTGCTTGCGACACCGTCGAAAACACCTGCACGGTGACATTTCCCTCCCTCAGACGAGGGAAATCGATGTGTCCTCGCGTGCCCCGCTCGGTCAGGTCACGCCGCCAGAATAGTGAGTCGGCGTGTAGGTCGACGATGGTCAGTGACCGAGTCAGTTCGAGCGCATGCTGGGATATCGGCAACAGTCCTTGCGGTACAACGGCGTTGTAATGCCTTTCAACGCGTGCCGGCAACGGCCCGAAGAAGATCACAGCAGCCAGCACCAGACAGATTGCTGCTGGGGTGACGAGGTAGTGTCGCAAGAACATTGCGCTCATCGAACGACTCGGCGGCATTAGGTGATGCGGCCGAGCACCCAAGCGCCTTCGTTCCAGAGTTGGATCCATTCCACGAAGCCAGGCACTCGTTCGGGCGGGACAACCGCCACCATCCCGACTCCGCTGTTGAATTCACAACTGAACTGTTGTCGCGACATCCCCGAGGCGTGTTGCAACGCAAGCTGCAGCGGAGGAAGGTCCCAGTCGTGGTTGAGATCGAATCCAACCGATGCAGGCAACCAACGAGTCAGACTGCCGGTCAAGCCGCCGCATCCCACGGGAACCAGCGCGTGCAGCCACTGCTCTTTGAGCGCGCGCTGCACCGCTCCGAGGTAGGTTCTGTGCCGAGCGTTCATCAGGGTCGCAAATGTGGAATCTGTTCCGGGAACCTGATAATCCGCGCCCCAGCCTCGAGCATCCGCGATCGCCCACGCGGCACGGTGTCCATCGCCATGAAGTCCCTGCGACGCCAGCCCCACCAACAGATCGCCTGACCTGACTTGCGATCCATCCAAGATCGAGCTGCGTGTCGATGTGCCCAGCAGCACCAGACTCAGATCGTGATCATCACCGGCGTTTCCCGTCGCGACCGTTTGCAATCCCGAGATCGCCACCGAATCGGCACGGCAACTGCGAGAGATCCCAAGCACCAACTGCTCGCGCACTTCCGCCTCGGGGCTCATCAGAACCAGCGTGGCGTGCAGCGCCGTGGGCACCGCTCCACGAGCCCATACCTGGTTGATGAGTTTCGCGACGGCGTCGAGTCCCAATCCGACCCAGCCACCTGTTCGGCGCGCTGTCGACACGCGATCGTTGGCGTCTCCCATCGCAGAAACCCACACGGCGTCCGCGGCGCCGTTGGGGGCCTCGAAGATCGCAGGTAACTCGGGTCCACCCGAGTGCGGCAATGAATGACGCGTCGACTCGACAAGCTCGCAGAGAATTTGGTCTTCCTGCCATTCGCGCATGTCCCCTCCAACTCGCCTCGGCCGCCGAAGTTTGCGTTGCGAGTGGGGGGCCAGTCAACGCCGCCGACGCCACCGTGCGCTTGTTCCGGTCGGGGACGTCGGCAGCATGCTGATTGCTTCTATCGCTATGGACAGGCTCCACGCGAACTCTGAAGTCGCGGCCCCTGACTCGCTTGCCCGACAGGCCCTTCACCCGAGCCGTTGGAGGCGCGCACCAGCCACCAGCTCATCGAGCCAGCAGCCGGCTGCTCGGCGATGGAAGTCGCCGATGTGGCAGTCGTCGTCAGCCGCGTGCAGGAATCGGCCTCCGCGGTGAGGAGCTTCGGGAGATCGGCACCCGTGCCGCGGTAAAGCGAATAGGACTGCGCGCCGGTCGCTGCGGTCCAGGAAAGCGCTGTCTTTGTGTCCCAGCGCAAACGCAGCACCTCGCCTGGGCTGGAATTCTGATCACACGTTCTGTAGCGACAAGACTCGGGGAATGGATGCGAGACCTTGACGTTGTCGACCTGCCACCAGCGATCGTTTGCGCCTCGTGTGTACCGGAACTGGATCACGACGTCGCTCGCTCCTGCTGCTTGGGCCGTGATATCGACCACGCGATGATCCGGGTTCGCGCTGGAGGCACCGTTGTAACGAAACACATTGACGAAATCGCCGCCGGTCAGTGTCGAGCGAACATCGACGTCGCCGCGCTCGTCACCGCCACCTGGACCGAAGTTGAAAAAACTGTCGAACTCGACGGTCACCGAGCTTGCGGCCGAGAGGTCGAGCGTCGGCGTGATCAAGCGCTCTTCCTGCGACGCACCGGCTCCGGCCGCTTGGCTATCGACAATCGCGAACGGCTCCGTGATTGGGGGGTTCGCGGCCCGGCCGCCGGGATTACTGGTGGTCCATGTGCTGGCCGCGCCACCACCGCTTCCCTTGTCCTCGACTGTCCAGGTCGTCGGGATTCCAGCAGCGAAGTCTTCGAAAAGATCGGTCGTGCGTCCGGCCGGCACCTTCTCACCGGTGGGCCCGATAGACAGCGCGTCGGTGAAGACACCTTGATGTGTGTGAATCTCGACGTTGAACTGAACCGTCGAACCGCAGGCAGCACCCAGCGGAAGGTGAGCGATGAAATGCGGGGCGCTCGAATCGGCGACTCCGTTGCGGGGAATCTCAGGATAAAGCCGAGTGTCTTCGATCATCGTGACGCCAGGCGTCACGGGGATCAGCGTGGCGTAGACGCCGGTGAGCGTGTCGGTACCGGTGTTCTTCAGCGCGACACGGATCGCCGCGGTCTCGCCCTCGTCCCAATGGCCGTCAGCATTGCCGGCACCACCAGCAGCGCAGGAGTCGGAGAGTCGTTGGAATGTGTCCTTGGCGCAACCCGGTCCGCACGCCTGGGTCAGTGTCAGTTGCAACTCGAAGCCGATGATCGTTCCGGAATCGACTCCGAAATCATCGATCACTTCCAACTGCCACGTCCCTTGGGCGCTCTTGCCGGCAAACGCAGCGAGCGGCGATTCGGGCTTGAACGATCCAGCATACGGTGGCACTCCAGCGCTGATGGGCGTGATCGCTGCATCGTCGAACAGCGTATTGTCGAAGTTGTCTCCTGTGTCGCCGCGCCGGCTGGAGAGGTTGACGAACGAACCATCGGGATGTCGCAACCGCACCGTAACGTTGCCATCGGCGGTATGGGCGAGATTGAAGCGGACTTTGACGTCGACGACCTTGCGCGCATCGTCGAGCACAGCGCGCGCTACATTCGCTACAGTGGACTGCGCCGGCATCACGATCGGCGGATCGGGTGAGAGCCTGGCGACAGAGAAGTCGGCACCGGTCGTGAACTGGAAGTAGTTTCCAGCGTTGTTCGCCACCGCAAGCTGCCCGTAGCGATCGGCGGAGCGGACGGAGTAGTACTGTCTAGTGCATTCCGGCAAGTCGGTCAGTTGGGTCAGGTGCGCGGTCACGAGCGACGAATTCAACGCGCTGTTCGTCGCCGGTGGAATCGATGCACCGTAGGTTGCTTGGCTGCTGCTTGTTTCATCGGTGTTCCATTTGAGGTTTGCGGTTCTTCCCGTGATCGAGTCGGCGCCGACGCCGCTGATTACCGGCGCGGCGCAGTCGATGCTTGCGCTGCGCTGCACCGCTGCGGCGGAGGTTCCACACGGAGAGGCATCGAGATATTCGACGGTGACGTTGGACAGATCAGTCGTGCTGATTCGGCCGTCGGGTGTCGGCGGGGCCGATGTAGTCGAGATCGAGCCGAGATAGGTGCCCGAGCCGGCAGGTGACTCCACCAGAATCACCACCTCAGGTACCGTCTCGACCGGCGAGGTCACGCGAACCGGTTGAGTACCCGAACCGATCAGATCGGAGTCCGTCACGGTGATTTGAATCGTGTCGGAACAGCTATAGAGAGTTCGGTCCAAGCTGAGCGCTCCAAAGCACGCCTGACCGGTGCAATCGATGGTGGCGGTGCGTGTCTTGGTGACATTGGCGGTTCCGCACGAGGAGGCATCGACATACGTCATCGTGACGATCGAGCCGTGCGCCACGTTCAGAACTCCGTTGTGAATTGGCGGCGCCGACGAGGTAGCGATGGTTCCGGAGAATCGCCCCGAGCCAGCCGGAGATTCAACCAGTGTCACGATTTCGGGCGTGGTCTCGACGCTCGAGCTGACAGAGACGACTTGCGTCCCCGCACCGCGCAGATCGGCGTCGTCAAGACGCAGTGTGATCGTATCGGAGCAGTTGTAGACACTGCGATCCGATGTGAATGCGCCCGAGCAAGGCAGCGCCGAAGCACTGACGCAACTGCTCCCCGGCCCCATGCACGCGCCGCTCACGCCGATCGGCTGGACGACGTAATGGTACGGGCGCTCGTTGGCCACATCGCTATCTGTGAAGCTGGTACCGGCGACCGTGCCGATCACTGCCTTACCCAAATCGCAACCGGCGAACCCTTCGGCGCGCATCACGCGGTAACTCGTTGCACCGGGAACAGCCGACCATGTCAGGCCGATCTGATTGTTGTTGCTACTCGATGCTGTTACGACCGGTGCCGTGGTCGGGCCACCCACACAACCGCTGTTCAAGGGAGTGGGTGTCGGGCAGGCGATTCCGTGTCGATCGAATGCTGCGAAGATCGCGGTCATGTGCGGCGTGCCGTTGTTGAGATTGCCGTCGTCGTCGTCGGCGGCGAGCCAGAGCGGGTAGGCGTTGGTCGCACCGCAACCGTCGGAGGTGCCGCCGCAGGTGCAGGCATGCCATGAACCGATGCTTCCGCTCCCTTGGAAGAAGATCTTCGAGCCGAGGTTGAACGCATCCTCGCGAGTCATGTTGAACGGCGCGGCTTGCAGGTCGCGCGCAACAAGATCCCAGGCCGCTTGCCGACTCGGCGCGGCGGCGCAGTGCACTTGCCGGCCACACGGCCCTGGGCCGGTCGAACAATGCGTGCAAGAAAATCCGAGCGCGGTGGCCGGAGTGTTGGCCACATGCCCGGCCCAGTCAGCATCACGCACGCCGGAGCAATTGGTATCGCAGTAGGACCCAACCTGCGACTCGTTCTGGTTGAAGCCGGTACCGTCCGCGGTCCGGCCGCAACCCTTGTCGGTAGTCCAGAAAAATCCGTACGCCACACAAGAAGCCCGCAGGCGATAGATCGACGCGATGTCAGCGTAGGCTTCGCTCGAATTGCTGAGCGCTCCTCCGCTGTCGTTATCGTCGAGTGCGTGCCCCCATTCGTGGTCGAAGATCGCCGCAATTTCCCCCGTATTGCGACACCCGCCGCCAGAGCGGTAGAAGTTGATCGTACCGTCGGCAGTCGAGTAGAACGCATTACAGGTGTTGAGAATATTCATGTTGGAAGTGATCTGTCGGCTGAGCCACAGGTTGTTGGGGAGCCAGCCTCGAGCGACCTCGATCAGTTTGTTGAGCTCATAGAAACCGGATCGAGACGCAGCGGTATTGCCTGCCGAGGATCGCCCGGAAACACAGTCGTGTTGCCCGTTCGACCCCGAAAGGTCAAGCGCACCTACCGCGCTCGACTCGTTGACGGGTCCACAGTTGTCGAACATCCGAACGTACTTGCCGTTGAGCGTTGTCGTGACCGTTCCGCCGTTGTAGTCGAACACGCCTCCCGAGTTGGTGAAATCATTCGGCGCAGGGAGTCCGGTATTGGCGAACGGCATCGGCTCTCCTGACTGCATCAACCCGCAGGTCGCGTTGGTGGGGCAGATCTCGGTGCTTGTCAGCGGGTAGACGCCGCCCTTGAGTTCCTGCCCGTCGTAGTGATTGGTGTCTTGAAACGAGAGCACGACGCCGCTGTGGGCGTCGACCAGGACCTGCCAGTTCTCCACGCCAGAGTCGCGCCGGAATCCGAACGCCCATACCAGGTAGTGGCCGTATCCTTTGCCGATCGGCCCGTCGAACGGCTTCCCCGCTTCGAACTGTTGAGGCGCAAACGGCACGATCTCGAGCGTAGGCTCCTGCCAGAGTTGATCTGCAGGCGAGCGCCCCCCGACAAATGTGAAGCCGATGTCGACGGCTTGATCGGCCGAGATCGATGGCAATGTCGGGACGTTCACCTGCCCCCAGGTTTCAGTGCCCAGCAGAACGAGATTGCCGTGGCTGACCGTTGCCGAAAGCTGCGCATATCGAACAGGTACGCCGTTCTTTTGTTGTGGAAGTCGGATCTGCCAAAGGTCGGCAGAGATCTCTGACGCTGTCGCCTCACCGAGTTGAGCGACGTCCAGGCCCAGTGCCTCATGGTGTGTCGTCACGAAGCGCGTGACGAGTTCACCGACCAGCGAGGCGTCTACTTTCTTCACGGCATGACCAAGACTGAGCTGCAATCCATCCAGCGTGATCGTATTTCCCACGCCGTGACCGGGAATCAGCGGGATCGCGGTCATGATGTTGCTCACAGAACCGGACCGTGGATCGAAATATGTCTGCGCTTGTGGACCGCTCACCGCCATCAGGCGGTCCCATGCGGCCTGCCGAGTCGCCAAGTGAGATTGCATCGCGCTCGCGGGCCGATGACTCGAGTCAAGGGTTAACTCGGGTCGGAAAAACTGCCGCGAGGCGAGTGGCGTCTTTGTTGCGGGCTCGGGTTCGAGTGCTAGCGCCGGGTTTGGTGCGAGGTCCGCGCAAATGAGGACAGCAAACACTGCGATCGACCGGAGATGAAACTGTCTCATCACGAGGACTCCCTTGCCCGGCGGGCTTCGGTGCAAATTCCACCGCAGACCGAAGAGCAGGCTGAGATCCGCTTGATACAGATCAAGCCGACTTTTTGTCGATGAATTTCCACATTTCCATGTCAGAGAGGTCAACCGTACCCCTGGAGCGAGGCGCGCACTCCCCGCTCCCACCGACACGCATCCCTAGCTCGGGGGCGCAAACCCCTCATCGAGTCGGGGCCGCGGGTCCGAACCCGGGTCTGGCGCACGCAGGCCGCCCGTTTCGCGAGCCATGCGATCATGCACTCCTGAGGTGACCATTGACCGTCCCCCCCGCGATCCAAAAGCCTGTCCCTGCAGCCTGGGTTCGCTGGGCGGTGCTGCTGTTCACGAGCCTGGCGCTGTTTGGCAACTACTACATCTACGACTCGATCGCGCCGGTCGCGAGCCTGCTCGCCGACACGCTCGGCTTCCAAGATACGCAGATCGGAACACTCAACGCGATCTACAGCTTCCCCAACATCGTCATGGTGCTGGTTGGCGGCGTGATCGTCGATCGAATCGGCACGCGAAAGGCGACGCTGTACTTCACCGCGATTTGCCTGGTGGGCGCCATCCTCACAGCTGCCACGAACTCGTTCGCGGTGATGGCGTTGGGGCGTTTGGTCTTCGGGCTTGGCGCCGAGTCGATGATCGTGGCCATCACCGCCGCGTTGGGGCAGTGGTTCAAGGGTAAGCAGTTGGCGTTTGCATTTGGCTTGAACGTCAGCTTGGCACGTGCCGGTTCATACGCCGCCGATCTCTCTCCCACGTGGGCCAAACCGGTCTACGACTCCGGATGGCGGGCCGCACTGTTGCTCGCCGTCGGCTTCGCTGTGCTCTCGTTGGCTTGCGCTGGGGCGTACTGGTTGCTCGAACGCGACGCCGAACAGCGCTATCGACTCGAGCGGCCGGCGCCGTCGGACAAGATCGTGTGGTCCGACCTCTACCGCTTCGATCGCTCGTATTGGTACATCGTCGGCTTGTGCGTGACGTTCTACTCGGTGATCCTGCCGTTCCGCAGCACATTCGCGATCAAGTACTTTCAAGATGCGCACGGGCTCTCGCTCGAGAAGGCAGGCGAGCTCAACAGCTATGTTTTCTTGGCTGCGATCTTTGCAACCCCTCTCTTCGGCTTGATCGTCGATCGGGTGGGGCGTCGTAGCCTGTTCATGTTGATCGGTTCGCTGATTCTGTTGCCGGCTTTCTTGCTCTTGGCATACAGCCATGCCGATCTGTGGGTCTCCAACACGCTGCTGGGAATTTCGTTCTCGCTGGTTCCCGCCGTGTTGTGGCCGTGCGTACCCTATCTGGTAGAAGAGCAGCGGCTCGGAACCGCGTACGGCTTGATGACGATGCTGCAGAACATCGGCCTCACCATCTGCAACTTCGGCGCAGGAGTGCTCAACGACATGGCCAAGGCCGGCGCCGACAATCCACATGGGTACCTGCCGATGCTGTGGGGGTTCGCGCTGCTGAGCCTGGCAGGGCTCGTGTTTGCGACCTTGCTCCGACTCCGCGAGACTGGTCCCCACGGCCACGGCCTGGAAACGATCACGGATCATGGATCGTAGCGGCGTCGGGCCACTGGAGAAGCGCATGAAGCAACGATCGATTCTGTCCCTCGGAGTTCTCGCCGCACTGTACGCGTCGAACGTTCAAGCTGGCGAGTTGTACGGCTCGGTAAGCGAAGGGTCGGCCAAGTTGGGGGCGGGAGTTGTTGTCGAGGTTGCGTGCGGCGGCAAAGCTGCGGTTTCTACACAGACGGACAAAAGCGGCAGTTACCACCTCGACCTGGCCGATACAGGCAAGTGCCAACTGACCGTCAAGCACAAGAGCCAGTCGGCAGCGATGGAGGTTGTTTCTTACGAGGACGGCGCGCAGGTCGATCTGGTGTTGGAAGTCAAAGACGGCAAGCTGACGGTGAGGCGCAAGTAGCATGGCGGACGAAAAGGGCGATCGTCCGCGCGACACGTGGGACAAACTCGAGATTCTGCTGCATCCGGTGGGCGGGCTCTTCACGGCGTTGGCGGTTGCAGGGGTTGGATTCTTCGGATCGCAGATGCTCGATCGCCGCCAGGCGGCCGAAACCAACGCACGGTTGTATTCCGAGATCATGAGCCGTCGTGAGGAATCGGAAACCTCGCTGCGCAAGGACATGCTGGTGTCGGTGGTGCAGTCCTATTTGCAACCGAACGCTACGGAGCTCGGGTCGCGCGTGCTCAATGTCGAGTTGTTGGCCTACAACTTCCATGAGTCGATCAATTTGAAGCCCTTGTTTTTGGACTTGGCGCGGCAGATTCGCGAGTCGCGAGATGTCCATGCTGCCGACTGGAGTGCGCGCGTGCAGCGCTTGGCACGTGAGATCGCATCCAAGCAGACCTTCACGCTGGAGGCGCACGGGGCGAGGTTCACCCGACAGTTCGACTACGGCCCGATGCTCGACAGCAACAAGACCGTCGAACTCGAGCCTGAAGAAGTCATGATCGAAGGGGTCGCCAGCACGATTGCTCTGAGGGTATTGAAGGTGGATCCGGTGGAGAGCCAGTTGCGGGTGCGACTCACCGTTACGACGCCGCGCGCTAACCAAGAACCACTTGTCACGCGCACCGAGTTCTCAGTCGGGTTTTATGACCTTCCGATGATCGACAACACGCGACTGGCCACCGGCCAACGCTGCGCCGTGACACTGACCAACTTTTCGCGCAAAGACCGGACGGCGGATCTGTCCGTGGTTTGCTTCCCGGGTGAGTACGCCAGCCTCAAAGATCGTCCCTACTACGACGAGGTCGTGCGGCAGTTACAGCGCGCGGGGCAGGCGCAATAGCGAGTTTGCAGAAAGCACGATTGCGGTTACGGGCACTTGCCCGCCGCAATCGCGAGGCGATCAAACGCTGCTGCTGCCGGTCCTGACCCACAAGCAGTGATCGGTCTTGCCAGGCATCCGAATACCTGGCCGGCCGGCGACTCAGCGGCCATGCAGGCGCCGATCAACGGACCGTTGCGATCGATCGAGCCGACTTCGCAAACAGCGCCGCCCACGAACTCGGCGAGATTTGCGCTGAGCGCGGTGTCGTCGCGAAGGTTGACGGCGATCGCGGCATCACAAGCTCTCGTGCCGGCGCCAACGAAAGGTTGAAAGAGGATTCTCCAGCCTCGTGTCACAGAACGCTCTGCTCTCGTTTTCGTTGACGCACAAACGCACTTGATCACTGGCATCCCTGACGGCCGGCGGCACAGTCGCTGTTCGAGACAGTCCAAAAGCATGCGCGGAGCCGCACCTCCCGACGGTTGCTTTGCCCGGATCGTGATCGTTTTTCAGATTTCTCGTTGCGTTGATCGATCTTCGAGAGTGCGATCCGATTGGCTCGTCTTCGCGTAGACTTCCCGCGCCGTGATTGCCGGCCGTGGTGGGCAACCGGCGCGCGGAAGGGTGAATCTCGGTGCGTAAGCTCGGTCGCGACCCATTCCTGTGGCTCGCCGTGTTGCTCATCGCGACACCGTTGGTGCTTTACAGTGCGTCGGCGGTCGCTGACTCCAGTGCAACGCTCTGGGCCGGCCATCTGGCTGATCCTTCGTTTTTGATACTGACCGTCGTCACCCTGTGGATGAGCCGCAGAGATACCGCCTCCACCGAAGAACGTGTGTTCTGGAGGCTGGTGCTTTGGACGTGCGGGCTGTGGCTGGTCGGGAGCCTTGGCTGCTTCATCCTGGCCTTCACCGTACCGGAGTTCGACTCCACAACACTCACCGACCTGATCTTCCTCTCGAGTTACGTCACTCTGATCCTGGCTGCCGACATGCGCCCTCATCTTCCAGCGGGGTGGTCGAAGCGCTCATCCGGTTTCAGGTTCTCGGTCGCGGCTTCGATGTTGTTCGTCTCGATGCTGGCCCTTTACTTCTTCGCGTTGCCCTACTTGCGCGTCAGTGGGGCGGTTGGCGAACTTTCGACACAGTCGACGTTTCTCGCCCTGGATACGCTGCTGACGATACGGTTCGTGCATCTCGCTGGTACCGCTCGCCGGACGCCATGGCGGCCCATTTATGTCTTCCTGGCAATCTCCTGCGCTGCCGCCGCTGTCGGGGATGGGCTGACGGTCGCGACCATCACGGGATCGGTGAGCCTGAACTATGGAACGGCGCTGGATGCGATCTGGTGGCTGCCGTTCGTTTCGATCGTCGTGGCGCGGCGCTGGCGCACGACGCAGGTCGACGAAGCCGCGATTGCTCAGGCCGCCATCGATGACGAGCCGCGCACCGATGCGATCGCGTTGATCCTGCTCTACGCCTTCTCGTTTACTGCGGCTCACTTGCTGCTGGAAACGGGAGGGATCATGCCTGCCAACACGCATGGCCTCCGCCAGGTCCTGGTCCTCAGTTCCTTGCTTGCCTTTGCAGTCTTGGCGTGGATGCAACAGCTCGTACTCGAACGGAACAACCGGGAGTTGCGATCGCAGATTCGCGTGCTGGTCACCAATGAGCAGGTGGTGCAATCGCAGAAACTCGAGGCGATCGGTCGGCTGGCTGGCGGGCTGGCGCACGACTTCAACAACCTGCTTACGGTCGTCTCTGCGCGCGCCGACATGCTGCTTGGCACATTGCCACAGGGAGACCCCGACTGGAAGAACGCAGAGGCGATTCTTCAGTCGTCGGAACGCGGTGCCGAACTCACCAAGAAGTTGCTTTCATTCAGCCGTAGTCAGGTACTGAAGACTCGCTCACTGGACCTGAACGTTCTGGTGACCGATGCGCAAACCGTATTGATGCGTTTGGCGGGTGAACGCTTCACACTCGAAACGGAGCTCGAGCCGGGACTCCCACCGATCGAGTCCGAGTCGAGCCAAGTGTTTCAAGTGCTGCTGAATCTCGTGGCGAATGCTCGCGACGCGATGCCGTCTGGTGGGCGAATCGTCATCCGTACCTGCCGGCTCGAGCTGGCCGCCAATGAAGCTGAGTTCACGCCGCCGCCGGCCGGCGGCAGTTTCGCGGCACTCGAGGTGATCGACACCGGTGAGGGGATCGACACCGCCACGCAGCGACGGCTCTTCGAACCGTTTTTCTCGAGCAAATTCGGCGGGACCGGCTTGGGCCTTGCCATTGTGTACGGCATCGTGGTGCAAGGCGGCGGTCACATCCGCGTGCGCAGCGACGTCGGCCGCGGCAGTCGCTTCACGACGTTGTTTCCATTCTCGGGCCAGCCGGTGGCCGGAGTTGACGCCGTGGTCCCCACGTCGAACGGCCAGAGTCGGGGCAAGCGCCGCGTGTTGTTGGTCGACGATCAAGAAATGGTGCGTCACGCGGTGAGCGAACTTCTCCGTTTCTTGGGGTACGAGGTGACGACGGCGAGCGGCGGCATCGAGGCATTGGCCATCTGCAGCGATCCGACCAACCCGTTCGATCTGCTGCTTACCGATGTGGTCATGCCCGGCATGCGTGGACCGGAGCTTGCCGCCAAGCTGCGAGCGATGCATCACAGGATTGCCGTGATCTACATGTCGGGATTTGCCGAGAATGACGGCGACGAAGAGCTCAACGACGACGCAACAACGTACTTCATCGGGAAGCCGTTTACGTTGGAAACCTTGCGCGTCAAACTGAACGAAGCGCTCGGCCCTGCACCCAGCGCAGAGCCGATGCGCGGTGACTCGCAGTCGGTCACCTCGTAGCCATTTGCCCGCAGTCGACGCCGAGCCCGAGCGAGCGCGCCGCCTGATGCCGAATAGAAAGAGCTTGGCTCTGCTCCCGATCGGCCAATCGGGAGTAATCTCTCTGCCACTTACGAGGTGCGTCATGCGATCACGAGTCGGCCATTACCTTGGGCGCGTTGCTATCACTTGCTTATTCGCTTCGACTTGGACGGCGCTGGCCGGCTCGCGCGAGAAACTCGAAGGTTACGCAGACTTCCGGATCGGCAAAACGCTGGTGGTCGATGGCCAGCAAGTCCGGATCGACGGCGACACCAAGTTCAAGGGGAGCGGCAAGGCCAAGTCGTTCGGGTCGATCCCGCTGGGATACGAGGTGGAGGTCAACGGCACGCGCATGGGCGACGGCTCGGTGTTGGCCCGGGAAATCGAAGCGCAGCCGAATCGCAACACCGACATCGAAGGCCAGATGAAGCAAGCGTTCGATCAAATCGAGAAGCAGTACTTGAGCCTCGGGCGCATGAAGCAGGTC
>JAXLQU010000032.1:0-43855 GCA_046331425.1 Acidobacteriota bacterium
GCGGGGCGAGATCTGTACGCGGCCTAGACTGGCGACCATCGAGTGCCGCTCGTCAGCGCTCGTTGAGCACCTTCTCGATACGGCGATCTGGAATGAACCAGATCACCGACACCAGCACGTAGAGTGCAACCGCGACCCACGAGTTCACGAACGAGCACCCGACCCCGATGACGTAGATGACCAGCGAGGCGATCCCTTTGTGGTCTTTACCGAGAGCAATCGCCAGCGCCGAGTCTTTGCCATGATGGCGCGTGAGCGCCTGCGCCAAGATGAAGTACGCGACGCCGGCCATCAGCATCACCACACCGTACAGCGCGACGGGCGCTGCGCCGAAGTGGTTCTCGCCCATCCAACCCGTCACAAACGGCACCAGCGATAGCCAAAACAGCAGATGCATGTTGGCCCACAGGATCGCTCCATTGACCTTGCCGGAAGCGTGCAGCATGTGATGGTGGTTGTTCCAGTAGATTCCGACGAACACGAAGCTCATCACATAGCTACCGAAGACGGGGAGTACTGGAACCAGAGTCGACCACTCGGCGCTGTGCGGCACGTTCAACTCCAGCACCATGATCGTGATGATGATCGCGATTACACCGTCGCTGAATGCCTCCAACCTGCCCTTCCCCATGCGCGACTCTCCTAGCTATCTTGGCCTGTCGGTGGGTACCGCAGCCGGTCCAGATTCAGGTGCGAAAGGCTTGCAGCAACAGATAGATACCCAGGCCTATCACCAGCAACACCACGAACCACCGGCCAACGCTGCGGCTGTTTGCCGAGCTCGCGGCGTCGAGTCGCTGCCGCAGCTCGGGATGACCGGCAAGGTAGCGATCGACGGCGTCCTTGGATTCCTTCAAACCGATCCCGCGCGCGCTGCGCAACTGTTTGATCGCCTGAATCATGCTCCCCTGCTCGAGGGCATCGATAACGTCACGAGGTAATTCGTCGATCGTAGCGGTCATGGCGTGAGGCTCCTTCGGCCGGGTTCCCCAGCTTTGGATGCGAGGCTACTCTTGGTCACCGTTCGTCAACGCAGCAAGCTTGACGATTGTCGCCCAGTTTCGCGCCGTCACGGCATCGCCGAGGGCGCGATTCACCGCAGCCGCAAGGCGGCTCTCGAGAATTCCAGTGGCGCACCATAGGTAGGCGGCACGCTTTCCTATCGCCAACGCGTCGCGGCCCCAGTCCTGCTTCATGAGCGGTGCGAGGAGCGTGCGATCGGCAGGGTCGGCCGGCACCGCCACCAACATCCGCGCTGGGTCGGTCGCCACCTTCAGAAGCGAGTTCGCAGCCACGACCTGCGTCAGTTCCAACGCCGAGAGCACGGTCACGCGCGCCGAGAAACCGCACTGCTTTTCCAGCTCGGCCTCTCGCCAAGCTCGAACAGGGTCTGTGGCCAGAGGTCTTTGAGGCCCGCGCGAACGGCGTCCCTCACCGCGTCATGCGGAGCGAAGACACGGTCCATATCCTCGGCGTCCCACGACGTGTTCTCCAAGACAACTAAAGTGCGATCGGCGTCTGGATAGTAGGTCATTGTCGAGATGAACCCATCCACATATCCACTGTGACTGAGTTCAACGATGCCGTCGCGGTCGAGAATTTGCAGACCGAACCCGTAACCCAATTCACCCCAACGATACGGTCGACGCGCCGATGGTGTCACCATTGCAGTGTAACCGGCAGCGGTCACCACGTGTGCGTGATGCAAGCACCGATTCCATCGCACCAAGTCGCGCACTGTCGAGACCATTCCACCTGGCGGCAAGTGATTTGCGCGCTCGGTCTGCGAGGCGACGACGAGCGTGCGGTCCGGGTTCTCTGAGTAGCCAATCACCAACTCGGGGGACCCTTCGGCTCGCAACATTTGTGACTCGTTCATGCCACACGAATCGAACAACGTCTCGGCCAACTCGCTGTATGTGCGAGAGGTCACCTTCTCGAGGATCTTCCCCGCCAGTTCATACCCGAAGTTCGAGTACGCAAATGTGCTCCCTGGACCTGCTCTCAGCGGTGCCTCGAGTGTCGCAATCCCCGACGTATGGTTGAGCAAATGACGCACCTTCACGCGGGACCCCCAGTCGATGGTGAGATCGAGGTACCTAGCGATTGGCGCCTCCAGGTCGATACGCCCGGCATCGACCTGCTGCATGACGAGCGCGGCAGTGACCTGTTTCGTGATCGAACCGACGAGGAAACGGCTAGAGAGTGTGAGTGGCAGGTTGCGCTCGCGATCGGCCAGGCCAGCCGCCTTCGCGTACACGACGCGCTTCCCTTCGGCGATCATCATCACGCCGTTGAACGGGCGCGCCGAAACATGGGCAAGGGCACGTTCCACGCGCTGACTTGGGTCGGGCCTGGATCCGCATGCAACGCAGGCAACGACGACAAGACTGGCTACAAGATACGGCCGCCGATGCTGCATCGAATCTCCGTCGCACTCCACTCCAACGATCGATCCGGCTACAGGTAGCAGCATGAAAACGGGAGTGGAGCGCCGCGCGGATTATCCAGTGCGCGACGATGCTTGTCAGGACTCGGCCGATGGGCCGCCAGGATCGGGGCCTCAACGCAGTCGACGATCAGCGCCTGCCGTGATCTCCGCTCGCCCTTGCGACGCCTTTCAACGATCGGTGCAACTACAGACCTCCCACACAACTCGGCCCCGAAGGAAGCTCAGCGCACGCTCGCTGCCCGGCTTCACGCAGCAACAAGTACACGAGTGGCGGCTCCGGGCGATGGCCGGCGACCGACTCGATCGCCGGCCGGGTATCGCTACGGACAGCCGTGAATCACCTGCGTTCGGCAAGCGACTGCTGCCGGGGTGCGCTCGGTTCCGTTGCTCTTCCTGCCGTACGAACCTTCGTTCGCTCCAAGCTGCGGCACCACGATATAGCTGCGATTGCCCGTCGCGGGAGCGAACGTGATCGATGTCGCGCCGCCGCTGCTGCACGCTTTCTGCACGAAGCTGTTCTCGACGCCGAGGTCGCCTTCGTAGGTCGCGTAATCCGACCCGCCACCGCAGGCTGCCGACCATGTCAACGTGATGTTGGCGCCCGACTTGGTAACCAGCATCTGCGCCCCAGGAATCGTTTTTCCATCCGGTACGCTCCCAGCACCTGCCGCCGCGCCGGGCGTGATTCCCGATCCATACACATCCTTCGAATCGCCGACCTCACCCGCTTCCTTACGATTGTCGGTGTAGATCGCGATCATGTTGTTGACCGCAATATCGAGCCCGTTGTAATCGCCGAATTCAAAGCCGTCGTTGAGGTTTGGCGACTGGGCGCTGGTGATTCGCTGCGGCGCCGACCAAGTGACCGCACCATCGGTGGAATAGGCGTAGAACAGATCGACCGATTGGCGCGATGCATCGCGCCGCGTGTCGTAGTACACCACGTGCACAGTGCCGTTGTTACCCACGACCAGAAACGGGTGATACCGATCGACCGCGTTCAGGTCGCTGGTCTCGTGCGGCGTTGACAACTGCCAGGTATTGCCGCCATCGCGAGAGCGCGCGACCCAAACGCGACTGTGGTTGTCGGCCGGAATCCCCGACTCTGGCGAAACCGTGTCGCCCCACGTGGCGTAGATGCTGCCGCGGAACGCCCCGCTGCTTAGGTCGGTGTCGACCGCGGCGTAGATCGCGGCGTTGCGTGAGTCCATCGACGGAAGCGAGTAGGTGAACGACGCGTTGGTGTTGGCGATGATCTTGGTGGCGCCGAAGGTGACACCGCCATCGGTCGACTTCTTCATCAAGACTCGCTGGCTGTTGAACGCAG
The DNA here is from genome assembly GCA_046331425.1 of Acidobacteriota bacterium. Taxonomy (GTDB): domain Bacteria; phylum Acidobacteriota; class Polarisedimenticolia; order J045; family J045; genus JANNUT01. The sequence continues at coordinate 3,780 of JAXLQU010000032.1, forward strand.
GCCAGACGTAGTAGATGTTGCCGGACGGATCGGTCGCCACATCGCCGGCGATACCGCGCTCCTCGCTGAGATTCGGGAACGAAGTCTTGGTGAAGGTGTTACCGAAATCGGCCGAGCGCGAGATCTGCATGACGTTGTTCTCGTGAAAGAACACGTAGATGCGATCTTTGAACGGCGAGGTCGCCGATTTGTCGACGTGCAAGAACTCGCGATCGCCGTTGCCGGGAGTGACCGTCCGCCGCGGGCTGCCTGGCGTCACCGTTTCGAGGCTCGACCAGGTGGCACCGTTGTCTGCCGAGCGATAAAACCACACCGCGCAGCCGAAGAAGCAGTTTCCCAGCGTGGTCGTGTAGGCGAATTGGCCGGTGGATGACCACTCCACCGCCGGATCGCCGTTGGTGCCGCCCAGCGGCAGCGTCGTTTGCGTCCAGGTGCTGCCGCCATTGAGCGAGTAGTACATCTTCTGACCGCTGCCAGGCCCGTTGCTTCCCGCGATGATCTTGTTGACATCGGTGGGATGAATCTTGATCGCCGACTCCGCGCCGCCGTTGGGTGAGGTGATCCGCACATCGCCCGACACGAAGTCGGTTTCCGGTGCCGAACTCGTTGCCGGCGGCTCCGGCTTCAAGTCGAGCATCAGGCGTCCATCGGTATCGCGCTGAAAGCGGTTGTAGTACTGGCCGTTGACTTCGTAGCCTTGATAGACGGCACGGAATGTCGGGTAGGCATGCAGTGGGTAGCGAATCGCGCCATCGCGCGAAAGTGTCTTGAAGTGCTTGCGAAACTGCACGCGGTAGAAGGCCGGGATCAAATCGTCGATCTGTGCTTCATCGGAGGGGAGGTATTTCAGATCGTCGGCCGTCAGTTGGTAGTTGCGGTCATCCCACGGACCGAACTGAATCAACGCCTCGTAGTCGACGCGTCGATCGACACCGCGCTTGGCGTCGATTGCCACGCTGTGATCGATGTCGATGAAAGTTTGCGCGGAGGCAGCGGTTGCCGACAACGCGATGAGCAGTCCGCACACAGCAATGGCGAGTTTGTTCACGAGTTCCTCTCTCCTCCCGCCGGGGGTTGTACCGCGGAGTGACAGAGGCGACAAGCAAAGATCCGCGGCGAGCGGAAGCGCTGGTCCGCAACGGTCGTTCGTCGTTGCTGTCTCGACGGAGAGCTGGACTCGCGAGTTGTTCGCCAACGGCTGGGCGTAACTGATTGCGAAAGGGGGGCTTATCGACGGACTGTGTCCGACCAGCCCAGGCCGCGGCTGTTCCGGGCACACGTATATATATGTGTGAAGAACTTGCCGGCACTGACGGCAGGCCCAGCGCGCCGGCTCCGAGCGGCTACAGGCACCTGCGCGAGTGTTCGCCAGATCCGGCGTTGCTTCGGGTCTATTTTGGCGACGTCACGCCTCCAAGGTGGTACGTGACACCCACGCTGATCGAGTCGTAGTCGGCCTCGAACCCCGTCTTGTCTTTGTCGCCGACGTTGAAGATGCGACGCGCATTGAGTTGCACGCCCCACTTCTTGGCGTCGCCCATCAGTACTTGAATGCCGCCGGATACCGTTGGGCTGAGGCCCGTCGCAGTTTCATTGCTCGTCTTGCCGAAGTCATCGAGATCGACGCTCTGTCGCCAAGACATCGCACCGGCAATGCCAAACAGTTGCCAGCGCGGGTTGAGCGGCAGGACCCCCATCACGGCGACGCTCAAACCCTTCGCATCGGCCGAGGTCGCGTTACCGCTGACAGACGAGGCCGCGATACGTCGACCTGCTGATCGAGCGGCACGTCGATCCCCGGGAATCACGTAGGTACTGTCGCCGTCGATATCGAACGAGCCAAGATCGTCGAGGCCGAACAGCACCCCAAGAAAGCAGCTTGCCCGAATTCCAAACCCAAGACCGAAGCCCGTGGAGTTGCTGTAGTCGCCCGACGACTTGGGCGAAATGTTCCCAAGCTGAGCGCCGACGAAACAACCCCCATCCTTGGCGGGGTCACAGCTCAGTCCTGCGACAGCTTGCGGGCCAACAAACAATGCCCCGAGCAGAATCACGACTCCGAAGCAACGCTTCCCAGATGCGATCATGGGTCCGCCTTTCCTCGAGCGACCGGAATGGTCGCGGTCTTGGTTGGAAGACGCAGCCGACCGCCCTCGGCTCTCGGCCATCGAGGGGATTTATTTGCGAGGAGGTTCTTTGGTAGAGTCCCGGCATGCAGAGCAAAGCCACGACCGTTCGCGCCTACCTACAGGAGCTCCCGCCCGATCGCCGCGCGGCGATCGAAGCGGTGCGACAGGTGATCCTTCACAACCTCGACAAGGACTTCGAGGAAGGGATCAGCTACGGGATGATCGGTTACTACGTCCCGCACCGAGTCTTCCCTGCTGGATACCACTGCGACCCACGACAACCACTCTGCTTTGCAGGCCTTGCCTCGCAGAAGAACTACATGTCGCTGTACCTGATGAGTGTGTATGGTCGCCAGGAAGAGCAGGAGCGATTCGTCCAGGAGTGGGCCAAGACTGGTAAGAAACTCGACATGGGGAAAGCCTGCGTTCGTTTCAAGCGGCTCGAAGATCTACCACTCGATGTGATTGGCCGCGCGATTCACCGCGTGTCTGCCAAGGCGTATGTCGAGCACTACGTCAAGTCGCTGGCCGCGAGGGGCCGACCCGTGGAGACAACGAAGCGCGCTTCGAAAACTACGAAGGCGAGCCCGGCCAAGAAGAAGACCGCGGCGGCGAAAAAGGCCAAGACCAAAAAATCAACCAAGACGACGTCGACACGCAAAAAGTAGTTGCCTCGACAACGTCCGTTGCACACTGTCAACCACCCCTAACGCGGACCGCCGGAAGTAACAGGCACCTCGCCTTCCGCTGCTGCGCTAACCGAGATCGAGCGATCCCAGTCGAGCGGGCCACGCAATATCGAGTATTTCACCCACCAACTGCCGGGATGTGGGCCCGCGGTCGCGCCGACGTTCTTCCACAGCGCGTCCTGAGGTTCGAACGACGGGTCGTTGAACAGCACCAACAGAGTGTCGCCTTCATCACGGCAGCCGACGATCAACACGACCTGTGGCTTGCCGTGCTGCGCGCCGAGCAGTGCCAGGACCGGACGTTGTGCGGCTAGGCTCGCGCGCAACTCTCCAGGGGACGGCGCCAGCGGTCCCTCGGCAGCTTTGATTTGGGTGATGGCTGCGTTGTGATGTCGCTCGAGTCGCTTGGGGTATTGCTCGAGCATCGTTTCGAGTTCTATCGGTAACCCCGAGCGGAGGTCGCAGCGCATGCAACTCTTGGCGCAGGTTGTAGCGTCCGGGCCTTGCATCAGCGCAGCGGCAACTCCGCACTGATACTCGCCTGCGGCATGCCATGCCGGAATGCGGAAGTAGCGAAAGACCATCTCGCCGATCGCTTGGGAACTCCATCCAGTCTCCCGTTCGCGGACCGGCGGAATCGGCAGCGTGATCGATTCCGCCGCCAACAGCGTTGTGGTTGCGAGAGCGAACATCAACCCAGGCACGAAACGAAATAAGCGATGGGAGGACATACCTCCTCCGCCCGCGCGGGGCTGTCGGCCGAGGACGAGATGTCGGGTCGAACCCTGGCGGGAACGCCAAAACTATACGCCCGTCCCGCAGGTCGGGCGGCTTGACTTATCGCTGTCGGCAGGCGGGTTGCCGAGCGAGCGCCGGGCGGATGGCTCGGTGCTTGGCCTTAACATTTTATATTCAACCATTCGGTTGACAGTTCTCGCCGACTCACGTACATTCAACCGCATGGTTGAACAACAGCAGCAGCAACTCGACGCTGTCTTCGGGGCGTTGGCCGACCCCACGCGGAGGCGAATCCTGCGCCAGCTTTCAGTCGGCGCTCTCACCGTGGGCGAGATTGCCGAGCCATTCCAAATGTCGCTCGCCGCGGTGTCCAAGCACCTCAAGGTGCTGGAGAAAGCGCAGTTGATCAAGCGCCAGATCGATGGCCGACAGCATCACGTTCAGCTCAACGCCAAGCGGTTGAGCAGCGCGTTGGAGTGGCTGCGGTTCTACGAGCAGTTCTGGACGCAGCGATTGGACGCGCTCGAGCGCGCCCTAGGCAAACCTCAACGAACTACCAAGACCAGGAGCTGACGATGAGCGAATACGGAGTCTTCTCAGATCGGCAGTCGATTCGATTCGAGCGCGTATTGCCGGGGCCAATCGAGCGTGTCTGGGCCTACATCACCGAATCGGAGAAGCGGGCCACGTGGTTGGCGCGGGGTCCAATGGATCTGCGCGTGGGGGGCGAGGTTGCGCTCACGTGGCACCACTCGGAACTCTCCGCCGAAAAACAAGCGCCACCCCACTACCAGAAGTACGAAGGGTGCAGCCTCGTCGGTCGCATCACGCGTTGCGAGCCGCCACGCTTGCTGAGCTTTACCTGGCCCGAGGAATCGGGGCACGAATCGGAGGTCTCTTTCGAGCTGACGCCACGCGGCAATGATGTCGTGCTCGTGCTCGCGCATCGCCGACTCGGCGACGCGAAGACGCTGCTCAGCGTCTCCGGTGGCTGGCACACACATGTCGATATCTTGGTGGACCAACTCAACGGGAATGAGCCGCGCCCGTTCTGGACGACACACGAGCGACTCGCGGCCGAGTACAAGCAGCGCCTCGGTGCCGGCTGACGTAGAGCGCTGCGACGATGTATCAGCATTCCGAACAGACGAGTGGCGACGATTGCACCGACAGAATCGGTGGTGGGAGATCCATACGACGGTTGGCGATTAGGCGAGCCTCGCGTTGATGCGCGAGGCTCGCCGCCCCGCTATCTAAGGTGTCGGATCACACGCGTTGCCGATCCCGTCGTTGTCGGTGTCCTCTTGCCCTGGGTTGGCGACGTTGGGGCAGTTGTCGATGTTGTTTGCAACGCCATCGCCGTCGCGATCGGAGTCGCAGACGTTCCCCAAGCCATCGCTGTCGAGATCGGCCTGATCGGTATTGGGTGTCGTTGGGCAGTTGTCATTCAAGTCGGGGACCGTGTCGTTGTCGTCATCGAGATCGCACGCGTTCCCCGAACCGTCGTTGTCGGTGTTGAGTTGATCGAGGTTCGATGCCGAAGGGCAGTTATCGCAGACATCGCCGTACGAGTCGGAATCGACATCCGACTGCGTCTGGTTTTGGAAACCTGGGCAATTGTCGACCGCTTCTTCGACGCCATCGCCGTCCAGATCGCGGCTGGGGTCGGGGCACGATCCGACCTTCGGGATCGGCGTGCCGTTGGACGAGTATCCCGGCGCGCTCTCGCTGTTGCTGCCACAACTCGAGGAGACCAGGTAATAGAACATCGCTCCCGGTCGTGGGCGTACGGTGTCGATGGTCGACGTGCTTGCGAGTTTGTTGGCAAAGCATTGTTGGTTGTAGCCGAATGGGCGCCCTGTTATGCCAAAGCCGCGATAGACGTTGTACTCAGAGACGGTCGGTACCGCCGTCCAACTCAATGTCGTGGTGACGCCACTTTGCGATGCTGACAGGTTGTCCCCCGGTGCAGCCGGCGGTGGGTTGGTGTTGTCCAGCGGCGTGCAATCGCACACATTCCCAACGCCATCGCCATCACTGTCGGTCTGCGATGCGTTCTGTGCGTCGGGGCAGTTGTCGATGCAGTTTCCCACACCGTCGCCGTCGGAGTCGGTGGTTTCATCGACCGTCCCATCGCAGTCATCGTCGATCAGATTGCACAGTTCAGGGCCGGGTCCCTTGTTTCCTGAGCATGTGAGACTGCCGGCCTGGCACTGTTGTGTGCCCGGACCGCAGGCGCCGAGCAGTCCTGTGCTGCATGCACCACCACCCTGCGGATTGCCTTCATCGATCAGCCCGTTGCAGTTGTCATCGAGGTTGTTGCAAAACTCCGGATCGTTTTGCAAACCGTCGTCGATCAACCCGTTGCAGTTGTTGTCGAGCGAGTCGCACACTTCGGGTGCATTGGGCGAGATCGTGTTGGAGCCGTCGTTACAGTCACCGCCGTACGGTGCGAGGCCGTCGCTGTCACAGTCCCCTTCCAGCGAGATGAACATCACACTGCCGGCATCGGTGTTGGCCAGCACGTCGTCCTCATGCGCTCCAACGACCAATTCGGGTAGCGCATCGCCGTCCAGATCGACAGCCGTCACTGCGATGCCGAACTGATCGCTGGCTAGGCCGGTCGCATCGGTGAAGCGCTGAACCACGCTGCCGTCCGCGCCCGAGAACAGGATCGCGCTCCCGGCATCGGCCTGTGCGCCGATGTCATCGAACGGCGCGCCCGCCAGCACGTCGGCCACACCGTCACCGGTGACATCGCCAAGCCCAATTACGGAGCGACCGAGATTGTCGTTGGACGACGCGTTGGGGTCGGTCAACCGGCGGATCGTGGCGCCGCTTACAGGGTCGATCAAGATAACCGCGCCGTTGTCGAGCTTGGGCGGTTGATCATCGAAATAGGCCCCGACCGCGAGATCATCGATACCGTCACCGGTGATGTCGGCGAGCGTTGCCAGTGAAACTCCGAAGCGATCGTCGGCAGCGCTGCTGGCATCGACAACCTTGCGAAGCACCGTGCCGCTCTTGGCAGAGACGATCGTGACGCTACCGGCATCGCTACCGCTGCCGGTGTCGTCGAAATAGCTTCCGATCGCGAAGTCGCGTACACCATCCTTGTCGACGTCGCCGACCCTTGCCAACGAGGAGCCGAACTGATCGTTGGGCTGGGAGCCTGGGTCGATCACGCGATAGAGCACGCTTCCAGTCGCACCATTGAAGACCGTGACGCTGCCGGCGTCGTTGTCGCCCGCGACGTCGTCGAGGTAGGCGCCGGCGGCGATCTCTTGCACTCCGTCTCCGGTGATGTCGCCGACACTCGATACGCTCACGCCGAGGCGATCGCTGACCGCCCCGAGCGGGTCGGTGAGCTTTCGAATCGCGGTGCAGTTACTGCCCGAGAACACCACGACACTTCCGGCGTCCGTCCCCTGCGGCGTATCGTCGAGGTAGGCTCCCGCCGCAAAGTCGACCGTGCCGTCACCGTTCTGATCGCCGACCGCCGCGACACTGAGGCCGAGTTGATCCTGAATGGCACCGGTTCCGTCGGTAGCGCGACAACGCACCGTGCGCAGCCGCCCGTCGAGAACCAGCACACTCCCGGCGTTGAAACCTTGTGCGGTGTCGTCGGTGTACGCGCCAACGGCCAGTTCGCTGATGCCGTCGCCGTTGAGATCACCGATCGCCGCCAACGCGGTACCCAGTCGGTCGTCGCCTGCGCCCGCAGGATCGGTGAACTTCTTTGGCGTCGTGAATGTGGGAGTCGTTTCGTCGATCGCTCGATCGCAGTCGTCGTCCCTGTGATTGCATACTTCAAGCGCCGACGGTTTGACTTGGTTGTTGTTGTCGTCGCAATCGCAGGCGGTAGTGAATCCATCGCCATCGGCGTCCAACCCTTCGTCGACCTGAGTGTTGCAGTTGTCGTCGATTGCGTTGCAGCGCTCCGCTGCCGATGGATTGACTCGCGCGTCGCTGTTGTTGCAGTCGGCGCATGCCGCGAATGAGTCGCCATCGCTATCCTCGTCGATCGAAGCGTCGCAGTCGTCATCCAGCGAGTTGCACAGCTCGGTCGCTCCGAGGTAGCGAGTCGCGCGCGAGTCGTCACAGTCGCCGGCCCACGGCGTGCGCGCATCGCCGTCACAGTCGGCTTGAAGTGCGTAGATCAGCACGCTGCCTGCATCGACACCGGTGATGTCGTCATCTTGATAGGCTCCACCCATCAGTTCCTGCACACCGTCGCCATCCAGATCGAGCGCCAGCACCGATGCGCCCAAATTATCGGAGTTTCCTGGTGTCGTATCGGTCAATCGATTGAGCACGCTGCCATCGGCACCCGAGAACAACACCACACTGCCGGCGTCAGTCACGCCGCTGACATCGTCATCGATAGAACCAACCAGCAGGTCCGATGTTCCGTCGCCGTTGATATCGGCGACACCGGCCACACTGCGACCCAAGTGGTCGTTGGAAAGACTCGCGGTATCCGTGAACTTACGCACCACGGCGCCGGTCACCGGATTGAAGATCAGTACCGAGCCGACGTCCGTACCCTGAGCGGTGTCGTCGAAGTACGCTCCGGCTGCGAGCTCATCGACACCGTCGTTGGTCATGTCACGCACGCGCGAGAGCGAGATACCGAGGCGATCGTCGCTGAGCCCCGCGGGGTCGACAAGCTTGCGAATGAACGCACCAGTGCGACCTGAGAACAGCGACACGCTGCCCGCATCGCCTCCGCCGCCGGTGTCGTCGAGGTAGGCTCCGACCGCAAAGTCACCCGAACCATCTTTGTCGATGTCGCCGAGTCCTACGACCGCGAAGCCGAACTGATCGCTGGCTCCCCCCGCTGAATCAGAGACACGATAGAGCACAACACCAGTTGCACCGTTGAATACGGTGACGCTCCCCGCGTCGTTGCCATTGGCGGTGTCGTCCAGGTACGCACCGACCGCGATCTCCTGTGTGCCGTCCCCTGTTTGATCGCCGATTCCGTCGACGCTCACCCCGAGCTGGTCGCTTCCGAGTCCCTGCGGGTCACTCAGTTTGCGGATTTGGGCGCAGTTCGCTCCCGAGAAGATGATCGCGCTTCCGGCATCGGACCCCTGTGCGGTGTCATCGAGTGCAGAGCCGACCGCAAAGTCGACCGTGCCATCGCCATTCTGATCTCCAACACCGGCGACGCTGCGACCCAACTGATCTTGGTTGGATGGACTGACCTCGCTCGCCTTGCAAATTGCGACTCGCGTTCGTCCGTTGATCAGCACCGCCGACCCGGCATTGAATACACCATTGACATCGTCGTTGTAAGCACCGACGACATAGTCTCGAATGCCATCACCCGTGACGTCGCCAACCACCGCCATCGCAATACCAAGGCGATCGTCGGCACTGCCGTTTGCATCGAGCAGCTTGGTGCTGGGTGTTTGCAGCGTCGAGCCTTCGTCGGTCGCCCCGTCGCAGTCGTCGTCGAGGTGATTGCAGGTTTCCGTCGCACCTGGCTTGATCGCATTGCTGCTGTCGTTGCAATCGCACGGTGTGGTCACGCCATCGCCGTCGAGATCGGCTCCTTCGTCGACCGATACGTTGCAGTTGTCGTCGATGCCGTTGCAACGCTCGGCGGCGCCAGGGTAAATGCGCGGATCCGCATTGTTGCAGTCGGTGCAGGCCGCGACGCCGTCGCCGTCACTGTCGTTGTCGACGGTTCCATCACAGTTGTTGTCCAGCGTGTCGCAGATTTCGTTCGCGCCCGCGTATGTCGCGCTGCTCGCATCGTTGCAATCGCCACTCCACGGGACGAAGCTGTCGCCATCGCAGTCGCTTTCGCGCGAGAAGATCAAGAGGGCGCCGACGTCAGCGCCATTGGCTGTGTCTGCAAGGTAGGAACCGCCAATGAACTCGACGGCGCGATCTCCATCCAAATCCGTGGCCGCCACGGACGCCCCGAGATTGTCCGAGGGTCGACCATCGGCATCGGTGAAGCGCGCGATCACACTGCCGGTGCCGCCGGAGAAGAGCACCAGGCTACCGGCGTCGACGCCTGCGGTGGTGTCATCGAAGGAGGCACCTACCAACAGGTCACTCGAACCATCGCCATCCAAATCGGCAAGTCCGGATATTTCGACGCCAAGTTGATCGGAAGCAGCGCTAGCGGGATCGGTTAACTTGCGCACGATCGCACCGGTGGCTCCGTTGAAGATCACGACAGAGCCTGCGTCTGTACCCTGCGCGGTATCGTCGCGATACGCGCCGGCAGCAATTTCGCTGATTCCATCGCCGGTTATGTCGGCAAGACGCGCCACGCTGATTCCAAGGTTGTCTGATGCGGCGCCCGCCGTATCGGTGAGTCGGCGGATGAACGCTCCGTCCGCGCCCGAGAACAACACCACGCTCCCGGCATCTCCGCCGCCCGCCGTGTCATCCAGGTACGCGCCGGCTGCAATGTCGTCCGTACCGTCGCCATTGATGTCCCCCACGTTGGCGATACGTCTGCCGAGCTGATCACTCGCGGCGCCCGCGCTATCGGTCAACTTCCGAATCACTGCGGCCGTCGCCCCATTGAAGATCACAACCGAGCCGGCATCGGTCCCTTGCGCAGTGTCGTCGAGGTACGCGCCAACGGCGATTTCCTGAGTGCCGTCACCCGTGAGGTCACCGATCGCAGCAGCCGATAGACCGAGTTGGTCGCTCGCAGCGCCACCCGTATCGATCAGCCGGCGAATGAAGGAGCAGTTGGCGCCGGAGAAGATCAGGACGCTGCCAGAGTCGGCGCCTTGCGCGGTGTCATCCAGGTAGGCACCTGCAGTGAAGTCGACGGTACCGTCGCCGTTTTGATCACCGACAGCAGCTAGGCCGTAACCAAGCCGGTCGCTCGTCGAGCCGGTCGGGTCGGTGGCGCGACAGATGAGTGTGCGTGTCTTGCCATCGAAGAGCACGGCGCTGCCACGATCTGAATTGCTCGAAACATCATCGAGATACGCACCGGCCACAAACTCGGAGATACCGTCGCCATTGGTATCGCCGACTGCAGCAACGGTGACGCCGAAGTTGTCGCCACCACCCGCACCCGGATCGCCGAGCTTGCGTTGTGCACTGAGCTTGGGCGATCCGTCATCGACAACGCCATTGCAGTTGTCGTCCTTTTGATTGCATGTCTCGACGTGGCCCGGAAAGACCTGATTGTCGGAGTCGTTGCAGTCGCCGCACAGCAACCCGCTGGTATTGCAGCCGGGTACGGTGCAGTTGGCGTAGCCGTCGAGGTCGAGGTCTGGACACGCCTGCGCCCATACCTGACGGGAGCCTGCGAGAACCAGGGCAACCAGAGCAACGACGAGTAGACGGAAGCGTTGGGGCGACATGTCTTGATCTCCGATCGGTGCACGCGCGCGGCATGACCTTCGGCGGGGTATCAGCAATGCCCATGCCGCTGCTTGTGCCCATCGATCGGTCGAAGACCCGGCGCTGGATCGGTTGCTGGCCCTGTTTTGGAACCACACGGTGTCTCACAACAGAGCCACCCGGCCTACGGCACCGAAGTGTTTGCGGAGAATTGGTCCGAACTCTCGGGCAGCGGACACCGGTCGCAGTTTTCCGCGCGGACCGATACCGGCTGAGCACGGTCCACCATCGTCATCGCCTGCGGACAGATCTGAAGCCTGGCGGCTCCTGCCGTCAGGTGAGCGACGTCGTCTTGCGACCTCGAGTGATCCCCTGCGCTTCCAGTTGAGCGCAGCGCAAGCAAAGCGACGCCGTTGGAATCGCCCGCAGTCGGTTCACACCGATCGCGTCGTCGCAGATCAGGCAGTTGCCGTACTCACCCGACTCGAGCCGCGCGAGCGCTCTTCGAATCGACGCGATCTCCTCGAGCGCAGCGTCTTCCAACGCGTCGACGACGCCATCGTTCTCGCGCAGTTGCGCGAGTTCCTCCCAATCGGCACGTTCTTCCTTGCCGACCGACTGCCAATGTTCTTCGAGCTGATGAGCGCGAGTTTGCAGTTGCTGCAAGCGGCGTTCGAGGTCGTTGCGGACCGCACGGAGGTCGTACATGGCGTCTCCCAGCGAATTCTCGACTCACTTCGGGGCTTCACCATAGGACCGCCGCGCAAAGGAAGAGCTTGACCGCGATCAGTTGCCGAGCCATCTCGCCGCGAGTCGCCGCCGATGCATGGCGCCCACCCGAACGATTCCAGAATCGCCTGGAATTTCGCCGTTCACCGGTGCACTTCTGCGTCCGCCTCTTCGCCCTGCCACACCACGCTCGTCACGATCGTGCCATCGGCATGCAACTCCAAGCGCCGATAACCGCGGCGACCTTCCTGCACTCCGTGCAGTTCCCAGAACGATCCGGCGAGCGGAGCGTCTGGCCCGCTGGGGTGCGTGACGTTGATGCATGTCGACGGCGTGACCAACATCTGGATGCCGGCCAACGGTTCGTTGATCTCGCAGTGCGTGTGCCCCGCAACAACGGCTCGGGTGTTTTTGCAACCAGACAGCATTCGCAACAGCGCCTCAGAGTTCTCCAAGCGACACCCCGGCACGGGACATACCGGATACGGGCCGTGATGCAGGCCGACCAACGTGAAGAGACCTGGTGCTTGGAGCAGGGCGCGTTCCAGATCGTCGAGTTCGTCGTTGCTGAGATTGCCGTGAGTCTTGCCCGGCACCTGTGAGTCGAGCAAAACGATTTGCCACGAGTCATGAGCAACGACACGAGCGAGTTGAATTGACCCACCTTCAAGACTCGCGTGCATCACCGCGCGGTCATCGTGATTCCCTGGAAGGCAGTACACCGGCAATCCGAGCGGTATCAACAGCTCACGCAAGCGCCGATAGGACGCGGCCGATCCGTCATCCGAAAGATCCCCCGTGATAAGGAGTAGGTCCGGCTTCCAACTATCGCGTTGAATCTCCTCGAGCAGACCCTTCAATGCACCAAACGAATCGATGCCGCAGAAACGCTGATCTGGCTCTGCTAGAAGGTGCGTGTCGGTTAGATGCGCGACACGAACGGGTGCGGGACTCATGGTGCCTCCCTGACGGCGGGGCGTAGCGCAGTGCGAAAGCGCCAAGGGCTTGGCCTTCGGCGTGGGATCTTATCTCACCCATCGGTCTAGCACGCCGCGCTACAATCCCGCCGTGTCCTTCCTCCCTAGGCTCACAGCTTCCCTCGCCAATCGATACCGTCTCGAACGACAACTCGGGGCCGGCGGTATGGCGACGGTCTACCTGGCGCACGACCTCAAACACGACCGCCCGGTCGCCATCAAGGTGCTGCGACCCGAACTGGCGGCACTCATCGGCGCCGAGCGATTTCTCGCCGAAATCAGAACTACTGCCAACCTGCAGCATCCCAACATTCTCTCGTTGTTCGACTCGGGAGATGTCGACGGCCTGCTGTTCTATGTGATGCCGTACGTTGGCGGTGAAACGCTCCGCACTCGTCTCGATCGCGAATCACCGTTGCCGCTCACTGCGGCTTTGCATCTGGTAGAGCAAATCGCGGATGCCTTGGAGTATGCGCACAAGCGAGGAATCGTTCATCGCGACATCAAACCCGAGAACATTCTGCTGCACGAAGGACGCCCGCTGGTCGCCGACTTCGGCATTGCGCACGCGGCGGCAGGCGCGAAAGGGACACGCCTGACGCAGGTTGGAATGACAGTTGGTACGCCGGGATACATGAGCCCCGAGCAGGCCGCCGGTGAGCCAGAGATCGATGGTCGCAGCGATCAATACAGCCTGGCGTGTGTGCTGTCCGAGATGCTCGCCGGTGGATCGAAGTCGGCCGGTTCGACGGCAGCAACCGCTCTGACCCACACTGACTCGACATCGGGCAGCGTCGCGGCAACACGAGCCGACCTCCCCGCTCACATCGAGTCGGCCATTCGCCAAGCAACCTCACGTCAACCACAGGCGCGGTTTGCAACCATCTCGGCGTTTGTCACAGCACTGCTCGGTTCCGACAACGCTACCGAAGCGACACACGACAAGTCGATTGCCGTGTTGCCGTTTCAGAACATGAGCGCCGACCCGGAAAACGACTACTTCGCCGACGGTATGGCCGAAGAGATTCTCAACGCGTTGACGCAGCTTCCCGACTTGCGCGTCGCGGCTCGCACCTCGGCGTTCTCCTTCAAGGGAAAAGCCGACGACCTGCGATCGATCGGCGAAAAACTCCGCGTGCGTCATGTGCTCGAAGGAAGCGTTCGCAAGGCAGGAACCCGCCTGCGCATTACGGTACAGCTCGTCAGCGTGGCCGATGGCTACCAACTGTGGTCGGAGCGGTACGATCGGCAACTGGACGATGTGTTTGCCATTCAAGACGAGATCGCTTCCACGATCGCCGCGAAACTGCAGATCACCTTGGGTGTTGGACTCAGCGGTTCTCTCATCAAGCCCGCCACCGAAAACCTCCAGGCCTACGACGAGTACCTCAAGGGAATGGCGCAGATGCGACGCCGCGGCGCCGGCATCGTCGCGGCAATCGAGAGTTTCCGTCGAGCGGTGGCCTTGGATCCCGAGTACGCACCGGCACTCGCCGGCCTGGCTCACGCGATGGTGCTCGCGGGTTTTTGGGGTATCGCAAGTCCGGCCGATCTTGGTTTTGCTGCGATCGACGTTGCGGCGCGTGCCTTGGCCTCCAACCCACTACTGGTCGAAGCCCACATCGCCGCCGCGTTGGTGGCGTTTCATGTGGAGTTCGACCAAGAGAAGGCTACAAACGCATGGGCGCGCGTGCTCGAACTCGGCCCGGCCGACCCCGAGGCTCGTACCATGCACGCCGTGTTTTGCCTCGGCTATTTGTGCGGCCGCTTCGACCTTGCAGCGCAAGCAATTCGCGTCACTCTCGACAGCGATCCGCTCAATCCAACGCGCAGAGCGCATCTCGCGGTGGTCTCTGGTTTCGGTGGTGAACATCTCCAGTCGGTGGTCGAGGCGAAGCGAGCGATTGAACTCGACCCCGATGCGCTCTACGGCCGCTGGGCACTCGTGCTGTCTCAATTGCTGGCCGGGTCCCACGACGACGCGATCGCAACCGGCATCGAGACCATGCGCACGTTCGGCCGACATGCCTGGATCATGATGGCCATGGTGGGCGCTTACACGAAGCTCGGACGGATCGACGAAGCGACATCGCTTCTCGACGAGCTGCAGGCACGATCACGCACCGAGTATGTGCAGCCTGTCGTGCTGGCGGTCATGGCGAGTTACTTGGGTCGTCGTGACGAGTCGGTGCAACTTTGGCTGAAAGCTGCTGCAGATCGCGACACGCTTCTCCCGGCCTTGGCGCTCTATTCTCCGTTCACGACGAGCCTTCGAGCTCAGCCCGAGCATGTCGCGTTGCTTCGCCAATTGGGGTGGAAGGTCCATCCTGCAGCGACTTGACCACTCAGTCGGCAGAATCGAGACGGCGCGCGTGAACGCGATCGGCTTGTCGCCGTAGCGCGACGTGGCCTTAGCTGCTCTGGAATGCCACGCCGAGCGGCTCAGCGCTGTTCTGGACGCAGCGCGCCGACCGCAGCGCGAAGCTCTCGGTGGGCAACCAGATCGACGGGCCGGTGCTTGACGGTTTGGCTGGCTGGGTACGTGGCGAGGCTGTTGTTGCGTGCCCAGTTGGTCGCGGGACGAATCGGGCGCGGAACGAAGCCGCCACCGCAGTTGGGGCACACGTCGCCGAGCAGCATCTCGACGCAGGTTGCGCAGAACGTGCATTCGAAGCTGCAAATGCGCGCTTCGGGTGACGCGGGTGGCAGTGGCTTGTTGCAGTGCTCGCAGGTAGGTCGAAGTTCCAGCACGGTGAATTCCCTTTCGCAGCGAAGATTGCTGCATTGCTGCCGATTTGTCGCGCGCACGCTCGCGATACGGCAAGTCTCATGAGCGACACAAGCGCGTGCTGGCCAACTGCTGCCGCGGAGTGGGCCGCTGTCGGCGCCGCGGTCATCGAGATGGATCCGGACTGCAAGTAACTTCTCCAGTCGCGAAGCAGGGGGTTGAACAAACAGTTGCACTTCCTTCAGTGACCAACCGAGTAGTTCCGGATGATCGACGCGCTCCCGGGCCGGAATACTCAAGTCCTGATGGAGCGGCACCAGCCAGTTCCGGTCTTGGCTCTTCTCGAAGTACGTGCATTCGAAGGCGCCCGGCGACGTGTGCAACAACAGCCTGATCGCGGCGTTTGTCGCAAGGCGCCGCGACTGCTCTTCGCACCAAGATCTCGCGAGCAGATTTCGTGTACCGGCACCCGCCATCGAGAGGCCGCTCAACCCGTTCTCGACCGAGCGGACCGCTTTCTCATCGAGCACGCCGGGCAGGACCATGAAGCCGTGGAGATCGATCTCCTGAAGAGCTTCGTCGCTGTTGAAGTAGCGATTTGCGGGCATGGTGGGAGTCATGGTTCCCCTTCCGCTGCGACCCGAGTTCAATTGTCGAGGGCCGCGCGCTGGAGTGACCGAAGCAGCGTCACGGCCTCATCGGCACGATCGATTGGAACGAAGATGTGATCGTGGTGCGCGCCGGCAACCACGTTGCAGCTTATGCCTGCAGTTCCAAGCGCCGTTGCGATCGCGGCCGTCAACCCCACGGCGTTGAGGTCCGAGTTCACCGTGAGTGTGATCCAAGCGGCGCGAAACAGGATCGGCAACTGAGCCTTGATTACCTCGTCCTCGGAAGCAACGACGGTGGTCCCCTCGGCTTCGTGAATCACGGCGATGTATCGAACTGCACTCAGGTCCGTGCCCAACGGCACCGATGAATACACCCACGCGCCCTCGTGCAGCTTTGGATCGAGGGAGCGCAGTAAGAGCGCCAGATCAGAAAGCGGCTTGCCCATGGCTTATCGGACTCCTGTCATCTCTCTTGCGCTGTCGTCGCGAACGCCTCTTCAGTCGTATGACCGTCGAAATGCCGGAGATCTTCGCAGCAGGTGTTTCCTCGACTCGTATTGTTGCATCCTCCACGCGCTCTGCCTGACGCAGGTGTAAGCGTCGTCTGTCGGGCACCGTTATACGCTTACCCCGAACAACGCTCCAACGCCCGCAGTAGTTGCCATCGCCAACGCACCGCAGAAGGTCACGCGCATGCGCTCCCAGAGCATCCCGCTCCATCAACTGCGTCGCGACCTGCGAGGCGCGTTCCTCATCGAGTCCACGCTCGACGTAAATGTTTGTCAACTCCGCATGCTCGTGCTTCGGATCGTTCGCCAACTCCCGACGCTCACGCGCCAGATCAGCTCTCTCTGAATCGGCTTGAGAACTCACCGAGACGTACTCGCCCGCCGCCATCGACATGGCGCCCGCGACCAAACCAGCGACTGCCGCAATTAGCGTGTTTTTCACGGTTGCACCCGACGCAGCCACGCCCTGCACCAGGCTAGCCGTGGAGGCGATGCCGTCGTTGGCTCCGAGAACGGCGGCGCGGAGCCAGCCGATGCGATGGGTCTTGTGCCGTTCGATATGACGCATAGCGAGGTTCTCGATGTCCTGGCTGAGAAGCGCCTCCCAGATAGGAACACTCGCTCCAGAACGGAAGCACGTGCCTGCTCAGAAACCGGCCGAGGCACCTTCCGACCGATGAGCAAGTGGTCTCTCTGGGCCGCGAAAGGATTGCCGCTTGATCCTCGGGTAAGAGAACTGATTCAGTCAGGAGCGAGAGCCCCAGAGGTATCTCGCCATGCTGCGTCGATGAGCGTTAAGTTCTCTTTGAAGGGAGCATTGTCGCCCTCTCCGCGGTGTTCTCGAAATCTTGCGAAGGCCGCTGCGGCGCTCGCCGCGCGTTTGTTGCGACGATGCTGCCGCATGATGCATGTGAATCTGAGGGATTCTCACTCGGTAATTTCATCGCGCCCGCTTAGTATCCGGTTCAAGCAGGGGTGGACGTGACGGCCTCAGCTCCGACTATCTCCGCTACCAGGGAGTAGGCTCGGGTAAAGGCATGACAGGAGCAGAATCGCCTGACCAACTTCGAGCAGGGCCAGTGGAACGGCACCGCCATCAACTCCTCGGCCGTTACCTCGGCCCACGCTTGGAACTTGGATGAACTCGGCAACTGGCGTCAGCATGCCGACCGCAGCACCAACCCCTCAAACCCCATGGTCAACATCTCGGTCGACCCGGTCAACGCCTACTCGGCCTGGCCCGCCGATATGAACTTGGACGGCACGGTGCAAACCACCGAGACCGTTTCGCTGAACTACGACGACGCGCGCGGCTTCCTCAACAAACAACCCGACGCCAACGGCCTGGGCTGGAGATACTGGCACGATGGCTTCGGTCGCTTGTCGAAGGTCGAGCGCTGCTTGAATGCGGCCTGCACCGGCAGCCCGTCGTGGACGGTGGAGTATCGCTACACCGCCGATGGCCGCTTGGCGACACGCGACAAGAGCAACGACAGCGAGGCCGCGGTGTGGCTTTTGTACGACGGCGGTCAAGTGATTGCCGAGCAGACGACAACGGAGCGCAACACCTGGTACGTGTGGTCGGGCAGCACGCTGCTGCAATCGGCGCGGGTATTGACCGCAGAGCAAGGCGTCGACAAGTTGCATCTGCACCAAGACCGCATCGGCAACGTGGTGCTGGCCACTCGATTGAATGGCGCGAGCGTGCAGCTTTGGGGCCGCGTGCAATTCGATCCGTATGGCCGGAGGGTATCGGGCGTCGGGTGGGAAGACCACGGCGTGGTGGTGCCGTATCGGTTTGCGGGGCAGCGTCTTGATGCGGATACGGGGCAGCGACATGCATCGCAAACCGTCCGATCATGAGAGATTCCCTTTCGCCCTCGGCTTGTCGCGCTGGCCGAGAAGCGCCGCCGGTGAGATGACGCCCCGTGGCAACCGGTGCCGCTTGATCTTAGGCAACATCGATCCGGTGTGCCGTCATCGGCACGAACGCAAACGCGAGCCTCGCGCGCGGATCCCAGCAGCAAGTGGGTTGCGCGGCGCGAGCGCCCGAGTTGACGCCCAGGAATCGATTCGCTCGCGGTGACATCGAGCGCGGGCTGATCGCTACGACTTGATGCGCAGCGGTTCCTTCGGTGCCGACACCTTCCACGACGGCCGTTCGATGGTTCGCGAACTCCACGCCGACAGATTGGGATAGCGCGCAGCATCGGGCAGCCATCCAAGGAGCGGCAACGCGCCCGTGACGAGCGGGGTCAGCGCAGCATCCGCCAGCGTGAACAGCTCGCCCCCAAACCAACGGCGGCCCTGAAGCTCCATTTCCAGCCGTGCCAGCTCGCGATGGAGCTTGGCTGTCGCAGCCTCGAGTGCCGCTTGGTCGACGGTGCTCTTTGCCTTGGGAATCAGAAACGGCGCCGAGAAGTCGAACAGACAGGTGCGGTACTCGCGCCCCGCTGGGTAAACGTACTGATCGATGGTGTCTTCGATCAGGCGAATACGCGCCCGCTCGTACATGTCGGTTGGGAGCATGCGCGGCTGAGGGAACGCTTCTTCGAGGTACTCGTTGATGATGGTCGACTCGTAAAGCGTGCGGCCGTCCTCGAGCACAAGCACCGGCGTCAGTCGATACGGGTTCAGCTTCTGAAACTCGGGGCTCTCGTTCTTGTTCTCGGGGATAACGAGTGTGCATGGGACGTTCTTTTCGGCGATCACCATGCGGACCTTCCAGCCGAAGGGTGAGCGATCGAGATGGTGTAGGACGAGCATGGCGAGGGTCTCCTGAGGGTCACCGGATGGATTGGGCCTTCGCGCAGTATACCGATCCGATCCTACCGGGCGCTCACTCGTTAGACTTCCGACTCCATGATCGACTTGGCTTTGTTCATCGCTCGCCGCGTCGAGGATCTGAGTTGGTAGCGCAGGAACGGCGCGAGCATTCGTCCGAGGAGGCCTGTGTGTACCGTCAGCGCGTTGGTTTGCGTCCAGGTCGTACCGGTGTTGTGGGCTGCGTATGACCAGGACCCGCCGCCACCGACGATGAGCCACGATCGAACGTCTTCCATTACCAGGCTGGTCCGATACGGGCGATCGAACTGCTTGTACTGAAACACAGCCTGCACGCCGCCCGCGCAGCGCACGCGGATCCTCGGAATCGGTTCGCGGTGGAGAACGGTTGCTTCCAGCACCGATGCGTCCCACTCGCAGCGACGCTGATAGTCCTGAGTGAAATTCCACACGAAATCGGGCGACCGCTGTACCTCGATCGACTCGGTTATCGTGATCTTGATCGTCGAGCGGTCGGCTTGCGTGTTATGTGGTTCAACCTCACTCATGGCACATCGTCCTCCGCGCACGCGGGTCGAGTTGAACAGCCGGACGCAGCCGCTTGCTTCGGCTTTTCGTGAACGACGCGCCGAGATCCGTCGCGCACCGACTACTCTGCTCTCTCTTCGGGTCTGTTGTGTTCGTCGTTGCTCACCGCCAACGACCAGGCTTGTAGCATCGCGCGATCCTCCACCGTCAATCGCGACTCTGCGTGGAGCGGTATGTAGAACCATAGAGGCATTTCCTCGTTTTTCACCTGCTCCCAAATCTTGCGGGCGGCTCGGTTCCGCTTCTTTGCCGACCATCGATTCCAGGTTGAGAAGTTCATTTCGTCCCGCCCTTCCTGCACGTCGCTCGCCACCAACCACGAGATCGGCGCAACACGGCTGTACCAGGGCCACACCGTCTCGTTGGAGTGACAGTCGTAGCAGGCGCGACGCAGGATCGTTCGCACCTCGGCAGGCACGGCGAACTCCGTTTCGACCGGAGGGTTGGAGCGATCGACCGGCACGAACTGGATCGCGATGAATGCAATGCCCAGCAACGCTACGGCCCACTTCGCGATTCGCTTCCAATCTCTCACGGTCATAGTCCTCTTGTGTGCGAAAGCTAGCGGGCTCGCTCAGTGTCCCGGGAATAGACCGTTGGGTTGTGACGCTCCATCAGGCGCGACGGGTCCGCCAGCTCTGTGTACCCAAACTGCTTGTAAAGCTCGTGGGCATCTCGTGTCGCAAGCATGATCCGCCGCAGGCCTTGCAGGTCGTCGAGTGAATGGATCGTCTCGAGTAGCCACTTCGCGAGTCCCTTCCCGCGATACGGCTCCGCGATGTAGACATCGGCCAGGTACGCGAAGGTTGCCCGATCGGTGATCATCCGTGCGAATCCGATCTGTCGATCACCGTCGAATAGTCCGAAGCACAGCGAATTGCTGATCGCTCGCTCGACCACGGAGATCGGGATGCCGGGTGACCAGTAACTCTGCGCAAGAAATGCATGAATCGCCTCGATGTCGAATCGAGTTTTGTCGGTGGTTATCGAGTACTCGCCACGCGTGGATAGTGTAGACATCAACGACACTCCAGTGAAGAGGGCCAACGATCGACTCTGCGGCATGCAGTCTTGACCGCACGGTGCGTGGCGCCGAGGGGGATTCTGCTTGAATCCTCCTCGCGGAGAAAGGCCGCCTGTGCACTTGGCAGAATCGGCCTGGTTGCCTAGCATCGGGCCCGCTTGGTGCCAGGCGCTTTGCCAGAGGTCCTAATGAGTGCCACAGAGGAACAGGTCCAGTCCGCATTGAAGTGGTTGCAGCGGCACGGCTCCAAGCGCAATCGCGATGGGATGGCGCGATACGCGATTACGTCGGACAAGGCCTTCGGCGTTTCGGTCGCCGATGTTCGAATACTCGCCAAGCGGCTGGGACGCGACCATAACCTCGCCGTCGCACTTTGGAAGACCGGATGGCTCGAAGCGCGCATGCTCTCCGCCTTTGTCGGTGAGCCGGCACGCGTTACGCCCGCTCAAATGGATCGCTGGTGCAAGGACTTCGATAACTGGGCAGTTTGCGACGCCCTGTGCTTTCACCTGTTCGACCGCACGCCGTACGCTTGGGCCAAGGTCGAGCAGTGGAGCACCGCCCCCGAGGAGTTCGTCAAGCGTGCTGCGTTTGCGCTGTTGGCCAGCATCGCACTTCACGACAAGCGCGCACCCGACAAACCGTTCCTCACCGGACTGATCTTGATCGAACGCGCAGCGATCGATCAGCGGAACTTCGTCAAGAAGGCTGTCAACTGGGCCCTCCGCCGAATTGGAGCACGCAACGCCGTGCTCAATGCAGCCGCGATGAAGCTTGCACGACGACTCTCCGAGTCCGCCGAACCGGCTGCGCGCTGGGTAGGCAAGGACGCGCTCCGCGAGTTCGCACGCAAGGCAGCAATCGGCAAGCGTTACCCTGGCGACTCTGGACTGTAGAGTCCTCCCGTCTGTTCGAGCCAGTCCGCAACGTCGTTGGCGGCGCGCGCAATGTCATTGTGCGACACATCGAGCACCAAGCACGGCAACGACGAGCGCGCGGCGAGCGCACGGAGTCGCTCCTGCTCTTTGATGAATTCGGCAAGATTGTCGTATTGCGAAGGATTCCCAGAAACGAGCAGTCGAGCCGCGCGCGCCGACTCGAACGACTCAGGGCTTCGTACGCAGAGCACCAGACGAAAGCCGATCGCCACCAGTCGGCTCTCCAGCCACGCGAAGTCATAGGTCTTGTGATGAACGCTCTCTTGATATGCCTGCGTCGACAGGTGAAAGCGATCGACAATCCAGGAGTAGTGACGCTGCAGCTCGAACAGTCGGGCCCAGGTTTGATAGGTCTCGAGTGCAAGCGCCTCTTCCTGCGGCTCGAAGTTGATCAACCCACGGCCCCACGGAAAGTTGGTGAAGGCGCACCACTCGGCCGAAACCAGCGGCGAGTGATAGCGGTACTTGCGAGGCCCAACGATTCGCGGATGCTCGTTGAGCGCGAACGCAATGTCGGTCTTGAGGGTGAGCCGCGTCCCCTCGAGGATGATCTTGGGGCAGAGCTTGCGACTCATGCGGGCACGCTGCTCATGCTCCACCGGCTTTCTCCGCAATGATCTCCAAGACTAGCGGGGTGAGTATCAACGACCGAGGGTCGGCACTCGCCGCGTCGAACTTCTGCTGCGCCATGTCTGCCCAGGCCTGATCGACACGTCCCAACTCGACCATCCGTTTGAGGTTGATGCCGATGAAGCTCGCCGGCCATTGCCAGAGTTGATCGGCCGGAGACGTGCAGAATATGTGAGGCCTTGTCGAACGAACTCTAAGGCCAGCGTCGTCCAACAGCGATGGCAAGACACGAGCGATATCCGGCTCTCCACCCGAAGCGCGCCAGCTCGCCATTACATGCTGCACGAACTGCGCATGCGCCTCGTTCTCGGGCACGAACCGAAAGGTGGAGTAGTCGACGTACTCGTGAAACACCACGACCCCGCCCGGCCGAATGATGCCCGCGAGCTTTGAAACCAGCATCGACGGCGACGACACGAATGAGGCGACCCAGCGACACCAGGCTGCATCCATTCGCTCTGCCGGGAGCGCATCGTTCATCAGATCCAACTCGTGCACCTGGACGTGCGCGAATCCTCGCGACCGGCTCGCTGCCTGCGCCGCTTGCACGAAGCGCTGCGATCGCTCCACTGCAATCACTTGGCCCGTGGCGCCGACGATCTCGGCCAGGTCAAGCGTGGCGTAGCCAGGACCGGCACCGACATCGAGCACCCGTGAGCCGACTGTGATTCCCGCGCGCTTCCAACAATCGAGCACAGTCGGTCGCCACACCCGGTGCTGCAACCCGAGCCGCTGAATCTCTTCGTCACCTGTGCCCAACACGTAATCTCGATCTGCGTGATTTGTCATAGCGGTACTAGTCTCACGACAGGCACCGGCCTGCCACCGATTTTGTGCCATCGAATTCGAGGGCCAGGATCGTCGCGATCCCTAGTAGCTCGTTGCGATGGCATAGACACCTTGCACAACCTTCGCCATGCGTTGGTAGTCGAGTGACTCGAACGTGTCCTCGGCTTGATGGTTGCGATTGCGGAAGAACGCCGTGTCGGTGACCATCAGGGCTGGAAAGCCTTCATTCCAGTAGTTCATGTGATCGGAAAAGTCGATCCCTCCAACTGTGGTGGCGCGTTCAGGAGTACACGGGCAGATCTGTCGCGCCTGACATCAGTGCTTTGGCCCGCCGGGTACACCCAAACATGCTCCAGTTACCAACCAACGCTACGAACTCGGCGCGATCGGAGTAGAGGCGAGCCATCCATGGGAATGGAAAGTGTTGGCTTCGCGGCTCATTTCGGAAGTACCCGATCATCTCCAGCGAGAGCATGAGCTGAACCTCTCGTTTTGCTGTCGCGAGCGAGCGAGCATGCCACACGCTCCCCATCTGTTGGGTGCGGAAATGCGGCGGCTCTTCGAGTGTGTAGGCGACTAGCTCGATCGACCGTGTTTGAGACGTGGCTCCGAGCAGTCGAGCCAATTCGATCAAGCCAGCGACACCGCTTGCGTTGTCGTCGGCGCCAGGGGTATGCGAAGCCAGAGAGTAACCGCGTGGATCACGGGATCCGCGATTCGGGTTGCCGTACGAGTCGTAGTGCGCGCCCACCACCATGAGCGGCCCTGCGTCCGGCCCGAAGCGGGCGATGATGTTCTTGTAGATCACGCCGTCGACTGCTTGCTCCTGAGTGCGAATCGCGGCGCCGGTCGCTGTGAACTCCGACTCGATGTACTGCGCTGCGAGCTCGAGATTCCGGCGTTGGTCGTAGCTTCGCGGATAGAGATCGACCGAGAGATGCTTGACATGCCTCTCGAGTCTGGCTGGGTCTACCGGTGGCGGGTGTGAAAGTACAGTGCTCACAAATGGCTGCGTCACCAGCGCGACAGGGATGAGCACCACAAGACACAACAGAACCGCAACTGTCAGGCCAAGAACGAACAGCTTTTTAACCCTTGGGCTGATACCACTCACCTTGGCATCCTTATCGATCTGCTTCCGGCACACCCGTGAATAGATCGACCACTCCGGTCTCCAGCGAGTACTCGGCGCCAACGATCAGCAGCCCATCGTTTTTGATCAGATGCTCCAGCACCTCAGAGCCATGCTGCAGATGATCGGTCGAGACGCGAATGTTGGCGCGAACCGCTTGCCGTACCAGGGTTTCCGGGTCGTTGCGCAGCTCGGTGTTGAGCAGCGACTCCACGGATGGACGAATGCGATCGACGATCGAGCGAAGGTTTCTCGACTGCCTCTCACGGGGCTGTTGAAGTTCTTCCAATGTCGCGAGAACGGCGCCACATTGCGTATGTCCCATCACCACCACCAGGCGCACACCGTACCGCTCAGCGGCAAACTCGACGCTCCCCACCTGAGACGCGGCCACGATGTTTCCGGCCACGCGGATCACGAAGAGGTCACCCAACCCCTGGTCGAAGACGATCTCGGCCGGCACGCGTGAGTCAGAGCACCCCAGAACAATCGCAAAGGGAGATTGGCCGGAAGCGACCTCGGCTCGGCGCGTGTGGCTCGTGAGCACGTCGTGGTTGCGCGCGTTCGAAACGAATCGCTCGTTCCCCTCTCGCAATCGTTGGAGCGCTTCTCGCGCTGGAATCATCGCGGCGTTTCCCCTTTGCTGAGAAAGCGACCGGCATCTCGCGCAGGCCCGGCTCGCATGATCTCACAGCACCGCAGGACTTGACCCGACAAACCAATCTCGAGGCCGCGTGTTCCGACGGGTTGCAGCGAGGGGTCGGCGCACGCGAAGTTGTCAATCGATAGCCGAGTCCCCGGCCGCCAGCAATATGTCGACCCCTGGGAACTTCTGGGCTCGGTCCCGGTCTGACCCTTCGTATCCGGCCCCTTGGGGGGCGAAGGAGGAGTCGGCCATGACGCGGAAACCGATGGCGTTGGGTATGTCGATGCTGATGGCGATTGGTTGTGTTGCGCAGCGAACCCCTGTCGAGCGAGACGAACTGGCGCAGCACGCCGCTCCCGCCATGAAAGACGAGAAGAAGGAGCGACTCGTACAAGCCCCTGCAGAAACCCCCAAGCTGCCAGCCAAAAGCGACCAACTGAGATCGCTCGGCTACGTAACCAATGGCGCGGCCGCTGCAGCTTCGGCGCGCGATCAAGAGTTCAACACAGAGCGTTACAACCATCGCGTCGACAACGCGTTCAAGACAGCGCTGCGTGATCCGTTGTCAACCTTCTCGATCGACGTCGACACCGCCTCGTACACCAACGTGCGGCGCTTCCTGAGCGAAGGGACTCTTCCCCCGGCAGACGCCGTGCGGATCGAAGAAATGCTCAACTACTTCAGCTATGACGACCCGGCACCGGTAGCCGGCGAGCCGTTTGCCGTGTCGACCGAACTGGCAACCTGCCCGTGGAGTGAAACCCACAAGTTGCTGCGGATTGCGTTGAAAGCCACGCCGATTCAGTTCGCGGAGCGAAAGCCCGGGAACTTCGTATTCCTCATCGACGTCTCCGGCTCGATGCAATCGGCCGACAAGCTCGCACTCGTGCAAAGCTCGCTCAAGATGCTGGCCCGGCAAATGCTGCCGTCGGACACGATTGCAATCGTGGTGTATGCCGGTGCTGCCGGCCTCGTGTTGCCGCCAACACACGATCGCGATGCGGTCGAAGCGGCGATCGACGCGCTGCAAGCCGGAGGATCGACGGCGGGTGGTGAAGGGATCAACCTCGCCTACGCGGTAGCGGCGCAGAACTTCATCAAGGGGCGTCAATCGCGTGATACTAGCCACCGACGGCGACTTCAACGTGGGCGTGTCGAGTGAAGGCGAACTCGTGCGCTTGATCAAGCGGCAAGACCGGCATCTTCCTGAGTGTCTTCGGCTTCGGCACCGGCAATTTGCAAGACTCGACGATGGAGCAGTTGGCCGACCACGGGAATGGTACGGCTACATCGACTCGGCGCTCGAAGCGCGTCGCGCGATGGTCGAGCAGGCCGGCGGCACGCTCGTCACGCTGGCCAAGGACGTCAAGATCCAAGTCGAGTTCAACCCTCTTGCCGTCGGCTCGTATCGGTTGATCGGATATGAAAACCGAATGCTGGCTGCCGAAGATTTCCGCGACGATACCAAGGACGCAGGCGAGATTGGCGCAGGGCATTCGGTCACGGCGCTGTATGAGATTGTTCCTCCTGGTGTGAGTGTCGACGATCGCCCCGTCGATCCGCTGAAGTACTCCACGCCGATTGCACAGGCGGCCGCCGATCCTTCCGAGCTGGCGACGGTGAAGCTGCGCTTCAAGGCGCCCGATTCGGACACCAGCGTCGAGCGTAGCGTCGTGGTCGCCAACGGCAGCCGGCCGTGGTCGGCAGCCTCGACCGAACTGCGATTCTCCGCCGCGGTTGCCGCGTTCGGAATGACGTTGCGCGAGTCAGCCGATCGCGGTGACGCGAGCTTCGCGTTGGCCAGCCAACTTGCGCACAGCGCACTCGGCCGCGACCTGAACGGTTATCGAAGCGATTTCGTTGCGCTCGTTCAGAAGGCGGCGCAACTGAAACAGACGCCGATGGCCAGCCGGTAGATCGGGCCTGAGTAGTCGGACGAAACGCTCCGGCCATGACGGACGTGGGCTGCCCGTTCGATCGGCAGCGCGCTTGACTGGTGAGCGTGGATCGCGGGGCCTCAGGGCGCCGGCACGCTGGCAGAACGTAGACATGCGCGACGCGCGATTTGATCGATGAGCCCGCTAAAGATCAGTGCATGAAACGGGTACAGCACGTACCAGTAGAGCAAGCCGAACAGGCCTTTTGGCGCGAAGAACGCTGTTTGCGACAGCAACGCGTGGCCGTCGTCGCGCGGCGTCACCTCGAACTGCAACCAGGCCTGCCCCGGAACCTTCATCTCCGCGCGCAAGCGCAACAACCGCTCCGGCTCGACCGCCTCGACTCTCCAAAAATCGAGCGCATCGCCGACGCGCAGCTTGTCGGGATCGCGGCGGCCACGGCGCAAGCCAACACCGCCGAGCATCCGATCGAGAAATCCGCGGATCTCCCAGGCCCAATTCATGTAGAACCAACCACGCTTACCACCGATTCCCAGGAAGACCGCAGACAGATCCACCGGCGAGGCCGCAACGACGCGCTGGCGATGTTCGACGATCATCCCTTGTTGGCTCGACAGCACGATCGGCGCCGCATCTCCCGGTGTGGTGCTCAACGCTCCGCTCCAGGCGGTCTCGATGTTGCTTGCTTGTAGTGCTGCGAGTGCCCGCTCGACCGATGTCCGATAACTCACTGGCTGGATCTGCGGGAACAGCTTCAGGGCGCGAGGATCACGCACGACATTTTCGTTGCGCAGACCTTCGATCAGCGGACGGGCAATGACGGCGGGGATCGGTGTGACCAGGTTGACCCAATACGACGACAATCGTGGCGTGAGGATCGGAACCGGCAACATCCAACGCCACAGTCCACGAACCTCTGCGTAAATCGTCATCATCTCGCCATAGGTGACGACTTCCGATCCGCCGATCTCGACGATCTGGCCATCGCTTTGTGGAGTTGCAATCGCTGCTGCCAGATACTCCAACACTTCGCGAATCCCTATCGGCTGGGTCTTGGTGTAGACCCAGCGCGGGCAGATCATCACCGGAACGCGTTCGGTGAGATACCGAATCATCTCGAACGAGAGACTTCCCGAGCCGACGATCACGCCGGCTCGAAACTCGGTGACGGCAACTCCCGCACGGCGCAGCACATCACCGGTTTGTTGCCGCGATCGCAGGTGCTCGGAGAGTTCCGTCGAGCCTTCGGCCAAACCGCCGAGATAGATGATGCGCTGCACACCTGCTCTGTACGCTGCCTCGCTGAAATGTCGAGCCGCCTCGAGGTCGCGCTGATGAAAATCGGAACCGGCGCCCAAGCTATGCACCAAGTAATACGCCGTACTCACGCCGTGCATTGCTGTTGCAAGAGTTTCCGGCCGGAGCAGATCGCCTCGCACGACTTCGACCGCACTCTTCCAGGAGTGTCCTTGTAACCGAGCCGGATCGCGCACCAAACAACGCACCGGGTGGCCCGCTTCCAACAACCGTGGAACGAGCCGCCCACCAATGTATCCGGTAGATCCGGTCACCAGTGTGAGTGGACCGCCAGTTTGCCGATCAGACATCGTGCTCTCTTTCACGCGCTTGGTGAGTAGTCCACCAACTCACGCTAGACAGTACCTCTCAAAAGCGCCGCCGCCTGCAACGATGGCCAGGCTCACAGCGCACCAGAAACAAGTCCGACCGCGACAACCATCAGCAACACCGACACCGCGATTTGGATCGATTTGATTTTCAGTTTCTGCAGCATCCTCGCACCGAAGTAAGCACCGGCAAAGGCAGAGAGTGATGCAGCGACCACCAGCGACCAGTCGATGCGTCGAGGTTGAGCAGACAAGTCCCAGCCGTAGATCACCGTGCGGGACAGATCGACCATCACGGCCAATACCACACCCGTCGCCACGAACGTTTCTTTGCCAAGCCCCGACTTGAGCAGAAACATGCTACGAAATGCGCCCTGGTGGCCCGACAGCCCACCGAAGAAGCCGCTGATCACCCCGCCATAGGGCAGGTACTTCTTGTCGATGGCTAGCGCTGCAAAGCGTGGCGACAACTCGAGCACCACGAAACACAGGATCAGCACTCCGACGGTCAGCTTGATGGGCGAGACCTCGATCCGCTTGCCAAGCGCGATGTACTCGAAGATCGGCGGCAACTCTGAAAGCCATCCAAGCACCAACGCTCCGACAAATGCCGAGACAACCGCCGGAATCCCAAAGCTGATCACGATTGGCCGGCTCGCGTGCCTGCCTAGCAGCAACAGCTTGAAGAGATTGTTCGCTAGGTGGACGAGTGCCGTGACGGCAATCGCGACGTCGATCGGCACGAAAACAGCGACGATCGGCATGAGCAGCGTACCGAGTCCGAAACCTGAGAACAGCGTGAGCGCCGAAGCCAGCAGCGCTGCCACCGAGACGATCAGTGTCTGCACAACGCAGCTCCCGAGTCCTTGAGATCAGCAGCCTGAACTTGACACCTACTTCGCACGCATCCGATTGTTCTTCGCGTTGTGCTCCAGCTCGCAGAGGCCGAGTGCCTCCATCAAGGGCGGAATGTACACACCGAATCGACCGCGAAGCCCCTTCTTCAGGCCGTACCAACCGCCCACAGGGTTGCCCGTCGAGCGCCCCCATTCCTCCACCGTTCCAGGCTTTGCAGGCTTCTGCTCATCGGCGCCACCAAGCTCGACCCAGTCGCCTGCGGCCTTCAACATCGCGTGCAGATCTTCAATGCAGCGAGCGTCGTAGTGCAGAACGGTCTTGCCAACCGTGCAGACCAGAATCTTCTTCCCCTCTTTGTCTTCGACATGCATCGTGTACTCCGATGTGCCGGGAGGGGTCGTAAGCTTCCAAGGGTTTTCTTTGGTCCGATCCAGCTTTGCCATCGCAGTCCTCTGGGAGGCGATCATGCCTCGATTGTGGTGCCTCGGTGCTCGCCGGCGATTGTGATTCAGTCGCCACGCTGGCAGGCCAAGGAATCAGTTTGTTCGCTCGGCCTCGCGCCATCGTCGGCAGAGATCCCGAGCGGCTTCGGGCCAATGTGGGAATTGAAACTTGAAACCTCGATTCGTGAGCAGGCCGGGTACGACGCGCCGGCTCTTCAAGATCAACTCCGTTTCGGTTTGCATCAACAGCGCGCCAATCTCCAGCATCCAGCGTGTCGCCGGCAGGCCGATCGAGACACCCGCGGCTTCGCGCAGGATTCGCATGAATTCGGCATTCGGCAGTGGGTTGGGCGCTGCGATATTGATCGCCCCGTCCACGTCGTCATGCTCGATCAGCCAGTTGAGGGCTCGAATGAAGTCGAGTTCATGAATCCATGAGATGTACTGTCGCCCGTCGCCGGCCCGACCACCAAGCCTGCGGCGCACGATCGTGAGCAGCGTGTCGAAGATCCCATCTCGGTCTGGACTCATCGTCATCGCCGAGCGCATTTTCACCTTGCGCGTGTGAGGCGTGACTGCTTGGTCGAGCGCGCGCTCCCACGAGCGCGCCACATCGATGCTGAATCGCCAGGTATCGGGCGCATCCGGTTCGTCGCCGCCAATGATTCCTGTCGCTTCATCGTTCGGTGCGTCGTAGCGGTGTGCATAGATCGTGGCGGTGCTGGCCTGGAGCCACACCCGCGGCGGCCGGTTCGCTGCAGCGATAGCAGCACCCACGACCTGAGTGCTGCGAACGCGTGATTGCATGATCGACTCGCGGTTTTGCGACGTGTATCGACAGTTGACACTGCGACCTACCAAGTTGATTACGACATCAGCACCATCGAGTTCACTAACCCAGGGCCCTGTTGTCTCGGCATCCCAATCGACCACTCGCCATGGCGCGTTGCCGGCGGTGCGGCTGAGCACCACGACCTCGTGGCCGTCGGCCTGAAACGCCCGCGCCAAGACTGTTCCGACCTGACCACTTCCGCCTGGAATGACCACCTTCATGGTTTTGCCCTTGACGCCGCGCGGATCAACTCGCGGCGAGGCCCAGCATACTCGATGCGTGAGCCTCGGTGAGCGGTGGCGGGGCGACCCGCCTTATCACGCTGGCCCGCATGCGCGCGGGCTGCGATTTCAATGGCACGCTCGAGGGGAGGCATGGGCTTTCTTGGAGCGACCTAGCGGCGTTGCCTCCGCGATTCGCAGCGAAGCGTAGGCGAGCTGTTATTTCCTTGCAATCGCAGACTCATCGGACTCTGCAAATCACGCGGGCGTGACAATTACTTCACCGTGCAGCGGTTCCAGGTAGATCGTGAGCCAGGGCAACGACGATCTTCCAACCACCACCCGCGTTGCGCATCGTGTACTGAAAGCCGAACCGTGCAATCTCTTGATCACCAGCGCCAAAGCGCACGAACACGCCGGCGATGAGTGCGAGATTCTCCGAGAGCAGACGCATGTCGACATCGCGCAACTCGGTCCGCCGGTATCCCTGCCCACGCGCCTGCTCGATGAGCTGAGACACCAGGGCGCGCGCCGCGTTCGCGTCCGAGACAACAACCGCACCCGGCGGCGCAACGAACATGCACGGGAGGTTGTAGAACGGTAGGACATTGTCCTGATCGAGTGTTTCGAACGCTCTAACGTAATCCAGGAGCGTGCCGTGTGGACTTTGATTCATCACCTGCTCCATTCGATCGCGCGGCCTTGGTCGCGGCGGATCGCGGTTGAAGTCGAGTCGTTTTGTCGAGTCGCTACACCACGCGCTTGAAGTAAACGACTGTCGCAATCAGTTGCCCATTGGGTCGCCCCGCGTAGTCGGGGATCTCGCCAACCCTCTGCCAGCCCATGTGACGGTATACGCCTTCGGCCGTCGACCCGCTCTCGGTATCCAGCACGAGCAGCGTGCGGCCGATCGATTGCGCAAACGACTCGAGCGCGGTCATCAACTTCGTGGCGAGGCCTTGACCGCGGTGTGTGGTGCGCACCAACAGTTTCTGGACCTCGGCGCGATGCCGGCCGTTCGGCTTCGTGCACGCAGCCAGTTGCACCGAACCAATCACCTTTCCTTCGGACTCGACGACCCACAGGTAATGGTTGCCATCGAGCAGTGCGTACACGCTCGTCCAGTAGTCGACGGCGGTAGCGTGTGGCAACGGTGCGAGGAAGCCAACAGACGCACCGTCGCGCACGGCGTCGGCAAGTAGTTCGCACATCTCATCGAGCGATGGTGTGTCGGCACTGGTGACGCGACGAATCGTGTGCATGCGGGCGATCTTATCCTCGGCCACGGGCTTGCGGGAACGGCCTTCGCTCATTCACTCGACCCGATGTTGTGCCAGCAGCTCGGGTACCGACCGGTGACACTCGCGGAACGCTTCCCAAACCGACGCGCACCAGCGATCGATCGCTTGGTCTCGCTCAGATCCAGCAGGCGCTGTCATGACATCGAAAACCGTGACGGACCCTCGCGCCTGTGGCAGCGGAAACAATGGCCAACCCGACTTGTGCCTTGCAAGGCTCATGTGCGCGCGTTGTACTTGGCGCCCCGAGAACTTCCTCTCGATGTGCAGATACAGCCCGACGAGTGCGAACGTCAGCGCGATCGGTTTGGTTTGCTCGTTGGCGTGCTGTGCAGTCCACGCATCGACAACATGCTGATGGATGAACTCTCGATCCCCGCGCGCGAGCGTGTAGCACTGCAGGGCGTCGTAGACGTCCCGCTCCAATCGCTCGTGCTCTGTCGGCTTCAGGTCTTGGCCACGGTCCATAGGATGTTGCTCGAGGTCACCACGATTCGCCTCGGATTCTAGCGGGACTCGGGACCTCGCCATCGACCAGTACGTGAATTACTTCTTCGGCCTGAGATCGCTGTCCTTCTCAGGGGGCTACCAGTCGACGTTGGGGCTGGTAGAGGTTTTGGGGAGGACGTCACCTCAACGGGCCTCATCGAATCGCCTGCTGAACAATCGCCGTATCCGTGTACTGCCTGAAGGAAACGACGCGGCCCCCATCGAACTTCCAGACGTGCGCAAACGGCGCCTTGAAACTCTTGCCTGTTGCCTTGAAGGTCCCGCTGTAGTCGCCCAGCGCGACGACCGTGCTCCCCTCGGCGATGAACTCGTGAGGAACAGCAGCGAAACCGTTCCACTCAGAACCTAACTTCATGAAGACGTTCTCGAGCACCGTGTCGGGTCCGACATAGGTACCACCATAGGGAAATCCTTCCGCCTCGGTCCAACTCACATTCGGCGCAAGCGCCGCCAGGACAGTGGGTACATCACCGCGCGCAAAGGCGGCGTAAAGACTCTTGATCGTGTCGGCGGTGCTGGCCATGGTGAATCTCCTTTCGGTTCGCGGTGGCGGTGAGTGTTACACGAAGCCGGGAGAGTCTAGCCGCAACGCGGCCTACCGTCGGCCTGGCGATGCTATTCAGAGCTTCCTGGCCGTGGTTTCTCCAAGATCACGAGCGCAACGCCGCCGAGTATCGCCATCGACGCCAATACCAAGCGCGCTGTGAGCGTCTCACCAAGGAAGGCGATCGCTCCCAACGCCGCGATAACCGGAACGCTGAGCTGCACGGTTGCAGCGGTGGTTGCCTTCAACGCAGGCAATGCCGTGTACCAAACCGCGTATCCGATGCCCGACGCCAGTGCGCCCGACACAACTGCCAAACAGACTCCAGCGCGATCAACGGATGCACTGCCAAGCATCGTCGCACTCAGCACCGCAGCGAGGGGCGCCGCACGCATGAAGTTCCCTGCCGTCACCTTGGTGGGATCGCCCGCACCTCTCCCGCGCAGCGAATAGAGGCCCCAGGCAATGCCGGCGCTTATCATCAACAGCGAGCCAAGCAACGGCGGTGCGGAAAGCCCTGGCAACAACAGGCCCACCAGCCCGCTGAGTGCAATCACGAGGCCGATGAGTTGCGGCCGCAACAAGCGTTCTCCCGCCCAAAGACCGTGCCCGATCATCGTGGCCTGGACGGCACCAAACAGTAGCAGCGCGCCTGTTGCTGCGGTGAGGCTTACGTACGCATATGAAAAGCCGGCTGCATAGATAAACAGCGCCAAGGCCGACCACCAGTTACCGCGGCCAGCCCTTGTGCCTCGCGCGATACTTGCGATCAACGCGAGCATCATCGCGCCCGAGATCAGCCGAATCGAGGTAAAGCTGGCTGCATCGATCTGTGTGTGTTTCAAAGCGACGCGGCAGAGCAGCGAGTTGCTGGCGAAGGCAACCATGGCCAGCGAGGTGAGGGCAATCGCGCGCGGTTGGGTCATCGCCACTTCACGCGAGAACTCGCAGCGGTTGTCGTAACCCTGCCGCTGTGTTGCGCTTCATCACCGGTAGGTCGCCATAGCTCTGGCCCATCTCCCAATCGTGTGAGCTCTTGCCCTGCGCTGGCTCTGATCCCGTTCCGTACTGCTTCGTGTCTGCGGTGTCCGAGAACAGAACCGCCAGCGCTTTCTTGCTGCTGATGCGGGCCGTCTTCTTCTCTCCGTTCGCCAGGTGCGCATTGACGAGGGGCATCACGTCGGCCGCCCAGCCAGGGAGTCCGAGTGCAACGAGTCTCAACGCTGCGGTGCGAGGCGTGCACCGATGTACGCCGCGGGGACGAACACGACGATCGCAATCCAGAACCATGTAGGCGGAGGAATCATCAAGTTGTTTGCAATGCCGGCGAGTGTCAGCAGCACGCCCAGTATCGTGCAATGCCTCACCGTTGCCCCCGTTGCGATACGTGCGGTTGTCCAACCGCCGGCAACGCTTCCAAGAATCCAACCAGCGGAAGATGATCGGCAGAACGCGCGAGGCGCGCCTGCTAACCGCTCGAGCGCTTCGCGATCGGTCACCCCTTCGGCCGCCTTTGCCAGATCAGGATGGATAAGGTGCCCGTTGATCGCTTCGACGATCATCATGACGACGCTAGCAACGATGAACCCGACAACGACGGCAGCAGTACTTCGGAGGGCAGAGCGCATGTCATCTCCTCGAGGCGGCGCAGCGCTAGAGAATCAGGGCGTTATCGTAGCCGAAACTGGCGAGAGTTCGCGGCACCGGTGCGGTGAGGCAGCGCGTCGTGGGCCAGCCTGCTCCAGTGAGCGGGCCGATCGGTTGGATCGCGCAATCCGCAGCGATTCGGGCGTCAGCCGGGGGAAGGTTCGGCTCGCTCCCCGGCCGGGTCGTTGCGAGTCGCATCAGCGAGGAGCGATGAGAACTGCGAGCCCCTTCTGCGAGCAAGTCTGAGACATTCGCTCTCTGGCTTCCCCCGTCTTCATGAGCATCTGTTGGGTAACGGCTTCAGTGAAGCCCTCTCCTCTTGATAACTCCGCCCTCTGCACCGGTCAACGGATGAGAAACGACAAAAGCATCTCGATCACACTGCCGCACGATTGCCTTCACCCGTCCGACCTCGAGTCGCGTGACGACACAGTACAGAATGTCGCGATCTTCTCGACTCATCCCGCCGTAACCTCGGTAAACCGTCACGCCTCGACCGAGCTGGCTCGTGATGCCGTCACGAATCGCAGCATGTTCGCCCGACACGATAGTGATTGCGGTGTACTCGTCGAACCCATAGAAGACGAAGTCGAGTGTCTTCGCCGCGGCCACGTAGGTGAGGATGGAGTACAGCGCAGCGTTGACTCCCAGAAGAGATATGGCAACCAAAAACAGGACCACGTTGAATATGAGGATCACATCGCCAACTCTCAGAAGATCGCCACGCCGGCTGATGAGAAGTGCCGCGATCTCCGTGCCGTCCAGTACCGCGCCACCGCGGACTGCCAGTCCGATGCCGGCACCGATGAAGAACCCGCCGAACACCGCGGTGAGCAGCAGATCCTGCGTCACCTCAGGAAACGGGACCACTGCCAGGGCGAGCGTGAGACTCCCGATCGCGATAACGCTGCGGATCGCGAAGGCGAGCCCCATCAGTCGATAGCCCACGGCGACGAATGGAAGGTTGACGAGAGGTAGCCAGACAGCGAGCGGAAACCCGGTCGCTTTCGCGAGCAGCATGGAAACACCTGTCACGCCACCGTCGATGAAGTTACTCGCCAGCAGAAAACCCTTCAAGCCCATCCCTGCTGACGCGACCCCCAGCGCAATGAGACCGGCGTTCAGTGCCTCGTTGAGGAGGCGCTTCATGACAACACCTCAGACCAACAGGCAGCGGAGTCGACCAGGGCACGATCGCGCGAGAAGAGGCTGCATGCCATTCGCGTGTCCCGATCAGGAAGCGCGGAGGTGCGAACGAGAGCAGTGTCGCAGGTAGGATCGCTGGCCAGCAGTGAAACCCGGAGGTCAGCCATGCGGAAAACTAGCACGATGTCGTCTGGTTACAAGTAGAGAACAGACTCCCGAGGCACGTCGGCATGAAGATGGATTGATTGATCCAACGTCAAGCGACAGTCGTCCAAGTGGAGCATGGCCCAGCCCCACTCATCGCTCTTCGACTCGACGCTGGCAGGCATGCTTTTCACCAGCAGCATCGGTATCAGTCGATTCATCCGCATTCTGTGTTGTGCTCCTTTCATTCGAAGCGCGTCCCGCGCGCTCACGTTAGGTGCGATCGCAAAGGCCCGACGCAAGGCTCGGTGCGCGTTAGTGCGCCGCTAATCGCCAAGCGCCGAGGTTAGATCGGCGATGAGATCCTCCGGGTGTTCAAGACCAATCGATAGCCTCAACAAACCCTCCGGCGCGCGGGTCTCGACCCTCCATCGACGCGCGATGCTCGACCAGGCTCAGACCACCAGAGCCCTGCCGCGCGAGTGAAAAGTCGCAAGCGCGCGGCAACGGCAAACGCCTCCGCTGACCGCCCGGAACGATAAACGAGCATCCTCCCGCCGCCGCCATCCGACGCGTTGCGACCGCGTATCCAGGATCGTTCGGAAGGCCGGGGTAATGGACGCGCTCAACCCTTGGATGGCTGGAAAGAAAGGCGGCCACCGCCGCAGCGTTACTGCAGTGCGCGCGCATTCGCCACGGCGCGGTACACCTGGGCGACCAACCATGAGTCGAAGGGAGAAGGAACAGCACCGCCTGTGACTTGAGCGAGCGAGGCGACCTGGATACCCGCGTTCTCTTCGCGGGCGACAACGCCGCCCATTGCGTCGCAATGGCCGGATATACTGGTGGTGGAATGCATCACCAGGTCGACACCCAGCGCAAGCGGCCGTTGCAGGAACGGTGTCGCCATGCGTTATCGCATGCCGTCAATACGTGACGACTGGCGATCGCCACAATGCTTTGTAGATCAGTGATCGCGATGGTTGGGTTTGAAGGGGTTTCCAACCACAAGAGCCGAGTTGCGGGTCGAAACGACTCCTGCACGGCACGCAGGTTTGTCATGTCGACGAACGTCACCTCCAACCCGAGAGTGCGGAGATGAGTGCGGAGCAGCTTGGCAGTGCCGAAGTAGGCATCCAGCGGAGCCACGACATGATCACCCGGTGCCAGCGTCTGAAACACCGCCATCGTTGCGGCCATTCCCGACGCGAACGCGACTGCTGTCGCGCCGCCTTCGAGCTGCGCGAGCGCCGCTTCCAACGCATTTCGATTTGGGTTTCCGTCCCGAATGTACTCGTAGCCCAATGGGAATGAGCCATCGGGGGCGCGCTCGAAGGTCGTGGAGAGGTGAATCGAGGGGGTCACCGCTCCTGTATGCGGATTTGCAGATGCACCTGCATGCACGGCCAAGGTTTCAAATCGCACGTCGATCGCTCCTTTCCAGAATGCAGACGACTCTTCCGAGGCGATCATGATCGCTGCCGCATCCCCAGGCGGGCGAAGCTGCGCGTACCGATCCTAGGCACGACCACAGTCAGGCTTCCCGAAACAGAAGCGATGCGACGTTGAACACAATACGTCATGACGAGCGCCCCGCTCAGTGGTCTAACGACGAGCGCTGAGTGCCGAGCCGTGCAGAAAGAGCATCCGCGGATTGTTTCCGTGGTGCATCGTTCCTCGCTCCGTAGTAGTCGGCTGCGCGTCGCACCGAGTCCGCGAGGTTTGGTGCTTCGGTGGGGTCAAACCGGGCGCCCTCGTCGATGAGTTGGTTCGCATTGGCAACGGCTTCGGCGAGCCGCCGTTCCAACAGCATGACCACACTATCCGATCGTTCGATCAGCTCGAGCTTCAGTCCGTTCGCGCACAAGCCAGTCACTTCCAGTTCGTGGGCCAACGCGAGACTGAGGACCTCTCGATTCGCCTCGACGCGCCCGAAGTACCAGCCCCCGGCGACTCCGACCAGTAGCGCGACAACACTCACGGTCATTGCGGTCGCTCGATTGATCGGCTTCGTCATCGCTATTCTCCTTGTTGATGGGCTAGGCCCGATGACTAAGGAAATCACTCGCCAGAGTGCGTCGCGGTAGTGTCGAGTGCAATGAGTGGATCGCCCGAAGCGCGCACACGACCGATCCTGATAAGCCACGCTAGGTAAACGGCAGCCGCGACATCGTACATGCCACAGAATCCAGGCCACCAAACTGGAACACCGGGGTTAGGGATATACAAGGTATGCACGAAATCCTGAAGGCCATGACCTGCAAGCGCCCCCACCACAATCCAGAGTGATCCCTTGAATCCAGCCACGGCAGCGATCACAAAGCCCGCGCAGATCACCAATTCAATCAATAGTGCGTGGGTCGATTGGCCCATGACGGCGAACAAGACGTACAAGCTCGCAATCACGATTGTGATCGTGGGATAGAAGCTCCGGTCTTTATCCAATCCGACTGCCGTAGCGAACAGTCCCACAGCGACAGCCAGCGTAAGACCAATGATGAATTCCACGAGTCACCCCGATCTCTGCACTACGGCCTAGCAACAGCGCTAAGCGGAGAGCGGCGCGAGTGCCGCGAGTCCGCTCGAGCGCGCTGCTAGGGAATGAGGCGGTGCATCCCTAAGTGGCGCCGTGTCCAGGATACCGGCGTGTCGTGAGGCTGTACCGCAACTGGGTTTTCGTCGTCGTCAGGCCACTCGAACTGGGTCAGATGAGTCTCGAGGCGCTCGCGACTCAGCACTGGGCGCTCATGGGTGACCACTAGTTGACTGCGTCGCCGTTCAGCCTCTAAGAGATCGATCGGAAAGAGCAGCAGGATGGACGGGAGGCCAACGAGACACGCCTCTTGCCGAAAGCGGTCACGAATCCAGCGATAACAGAGCGTGTCATCAATGATGACTGACCGATGGTGGGACGCAGCGAGGCGTACGGCGTGGAGCTGAGTCTCCAGCGTCTCTGCCCAGACCGACTCCGGCAGACCCTGCGCCCCGAATGGGAGTCCACGATTCCGATTGATCTCATCCGCCGAAACGATCCTTGCATCCACGATGTTGGCGAGCCCCGCCGCGAATGAACTCTTCCCCGCAAGCGACGGACCACAGAGAAGGAAGGCCGTGGGAGCAGACGGCTTCATGCGCGTCTAGGCGAGATGCCTTCGGGAAATGCTGCGCGCCGACACCCCTACTATTCGCGGGCTAGTCGGATCGAGAGCAGAGCCGCATGCTGGATCGTTGGCCAGCAGTGAATCCTGAAGGTCGGCCATGTAGGAAGCTACCACGATGCTCGTCGGTTTGGACGTTCACAAAGGCAGATTGCTATGGCCTATGCCTCGGGCGATCTCGGTGCCGAGGTAGTTTCGTCAGCCTGCTGTCGGTTGCGACGCGATGGCTGCGCTGATGGCTGCTCACGCGCAAGCCAATGCTGCGGGATGCGGGACCGAACTCAGAGTGGCGACCGAGGAAAGACTTCGCCGCTGGCTTGATCGAGAATCAGCACAACGCGGTGAATGTTAGTTCGAGATCTCATTCGGATTCCCTACGTGTGACTGACGCCTGCCGCTCAGCCGACGCCGATGGTGTTCGGCTGCAGCGGCGTGTTGCGCGTCATTGATGGAACGCTCGGGCAACCGACCAGCCGATCACGACTATGCCTCGTTGTAAGCTATCTCGAGCTCAGCCACGTCGAGCTTCACCATTGTCATCATCGCTTCCATCACAGCCTTCACCTTCTTGGCGTCCCTATCACCGATTAGCTCGGTGAATCGTCTCGGGACAATTTGCCAAGAAAGACCGAAGGGGTCTTTGATCCAGCCGCATGCCGTGGGCTTCGCTCCTGCCTTCACGAGCTTCTCCCAGTATTCATCCACTTCATCCTGATCCGCGCAGTCCACGTAGAGCGACACCCCCTCAGAGAAGCTGAAGTACTCGCCTCCGTTGTAGCCCA
>JAXLQU010000033.1:0-40617 GCA_046331425.1 Acidobacteriota bacterium
CAACGCGGCCGGCGAAACGTTGCGACGCCGCATCGGTTGTACCGCGCTGTTGGCGACACGCGGTAGTCGCGGCATGACCTTGATCGAACGCGGCCAACCGCCGGCGCGGATCGCCGTGTTCGTGAGCGACGAGGTCGCCGATGTCACCGGCGCCGGCGACACCGTCATAGCGGTCTTCACCGCGGCGCGCGCCGCCGGCGGCACGTGGCGCGAGGCGGCCGAACTGGCGAACGTCGCAGGCGGCCTCGTCGTGATGAAGAGCGGCACGGCGACCGTCACGCGTCAGGAGATCGTCGCGGCGCTGCTGGAAGTGTGGACCGAGTGATGCGCGATCCGTGGTCGAAGATCATCGCGCGCGAGTCGTTGGCCGATGAACTCGCGCAGCCTCCAGGTGTCCGCGTGGTGCTGGCCAACGGGCTGTTCGACGTGCTTCACGTCGGTCACGCTCGCTATTTGGCGGCTGCTCGTGCGGCGGGCGATCGGCTGGTAGTGGCACTCAACGACGATGCCTCGGCGCGCGCCAATCGCGGAATACAACGTCCGCTCATTCCACTGGCGGAACGGATGTTGTTGATCGCCGGGCTGGCATGCGTCGACTGGGTCACGTGGTTTCCTGAAACCACGGTGGCGGCCACGTTGTCGCTGCTGCGTCCTGCCTGCCACGCGAAGGGAACCGACTATCGGCCATCGACACTTCCAGCCGAAGAGCAGGCCGTTCATCATGCGCTCGGAATTGCTGTCGTCAGCGTTGGCGACGAGAAGACACACGCCACCAGCGACATCGTGAAAACGGTGCTCGCGAGGTATTCCGCATGAGATCCTCACGTCGCACGTTTCTCTCCTCACTTGCCACGACCACTGCGGGAGCTTGCTTCGTGCGAGCGTTGGCGGCCGAGGGCTCCGGCTCGGCAAAGGTCACGCCGGAAATGATTGCCAAGGCCGAATGGATTTCCGGCCTGACACTCAGCAAGGAGCAGCGCAAGCTCTTGGTCTCCGGCGCCGACGAGTTGGAGCGCGCGTTCAAGGCGCTGCGTGCCGTCGCGATCGACAACGGGATCTCCCCTGCTCTGGTGTTCCAACCGCTGGTGCCGCCACCTCCCGGCAAGGCACAACTCGCTGTTTCGGCACTACCGGCCACCGCACGCCCCGCCAAGGACAGCGATCTGGCGTTTCTTTCGGTGCAGGATCTGGCGGCGTTGATTCACAAGAAAGAGATCAGCAGCACCGAGTTGACCAAGTTTTATCTGGCGCGCATCGAGAAGCACGATCCGAAACTGTTGGCGGTCATCACGCGCACCGAGGAGTTGGCGTTGCAACAGGCGGCGCAAGCCGATGCCGAGATCGCGAAGGGGAACTGGCGCGGCCCGCTACACGGCATTCCCTATGGCGCCAAAGATCTCTTGGCCGTTCCCGGCTATCCCACGACATGGGGCGCCGGTCCATACAAAACGCAGACGCGTCCCGAGAAGGCCACCGTCGTCAGCAAACTCGAGGCGGCTGGTGCCGTTCTGCTCGCCAAGACCACGCTGGGTGAGCTGGCGATGGACGATGAGTGGTTCGGTGGGACGACGCGCAACCCATGGAAACTCGATCAAGGATCGAGCGGATCGAGCGCCGGTTCGGCCTCCTGTGTCGCCGCCGGCTTGATGGGATTCGCGATCGGTTCCGAAACCTGGGGAAGCCTCGTGTCGCCCTCGACGCGCTGCGGCACGTCGGCCTTGCGTCCTACCTTCGGCGCGGTCAGCCGCTATGGTGCGATGGC
Source organism: Acidobacteriota bacterium (assembly GCA_046331425.1). Classification (GTDB taxonomy): domain Bacteria; phylum Acidobacteriota; class Polarisedimenticolia; order J045; family J045; genus JANNUT01. The sequence goes on from JAXLQU010000033.1 coordinate 1,763, forward strand.
GCTCTCCTGGAGCATGGACAAGCTCGGCCCGATCGCTCGGCGGGTCGAAGACCTGGCGCTGATCCACGCCGCGATCGCCGGTGCCGATGGATTGGATGCTGCGGCAAAAGATGCAGGCTTCATCTGGCGTTCCGACCTCGATGTGCGCGGCATGCGCGTGGGCGTATTGCAGGATCTATTCGATGTCGACTACGCCACGCTGGCCGGGCCGGGTGAAGACAAGCAGGCGTTTCGTGAGTGGCAGAAGAACGATCTCGCGGCGCTCGAGATGCTGCGCACGCTCGAGATCGGTCTGGTGCCCGTCAAGCTGCCGGTGACGCTCCCGGTCACCGCGATGGCGACGATCCTCACGGCGGAAGCGGCCTGCGCCTTCGACGAGCTGACACGCAGCGGCGCGGACACCGGGTTGAAACGCCAATCCGAAGGGGCATGGCCCAACCTCTTCCGACAAGGACAACTGATTCCAGCGGTCGAGTATCTGCGCGCCAATCGCGTACGACGGATGGTGATGCAGCAGATGGAGACCTTGATGGATGAGTATCCGGTGCTGGTGGCGCCGAGTTTCGGTGGCGACATGCTGTTGTTGACCAACTTGACCGGCCATCCGCAAGTCGTCGTACCGAACGGATTCCGAAGCGACGGAACGCCGACGAAGCCTGTTCACAGGGCGCTTGTGGGGAGAACCGGCCTTGCTGGCGCTGGCGCGTGAGTATCAGGAAGGACCAACCATCATGAAACATCCGCCCTTGTTTCTCGACTGAGCGCCGGATGCTCTCTCCTGCGGCGTTGGCCTGCATCGGGTACGGCGTTTCCGAACTATTGCTGGCTGCGTAGGCGAGCGAGCAGCACGCGGCCGTACGTTCCGACCGCGGATCGTTGGCGGTGTTTTGGGTCACGATCACGCTCGGCTTGGTGCTCTCGGTGATTGTTGCGAGTCATGTGCGGCGTTCCGGTATCGATTACCGCGCACAGGCCTCGCGGCTGTGGGGCTGCTGTTCGTTGCGGGACTGGCGCTGCGCTGGTGGGCGATTCTGGTACTCGGCCGTTGGTTCACCGTCGATGTCGCGATTCATGCGGATCATCAACTCGTGACGAGCGGCCCCTATCGATGGGTGCGTCACCGGCCTATACCGGCGCCGCGATGGCGTTCGTGGCGATGGCGCTGATGTTCGGGCGCTGGTTGGCGCTCCCGTTGTTGCTGGTGCCGGTAGCGAGCGCTTTCTTGTATCGCATTCATGTCGAGGAGCAGGCGTTGGCCCGGGCGTTCGGCTCGTCCTGGACCGACTACGTGCCGCACGACATCCTGCCTAATTCCGAAGATCTACTGATGCTCTCTGTCCCGATACCGCAGCTCGAGTTCTTCGAGCGTGCGGGGCCAGTCGCGCTTGAGCAGTTGCGATGGCTGCACGATCTACCAGAGCCTCCCTCCAGTTTGACAGCGAGCGCGGTGGTTCGCCTCGTTGCCGGCGCCGAACCAGCCGTTGCACCGGTGCGCCGCAGTCCGGACACGGTTGCCGGAAACGGCCGTGCGGCCATACCGTCGCGAAACGCCGTCACTTTGTCCGGGCCGCGTCCCCGTGCTCGGCGATCAAGCGATCGCGCCAGCCGCTGGCGTTTCGACCGTGGCTCGATACAGTCGCTCGATTTGCTCTGGATCGAGATTGAGCGTCAGTTGCAACGGTGAAAGCCGTGCGCATTGCAGGATCTCATCGGAGTACGCGTTGCCGATCCCGCTGAACAGTCACCCGGGTCAGGTCAAGGCCCGTTTGAGCGTACGGTTTTCTCGACACCAGTGATTGTTCGAAAGACTGAAGCGTCGCGCCCAGCAGCTCCAACCCACCAGGATCGTGCTCCGCCAAACCGCTGCGACCTTGCACCGCGAACAACGCGGCACGCTTCTTGGCTCGCTTCGGTCAGCAGCAGCGTTCCGCTGCTGAAATCGAATGCTGCCAGCCCAGTCTTGCCTGGGACTTTGGCGCCGTGCGGCCGCCAGCGCGAGCGGTAAACGTCATCAGGTGCAATACCGAAATAACTCGGAATCGAATTCGAAAACCACCCGCTTGCCGAGCCGGTGCAGGCCACAGACGCGTCGCCCTTGAAGCGTGCTCAGAGGCGGATCGACGGAGCGCAACAGAAACGGACTGGTCAGTCGCGCGCCTTCGTACACGGCGCCGCCGACGCGCAACCGCAGCGCATGCAGATACAACTCGACATCGGGCAGCTCGGGCACGCCCCCATTATCGCCGCGTCAAACGACGGCGCACGGTGATTTCAACCTCGAGCCGAACGACGCGCTCCGTGGCAGGCGGGCAGATCAGACGAGCCGCGATCTGGCTTCATCGTCTCGATCAACTGCTCGTAGCTGACACCACCCGGCTCGGTGGCGAGCGCAGGATTGGCAACCCGAATGATGTCGCTCAGCGTCAGCATTCGATCAGCTTTCCCAGCTTGTCGACCACCGGTAATCGTCGCGCGGCGCTCACCCATCAGGTGCAGACGACTTCCAGTCCTCCCACGGGTGCGCCACATAGCAGTTACCGCGGATCATCTCGCCCGCAACCAACTGATGCGGGCGGCACAGGTGCGTTCCCAACGCGATGCAGATGTCGCGGTCGGTGACTACGTCGATGAGTTGATCGGCCTCATCGACGACCGGCACAATCCGCAGTCCTTCTCCCACATCACGCGGATCACCTCGCCCAAATTGGTCCACAGCAGCACGCTGTGGACCGGCTGCGTCATTGCATTCTCGACCTTCATGGTGGCCTCCTTGCAGCGGATCTTGTCTGCCGCAAGTGCGCGCCATAGTCAACCGCAGCGACGTGACACGAATCAAGGAGCAGCGCGATGGGTTGGCATTGATCCGTTCGACGCCGTTGGAACGCCGTCCCAGCGTGCCTTGACCGCAGGTCGCGTCGTCGGCGATGACCACGAAAAAACGAGCCGAGCCGACCGCCACAGGGTCGCTGCTGAGGTAGCGACGCTGGCCGAGATCGTTGGCGACACACGCCCCGTAATCGCCGGCCGGCAACTGCGACACCAGTCCCGACTGCAGATCGTAACGGTCGGCGCCGACGACTCCGTCCCAACTGAGTGTCGTCTTGTCGCTCGCGAACGAGACCCCCGCGACCTCGGCGACATCGATGCTCGCTGCGTTGAACGGCGCGCAATCGCAACGATCTCCGACGCCATCTGCGTCGAAATCCTTCTGCGCAGGATCATCGAGCCCCGGACAGACGTCGCACGCATCACCCACACCGTCGCCGTCGAGATCGGCTTGGTTGGGGTTGGCAAGTTGCCGGCAATTGTCGACAAGGTTCGCGACACCATCGCCGTCGAGGTCGGCAGCGCTGCTCAGCACGGTACGCGTCGAAACGGTCGCGACATCGCGTGCCGTTTCCCACACAAAGCCGCTCTTGGAGATGCTCGTGACGGTGAAGGTATGAACACCGGGAAGCAACGGTAGAGGCTGGTGCACGAACCGAACCACGCCCCCTGCCGCGAAGCGCGTGGTGGCGTTGAGCAGGGGGACGAGTGGTAAGCCCGCTCAGCGTCGCCGAGACCGTCACCAAACCCTCGGGCACGTCGTCATCATCAAAACCTGCACATCGATGGTCAGCGCCGAGAAGTCGTCGGTGAAGCGGATCGCGGCAATGTGGAGTCCGTTGAGATCCGGATTGTGCGTGATGCTGGTGCGCCGATCGGCGCTGCTATCACGTACGAAGCCGGGTTTCGTCAAATCGGTCAGCGTGAATTGCGAGGCGCCGGTGGGGATCGGTCCCGCCGCGTCGAATGTCGATGTCGCCACGCCGCTCGCGTTGGTGATGCCGCTGAGCAGTTGCGCGGGGCCTCCAGGCGGTGTAGAGGTGCCGCTGACGGTGACCCGTCTTCGGCGCCGGTCAGATCGCGCACAGGCCTCGCACCTCCAGTTGCGTGGCTGCGGTCTTGCGCAACTCGAAGTCGTTCGGCGTGGATCCGATTGCGGCTGACGTAGCCGAAGCTCTGGGCGGTAGCGCGTTGATCCTCCCGTAACCGTAGTAATCGTCGCGGCGGAAGGTCCTCGCTGGGCAATCCGACTTGATCCTGTGCGGTGCGCTCCAGCGTGTCGCGCAATTCCTCGAAGCGCAGTGTCGGGTCGAGCGCATGCAACAGCGCCGCGACACCGGTAGCGTTGGGCGTGGCGGCCGAGCAACCGTTGAAATTGCTCTTGCCGTCGACATCGCTGTTGTAGATCACCGTCGGCACCGACGCACCGGGCGCCATCACATCCAGCCCCGGCGTGAAGTTGGACTGCAGCGCGCGATTGTCGTTGCTGTCGCTCCAGCCGGTGGCGAGAACTTGCTCGTACGACGCTGGGTAGTTGGGCACGGCTGTGCCGTCGTTACCGTTGCAGCCGATCAGGATCACCCCGGCGTCGTAGGCAAACAGCACGGCGCTGGAGAGCGTGGAGTTGTTGGGATAGCGAATCAACGACATGTTTGCGATCGAGACGCCGGCGCGCGCCGCGTGACGCAGTCCTTCGGCAAGATCGAGGTTCGTCCCCGAGTTGGAGGCGTTGAGCACCTTCTCCGGGACGAGCACCGGCCACCACGCAACGCCCGAGATCCCGAAACGGTTGTTGGCGCGTGCGCCGAGAATCCCACTGCACGAAGTTCCGTGGCTTTGATCGTCTTCGGGATCGAAATCTTCGTTGACGTGATCGAATCCGCCGGGCACGACGCGTCCCAGAAATTCGCGGTGGTCACCGTCGATACCGCTGTCGATCACCGCGATCACCGTTTCGGCGCGGCCGGTGGCGATCGAAAAGCTTTCGGTGAGGTCCATATCGGCGTCGACGCGTCCGCCGGTCTGCCCAACGTTGCGGTGATTCCATTGCGTTCCGAATTGCGTGTCGTCGGGGATCGCCTCGCCCCCTTCGCCGATCCAGTCAGGGTGGGCATCGTCGACTTCAGGCAGACGCTTCAACGATTCCGCGAGTGCCAGGACATCGGTACCGGCCGGGACACGCGCGACGAACACGCGGTCCAATCCGAAACGCCGCTCGGCCGGCAGAAAGGGGCCGCGAAACACTGGGTCGAGCGACAAGAGTCCGGCCGCACGCGCCCAGGCCGGCAACGTCGTCGCGGTTGGCTCGGACTGCAGCGCCTGAGCCGCCGGCATCAAGCGAATGACGATCAGGTCGGGGACGTGAGCCGGGGCGGCTTGCAGCCGGGTCAGCCCGCTGATGATCACGAAGAACAAGAGCCCTGCTGCACGCATCTCGACCTCGTCTCTTCCTTGGGACTGGAGAGTTTTACGACGAACGGCCGCGTTAGGGAAGCAATCAACTCAAGGTGTAACCCGGCCGATTCGCAAGCCGATCGGCCAACGCACGGCGCGGGCCTGCATCGGATCGCCCCACAGCGGGGTCAACGCCTCGACCAACTCCGGCATCGGACTGCGATTGTGGGTCGCGCGATAGCGCTGTGTGGCCGACCAGGACTCGATGTAGTCGAGGAGTTGACCGAGTCGCCAATCGCAGTGCAGCTCGAAGGGAGGCGGATCGAGTTCCTCGAACGGAAAGTCCAAGGCCGCGTAGAGCCGGTCCACGATCGCTCGTTCGGGCGGCCAGTAGGTTGCCAAGGTGCCGTCGTAGAACAGGCGCGTGACTTCATCGATGGCCGGTTCGACGCGGTGCGTCCCGTAACACCAGACAGCGACCACACCGTTGGTGCGCAGCACTCGCCGGCACTCGCGGTAGAACTTGTCGAGATCGAACCAGTGCGCCGCTTGAGCCGCGGTGACCAGGTCGGCGGCGCCGTCCGGCAGTCCCGACTGATCTTCGCGCGCCTGTCGATACGTAACGCGAGGATGCTCGCTTGCCTGCGCCAACTGTTGCGCGCTGGCATCGGTGGCCCGAACCGCTGCGAATCGTTGCGCCAACGACACCGCCGCTTGGCCGTTGCCGGCGCCACAGTCCCACACCAACGAACGGCCCGGCGCAGCATCGGCAATGTAGTCGATCAGCCGCGACGGATAGCTTGGCCGAGCCGCGGCGTAACGGTCGGCGTGCCCCGAGAAGTGATCTTTGAAACTCACACAAGCCCGGCGCGCGAACGCACCGTGATCGGCCGGTGAAAGGTGGCGCTACAGCGGATCATCGATGGGTGCAGTGAAGGATTCGTGAAGCGCATCGCCCGTGTTGAGCGTCCCCAACGGCTCGAAGAGCAGTACCTCGACCTCCTCAGCGGCAACCGGACGATGTTCGACGCCGCGCGGCACGGTCACGAATTCACCCGCGCCGACCTCCAGCCTCCGATCGCGAAATTCCAGCCAGAACCGACCGCGCACCACGAGGAACATCTCGTCCTCGTGAGCGTGCGTATGCCAGACGAACGCGCCTTGAAACTTGGCGAGCTTGACCGCTTGCCCGTTGAGCACACCGACCAGCTTGGGCCGCCAATGCTCGTGAATTCGGCTGAACGCATCGCTCAGCGAGAGATGTGTGATCGACCCGGTCGTTGATTCGCTGTGTGGACTCATCGGCACGCGATCATAGCGCGGGGTCGCGGCCAGGGTCGGTAGCGAAATTGGTATGCCGTCCCCGAATTGGGGGTGCGGTATTCTGCGGGGTGATGGATCAGGGGTGTGAGTGGATCGTCGATGCGTACGGATGTGAGCCGGCGCGATTGCGCGATGCGGAGCGGCTGGCACGCGTGTGCAGCCAGGTGGTGGCGGCGTTGGGGTTGACGGTCGCGGCGCCGCCGCAGTGGCACCGGTTTCCAGCTCCCGGGGGTATCACAGGGTTGATCCTGTTGTCCGAATCGCACCTGGCCTGCCACACCTTTCCCGAAACCGGCTGGGCCTCTTTCAACGTGTACTGCTGCCGGCCGGTAGCCGATTGGCCGTGGGAAGCGGAGTTGACGCACGAGTTGGTCGCGACCTCGGTCACGGTCACGAAGATCGGCCGCGGCCCGGGAACACCGAAATCGCGCGCCAGGCGCTCACGATGAGTCCGGCCGGCGCCGGTTGTCCGTCCTGCGGCGCGGAGATCGTATTCAAAACGGCGTCGGCCGTGGTGATGCGCTGCGAGTTCTGCGGCGTCTTGGTCTCGCGCCTGGATCGCAAACTCGAAGAGATCGGCAAGGTCGCGCCGGTGACCGAGACCAGTTCCCCACTTCGACTCGAACTGCGCGGCGCCGAAGGTCAGAACGGGTTCGTGCTGCGAGGACACCTCCAACTCGGTCACGCTGCGGGAGGACGCTGGGACGAGTGGCTCGCAGCGTTCGATGACGGCACGTGGGGTTGGATCGCGGAGGCGATGGGGCGGTTCTTCCTGACACGTCGCGTGGAAGCGACAGAGCGGTTGCCGGCCTTCGAGACGTTGCAGCCAGCTCAGCGACTTGCCATCGCAGGGATCTCGTTCACGGTGCAGGAAGCGGGCGAAGCGCGGCTGCTTGCCGCGGAGGGAGAACTTCCCGAGTCGATCGAACCGGGCGCTGAGTTCCGCTATGCCGATCTGAGTGCAGCGGCCGATCTGACGGCGACGATCGACTACAGCGACGACCCGCCGCGGCTGTATCTCGGGCGTGAGGTGACGCTCGGCGATCTCGGACTGCAAGGAGCGACGGCGATCAGCCGCCCGTTGCAGCAGGTCGCCGTCTCCGCGATGAACTGCCCGCAATGTGCGGGATCGATTTCGCTGGCAGCGCCCGATCGGTCCGAGCGTGTCGCGTGCCAGCACTGCGGAGCGCTGCTGGATGTTCGTGGCAACGCGCTGGCTTTCTTGGTGAGCCTCGCGCCGCTGACGAGGCCGCCGCAGTTGCCGCTGGGAACCGAAGGAACGCTCGACGAGGTTCGTTGGCGCGTGATCGGCTACATGGTGCGCAGCGTCGTCTTCGATGCTGTTCGTTACCCTTGGGAAGAGTATCTGCTCTACGCGCCGGAGCGAGGCTTCTCCTGGCTCACCTGCAGCGACGGACATTGGAGCCTCGTCAAAAACGTTGCCGCCGGCAAGGTCGACATTCGCAACGACGGCAACGCGTTCTGCGACGGTGTCCCGTTTCGCCGATTTCAGCGCGCGGTGGCGACCGTGGATGAGCTGTCGGGGGAATTCTATTGGCAGGTAGAAGTGGGCGAGCGAGCATCGACGCAAGACTTCATCGCGCCTCCACAGATCCTTTCACTCGGTCAGTGGCCCGGACGACGGCACGCTCAAGGCGCGAGAAGGTGAACGCGTCGCTGGGACGTTACCTATTCAAACCTGAAATCGACGAAGCGTTCGGAATCACGACCTCGGCCACGCCGATCAGGTCGGCCCCCAATCAGCCGTACTTCGGCCAGCTCACCAGCAGTGGCTGACCTTGGTGGCAGTACCTGGTGGTGGGGTGGCTCCTGCTGCCCCGGCTCCGCGACCACGCACGAGCAGCAGCACCTGCGGTCGACCTCAACGCCAAGACATCGCCCAAGCGGGTCGAGTTTACCGATCCGCTTCGCTTCGAGGCGCGCGCAGGAACGTGCGCGTCGCTGCAGCCGATGTTCAGAACGGCCTGGGTGGGGCTGGATGGAGATCTCTACAGCGTCCAGATCGTCGCCCCGTTCACATCGGCGAGCTGGCCGGCTACTGGTCACCGAGGATCGAAGGGCGAACTTGATGGCGAACGAAGGATCGCCTGAAGCAGATGTACATCCTCGGCGCTCCCGACGGCAGGTATGCCGCGCATGGCGTTCGACGGGCAAGCGCCGGCGACAAAGCCTGTCGTGGTCGCCGTCACGGTCGAGCAGGGAGTGCGACGCTTCGGCCCGTTTTTGATTGCTCTCGCGCTGCTTTCGATCGGACCGCTGTTGGCGATCGTGGCGCGCTATCGGTTCGAGATCGCACGCTGGCGCGACAGCGAGTTCAACCCCTACGCCAAGAGCGGCGAGGAGGAAGACGACGATGAATAACGCTCGTCGATGGCAGCGCGTGTACGGTGTGATCGGAACGCTGATCGTGCTGTGGTATTCATGGTCGACGTTTCAAGGTTACGAGCTCGGCGGCGATACGCGCGACACGCTCAGCGAGGCGGCGCGGCGCAATCCGCGCGGCGCAAACAGTTGGATTACCGGATTCCGAGGAGGTAAGTGATGACCCGTTCTTGGTCGGGTGCGCCGTTGGGCGCGTTGTTACCGTGGCAGGATCAAGCGGCACTGGTGCTGCAAACGATCGTCTGGGTGTTCGTCGGCGTGGTCGCGTTCGCACTGGCGTTTTGGGTAATGGCCAAACTGTCGCCCTTCTCGATTCGCAAGGAGATCGAACAAGACCAGAACTCGGCGATGGCGATCATCATGGCAGCAGTGATTCTGGGTATCGCGCTGATCGTCGCGGCCGCCATTCACGGTTAGTCGTTGATCGTGCACACGCGGCCGGCGCCATCGCTTCTGTTTTTGAACATCTTCGTGGTGGCGGCCTGTGGGCTGATCTATGAACTACTGGCCGGAACGCTGGCCAGCTTCGTGCTGGGTGATTCGGTCACGCAGTTTTCGCTGATCATTGGAATCTACCTGACCGCTTTGGGGGCGGGCGCCTGGCTTTCGGGTTACATGCAGCGGTCACTCGCGCGCACGTTTCTCGAGATCGAGCTGGCGGTGGCCCTGCTCGGCGGGCTCTCGGCGCCGATCCTGTTTCTGGGTTTCTCGCGGCTATCGTGGTTTCGTCTGCTGCTGTATCTGATCGTGTTCGGCATCGGGGTGCTGGTTGGGTTGGAATTGCCGTTGCTGATGCGGATCCTCAAGGACCGCGTGCAGTTCAAGGACCTGGTCTCGCGGGCGATGGCGTTTGATTACGTCGGCGCCTTGGTCGCCTCGCTTGCCTTCCCGCTGTTTCTCGTACCGCACCTGGGTCTGGTCAGAACGTCGCTGATGTTCGGAATGATCAACGCATTGGTGGCGCTGTGGGGAACCTGGCTGCTCGCCAGCGAATTCACCCTGGCGCCTCGCGGATTGCGCTGGCGTGCGATCTTGGTGCTGCTCCTGCTCGGCGCTGGCGTGTGGCAGGCCGATCGCTTGACGACGTTCGCCGAAGACGGTCTGTACGATGGGGAGATCGTCTACAGCAAGACCAGCTCGTATCAACGAATCGTGATCACTCGGAGTCGATCCGGATTCGAGCTGTATCTCAACGGGAACCTCCAGTTTCATAGCGCCGATGAGTATCGCTACCACGAAGCGTTGGTCCATCCGGCCTTGGCAGCCAGTGCAGCGCAGCGCTCGGTCCTGATCCTGGGCGGCGGAGACGGCTTGGCGCTGCGCGAGGTACTGCGTTGGCCGCAGGTCGAGGCGGTGACTCTGGTCGATCTCGATCCGGCGATGACCACGCTCTCGCAACACTTCCCGCCGCTGGCCGCACTGAATCAACAGGCGTTCCAAGATCGTCGCGTGCAGGTGATCAATCGCGACGCGTTGATCTGGCTGCAGCAGGATCGACATCGATTCGACGCCGCGATCGTCGATTTCCCCGATCCCAACAGCTTCGCGCTGGGAAAACTCTACACGCGTCACTTTTATCGCCTGCTGGCCGGGCACCTCGAGGAGGGCGCCGCGATCAGCGTGCAGAGCGGCTCCCCGCTGTTTGCGCGTCAAGCGTTTTGGTGTGTCGTCCGGACGCTCGAGGCGGCAGGGTTTCACGTGCAGCCCTATCACGCTGCGGTCCCTTCGTTCGGTGAGTGGGGTTTCGCGTTGGCCAAGCTCACCGCGTTTCAGCCACCGCAGCAAACACTCGCCGGGCTGCGGTTTTTGGATCAAGGATCGTTGGCCTCGATGTTTCGCTTCGCGCCTGACATGCAGCCGGTCGAGGTCGAGATCAACCGCCTCGACAACCAGGCGTTGGTCCGCCTGACCGAAGATGAGTGGCGGCGGTGGGAGCGCTAAACCGACGGGACTTCTTGACGCTAGCGTTGGGTGCACCGTTGGCGGCTGCCGCGTGTGCGCGAGGCACCTCACCTCGCCTGCCCGACGGCATCATCGTCGGAGCCTCCGATCGGTTCGGTCATCAACTGCGCGATCGGCGCTTCGAGTGGCCCGGTTCCGATCGCCAGGTGACCTGTGATGTCGCGATCGTCGGCGCCGGCGTGGCGGGACTGACAGCGGCGCGCGCACTTCATCGCGCCGGCGTCGAAAACCTGATCGTGCTCGAGCTGGAACCGGAACTGGGCGGAACCTCTCGCAGCGGGCATGGTCCGCTGTGCGCCTACCCGTGGGGCGCTCATTACATCCCGCTCCCGACCCGCGACAATCCGGCGCTGATCGAGCTCTTGACCGAACTCGGCGCGATCGAAGGGCGCGATGCCGAAGATCAGCCGATCGCGGCCGAGCCGTGCTTGGTGCGTGATCCCGACGAACGCGTGTTCTATCGCGGCCGCTGGTACGAAGGTCTGTGGTTGCAGGCGGGCGCCAGCGATGCCGATCGCGCCGAACTGCTGCGATTCCAAGCGATCATCGATCAATGGTCGGCTTGGCGTGATGCCCGCGGACGTCGAGCGTTCACCGTGCCGCTGTCGGCCTGCTCGGATGATGTTCAGGTGACCGCGCTCGATCGTGAGTCGTTCAGTGCGTGGCTTTCGCGCCATGATTTTCAATCTCCGCGATTGTTGTGGTGGACCGACTACGCGTGTCGCGACGACTATGGATTGCGCGCCCACGAAACCAGTGCCTGGGCAGGACTGTTCTACTTCGCCGCGCGACTGATCGGTCCAGGGCGCCAGGAACAACCGCTCTTGACCTGGCCGGAGGGAAACGCTCGCTTGGTCGCTGCCTTGGCGGCGCCGGTGCACGATCGGATTCGAACCGGCTGGGCTGCAGCGGAGTTGGTTGTACAGCACGAGTCGATCGACGTTCTCGCCGTCTCGCGCGAGCACCTCGATGCGCTGGCGATTCGCGCCAAGCAGGTGATCGTCGCTGCCCCGCAGTTCATCGCACGGCGGCTGATCCGGTCATGGCGCGACAATCCGCCCCTCCACCTGGACGATTTCCAGTACGGCGCGTGGCTGGTCGCCAATTTGACGCTTTACCAAAGACCATCCGCGCGTGGATTTCCCCTCGCCTGGGACAACGTGCTGTACGAGAGTCCTGCCCTTGGATATGTCGTAGCGACCCACCAGACCGGTCCGGAGGTTGGTCCGACAGTGCTCACGTACTATCACGCCTTGGCCGACCACTCCCCGAGTGCGGCGCGCGAGCAACTGCTTTCCGCCCCTTACGAGCAGCTCGCCGATGCGGTGCTCGCCGATCTGGAAATGGCGCATCGGGAGCTTCGAGAGATCACGACGCGACTGGACGTGATGCGTTGGGGTCACGCCATGATTCAACCGCGGCCCGGTTTCGTGTGGGGCCCAGCGCGATCCGCCGCCGCGCGTCCGTATCGAGGGATTCACTTCGCACACAGCGACCTCTCCGGGCTCGCGTTGTTCGAAGAAGCCTTCGATCGAGGACACTCGGCGGCGAACGCTGTTGTAGCCGAACTAGGAAGGGAACCCAGATCCGCTTAATCGCCCCACAGGATTCCGCAGAGCACCGCGCAGCTGTTGGGATTGTCGACCCAGACTCCGGCTGCGACGGAAACCAAAGAGCCGTCGCTGGTCCAGCGGATCGATTGCGTCGAGTTGCTGGTCAGGTTCGTGTACCGAACCGCCGGTGCGCTCAGCGACGTGTTGTGATCGATCACGGTCTCTGTGTCGGCCGGGAAATTGATCAGCCGGATCGTGGCGGCGGCGGTGTCTACTTCCGCGCGCCGTGCCCCGGAATCTGACGACACTGAAACCGCGGGATTTCCGCTCGTGTGCCAGGTGACGGTGACCCGCGCATTCGGCCCTACGGCCCACACCGCGGTGACGCCCAACATCGCAATCGCCAACACGACCGACCCCAACCTACGAGTAGCGTTTCGCATCTTCAGATCTCCCCGCGGCATCGTTTTGCGAGCACCTCATGCGCTCGTCCGACGCCCCAGGGAACTTTGGTCGCAACTCAGGGTCGAGCAACCTCCCAGTGCGCCGATTTCGCGCACTCTGCCCCGCATCGAATCGTCACCAGAAGTCGCAAGCTCGGGGCGACGAGTGAGCGTGATCGAGATTCAGCCCGGGGCTCGCGGCCGGCCGCCATTCGCCTGGCCTGCGCGACACGGCGGTCCTTTCTTCGACGTCGCTCCCACGCCGCCGACATGGCCGATCGAATTTCCATTTCATCCTTCGGCGATTCACAGTCTGTGACACGTCCCGAGGCCGCCCGCATGCCATGAGCCACCGCCGAATCTCCCCCCACAGATCCCCACGTTCTCGTGGGCCCCGGTTCTCCTGCTTCGAGGCACCGGTTCGTGACCTCCGTTCCGCTCGGCCACCAGGTACCAGTGGGCTAGCCGCCGGTGCGACGAGCCGTCTCATTCGGCGGCGCGGCAGCGCACGTCCGACGCCATCGTTGATAGCCGGCCCTGCCGATCCACATCCGTTCCAAACGCCTGATTCCGCGCGATCCGTTGGCCAGGAGGCAAGACGAATGGCTCGATGAGACCAAGCGACGCATGTCAAGCGATCCGGCCGAGCACAGGTGATAGCTTGCCGATGGTGAGCGAGAACGACACCACGCCGCTCTCGTTCGTGATCGGACCGACCGGGCTCCCAGCCAATGCCGCGAAGAGCCTTTTTCCTCGCCGATCCGTGCTCACTCGAAGGCGGAGATCATGCAGGTTTTCCAAGTCAAAAAACCCGGACCCGCTACTCCTCGCGGCCGTTCACGTTGGGCCGTTTCGATATCGGTCGCGTTGGCCGCGATGGCGTTTGCCTCCGCGGAGGACCTGGCGATCCCTGAAACAGTCGCCAACTGCCTGGCCTGCCACGACGATTCCAGCATGAGCATGACGCTCCAGGACGGCAGCGAGCTGAGCGTCTACGTGTCGGGGGAGAAGTTCATGCGCTCGGTGCATGCCAAGGACCTGGTCTGCACCGACTGTCACAAGGGCGGCTACGACGGCGACCATCCATCGGGCAGGACCTACCCCAGCAAGCGCGCGATGATCGTGGGGGCTTACGAGACCTGCAAGGAATGCCACTTCGACACCTACACCCGCACGCTGGAGAGCGTTCATTTCGATCTGCTCAAGCAGGGCCTCGACGAGGCTCCGGTTTGCACCGACTGTCACGGTGCCCATGACATCCAAGACCCCCACCAAAAGCAGGCGATGATTTCGCGCAGTTGCGCCAACTGCCACACCGATGTCTACGACCAATACAGACAGAGCGTGCACGGCAAAGCGCTGGTCGACGACGGCAATCAGGACGTCCCAGGCTGCGCCGACTGCCACACCAGTCACACGATTGCCGATCCGACGACAATCAAGTTCCGATTGAATTCGCCGCAAACCTGTGTGCGCTGCCACGGTGACAGCGCGCTGATGGACAAGTACCAACTGTCCACCGACGTGGCGACCACCTATCTCAGTGACTTCCACGGCGTGACCGCTGCGCTCGCGGGCAATCGCGAGGTGCAGGAACGGCAGGTCACCGTGACATGTCTTGACTGTCACGGGCATCACACGACCGTCTCACCCAAGAAGATCGGTGCCGACGCGATGAAGGCGACGGTGAAGGCCGCATGCGCCAAGTGCCACAAGGATGCGGCGCCGGATTTTCCCCAGGCGTGGTTGTCGCACTATCGCCCCTCGCTGGAGCATGCTCCGTTGGTCTACCTGATCAACCTGTTCTACAAATTCTTGATTCCATTCATCGTCATCGGCCTGGCGCTGCAGGTTCTGTTGCATCTGTATCGCGTGGTCGTCGGACGTTAGGGGCGTTGCCATGGCCAAGCGTTCCCTCGACGAGTTCGTGCCCCGCTTCTCCTGGTGGACACGGCTTCAGCACGCGATCGTGATTTTGATGTTCGGTCTGCTGATGCTCACCGGTTTGCCGCAGAAGTGGCCTCAACTCGGCGCCAGTCAATGGGTGGTCGACGCGATCGGCGGGATCTTCGTGGCTCGTTGGTGGCATCGTGCCGCCGGATGGTTTTTCACATTCTTCCTGTTCGTGCACCTGGTTGCGATCATCTGGGGCGTCGCCACGCGCCGAATGCGCCCCACCATGTTGCTCGCCAAGCAAGACTTCCTCGACGCGATCCACAGCCTGCGCTACTACTTGGGCCGGTCCGAAACGGCGCCACGCTTCGGGCGATACGACTATCGGCAGAAGTTCGAGTACTGGGGTCTGATCTTCGGTTCCCTGATCATGGCGATCAGCGGCATCATCCTGTTTTTCCCGATCCTGATCTCGCAATGGCTGCCGGCGGAGTTGATCCCGGCAGCGAAGGCGCTGCACAGCAACGAAGCGCTGTTGGCCTTGGCGATCGTGCTGGTCTGGCATATGTATGGCGCACACCTGAGCCCGGAGGTCTTTCCGATGGATACCAGCATCTTCACCGGCAAGATCAGCAAGCGCCGCTTGAAGCATGAGCATCCCATCGAGTACGAGCAGACCTACGGCAAACAGTGATTCCTGCGCTCTGGTCTCACGCGCTCGCGGCGTACCTGTGGCAGGTCTTCCTGCACTCCGCGGTTGCGGCCGTCGTGGTGCTGCTTTGGTCGCGCGCGGTCCCGATCCCTTCGGGCAGAACCAGGCGTCGACTGCTGGTGGGCGTGCTGGTGATACCAATGCTGACGGCCGCGATCCCGGGTCGCGCCGCCCTGCCTTGGCGCGCCGAATGGGCATGGCTCGATGGCGCGCGCCTATTGGCGCTTCCGATCGTCGGTGGTGTGCGTGTTCATCACTTGGTCCTGATCTCTGCGATCCTCACGGTGGGCGCCACGCTGTGGCAGGAGGTGGTTCCTGTGTTGCACAAACCGCGTCGCAGCGAGCAAGCCGCTCCTGCAGCGCTCGTGGATGCGGCGCGAGCGCAGCCGGGTTGGTCGCGCTGTGACGTGACGCTACTCGACGATCCGCACTTGGTGCTCGCCAGTGCGGGCTGGCCGTGGCACCCGAGGCTTTTGATCTCAACCTCGTTCTTGACCCAACTGACGAGCGAACAACGCGCGGTCGCGTTGCGCCACGAGAGCGCGCATTGGATCGATGGGCGCTGGGCCGGGGCGCACCTGCTGTTCTTGCTGCGATTGGCCCAACTGCACAACCCGGTCGCGCTGTGGTGTTTTCGTGAGTACCTGTTGGAGGTCGAAGTCGACTGCGACCGCCGCGCCGTGCAAGAGCGCGATGTTCGCCCGCTGGTCAGCACGCTGCTTTTGCTCTACGAGCAAACCTCGCCGCGCGATGCGGCGAGCCGTAGCGCGCTGCGATGGCGGGTCGCGGTCCTGCTCGGTGATCGGCCGCATGACGATGCAGCGCTTCCGCTGTTGTCGCAGGCAGTCGCAGCGGCGTTGCTTTTGATGGTGTTGCCATGGCTCGTCTAAAAGGCATCGGGAGCCTGCTGGCGATCGTCATCGGAGTACTGCTGGTGTTGCGCCTCGTGCACGTGATGCTGCCGATCGTCTATCCGCTTTCCGATCCTGGCCCCTTCGTACTCGATCGTATCGAGCAGGTCGCCCGCATTGCCGGCTTCGAGCCGTATGTGCCGTTTTATCGGCCCGACTTGCTTGGCACCGCGCCGCCTCAGATCGTGGTGACGCGTGCTCAGGTGGCCGAGGTCACGCTGTCTTGGAGCGGCCGCCATTCGCTCGTGATCAAACAGCGTCCCGCCTTGGACAAGCCTCGTGCGGTAGCCGCCGCGGAGCCGGTGGAGGGTATCGACGATGCGCTCTGGTGGACCAATGGGGCGACGATGGAAGCGATGGTCTGGCGCCGCGGGATCGTGATCTCCCTCCGCAGCGATCTACCGCGTGAGCAACTGCGCCGCGTGATCCTGAGCTTGAAAGCAGGTTGAGCCGCTCGCCTACGTGTCTCCGAACTCGATCAGCTTCTTGCGCACCGCGTACTTGATCACCTCGGCCCGCGAGTGCAGACCCAACTTGGCCATCACGTGCTCGCGATGTGTCATCGCCGTCTTGAGGCTGACGCCGAGGTACTTGGCCATCTCGCGGCTGGTCTTGCCTTCTGCCAGCAAGGTCAGCACCTGCCGCTCTCGCGGGGTCAGCCGCTCGTACTCGTCGTCCTCCAGCGTTTCGCCCGAGGTCATCATCCCGACGAGTTCCTCGGCCGCCGCAGGGTGCAGGTAGCGCTGCCCTTTCTGCACCGCCAGGATCGCGTCTTTGAGCTGACCCGAGACACTGCGCTTCAAGAGATAACCGTGCGCGCCGATTCGGATCGCGCGGCGGATGTACTCGCGATCTTCGTACTGGGTGAGAACGATCAACTTGATGCCGGGGTTGTCGGTGAGGATCGTGCTCGCCGCCTCCAGACCACCGAGGCCGCCGGGCAGGCTGATATCCATCAACACCACGTCGGGAGCCAGTCGCGACGCCGTACGGATCGCGTCCTGGCCATCGCCGCATTCGCCGACCACCTGAAACGATGGCTCGCGCTCCAAGAGCGCCTTGACACCCTCGCGCATGAGATCGTGATCATCGACCAGCAGGATGCGGATCATGGTTGACGTGGAACCTCCAGGACGACCTGCGTCCCCTCACCCGGTTCGCTATCGACGCGCAGCGTGGCGCCCACCAGGCCGGCGCGCTCACGCATGCCGACCAGCCCCACCCCTTCCCTGCGAGCAGTGGGATTGAAACCGACACCGTCATCCTCGACGGTCAACACCAGGCGCCCAGCGTTCTCGTACAACTCCACCGAGACCTGCTGAGCCTGCGCGTGACGCAGTATGTTGGTCACCACCTCCTGGAAGATACGAAACACGGTGATCGCGACCTCCGGAGACGGATGGAGTGTCTCGTCGATTTCCAGATTGACCTGCAATCCGTGCGGGGTGAGATGGCTTCTGGCGTGGGCCTGCAGTGCTGCCGGCAAGCCCAGATCGTCGATCTGTGACGGGCGTAGGTCGTAGATGATCCGATGCACATCGTGCTGTGTCTTCTTCAGCAGATCCTTGGCGCGAGTGACCGCAGCCTCACCGCCCGGAATTTGGTCGATCGAAAGCTGGATCAGCGTCAACAGTTGCGAGATCTCGTCGTGCAGCTCGCGCGCTATCCGTCGACGCTCCTCTTCGCCGGCATCCATCAGCCGCCGCACCAGCACACGCTGTTGGGCCTCGTGTTCGATCGTGCGTTTCCACAATTGACCGCCGGCCAATGACAGCGCCAACTGCGATTCCATCGCTTCCATGACCTGTGGTTCGAGTTTGATCTGATCGGGAAGATAGAGTTGAGCGATCACGACACCGCGATGCTCCAAGGGGCGCATCATCCAACCGGCGGGAGCGGCCTGACCGTTCTGCGCCCACGGCGCCGCGCTGGGGTCGGGATGGATGTAGACGCTCGCAGCACCGCCTGCAGGTGTGTGAACCAACACGGTCGAAGGCAGTCGATGGTGCTCGGCGATCAGGCGGAGTATCTCGGGCACCAGCCGTTCGGGGTCGGGGCGTCGCAGCGAGACTTGTGCGACTCGATGCAGCAGCTTGAGGTTTTCTGTTTGCGTCGCCAGCCGTTCCGTGCGCTGCACGACCTGCTGTTCCAGGTCGCGATTGAGTCCCTCGAGCGAGGTGAGCGTCGCACCCAATCGCTTTCGTGCCTCGTCCAGCGTGCCGGCCAGCAGTTCGATCTCGAACACACCGCGGGCGGAGATCGGCGCCTGCAAGTCACCGCTGCGCAGATGTTGAGCCTGGCGTGATAACGCCTGCAGTGGTGTGATCACCGCGCGCGAAACACTGCGTGCCAAAACCACACCGGCCAGCGCCAGCGCGATGATGGCGAACAGAAATCCACGCTGCAGTCGGTGGTAGGCCGCGAAGGCGCCCTGTTCGGGTTGACGCAAGAGCACGCCCCACGGGGCGAATCGCAGCGGCGCCATCACCACGAGTTGCGAGTCGTCGAGCCTGTTCGTACCGGTGTCGACGACGGCGCGTGCGGTGTAGCTGTCGAACTCTTTGTGCGCGCGCAGCGGCTCACGCAACAGTGGCGCCTCCACAACCGGCGCGAGCAACCGCGCTTCGTCGGCTGCTGCGATCACGATCCCGGCCGGATCGACGATCGCGATCTGCGCTTCGCTGCCGCGCTGTAGCTCGCTCAGCATCGCGTTCAGCGCCGAATGGCGCGGCTCCAGTTCGGCCACCAAAAGGTAGTCGCTGCCATCACGCTGAAACGGTTGCACCAGTGCCGTGATCGGCTCCCCGCCATGATCCGTCGACGCGACCAGCGGCGTTACCGCGGCACGATCACCGAGTGCCGCGACGGACAGCGGCACCGCTCCCGGCGGATCGGAGGCCAACAGCACTCCCTGCGCCGAGAGCAGATAGACGGCGTGATGGAACGTCGAGTGAAACCGGAAGGCGCGCAGTGACGACGCGGCGCGTGCATCGAGCGAGGGGAGGTCCAGCGCCAGCCGTCCCAACGCTTGCCGCGTGGTGCCGACCGACAGGTCGACCGCCTGCGCGATCGAACGGACCAAAGCAGCCGTTCCGAGGTCACCTGCCGTCGATAGATCGGCTGCGACCAGAGCGTGGCGAGGATCAGCGCGACGAACACCAACCCGCACCACTGAATCATCAGCAGCAGGACCCGCCTTCGCAGCGTGCTGCGTGTCATCGCCGGTCGCGCCTCCGCAGGCCGATAGCCGATCCAAGGTCAACCGTAATCCCGATGCGGAATCAGGTGGCTTGACCGAGGTCGCTGGCGGTTTGGAGCAACCGGGTGGGCGTCAGCCGTGAATCTCCTGCAGCGTGCGACAGGACAGATCGCCGTCGAGCAGGGCGCGGATCGCCGCCACCGCCGAGGCCGCCCCCGGCAGCGTGGTAATGAGCGGAATCCGGCGCTGCAGCGCGGTAAGTCGAATCGACTTCTCGTCGTAGTAGCTCGGCTGCCCCAGCGGTGTATTGATCACCATCACGATCTCGCCGCTGAGCATCTGGTCGACCACGTGCGGCCGTCCCTCGTTGACCTTGAAGGTCGTCAGCACCTCGAGCCCGTGCTCAGCCAGGAACTTTGCGGTGCCTGCGGTCGCGCACAGCTCGAAACCGAGGTCTCGCAGCGCAGCTGCGACCGGCAACAGTTCGGGCTTGTCACGATCCTGGACGCTAAGGAAGATCCGGCCGGAGCGAGGGAGCGAAACTCCGGCTCCCCACATCGCCTTGAGGAACGCCTCGCCGAAACTGGAACCGACCCCCATCACTTCGCCGGTCGATTTCATCTCCGGGCCGAGCAGCGGGTCTTCCCCCGGAAACTTCGCGAACGGGAACACGGGCCCTTTGATGAAGAAGGCCTCGCCGGCGTTGGTTTCGTGAAGTCCCAACTGCTCGAGCGTGAAGCCGATCATCAGACGTGTTGCGACTTTGGCGAGTTGCACGCCGACCGCTTTGCTGACGAACGGAACCGTGCGTGAGGCGCGCGGATTGACCTCGAGCACGTAGACCGTGTCGTCGTGAATCGCGAACTGCACGTTGATCAACCCTTTGACCTTCAGCGCGAGGGCCAGCGTCTTCGTGATCTCGACGATCTCGGGTACATGCTTTTGGACACCGGGCGAGTACGGTGGGATGACGCAGGAAGAGTCGCCGCTGTGTACGCCTGCCTGCTCGATGTGTTGCATGACGGCACCGATCACGACGCGCGAGCCATCACACAGTGCATCGACATCCAACTCGTACGCCGCTTCCAGGTAACGGTCGAGCAGCACGGGGTGCTCGGGGCTGGCGGCGACCGCCTTGGTCATCATCGCGCCGAGTTCCGACTCTTCCCAGCAGACGAACATCGCGCGTCCGCCCAAGACGTACGACGGGCGAACCAGCAACGGATACCCGATGCGTGCCGCGATCTGTTTGGCTTCGTCAAGGCTCCGCGCGGTGCCCCACTCCGGTGCGCGCACGTTCAATTCCCGCAACAAGGCGCCAAAACGCTGGCGATCTTCCGCCAGGTCGATCGAGTCGGGCGGCGTGCCGAGGATTTTCACTCCACGTTCGGCCAACGGGATCGTCAAGCGCAGCGGTGTCTGTCCGCCGAATTGCACGATGACCCCTTCGGGCTGCTCCCGCTCGTAGATTTCCAGCACGTCCTCGAGGGTCAGCGGCTCGAAGTAGAGACGATCCGAGATGTCATAGTCGGTGCTCACCGTTTCCGGGTTGCAGTTGACCATGATCGACTCCACGCCTTCCTCGCGTAGCGCGAACGACGCGTGACAGCAGCAGTAATCGAATTCGATCCCCTGCCCGATGCGATTGGGGCCCGATCCCAAGATCATCACCTTGCGCTTCGCGGTCGGGTTGGCTTCGCATTCTTCCTCGTAGGTCGAGTACAGATACGGTGTCTGTGCTTCGAACTCGGCCGCGCAGGTATCGACACGTTTGTAGACCGGCCGCAACCCGATCGCATGCCGCCGCTTCCGAACCTCATCCTCGCTGGCGTGCAGCACGTTGGCTAACTGACGATCGCTGAAACCGTGGCGCTTGGCATCGCGCAGCAACTCATCGGGAACATCGGGCAACGTGAAGGCGCGGAGTTTCCCTTCGACGCCGGTGATCGTGGCCAACTGCTCGATGAACCAGGGATCGACGCCGGTCTTGGTAGCGATGCGATCGATTCCCCAGCCTGCCAGCAGCGCGTGCCGAATGTAGTGCAGCCGTTGCCAGTTGGGCGTGGCCAAACGATCGGCCAATCGATGCGGGTCGACGACCTGCACGCCGTCGGCACCGAATCCGTAGTTGCCGGTCTCGAGACTGCGCATCGCTTTTTGAAGCGATTCGGTGAAGACCCGGCCCATCGCCATCGATTCGCCGACCGACTTCATCTGCGTGCCCAGATCGGGAGCCGTCGATGGAAACTTCTCGAACGCCCAGCGTGGGATCTTGGTGACGACGTAGTCGATCGAGGGCTCGAAACTGGCCGGCGTCACCTTGGTGATGTCGTTTTGAATCTCGTCCAGCGTGTAGCCGATCGCCAGCTTGGCGGCCAGCCGCGCAATCGGGAATCCGGTCGCCTTGGAGGCCAGCGCCGAGGATCGCGACACCCGCGGGTTCATCTCGATCACCGACAGTCGTCCGCTCTTTGGATCGACCGCGAACTGGATGTTGGAGCCGCCGGTTTCGATTCCAACCGCCCGCATGATCTGCAGCGCCGCGTCGCGCATCCGTTGATACTCGCGATCGGTCAGCGTTTGCGCCGGTGCCACCGTCACGGAATCGCCAGTGTGCACTCCCATCGCGTCGAAGTTCTCGATGCTGCAGACGATCACGACGTTGTCGTTGTTGTCGCGCATCACTTCCAATTCGTATTCCTTCCACCCGACGATCGACTCTTCGATCAAGACCTGATGGATCGGCGACAGGTCGAGTCCCGAGCAGGCGATCTGCTTGAATTCCTCGGCATTCCATGCGATTCCGCCGCCGGTGCCGCCCAGCGTGTACGAAGGTCGGATTACCAAGGGGAATCCGATCTGATCGCGCAGCGTCTCGGCCTCGGTCCAGTTGGTGGCAAAACCTCCGGCGGGCATTTCCAGGCCGCAGGCCAGCACCACCTCGCGGAACCGCTCGCGGTTCTCGCAAACCTCGACCGCTTCGACCGACACTCCGATCAGACGACAGCCGTTGCGCGCCAAGACCCCGTGCTTCGCCAGCTCGACAGCCAGATTGAGCGCGGTCTGGCCGCCCACAGACGGCAACAGCGAGTCGGGGCGCTCGCGCTCGATGATCCGCTCCACCGATTCCCAGGTGAGCGGCTCGACGTACGTCCGATCGGCGACGCCGGGATCGGTCATGATCGTCGCCGGATTGGAATTGACCAGTACGGTTTCGATCCCCTCCTCGCGCAACGCCTTGAGGGCCTGCGTGCCGGAGTAGTCGAACTCACAGGCTTGGCCGATGACGATCGGTCCAGAGCCAATCACGAGTACTTTCTTGATCTCTTCCCGACGCGGCATTCCGGTTTCCTCGATGCAACGCAATTCTCAGGGGTTGGCAAAAAAAACGCCGCCCAGGAGCGGCGGCGTTTTCGATTGAGGTGCCTTCCGACCGTTCACTCGCCGGCCTTTTCGTCTGCCGCAGCGGCCTTCTTGCGGCCGCGGCCGGCAACGCGTTGCGCCAGTCCTGCCAGGCCACCCTTCTTTTTTTCGGACGCCGTCGGCGGTGGAGCGGCCTCCTTCTCCTTGCGCACGACGAGTTCGAGGATCGCCATTTCGGCGGCATCGCCTCGGCGGGTCTCGGTGCGCAGGATGCGGGTGTAGCCCCCCGGTCGACCTGAAAAACGTGGCGCCACGTCGTTGAACAAGCGCTTCAGCACGTCCTCGCGACTCTTGGGGTCGGAAGACAACTTGTAGTTGCTGACCTTGCGCGAGATCTGACGACGGTTGTGAACCGAGTCTTCGCGCGCGGTGGTGATCAGCTTTTCGACGTACGAGCGAAGTTCCTTGGCCTTCTCGACCGTGGTTTCGATCCGCTCGTGAACGATCAACTGGCTGGCCAGGTTGCGCAAGGTCGCCAGACGGTGCTCTGTCTTGCGCCCTAGCTTTCGATGTGCCCAACGGTGTCGCATGGTGGTTTCCTCAAGCGCGAGCTGCGCCCGGACGCCCACTGAGGCGCATCCCAAGCGACAGTTTCATGTCCGCCAGCAGCTCCTTGATCTCGTTGAGCGACTTGCGGCCGAAGTTCTTGGTCTTCAGGAGTTCCGACTCGGTCTTCTGCACCAAGTCGCGCACCGTTTCGATGCCAGCGTTCTTGAGACAGTTGTACGAGCGAACCGACAACTCGAGCTCGTCGATCGAGCGGTCGAGGTATTCGCGGATCTTGTCGTCTTCGGCGGTGATCACTTCCGCCTCTTCCTCGAGCCGCTCCTCGAAGTTGATGTAGATCGCCAGGTGATCCTTCAGCAGCTTGGCCGCTTTGGCGACCGCTTCTTGCGGGCTGATCGATCCGTCGGTCCAGACTTCGAGTGTCAGCTTGTCGTAGTCGGTCGAGCGGCCCACACGGGCAGGGTCGACCGTGAAGTTGACACGGCGCACCGGCGAATGAACGGAGTCGATCGGGATGTAGCCCAGCGCCAGATCGTCGTCCATGTTGCCATCGGCTGGGACGTATCCGCGCCCCGGCTTGAGTCGCAGTTGGACGTCCAACGAGCCTTCGTCCGAGAGCGTCGCGATCGGCAATGCCGGATCGAGGATCTGCACGTTGGCGTTGACCTCGATGTCGCCGGCAGTGACGAGCTTCGGTCCCTTGGCTACCAAGCGAACCGTCTCGGTGCGCGGGATATGAAGCTTCACCGGGATACGCTTGAGGTTGAGGATGATGTCGGTGACGTCCTCGATCACACCGGACACCGACGAGAACTCGTGCAGCACTCCCTCGATCTTGACGGCGGTGATCGCCGAACCCTCGATCGAGGACAGCAATATGCGGCGTAGTGCGTTGCCGACCGTCGTGCCGAAGCCACGTTCGTACGGTTGGGCCGTGAACTTGCCAAAGGTCGTAGTCAGGCTCGACGATTCGACCTCGAGGTACTTCGGCTTTTGGAAACCTTTCTCGCTCATCTCGTCTCCGTGTGGGGCAAGCGCCCCGTTGCGACCCAGGAAGTGGTGTGCGAATCCCACCCCTTCGTCACTTCGAGTAGAGCTCGACGATCAGAGACTCCTGGATCGGGAGCTGGATCTCCTCGCGGCGCGGCAAGCCGAGCACCGCCCCTTGGAACTGCTGCGGGGTGAGTGAGAGCCAGCTCGGGATCCCACGTCCCTGCGCTGTGTCGAGGTTGGCCTGGATCAACGCGTTCTTGCGTGACCCGTCCTTGAGCGTGACCGCATCGCCTTTGACCACTTGGAACGAAGGGACATCGACCTTGCGTCCGTTCACCAGGAAATGACCGTGATTGACCAACTGTCGCGCCTGGGACCGAGAGGCCGCGAAGCCGAGCCGGTAGACCACGTTGTCGAGACGACGTTCCAAAAGCGCCAACATGTTTTCGCCGGTGACACCCTTCATGCGCGAGGCACGCTGGAAGTACAGCCGGAATTGGCGTTCGAGCACGCCGTAAATGCGCTTGACCTTCTGCTTCTCACGCAGCTGCAATCCGTAACCCTGCAGCTTGATGCGACGTTTACCGTGCTGCCCAGGCGGGAACGGGCGTTTCTTGACCGCGCACTTGTCCTTGAAACAGCGCTCGCCCTTGAGGAACAACTGCATCCCCTCGCGGCGGCAGAGACGGCATACGGCTTCTGTATAGCGAGCCATGAGTCTGCCTCCTTAGACGCGTCGCCGCTTGGAAGGGCGGCAACCGTTGTGGGGAATAGGGGTGACATCTTTGATCGACCGAACTTCGAGACCGGCGGCGGCAAGCGCGCGAATCGACGACTCGCGACCAGCGCCCGGGCCCATCACACGCACATCGACGCTCTTGACCCCGTGCTCCTTGGCGGCTGTCACGGCGTTGGTCGAGGCCATCTGAGCGGCGAACGGGGTTCCTTTGCGCGAGCCCTTGAATCCGGACCGCCCAGCGCTGGACCACGACAGCACGTTCCCGATCTGATCGGTAATGCTGACGATGGTGTTGTTGAAGGTGGCGTGGATGTGCGCAACTCCATGCGGCACATTCCGCTTCTCTTTGCGTCGCACCTTGACCTTGGCGACGGCTGCGGCTTTGGCCATTCGTCTTCTTTCCTACGCGGCGCGTGTTTCGCCGCTGGTTGAAGGTGATGGGTGAGATCACCTGGGCGAGCGTCCTCGCCCTCGTTACCCCGCCGCCTTTCGGAGTCGGGGGACCTGCCGATCGAATGTCTGTCTTACTTCTTGACCTTCTTCTTGCCGGCCACGGCAATACGCGGCCCCTTCTTGGTGCGGGCGTTGGTGTGGGTACGTTGTCCGCGCAGCGGCAAGCCGACGCGATGACGAACCCCGCGATAGCAGCCAATTTCGATCAGCCGCTTGATATCCATCTGGATGTTCTTTCGTAGGTCGCCCTCGACCCGGCCTTCGTCCGTGATGATCTGACGGATGCGGCGCACCTGATCCTCGGTCAGGTCCTTGACACGAACCGACACGGGTACCTCGGCGGCGCCGAGGATCTTCGACGAACGGGCTTGGCCGATTCCGTAGATGTACGTCAGGGCCA
Organism: Acidobacteriota bacterium; assembly: GCA_046331425.1. Lineage (GTDB taxonomy): Bacteria > Acidobacteriota > Polarisedimenticolia > J045 > J045 > JANNUT01. The sequence continues at coordinate 27,897 of JAXLQU010000033.1, forward strand.
CATCAACCCGCTTGTTGAGCGGAAGGTCAATACCGGCAATACGAGCCATGATCCTTGGTCCTCTCTTAGCCCTGGCGCTGCTTGTGCTTGGGGTTCTCGCAGATGACGCGCAGCACGCCTTGGCGCTTCACCATCTTGCACTTCTCGCACATCTTCTTGACCGACGCCCTGACTTTCATTGCTGACTCCAGTTCTCGTATGTCGTGTTCCGGCGGTTGTTACTTGTATCGATAAACGATTCGTCCCCGGTTGAGGTCATACGGCGACAACTCGATCAGGACTTTGTCTCCGGGCAGGATGCGAATGAAGTTCTTGCGCATGCGTCCGGAGATGTGGGCCAGGACCTTGTGACCATTGTCGAGCACCACCCGAAACATCGCGTTGGGTAGGGTCTCTTCGACAATCGCCTCGACCTGAATCGCTTCTTCTTTCGCCAAGAGTGCAACCTTTCTATCAATCAACCGGGCCGCCGAGGATGCGAGGTCCCTCGGTCGTCGCTGCAACCACCAACTCCCAATGGGCGGCACGCGAGCCATCTCGCGTCACCGCCGTCCAGCCGTCATCGAGCACCTTCACTGCAGGCGAGCCTGCGGTGATCATCGGCTCGATCGCCAGGACCACCCCCTCTTGTAGCTTGGGGCCTTGCCCTGGCCGACCGTAGTTTGGCACCTGCGGATCCTCGTGGAGCCGTGTGCCGATCGCGTGCCCGACGAATTCCCTCACCACCCCGAAGCCTGCGGACCGCGCGTGTGACTCGACCGCGTGACCGATGTCGGAGAGGTGCTTGCCGGGCCGAACCTCCAGTACAGCCTTCATCAGGCTTTCCCTCGTGATGAGCGAAAGCCGCTGGTCTTCACTACTCAGCGGCGGCACACCGACGGTGACCGCCGAATCGCCGTAGTACCCGTCCAGGAGAGCCCCGAAATCGAGGCTCACCAGGTCGCCCTTGCACAGCACGCGGGCTCCTGGAATCCCGTGCACTACCTCTTCATTGACCGACACACACAAGCTGGCCGGGTAGCCCATATACCCCTTGAAGGCTGGCTGACCCCCCAACTCGCGCGTGCGACGTTCTGCATGTTCGTCCAACTGGGCCGTGGAGAGTCCGGGCTCGACCAGTGCCTCGAGCTCGGCCAACACGGTTCTCACCAATCGACACGCACTGTCGATCTTCTCTATTTCTTCCGGACTGCGGCGGGTCATGTTAAGCCCCGGCGCGCTGCAAAGCGTTGGCAATCCGGCCAAAAACGTCGTCGATGGTACCGGTTCCATCGATTTCCGCCAAGATCCCTTGGCGGCGATACACATCGGCGACCGGAGCGGTCTGCTGTCTGTAAACCACCAACCGCTCCCGAACTACCGCTTCGTTGTCGTCGGCCCGAGCGGCGCCGTTGTCTCCGGCGGTAGCCCGACTGAGCAACCGTTCTACCGTTACCTTCTCAGGAACCTCCAGGCTGATCACTCGGTCGAGCTTTTTTCCAAGGTTCCCGAGCGCCCGGTCCAGTATCTCGATCTGCGCCACGGTCCGAGGAAACCCGTCGAGTAGAAACCCCTTGGCCATATCGGGTGACCGCAGTCGGGCTCCCACAACGTCGCCCACGAGCGCATCACTGACCAAGTGGCCCCGTTCCAAAATCTCTTTCACCTGCCGACCCAGTTCCGAACCACTTTGGACTGCCGAGCGAAGCATGTCTCCGGTGCTGACATGCGGAATGCCCCACGCCGCGCTAATGCGCTTGGCCTGAGTTCCCTTGCCCGCCCCAGGCGGTCCGAACAGAACCAGGTTCATGGTCAGCCGCGTCGCCCCTTCATACGGGTCCCCTTCAAGAACCCGTCGTAGTGGCGCATCACCATTTGGCTTTCGATCTGTTGCACCGTATCCATCGCAACCCCGACCACGATCAGGAGCGAGGTGCCTCCAAAGTAGAAGTTGGCGCCCAGCCCGTTCTTGACGATCCCCGGCAGGATCGCGTCGAAGAACTGTCCAATGGCGACCGGCTCCAACTGATGCAGAGGGAACCCGCGGATCAGGAAGTTCGGCAACAGCCAGATCAGTCCCAGGTATACGGCGCCCGCGAATGTGAGTCGGGTCAGCACGTTGTCGATGTACTCGCCCGTTTGTTTACCGGGACGAACGCCGGGGATGAAGCCGCCGACGCGCTTCATGTTCTCGGCGGTGTCCTGCGGATTGAAGATGATCGAGGTGTAGAAGAAACAGAAGAAAAGAATCAAGGCGAAGACCAGCAGGTCATAAACCGGCATGCCATAGCCGATTTGTCGATTGACGGCGGCCAGGAAACTCGACTGTGTCTTGTCGTAGAAAAACTGGACCAAGAAGTGCGGCAGCGCCAGCAGCGAGGTGGCGAAAATCACCGGCATGACCCCTGCCGTGTTGACTCGCAACGGAAGGAAGTTGGTTTGCCCGCGCGTGACCCGTCGACCAACCACGCGGCTCGCGTACTGAATCGGAATTCGCCGTTGGGCACGCTCGACGAAAACCACGCCAGCAATGGTGAGGATCACGATCGCCAGGATTGCCAACAGCGAGATCAGGCCGGGCCCGGTCTCGGTTCCGTTGATCAGATCGCGAACGATGCCAGCCAAGGCGTGCGGCAGACGCGCCACGATTCCGGCGAAGATGATCAGCGAGATCCCGTTGCCGATCCCGCGCTCGGTGATCTGCTCACCCAGCCACATCACAAAGGCGGTTCCGCAGGTCAGCGTGATGATCGTGGTGAAATAGAAGCCGAACCCGGGGTTGATCACGATCGGGTCGGGACTGGCGGGCAGTCGCTGCGCCCAAACACAGATTCCGAACGCCTGGATCGCGGCCAAAATCACCGTGCCATAGCGTGTCCACTGGATGATCTTGCGGCGGCCGGTCTCGCCTTCTTTCTGCAAGCGCTCCAGGTACGGCCAGATCACGACGAGCAACTGCAGGATGACCGAGGAGCTGATGTACGGCACGATCCCCAGCGCGAAGATCGTCAGGTTGGTGAAATTGCCGCCCGTGAACAGATCGACCAGCCCGAACAGCGACTGGTTTCCGGTGGAGAAGAAGTTCCGCAGAGCGGCGAGGTTGATTCCGGGGATCGGAATGAAGGCGCCGATCCGATAAACCGCCAACAGCCCGAGCATGAACAACACTCGAGTCCGCAGGTCGGGAATGCGAAACATGTTCTGCAGTTTATCGATCATGAGCGCGGGACCTCGTCACTCGCCGAGCAGTGAGACTCGGCCACCGGCAGCCTCGATCTTCTTGCGCGCGCCTTCACTGATCAGGTGCAACTTGACCGTCAGCGCCACGTTCACATCGCCATGGCCTAGCAGCTTCACGCACTGGGACTTGGCTCTTCGCAGCAACCCGCGTTCGACCAGCAACTCGGGCGTTACCTCGGTGCCGGCCTGAAGACCATTGAGCTTGGAGAGGTTCAGCTCGGTCACCTCGGTGCGAAAGATGTTGGTGAATCCGCGCTTCGGCATGCGGCGCACCAACGGCATTTGACCGCCTTCGAAACCCCAGCGATGCGAGTATCCGGAGCGCGACTTTTGTCCGTTCTCGCCGCGTCCCGCGAACTTGCCCATGCCGGAGCCCGGACCGCGACCGACACGTTTGCGCGAGTGCGTGGATCCTGGAGCCGGTCCGATGTCGTGCAGCCTTGCCATTGTTGCCTCCACCGTTGGTCGAGAATTGGCGCACCGCTCTTGCGGTCAACCGCTGCGCGAATTCCCGTGAGCCTATTTCTCGACGATTCGTACCAGGTGAGGAATGGTGTTCACCATGCCGCGAATCGCAGGATTGTCAGGTTGTTCGACCACGCGATTGATCCGTCCCAGGCCAAGCGCCTTCAGCACGCGTTTGTGCGTGAACGGAGTGCAAATCCCGCTTCGATACTGCTGAATCTTGATCGTCTTGGCGGCGCTCACGCGTCACCTCCAGAGACTGCCGGGGCCTCGGCCAAACGCGCGCGCGAGGCAACCTGAGCAGCACTCGGGTCGATCTGTTCGACCGATACGCCGCGCAGCCGGGCCACGTCGCGAATGTCCTTCAACTGCAGCAATCCGTCGAAAGCGGCACGCACGATGTTGTGCGGGTTTTGCGTTCCGATGCACTTCGTGAGCACGTCTTGCACGCCGAGCGACTCGAGAATCGCGCGCACCACGCCGCCGGCGATGACGCCCGTTCCGGGTGACGCGGGGCGCAGCAGCACCTTGGCGGCGCCATGCGTTCCGATCACCATGTGCGGAATGGTGGTGCCCTTGAGCGGGACCTTGATCATTTGTCGTTTGGCGTGGTCGACACCCTTGGAAATCGCGCTCGGTACTTCCTTGGCCTTGCCGCTGCCATAGCCAACGCGTCCCTTACCATCGCCGACCACGACCAGCGCCGCGAAGGAGAAGTTCTTGCCGCCCTTCACTACCTTCGTAACGCGATTGATGAAAACGACCTGATCTCGAAGGTCTGAACCTTCGCGATCGCGATCGCGGTCACGGTCTCGCCCTTGTCCTTGTCCCTGAGCCACGCTACCTCCTCAACTGCTCAGAACTGCAGACCGGCTTCACGCGCCGCGTCCGCCAATGCTTTGATCCGACCGTGGTATCTGAATCCTCCGCGATCGAACACCGCGGCGGTGACGCCCTTGGCCAACAGCCGGGTTGCGATCGCCGCACCGACGATCTTCGCGGCATCTACGTTTCCACCGCTCGACAGTTTCGCGCGGCACTCGGCATCGAGTGACGACGCCGCAGCGAGAGTGTTGCCGTTGGCATCATCGATGGCCTGCACGTAGGTGTGGTTGAGGCTCCGGAAAACAGACAGGCGCGGGCGCTCAGATGTACCCGACACGCGGCCGCGGATGCGGTGGCGCGTCTTGATGCGAGACTGTTTGCGGTCCAATCGGCTGTACATCGTCGTGATTCCTTATTTACCGGCGGCCTTACCGGGCTTGATCAAGATGTGCTCGCCACGGTAGCGGATCCCTTTGCCCTTGTAGTTATCGGGCGGGCGCAGTGCGCGCAGATCGGCACAGGTCTGGCCGAGCAGTTGCTTGTCGATGCTGTTCAGCACGACCACCGTGTTCTTCTCTTCAACCCGGGCGGTCACACCCTGCGGCAGGTGAAATTCGACCGGATGGCTATACCCCAGCGCTAGCTTCAATCCGGTGCCGGCCGCCTCGGCTCGATACCCGGTGCCGACGATTTCAAGCACACGCTCGTAGCCTTCGCTAACGCCATGCACCGCGTTGGCCAGCAGCGCACGAGTCAACCCGTGCAGTGCACGTTGCGAGCCGCTGTTATCGCGACGCGAGAGCTTCGCGGTGCCTTCTTCCAGCGCCACGTCGATGCCAGGGGCGACCGGGACTTTGAGCGTCCCTTTCGGCCCCTTCACATCGGCTTGACCGCCGGCAACGGTGAGCGTCACGCCCTTCGGCAGCGGCAATGGCTTGAGTCCGATACGCGACATCGTGGCCTCCTCACCACACCTGGCAGATCAGCTCGCCGCCGACGCCGAGTCGACGAGCAGAGCGCCCCTCGAGAATGCCGCGCGAGGTCGAGAGGATCGCAATCCCCAAGCCACCGAGCACCTCGGGGATCTCCCCCGACCCGACGTATACGCGCAGTCCCGGTTTGCTCACACGCTGCACACCGTTGATCACGCGCTCGCCTTGCGAACCGTACTTCAAGCTCAGTTTGAGGACGCCCTGCTGGCCGTCATCTTCATGAGCGAAGTCATTGATGAATCCCTGTTCCTTCAAGATGCGGCTGATATCACGCTTCACACGAGAGGACGGCAATACGACAGTCTCGTGCCCTGCCGCGATGGCGTTGCGCACGCGCGTGAGCATGTCCGCGATCGGATCGGTCATCGACATCTTCGATCCACTCCTTTACCAGCTGGCCTTGCGCACGCCGGGAATTTGGCCCTCGAGGGCGAGGAGCCGGAAACAGATGCGGCACAGCTCGAAACGGCGCATGTATGCGCGAGGTCGGCCGCACCGGCGGCACCGATTTTTGGTTCGAATGGCGAACTTCAGAGTTCTGTGCGTCTTGGCCATCTTGGCGGCAGTCGCCATGTTTACCTCTCCTCGCGTCAGCGCGTGAACGGCATGCCGAGCTTGGTCAACAGCTCGCGCGCCTCGGGATCGGTTTTGGCCGAGGTGACGATGGTGATGTTCATTCCGATCGCCTTGTTCACCTTGGCATAGTTGATTTCAGGGAAGATCAATTGGTCTTTCACACCCAGTGTGTAATTGCCGCGACCATCGAACGCACGACCAGACACACCGCGGAAGTCGCGCACGCGAGGCAGCGCGAGATTCACCAGGCGATCGAGAAACTCCCACATCCGCGGCCCGCGTAACGTCACCGCCACGCCGATCGGAACACCTTCTCGCAGCTTGAAGTTGGCGATCGCCTTGCGCGCCTTGCGGACGGTGGGCTTCTGTCCCGTGATCTCGGTGAGTTCCGTCACCGCCTCTTCGAGCAGCTTCGGCTCGCGGGAGGCCTCACCGACGCCCATGTTGACGACCACCTTGTGCAGGCGAGGTACCGCCATCACGTTGCCGTAGCCGAAATGCGACATGAGCGCCGGCACGACTTCGTCGTGATAGTGCTTCCGAAGTCTTGGAATGTACGTCATCGTCTACCTCAGCTATCCAGCTCAGTGCCGGAACGGCGCGCAATACGCACCTTCTTCTTGGAACCATCGGCTGCAACCACGAACTTGTGGCCGACGCGTGTCGGCTTTCCGCCTTGAGGATCGATCGGCATCAGCTTGGCGGTGTAGATCGGGGCCTCGCGATGTGCGATCCCCGCCTGCTGCCCCTTCGCCGGGTTGGCTTTCGTGTGACGCTTGATGATGTTCACGCCCTCCACGATCGCCTTGCTCTTGGCTGGATCGACGAGCAGCACCTTTCCGCGCTTGCCCTTGTCCTTACCGCTGATGACCTCTACGAGGTCGCCCTTACGGATGTGCATCGCTACCTCACAGCACTTCCGGAGCCAGGGAGAGAATCTTCCTGAACCCCTCGGAGTATTTCTCACTGTCACGCAACTCGCGTGCAACAGGTCCGAAGACGCGAGTACCGATCGGGTTGCCGTCGTTGTTGATCAGCACCGCCGCGTTCTCGTCGAACGTGATGTACGTCCCATCCTTGCGGCGCTGCTCGTTACGCACGCGGACGATCACGCATTTCACGACGGCACCCTTCTTCACGTTGCTGTCGGTGTTGGCGTCTTGAACCGATGCCGTCACCACATCGCCCAAGTGGGCGTAGCTGCCGGCGTTGCCTCCAAGCAGACCGATCAAGCGCAGGCGCTTGGCACCGGAGTTGTCGGCGACGGTCAAGATCGTGCGCATTTGAAGCATTGGGTCAGCCCTCCGTGTTCGGCGCCGGAGCGGTGAGCCGCGCCTCGGCGCGCTCCACGACCCGAGCGACGCGCCAGCGCTTACGCGCTGACAGCGGCCGGCACTCGACAACCTCGATCGTGTCGCCGAGATTGCAGATTTCGAGCTCGTCGTGCGCCATGAACTTCTTGCTGCGACGAACGAACCGTTTGTAGACCGGGTGAGCCACCATTCGCTCGACGCGAATCGTCACCGACTTGGAGCCAGGTTTGCTGACGACCAAGCCGATCTTGCGCTGACCGACGCTGCGTCCCGAGTTCGTTCCAGATACGGCGCTCATTACTTTGCCCCCTTGGCAGCCTGCAGCAAGCGCTGCTTGAGGATCGTCTCGACGCGAGCGATATCGCGACGTGTTTCGCGCAGCTTGTGCGGCTTCTCCAACTGGCCGGTGGCCTTCTGGAGGCGCAAGTTGAACAGCGAGCGTTTGAGGTCTTCCGCTTCGCGGGCCAACTCGGCGTCGTTCATGTCGCGCAGCTTCTGCGGTTTCAGCATCTGAATTTCCTCTCCGGCTCGATTACAGCCCGAGCTCGCGCCGGACGAACTTGGTTTGAATCGGCAACTTGCTGGCGGCGAGCCGGAACGCCGCGGTCGCCGTCTCTAGATCGACCCCTTCCATCTCGAACAGGATCTTTCCCGGCTTGACCACCGCGACGAAATGCTCCGGGGCCGCCTTACCGGATCCCATGCGGGTCTCGGCCGGCTTCTTGGTGACCGCCTTGTCGGGGAACAGGCGGATCCAGACGCGGCCGCCGCGTTTGATCGAACGGGTCATGGCAATACGCGCCGCTTCGATCTGGCGTGCCGTGATCCAGCCGCACTCCATCGCCTTCAATCCGAAGTCGCCGAAGGTAATCGTCGCTCCGCGCGTCGCGACGCCGGTCATGCGACCACGTGAAGGCTTGCGCCACTTTTGCTTTTTCGGTTGGAGCATCGTCAGTCCCTTCCGTTATCTCTGCCGGCCTTCGCGCGGGACGACCTCGGTCTGTTCGCCTTTGTAGATCCAGCACTTCACGCCGATGACGCCGTACGTGGTGCGTGCCTCGGCAAAGCCGTAATCGATGTCGGAGCGCAGCGTATGCAGCGGCAGCCGGCCGCTGAGATACCACTCCGAGCGCGCGATCTCGTGACCGCCCAATCGCCCCGAGCAACGCACCTTGATTCCCTTGGCGCCGAACCGCTGCGCCGACTCGACACCCTTACGCATCGCCCTGCGGAACGCGATGCGGCGTTCCAACTGCGCCGCGATCCCTTCAGCCACCAGTTGCGCATCGAGCTCAGGCTTGTCGACCTCGAGGATGTTGATGAACACCTCACGGCCGGTCCGTTTCTTGAGGTCTTCGCGCAGTTTGTCGACCTCTGTCCCCTTGCGACCGATGATGATCCCCGGCCGCGCGGTAAAGAGGTTGATCTTCAGCTTCTGGTCTCCAGCCCGCTCGATTTCCACCGACGCTACCCCTGCGTGGTGGAGTTTCTTCTTCAACTCCTCACGAAGCTCGAGATCCTCGTGCAAGAAGTCTGCATAGCGGCGGCGCTCGAACCAGCGGCTCTTCCAAGTGCGGTTGAAGCCGAGGCGGAAGCCGTAAGGGTGGACTTTCTGGCCCATTCTTTCCTCGCTGCCTTCGGCCGGTCCGCGTCAAACGCGCCCCGCACCGACAGGCCCATCGTTATCAGGCGCGGCGCGCGCCGCGTAAATCCAACTGCACGGTGATATGGCTGGAGCGGTGCAAGACGCGGAAGAACCGCCCCATCGTGCCGGCTCGACCCCGCTTCTCGGTGGGGCCCTCGTCGACCCAAACAGCCTTCACGAAGAGCCGATCGACATCGATGCGCTCCTCGCGGTTCTGCGCGTTGGCGATGGCAGAACTCAGCAACTTCTCGACATCTTTCGAGACCCGCTTGGTCGACGTCTTCAAGATACCCAGCGCTTCACCGACATCGCGGCCGCGGATTTGATCCACGACCAAGCGCGCCTTTTGAGCGCTCGTCTTGGTGTAGCGGAGGGTCGCATGGGAAACCATCGTCTTTGCCTCTCAGCCAGATTCGGCGAGTTTTTCGCTCGCGTCGTCCCGGCAGACGCTCGACTGCATCGGCAGTGAGCGCGTATCTCGTTTCGTCCTGCTACTTCGCCTTCTTGTCCTTGGCTGCGCCGCTGTGGCCTTTGAAAGTCCGCGTCAACGCAAACTCGCCGAGCTTGTGACCCACCATGTTCTCGGTGACATAGACCGGAATGAACTTCCGACCGTTGTGAACCGAGAGTGTGTGGCCGACCATCTCGGGGATGATCGTCGAGCGTCGCGACCAGGTCTTGATGACCTTGCGATCGTTACGCTTGTTCATTTCCTCCACCTTCTTTGCAAGGTGGCCATCTACAAATGGGCCCTTCCAGACAGAGCGCGCCATCGCTGTTCCCCGTTACCGTTACTTCTGGTTGCGGCGACGGACGATGAATTTGTCCGTGCGCTTGCTGTTGCGGGTCTTGTGGCCCTTGGTGGGAATTCCCCACGGCGTCACCGGATGGCGACCACCGGAGGTCTTGCCTTCACCTCCGCCATGCGGGTGATCGACCGGATTCATCGCGACACCTCGCGAGGTCGAACGCCATCCGAGCCAGCGGGTTCGGCCCGCCTTGCCGAGGCTCACGATACCGTGCTCGACATTCCCCACTTGGCCGATCGTCGCGCGGCAGTTGGCAAGCACGTTGCGAACTTCACCCGACGGCAAGCGCAGCGAGATGTACTCGCCTTCCTTGGCCAGGATCTGCGCGGAAGCGCCGGCGCTTCTCACCATTTGCCCGCCCTTTCCAGGACGTAGCTCGATGTTGTGCACCATGGTACCGACCGGCACGATCTTCAGCGGCAGGCAATTGCCCACCAGAATATCGGCGCTCTCGCCGCTCACGATTTCCTGGCCGACCTGCAGACCCAGCGGCGCCAAGATGTAGCGCTTGTCGCCATCGCGGTAAGTGACCAGCGCGATGTTGGCAGAACGGTTCGGGTCGTACTCGATGGTCGAGACCTTGCCGGGAATTCCGTCCTTGTCACGTTTGAAATCGATCACGCGGTAGGCCTTCTTGTGCCCACCACCGCGCGACCAAACCGTGACGTGACCGAGGTTGTTGCGGCCGCCCGTCTTGTACTTGGGCTCGACCAACGGCTTGTAGGGACGGTCGGTCGTGATCTCGGGAGAGATCAAGACCTCCATTTGCCTGCGGCCGGGGGATGTCGGCTTGAACTTCTTTATCGGCATGGATCAGCCTTCCAAGTAGTCGATGGTCTTGCTGCCCGGCTTGAGCGTTACGTAGGCTTTCTTGCGGTCGGGCTTGACACCCGAGTACCGCCCGTAACGACGGACCTTGCCCTTGACGTTGAGCGTGCGCACATGCAGCACGTCGACGCCGAACAGTTTCTGTACTGCCTCAGCGATCTGGATCTTGTTGGCTCGCGGATCGACGTCGAAGACGAACGTTTCGCCGCTCTGGGTCCAGCGAGCCGCTTGTTCGCGAATTCGTGTCGACTTCTCGGTCAGGCGTGGTCGTCGAACGATGTCGTACGGATTGATCGCGCTCATCGGCCCAAAACCTCCCCGAGTTGCTCGGCAGCCGCTCGGCTGAGCACCACGTGATCGCTGTTGAGGACGTGATACGCATGGACCTGCAGGCTGCGCAGCGCGCAGATTTGCGGATGATTGCGTGCGGCGCGATCGAAGTTGGGCTGCTCGCCATCGAATACCACCAACACCTTGCCGGTCAGCCCCAACTCCTGGCGCACGAGTCCCTGCAACTGCTTGGTCTTGGGCTGCGCCAAGGCGAGCGCGTCGATAACCGTCAACCTCGCCTCACGAAGCTTGGCCGAAAGGGCCGATGCCAATGCGCGTCGACGAGCCTTCTTGGGGAAGTCGTACGAGTAGTCACGCGGTACCGGTCCGAAGATCGTTCCACCGTGACGCCACAGGGGTGAACGGGTCGAGCCGACTCGCGCACGCCCTGTGCCTTTCTGCTTCCACGGCTTCTTTCCACCGCCGCTGATCTCGGAGCGATTCTTGGCCTTGTGAGTCCCGGCCCGTGCGCACGCCCTGAAGTGCCGCACCGCTTCGAACATCAGGTGGCGCTTGTCCGGGTACGCGAAAACAGCGTCAGGCAGATCGACCTTGCCGACTTCTTGACGTTTGAGGTTGATGACAGCGAGATTTGCCATCGCTCACTTCCTCTTCTTGGGGGCGCCGGCGGGCGGAGATTCGATGACCACCAGCGAGCCTAACGCGCCGGGGACGCCACCGCGCACCAACAGCAGATTGCGTTCGGTGTCGACCTTGACCACGGTTACGCCCTTCACGGTGATTCGCGCCGAACCCATGTGACCAGGCAGACGAACGCCGGGATAGACGCGCGACGGATCGGAGGACTGACCCAACGAACCGGGAGCGCGATGGAACATCGAACCGTGAGCGGCACCACCGCCGCGGTAATGGTGACGCTTGATGACACCCTGGAAACCGCGCCCCTTGCTGGTGCCGACGAGTTGAACGACATCGCCGGCCTTGAACAGGTCGCAGGTAACGGTGTCTCCCGGCTTGGGGTCGGCGCCGTCGGCAATCTCGAACTCGCGGGTCGCGCGCGTAGGCGGCACGCCGGCGTTTTTGAAGTGGCCGGTCATGGCGCGGGTCGGCTTGCGCAGCGGCTGCGGATCGACCAAGCCCAACTGCGCCGCTTCATAGCCGTCGCGTTCGGCGGTCTTGCGCTGCACCACCACACAGGGCCCGGCGGCGATGACAGTCACCGGCTCACAGGTTCCATCTTCCAGGAACACCTGCGTCATGCCGATTTTTCTGCCGATCAGTCCTTTGGTCATCGGCGGTTCCTTACCTCAGTCGATCGGGTCGCTTTTGATCGCGCCCGCTCGTCCAGTTCACGAAAAAGCTTTGATCTCGACGTCGACGCCCGCGGGCAGGTCGAGCTTCATCAACGCATCCACCGTCTCCGGGGTTGGGTCGAGGATGTCGAGCAAACGCTTGTGGGTTCGAATCTCGAACTGCTCGCGCGATTTCTTGTCGACGTGCACGGAGCGGTTCACGGTGAAGCTGTTGCGCAGGGTCGGCAGTGGAATCGGGCCCGCTACGCGCGCACCGGTGCGGCGTGCGGTATCCACGATCTCGGTCGTCGACTGGTCGAGGATGCGGTGATCGTAGGCCCGCAGCCGAATCCTGATTTTGTCGCTGGTCATCGTCTTCAGCCCCTGCTTGCAAATCGCTTGCGTTCGGATCGACAACGGAAATCGCTACGCGATCTCCGTGAATCGATCTCAGGCAATAACCTCG
>JAXLQU010000034.1:0-39069 GCA_046331425.1 Acidobacteriota bacterium
CGCTGAAACGACGACCGCTCTGGTCGTACTTTCGGCGCTTGTCGACTCACCGCCCGGTGCTGTGGCGCGCCGTGTTGCTCACCGTCGTACTGCAACTCTTGGGACTGGGGTTACCACTGCTGGTCGGCGTGATGGTCGATCGCGTGATCCCGTTCGGTGCGGTCGATCTGTTGATGCTGCTGGCCGCCGGTTTGTTGTGCATCGCCCTGTTCCACACACTCACCTTGTTGCTGCGGAGCTGGTTGCTCAACTGGTTGCGCACCGCCGTCGATGCCGATCTGTCGCTAGGGTTCGTGGAGACACTCACGCGATTGCCGTTGCCGTTTTTTCTGACGCGACCATCGGGTGATCTGCTGGCGCGCTTCGAGAGCAGTCGAACACTGCGCACTCTGCTGACGTCGACGGCGCTCTCGAGCCTGATGGACGGCGTGATGGTGCTGCTGTATCTGATGCTGATCTTGGTCAGCAGCCCGCGGCTCGGGCTGGCGGCAATCGGTCTGGCGCTGTTGCAGGTGCTGCTGTTTCTGAGCTTCCGGCGCTCGCTGCGCGAGCTTGCGGCGCGCGAGCTGGAATTGCAGTCACGAGCCCAAGCGTCGCTGGTCGAGATGCTGACGTCGATCGAATCGCTCAAGGCGATGGGAGCCGCAACCTCCGTCGCGGAGCGATGGTCGAATCGATTCGTGGACGAACTGAACGCCTCGCTGCAGCGGGCGCGCCAAGGCTCGATCGCCGGCGCCTTGACCTCGGGCCTGAGCTTGCTGGCGCCAATCACGATCCTGCTTTTGGGTGCGCATGAGGTAATGGCGGGGCGTTTGTCGCTCGGCACGATGTTGGCGGTGAATGCGCTGTCGGCCGCGTTTCTGCAACCGGTCTCCTCGCTGGTCGCCGTCGCGTTTCAATTGCAAGAAGTGCGCAGCCACATCGAGCGAATCGACGATGTCCTGTCGGCAACGGTCGAGCAGGCGCCCGGCACCGTGCGCGGCGCACCGACGCTCAGCGGACAGATCGAGCTCGACAGCGTTTCGTTTCGCTATCGACGCGACGATCCTCCCGTGGTCAACCACGTGTCGCTTCGCATCGAGCCGGGACAGAAGATTGCGATCGTCGGGGCGTCCGGGGCGGGCAAGTCGACCTTGGCTCGATTGTTGGTTGGGTTGTATGTCCCCCAGGAAGGTGTCGTGCGGTTGGATGGGCATGATCTGCACACGCTCGATCTGGACTCCGTGCGCCGGCAAATCGGCGTCGTGACCCAGGACACGAGGCTGTTGTCGGCTTCGGTCCGCGACAACATTGCGATCGCCGCACCGGATGCCGACCTCGATCGCGTGGTTCGCGCCGCTCGGGCAGCCGCGGTGCATCAGGAGATTACGCAGTTGCCGATGGGGTACGAAACGGTGCTCGCCGAGGGGGGCGGTTCGCTCTCGGGCGGGCAGCGTCAACGCATTGCGATCGCGCGCGCGTTGGTGCGCGAGCCGCGCTTGGTGCTGTTCGACGAGGCGACCAGCGATCTCGACACGGTGGCCGAGGCGCGCGTGATGGCGGCCCTGGCAGCATCGTCAGCGACGCGGATCGTGATTGCACATCGCCTCAGCACGGTCCTCGATGCGGATCAGATTCTGGTGCTGTCGGCGGGGACGATCGTCGAGCGCGGAAGGCACGCCGAGTTGTTGGCGCAGCGAGGCGAGTACGCGCGGCTGGTCCAAGGCCAGTCGGGAACGGACCTTTCGTCTACCCATTGACCGACGTTGCCGGCCTGACTACCCTTCCGTCGCCAAAACGGCTGGCACCATGACGGTGCCGCGACCCTGGGAGGGTCAGACGATGCGTGAATTGTTCATCGAGGAGTTGGAGAACGTCGAGGGTGGTAAGCGCGGCCCCTGCAAGTGCTGTTTGGCCACGACCTTGGCGTGCTGCGAAGAGGGTGAGTGTTCGAGCTGCTGCGACATCATCTGATTCCGGCGATCTATCGGGCCTGAGACCGATCCGGCCTCAGGCCCTCCTTCTGTAACTCGGTCATCACCGTCACTCTCCGGGAGCCATGCCCTTCGAAGCCGGTTTCAACGACGGCAGTCCTGCCACCGCGCTCGTCAACTTGTTGCCGCGCCTCGGTCAGCGCGCCGATAGCGGCGATGTGCGAGAGCATTTCTTCTCGCAGGAGAATCCCTCGTCACTGAAGGCTCTCGTCGAGGTCACTCGCCGTCTCGAGTGCCAGCCGCGTGCTGTTCGCGCCGACCTCGACACACTCGATGAGCTGCCACTCCCCTGTCTCGTCCACTTGCAGCATCCACATATGCAAGAGGCTGCGTTTGTCGTGCTGACGGCGCGCGACGACCACAGTGTCACGATCGAGGAGGGCTCACCGGGCGAGTCGGTAAGATTCACCCGCAGCGATTTCGCACACTGGTGGACCGGCGTGGCGGTGATCGTCGAGCACGGCACCGCCGCGATCGCACTTGCGCCACCGCGGATGGGGCTCCTGCGCCGCAGCGCCCACTGGTTGCGTGGCAGCGATCTCTCGATGCGCTACAGCGAAGTCGCACGTCGTCTCGCGATCGTTGCTGTCGGAGCGCTCGCGATCGCAGGCCCAGTGCGCGCCGCGCTCGGTCGCGACGGCACGCCGATCGCGGCGTTGCACACCGTGGCGGCGATCGCGTTGGTGATTGCGACCGCGATTGCGCGCGAGTTGTGGTTGCGTGGTCGCGTGACCCGTGTCCCTGCGGTCGGATCGCGACTCTCCGATCGGTTTTGCAAACCAGGCAGCGGGGCCGATTGCGATGGGGTCCTGAGTTCGCGCTGGGCGACGCTGGCCGGGATCGACACAGCCGCGGTTGGATACGCGTTCGCTGCTTCTTCCGTCGCGCTGTACGCCGCCGGCGCGTTGAGTCCCGCCAACCTCCATCAGGCGCAACTGGCCTGGTCGACACTCGCGACGCTGTTTGCAGCCCCGCTGTCTTTGTACCTGATCGCTGTCCAGATCTATCCGCTCAAACGGTTCTGCCCGCTTTGCATGGCGGTACACGCAGGGGTGTTGTCCGCATTGGTCGCTGGTGCACCGCAACTGGCCACGTGGTGGATCCTCTCCGGCGATATCGCGTCGCTTCTTCCGTGGGCGATTGCACACGCCGTGTTGTACCTCGGTGCGCTCGGGTTGATGGTCCCGTTCGCCTCGCTCGGCATCGAAGCGCAGGCACATCGCACGCGGCTCGGCTGGGTCGGCACCACACCGTGGGGCGCACTGTCCGAAATGTTGGGCCGCCCCCGTGCTCCACACGCCTTGGAGCCCAGCTCCGTGACCGTGGGAAATGCGCACGCTCCACTTCGCCTGGACCTTCTGGTCCATCCTCAGTGCCCGAGTTGTGGCCCTGTGTTCGACAAGCTCCAGCGCTTGGTCCAGCGACATGCCTCGTACGTTCATGTCGCGCTGCACTTTCCGGTGCGTGATCAGGTGAGCGCCAACGATCGCCAGTTGTGCGTGGCGCTCGCTGCCGCCGGCACACCAGCGTTCTTTCAAAAGGTCAAGGCCGAGTTCAGTCGGTTCGTGGCACTCATCGATCAGGGCGGAGCTGAGGCTGCCCTCCGTTTCGCGGAACTCACAGTTCCCGACTTGCGCGTCGCGGAGGCGGCGGTAACGGCGGCCACGACCTTGCACCGATCGCTATCGCGCGGCACACCGGCACTTATTCTTCACGGACGACCCTGGGAAGGGTCGATCGAGGATCTCGACATGTTGCTGACGAAACATCCGCAGGTTCTCGCCGCGCTGCTGCGCCTGAGCCTTCCTCTCGATACGCAGAGCAGACCATGACAGGCCCCGTGGTCTTGGTCGGCGCTCCCGATGACGAACATATCCAGGCTGTCGCAGAGGCTCTGCACCGTCGTCAGATCGACACCCTGACTTTCGACAGTCTTGGGTTTCCGATGCAGGCGCGCGTAACGTTTGGAATCGCGCTCGATGACATCGCGCTCGATGGCCGGCCTGTCCCCCGACCGCGCGCCGTCTATCTGAGAGCCTTGTATTTGTCGCCGATCGGATTCGGCGTCGACTTCACCGATGCGATGAACCAAAACTGGCGCCGCACCATGATCGTGCTGCGCGAGAAAGCCGAGATGTTGATGTCGCTGATGCAGCGTTGGGAAGCGCTGGATGTGCCAATCTACAACGGTCCGATCGCCGCCGAGGCGACACGCAAGCCGGCGCAGATGGCGCGCTTGGGCGCCGCCGGCCTGCCGGTACCGCAGACACTCTGGAGCAACGACCCTGACGCGGTGCTGCGCTTCGCTCGCGATCGGAAACTGATCTACAAGCCGATCCGAGGCGGCGCGTCGACGCGTTCGCTCGAGCCTGACGATCTCGCGCCCGAGCGGCTGGAACGGTTGTCGAGTTCGGCGGTCTGTTTTCAAGAGCTGTTACCGGGCGAGAACCGCCGCGTCTACGTACTCGACGGTCGTGTGATCGCTGCCTACCGGATCGATGCGACCGAGCTCGATTATCGCGGCTACGAAACCGCCGTGACCGCAATCGAGATCGACGACGCCCAGACCGCGATTTGCGTGCGCGCGGCCGAAGTACTGGGGCTGCGATTCACCGGGATGGACTTGAAGGGTGCCGCCGATGGGAGTTTTCGCATTCTCGAACTCAATCCATCACCGATGTTCCAAGGGTTCGACGCCTCGACCGGCACCGACGTGTTGGGCGCGCTGTGCGACGCGCTCGGCAGCGGCGGAAGTGGATCCGGCTTGGCCAGATGAGTTCGAGACACGGCGCGAGTCGACTGGTGAACTAATCATGGGCTGATCTCATCGCGAGCAAAGCCGCATGCTGGATCGTTGCTCGGGAGTGAATACGCCGAGCCGATCATGCGCATGGCCGCCGCGATGTGTGCCGGATTCGCCCTTCGGCCGGCGCTGACTACCTCTGCGTGTCGGCACAGGCTGACGTCGCCGGCACGCAGAAGTAGATGACGCCAGCCACATTTCCATAGGTTTCATTCTGAACCCGCTTCCTCGACCCCCTCGGCTGAACTCGCGCGAGCACTCGTCTCAGGCTTCTTGGCGGAGAGCGCGGGCCTAGCCGAGACAGGCACAGCGCGCCGACGTCGTCGACAACTGCGCTGACTTGTTCCAACTCCGAACAACTCGGCAGCTTCCAGCCGTGCGCTGCAACTCTGACAGTCTCGACAAGACGCAAAATCCTAGTGATCACCTTGCGACGGTGCCTATTGTTTCACCTAGCGTGATCACACTTTGTTCAGTCGCTCAGCCACCCCGCACGCCGATGTGCTCGACTGCAGCACATCCCGGCGCTCACGGGCACAGCACCATGAAAGATGCGGTCCAGCGGGAGGAGGCGCGCTTGGCCAGACTTCCCGACGTTGTCGACAACCGGCGCACGCTCATCTAGGAAGGAGTCTCGATAATGGCGAATACATGCAAGCCCAGGCGCTCGTCGCATCGCCTAACCGTGATCTTTTGGTCCCTGGCGTTACTTCCGGCGGGAGTGACATTCGCGGAAACGCAGAGTGGTGAGATTGATAGTTCTCAAGTCCCTGCCGTCGCTGTCGCGAAGAGCCGACTCGAGATCAATGGCTTCGTTTCGCTCGGCTACAACTACAACTTCAACGACCCGCGCAGAAGGCTCAACGATTACCGAGTCTTTGATTACCGAGCGAATAGCCTCAGTCTCGATGTTGCAGAGCTGGTGCTCCAGGTCCCTGTCTCGGAACGGAACGATGTTGGCTTCCGGTTTGACGTGGCGGTCGGGAATCGTGTGCCAAAGGTCGCTGCCTCCTCAGGCTTGTTCCGCGACGAAGTAACCGGCGAGGCCGAGAACTACGACCTGCAACAGTTCTTTGGAAGTTGGAACACTCCAATCGGCAAGGGGGTCCGGGTCGACATCGGGAAGTTCATGACCCACGTGGGTGCCGAGGTCGTGGAAGGCTATGACGGCTTCAACGACAACTACACCCGTGGATTCCTCTTCGGATACGCGATCCCCTTCGCTCACACGGGTGTGAGAGCTAGCTACAGCTTCAGTAGCAAACTCAGCGGAATGGTCATGCTCGCGCAGGGCTGGGACAACTTCACAGACAACAACAGCGGAAAGACGTATGGCGCGCAACTGATCTTCAACGTCAGTCCCGAGGTAACCCTCTACACCAACACTCTTAGCGGCCCTGAACAAGCGGATAACGTGCGCAACAAACGCTCGCTGATCGACCTGATCGGTGTATTCAAGCTGAGTGACCGGTTCACGGTAACGCTCAACTATGATGCTGCCAAAGAACAGAGGTTCGACGGAGTCAGCAACGCACGCTGGAGCGGGGTCGCGATTTATGGCCGCTATAACGTCAGCGATAGATTTGCGATCTCCAGCCGCTACGAACAGTTCGAAGACAAGCAAGGATTCCGTACTGGCGTCTCGCAGAGGCTCCGCGAGTGGACCATCACCAATGAATACAGGTTCGGCCCCCAGTTCCTCGTTCGTGGCGACCTACGGCGAGACAGTTCCGATCATGACGTGTTCCAAAAGCAGGCGAGCCTGAGCAGCAATCAGAGCACCGTGTCGCTCAATGGAATCTACCGGTTCTGAGCCGATTCTATTGGCTTCTATCGTCAGGACAGCGCCCGAGCAGCCGCTGCAGTTTCTGCAATTGGTTGTCGGGCGCTCTTTCACCGGCCACGACTGGAGTCATTTCCGCTGCTGCGACTAAAGTACTTGGGACAGCAGGCCGACTAGAAGGCCGATGATCGACTGCGATGAAGCTGTCAAAGAGTTTCTCGTCGAAAGCTACGAGAATCTCGACCAACTCGATCGGGAGTTTGTCGCGCTCGAGGCCGAGCCGAACGCGCTTCAGCGAATTGCCGCGATCTTCAGGACAGTCCATACGATCAAGGGAACGTCCGGCTTTCTCGGCTACGCCCGGCTGGAGTCGCTGACGCATGCCGGAGAGACCCTGCTTTCGCATCTTCGGGATGGAAAATTCCAACTGAACTCGGAGATGACCTCGGCGCTGCTTGCGCTCAGCGACCGCGTTCGCGCGTTCCTGCGCGGAATCGAGGACTCGGGTGTCGAGCCGGACCTCGACTGCACCGGATTGAGGCAGTCTCTCATCGGCCTTGCTCAGGCAGCTTCAGCAAACTCGCTTGCTCACGCCCCGACACAGTCGAGCGGAGCAGCGCCATACACCAGGCCAGAAAGTGCACCGGCGCAAGAGTCCCGGCCTCCGAGCGCATCGGAGCCGGCTATCGAGCCGATGTGTCAGAGCACTGCAGCGGCAGCCCCGCTGTCAGCAGCCGCCACGCTGACGGCCGAGCTGCCGCCGGCCGCGCCGCCAGCCACCCTCCAGGCGACAGTGACCACGGCACCCGCGCTGGCTACCGCGTCGACAACGCGCACGGCCAGCGATGCCTCGACAGCTGCCTCGTCAGGGAATCTTTCAGATACGAACGTACGGGTCGATGTCGCGCTTCTCGACCGCTTGATGAACCTCGTCGGCGAACTGGTGTTGGCACGCAACCAAATCCTGCAGGTCGGCGGCAAGGTTGAGGACAGCGCGTTCGTCGGCGCGGCTCAGCGCTTGAATTTGATCACCTCCGAATTGCAGGAAGGGGTGATGAAAACGCGGATGCAGCCTATCGGCACCGTCTGGAACAAGCTGCCGCGCGTGGTCCGCGACCTCTCACTGGCGTGCGGGAGGCAGGTGCGAATCGAGATGTTCGGCAAGGAGACCGAACTCGACCGCACGATAATCGAAGCCATCAAAGATCCGATGACGCACATCGTGCGCAACGCCGTCGATCACGGGATCGAACCGCCCGAGGTGCGTGCCCAAGCCGGAAAACCGAAGACCGGCACCCTCACGTTGCGTGCCTTTCACGAGGGTGGTCACGTCAACATCGAGATTACCGACGACGGCAGCGGGATCGACCTGGAACGGGTCAAGCAGAAAGCGATTGGGAACGGTCTGATCTCCGAGCTCCAGGCGCAACGAATGCCCGATCGGGAGCTACTTCAACTGGTGTTTCTCCCGGGCTTCTCTACCGCGCAGAAAGTGACGAATGTCTCCGGGCGCGGGGTTGGTATGGATGTCGTGCGTACAAATATCGAGAAGATCGGCGGCACCGTCGATCTTCACAGCCAACTCGGTATCGGCACGACAATGCGAATCAAGATCCCGCTGACACTCGCAATCGTACCGGCGCTGATCGTAACGAGTCGAGGGCATCGCTTCGCGATTCCCCAGGTGAACCTGCTCGAGCTCGTGCGACTCGATCCCGCAACGGCGGGCCCACGCATCGAGTACGTGCATGGTGCGCCAGTTCATCGGCTGCGCGGCAATCTCCTGGAACTCGTCGAGTTGGCGGACGTGCTGCATCTCCCGTCGGAAGGCGCGGCTGCGGGCAGGCCTGCCCAAATCGATACGCGCGTGACCAACATCGTGGTCCTGCAGACCGACGGGCGCCCGTTCGGTTTGGTCGTCGATGAGATCCGCGACACCGAGGAGATCGTTGTCAAGCCGCTCGGCAAAGAGTTGAAAACGCTCTCCGCGTTCGCGGGGGCCACGATCATGGGGGACGGACGAGTCGCTCTGATTCTCGACGTTCCCGGCATCGCTAGCCTCGCAAATGTCACGCGACCGGCACAGGAGCACGCCGAGCGGAATGCGGCGACGGCGACGACCGTCTCCAACACAATCGCTGAGAAGGAGCGGCTCCTACTGGTGAGCGCCGGGACGTTCGAGTCGTTGGCGATCCCGCTCTCGATGGTGGACAGGCTGGAGGAGTTCGAGGTCGAACGCCTCGAACGGATCGGCGCGCGTCGCGCCGTGCAGTACCGGGGCGCCATCCTCCCGCTGATCGACCTCGCCGAGGCGCTGGGAAGCACGCCGCACTTCACAGATCCGCAGCCAGCGCGAGTGCAAGTCGTGGTCTACAGCGAGCATAGCCAAAGCGTTGGCCTTGTCGTAGATCGGATCGTCGATGTGGTTGAAGACCGAGTCGTGGTCGGTTCGGCGAGTGAGCAGCCGGGCGTTCTCGGCGCGTTCGTCACACAACAACGCGTTACGGAACTGCTGGATGTGGGCACGCTAGTACGGAAGAGTCAGCCGTGCCTCGTCGAGGAGGCCAGAGGATGATCATTGACGATGCGGTTCCTGAACGTCGGCAGCTCTGCAGCTTTTCGGTGGGAGAACTGCTGTTCGGCGTCGATGTAACTCGGGTGCAGGAGGTGCTGCGCCACCAAGAACTCACTGTCGTACCTCTTGCTCCCGGAGCCGTCGGCGGGCTGATAAACCTTCGAGGTCAGATCGTCACTGCGATCGAACTGCGTCGGCTGCTCGACCTGCCACCACGTCAGGATGGAGAAGGTACGCTCACTGTGGTGCTCCGCACGCCTGACGGCCCGGTCAGCCTGCTCGTCGACAGCATTGGCGATGTCGTACAGGCCGAAGGCCGTCAGTACGAGGGCGCACCGGACACACTGAGTGAACGTTACCGACGGTTGATCGACGGGGTCTACAAGGTCGATCACCAACTTGTTCTTGCGCTGAATCTCGAGTCGGCCCTCATGACCGGAATCGCCGTCCCATGAACTCAGGAGAAGTCCGCGGCGCGAGCACTCGAGCCGCGCGAGGAGTGTTCCGATGATCAAGTCGTTGAAGTCGATGCAACTCAGTACGATGCTGCTGGCCCTACCCGCTGTGTTTATGCTCGGGTTCGTCGGTTTTGCGGTTTTGGCCGACAGGACGCTAGAGACACTTCGCGTACTCGGGCCCCACTACCAGAGAGTCGCCTCGACCAAGGACCTGCTGGCCGATGTGCTCCCGCCGCCCGCCAACGCGGGAGAGGCCCTGCGCAATGCACTGATGATTGCCGGCAGCGGCGACCGCGCAGACGCAGCGAAGCACATCGCGGCTCACGCACGCTACAAGGCGGAATACCAGGAGCGAATGCAGCACTGGGGCGCGGCCCTTCCCCCCGGTACGTTGCGCACGCTCTTGATCGAAGAGTCGAGGGCTTCGGCGGAGGAGATATTCTCGCTGATCGAGAACGAGCTGATTCCCGCTGCCGAGCGTGGCGACAAGAAACAGTTGCAGTTGATTGCCGGAAAGCTTGAAGCGCCGTACCAACGACATCTCGCGGCGATCACGAAAGTCACCGAGAAAGCAACACAAGAGGCCGCGGCAGTGGAGGCCGAGGTTGCGGCCTTGGTGGTGCGAGACCGCCGACTGCAGTTCGCCACTGGGGGGTTGGTGCTTCTCGTCTCAACCGCTTTTGGGCTTTGGATGCGCGGGCTAGCGGTTGGGCAAGCCAAGCGTGAGAGAGACGCGGCCTCGCAGCTTGCCCAGGCCCACGAGGAAACTGCGGCCCGCGAGCGCGCGCGGGCTGCCGACCTGAGCGAACGCGTCGAGACGATTCTCGAGGTCGTTACGCATGCTGCGGCAGGAGACCTGACCCATAAAGTTGTGGTCTCGGGTGACGACGCGCTGAGTCAACTCGGCGCCGGGCTCCAGGAGCTGTTGGTCAATCTGGAGCAGAGCATCGCCGCGATCGCAAAGAGTGCCCAGATGGTCGGAGACTCTTCGGACGAGCTGGCGCAGGTCAGTGAGCAACTCAATGCAGGAGCGGAGGAGACTGCGGCGCAAGCTCAGAGCGTCTCGGCTGCTTCCGAGGAAGTGAGCACGACGCTCCAGTCCGTTGCCACCGGTACGGAAGAACTCAGCGTTGCGGTTCGCGAAATCGCCAAGAATGCCGCCGAGGGAGCCCGTGTCGCGCATGCCGCAGTGAAAGCGGCCGCCCGAACCAACGGTATGGTTACCAAGCTGGGCGAGAATAGCGCTGCTATCGGGCAGGTAATCAAGGTGATTACCTCGATTGCAGAACAGACGAACCTGCTCGCACTCAACGCGACGATCGAGGCCGCCCGCGCCGGTGAGGCCGGGAAGGGGTTCGCAGTTGTAGCTAACGAAGTGAAGGAACTCGCCAAAGCGACAGCCAAGGCTACAGAAGACATCGGTCGGATCATCGACACGATTCAATCCGACACGCGCGACTCGGTAGCGGCGATCGGTGAGATCAGCCAGATCATCGACCAGATCAGCGAGTTCCACACCACGATCGCCACCGCTGTCGAGGAGCAGACGGCCACGACCAACGAGATGAGCCGAAGCGTGGCGGAAGGTGCGCGTGGAAGCAGCGAGATCGCGCAGAACATTGCGAGCGTCGCTGAAGCGGCTCGTTCCACGACCGATGGTGCGGCCCGGTCGCGCGCCGCAGCATCATCGCTGGCTGCGATGGGCGGAGAATTGCAGGCACTCGTCAGTCGGTTCCGGATCTCTAGCGACCCTCGCGCGAGCGCGCACATGACGGCGGAGCGCCGCCAGGCGTCCTCGAGCGGTGCCGGGCTGCGGAGGCCTGCATGAAGGCAATCGTCGTCGACGACTCACGAGCGATGCGTACGATCCTCAAGCGTGCGCTAGCGCAAGCTGGGTTCGACGTGATCGAGGCCGGGGATGGCAAACAGGCGTTAGACGTGCTCGATCAGCACGGCGCCCAAGACCTTGCGCTGGTGGATTGGAACATGCCGGTTATGACCGGCTACGAATTGATCGTCGAACTGCGCGGCCGATCCGAGTTCAATTCGATGTCGATCATGATGGTGACGACCGAGACGGAGTCTGCACAAGTTCAGCGGGCACTCGATGCTGGCGCCAATGAATACGTGATGAAGCCTTTCACCGAGGATGCACTCAAAGAAAAGTTGATGTTGCTCGGCCTCGTGGAGGCCTGAACGTGCACCCCAAGATCCGAGTCTTGATTGTCGACGACTCGGTCGTAGTACGGCGACTCTTGTCCGAGATTCTGAGTTCGGACCCGGGAGTCGAGGTTGTAGGCACGGCCGCCACCGGCGCACTCGCGCTGAGCAAGATCCCGCTGGTCAACCCGGACGTGGTAACGCTCGATGTCGAGATGCCGGACAAAGATGGCCTAGAGACGCTGGCCGAGATTCGCAAGCTGTACCCACGTCTGCCGGTCGTGATGTTCTCCTCGGTGACTGAGCGGGCCGCCGCGGCAACTCTCACTGCACTTTCCCTCGGGGCGAGCGATTACGTCACCAAACCGAGCGCCAGCGGGGGCCGCGAGGCTTCGACAACGCGTGTCAAGCAGGAGTTGCTACCGAAGCTTCATGCGCTGGTCGACTCGAGATCTCATCGCACTGCTCCGGCCGATTCGCCGCGACGCCCAGTTCGAGTCACTGCCCAGGTTGGGACCAAGCCGATCTCGCTGTTGGCGATTGGCGCCTCGACCGGTGGTCCTAACGCGCTGGCCAGTCTATTCGGATCGATACCTTCCAGTCTCCCGGTTCCAGTCGTGATTACGCAGCACATGCCGCCGCTATTCACGCGGCTGTTGGCTGAGCGATTGAGCGCTGGCCCGGGACTCCGCTTTCATGAGGCAACGGGGGGCGAAACGCTGCAACCCGGTCACGCCTACATCGCCCCAGGGGACTACCACCTGCGGGTGATCCGCGAACACCGCGCGCTCGGGCTAGCACTCGACAAGTCGGCACCAGAGAACTCCTGTCGTCCTAGTGTCGATGTGATGCTTCGTTCGATCGCCGAAATCTGCGGCGAGACAACGCTCGCGGTAATCCTGACCGGGATGGGCCAAGACGGACTCCGCGGCTGCGAGCAGATCAAAGCCAAGGGAGGACAGTTGATCGCGCAAGACCGTGCCAGCTCGGTCGTCTGGGGGATGCCCGGCTTCGTCGCCGAGGCTGGGATCGCGGATGCGGTGTTGCCACTCGACGAGATCGCCAAGGAGATCTTGGCTCGCGTTGCCGCACATCGCGGTAGCACGATACGGGATCCGGCACATGCCGATTAGTCCTGCGCAAACAGCTTTCGTCCAGGCCTTGGTTCACAAGCGAGCCGCGATCGTGCTCGATCCAAGCAAGCAGTATCTGCTCGAGACGCGGTTAGGAGCGCTTGCGGCGGAGCAGGGGTTCCCGTGTGCCGACGAGCTGATCAAGGCTTCGAGAGACCGGTTGCCGCTTCAGAGTCAGATCATCGAGGCATTGACAACCAACGAAACATCATTCTTTCGCGATCTGCGTCCATTCGAGTGCCTTCGCGAGGCTGTTCTGCCCGGTCTGATACGAGCCAGAGCGGCGAGGCGCGAACTTCGAATTTGGTCCGCGGCATGTTCGACCGGGCAAGAGCCTTACAGTCTCTCGATGATGATTCACGAACACTTCCCGGAACTCTGCACATGGCCGGTGCGAATACTTGCGACCGACATCGCCGCCCATGTTCTGGCGAGGGCCAAGGCAGGGCGATATCGCACGCTCGAGGTCAATCGCGGGCTTCCCGCCCAGATGCTCGTGAAGTACTTCGACCGGGACGGCGTCGACTGGGAGATCAAACCCACGATCAAGCGGCTGGTCGAGTTCTCAGCGCTGAATCTGGTCGGGCCCTGGCCCGCCACGCTCCGGCCAGACATCGTGCTGCTGCGCAACGTGCTGATCTATTTCGATCTGCCGACCAAACGCAAGATCCTCGAACGAATCCGAGGGCAGATCGCCCCCGATGGTCTGCTGCTGCTCGGTGCTGCAGAGACGGTGCTGAGCATCGACGACGCTTGGGAACGTGTTCCCTTCGAGAAAACGGCCTACTACCGGCTGCGCGATGGGGGAAAGGTCACCGTATGACTCACGAGCTGGAGCAAAACCTGAGCTTGATCGTGCAGTCTGTCGCCGAAACCTTCCTGCGGGCGCAAGTGGTCCCGATTCAGCCGCCGAGTGACAGTCGGGCCGCGTGGCCGCCCGAAGCGCTGGGCGCAGTTGTCGAACTCGATGGAACTTGGAGTGGGTCGATCCGAGTGATTGGCTCCAGGCGCCTCGCGCTGCAGGCGGCGATGGCGATGTTCGACTCCCCCCTCGAACGCCTCACCGCTGCCGATGCCTGTGACGCGATCGGTGAACTAGCGACCGTGATCGCGGGCAACCTCAAGTCTCTTGCCATCGCCAGCATCGCCGGGGAGAGCCATATCTCGCCACCGGTGGTGAGTCGGTCGCATGATGCGGCGGAGCTGGGCGATGGGGCCGGCGTGAGTTGGTTCTTGGTAGGTGGTGAGTCACTGGTGATCTCGATCACTGCACATCGTTGAGTAGGCGCCCTCGGGTGGAGGACTACAGTTTTGTCGATACGGACCCTAGCGGTTGAACGCGATTCGAGCGAGCTCGAAAAACTTGTGGCTACCATCAGCCAGTTGGGCCACACCGCGCTCAAGGCTCACTCGACTTCGGAAGCCAAGCAACGCTTGTCAGTCGACACGCCACAGGTCGTGTTGATCTCGTCGACGCTTGGGCTACTGGACGCGCTCGAACTCGTACGATCGGTCCGCGAAGCATCCTCGACTTCGCCGATGTTTGCCGTATTCACGGGCCAAGCTCAAGGCAGCCAACTCGACCTGCTCTACGAGGCAGGCCTCGATGCTGACTTGCCGCGGCCGGCCTCCGCACCCGCACTCCGCGCCCGGCTCAAGACCGCGGAACGCTGGCTGTTTGGAGCACCGGCCCGACAGCCGGCACAAACCGACGCACCGCACGTGCCCGTGGGGCGTGCGGAAGAACCGACGGAGGCGGCCTCCGCGCACGCCGCAAGCGAATTCGAGACGGTCTGTCGCTCGAAGGCGTGGGCAAACTCGGCGGAGGAACTCAGGCGCGCACTGAGCCAGTTTCTGTCACTCGAGTTGAAGCTCGAACGGGCCGAGATCCAGGCGTCCGCCCCAGCGATGGCGAGCGGCATCATTCTCGCCAACGTCGGCGCCGAGCTCGAGATCCGAATCGCACTCGGAGTCGACTCCGAAAGCGCAAAAGCGCTGGCGGTCCATCTGTTCGGCGAGGCGTCCGACGAGTTGGCGGCTGACATGCTTTGCGAGCTTGCCAATCTGTCGATGGGTGCGCTCAAGACAGCGTGCTCCAACGAGTCCTTGCACTTCACCGGCAGCCTCCCCGAAGTGCTTACAGGCGAGACCTTCGACCGCTACTGTGGAACGTGCGAGCGTCAAGAATTGTTCGCGTTGATCGTCCAAGGCAAGACGCTGATCGTTCGAGTAGGGATTCGATCGCGTCGCAATGTCCTGCTGGTACCTGGTCGACTGAAAGAAGGAATGGTGTTGGCGAAGGACCTTTTCAACGCGCGAGGCATTCTGCTGACACGGGCAGGGACGAGGCTCTCTTCGACAATGGTCGAACGCTTGCAATCGACGCTGCCTAACAAGCAGCCGATCGAAGTCTCACCGGGGGAAGCATGAGCAAATCAACAGTTCTCGCCGTCGGCGTCGAAGCGCCGGTTTGCCAGCGGCTCGCTCGGCTGATCGGCGGAAGTCCTCTCTTCAGCAGTTCAAGCCTGGTCGACGTGCAGACCGTTGAACAAGCCAGTCACGAACTCGCAGGTGGGTCGGTCGAGCAAGTAATTGTCAGCACCAGCATCGGCCGCGACGGCATTCACTCACTGCTTGCACCGCTCAAGGAAAGCGCCTCGGTCTCTCGACTGGCGCTAGCACCGCACAAGCGTGACGACGTGGGAAAGCTGCTCCCCTTGGTACATTGTGTGCTTTGGGAGACTGACTCGGACGTTGATCTGCTCGAGCCGATCGAGCGCACTCTTGCGGTGCACCGACAGTTCAGCTCGCCGACGCTGCAGCGACTTGCGGCAGGGTTCGAGAGTCTACCCGCTCTCCCTCGGACCTACTGGGCGCTGGTGCGCGCGATCTCTCGCCCTGATGTAGGCGTTGCCGAAGTCGCGCACATTCTCGAAGCCGATCCCGCGATGTCGATCAAGATCCTTCAACTTGCAAACTCCGCGATCTTTGCGACCTCGCGACGGATGACTTCGATCGGTCAAGCAGCATCGCTCCTGGGGCTGGACCTGATCAAAGGCCTGACACTCTCCGCGCACGTTTTCGCAGCCTTCGACGTCAAGCCCGTCGTTGGGTACTCCGCCGAAGCGGTGCAGAGCTACTCCGTGCGTGTCGCGCGACTTGCGAAGCGTTTGCTAGCCGCCACGCCAGGCGGCGATGAAGCGTTCGCGGCTGGGCTGGTGCTTCAGGTCGGCCGGATCGTCGCAGCGATCCGCGCGCCCCGGGAATTCGAGATGGTCGTGAGGCGGATCGCCGAGAGTGGCGAGGCGATGCACCTAGTAGAACGCGAGCTGCTCGGCGCCAGCCACGCGGAACTCGGCGCCTACTTGCTCGGGTATTGGGGGTTGCCATTCTCGATGGTCGAAGCGGTCATCCACCATCACACGCCAAGCCTGGCCCCTGGCCGTAACCACCCGGTGCTTGCCGCGGTGCACGCCGCAGACGCCCTGCTCGGGATCTACACATGCGCGGACCCTGAGGATCGGCTAGACACGACGTTCCTGACTCGCGTCGGATTCGGCGATCAACTCGCGCACTGGCGTGAACTGGCCGAGGCTGAGGCCGACTGCGTAACGGTTTGACCCCAGACAGCGAGCCAGCGCGCCTGCCTTGATCGCGCGCGCGCTGGGATCGTTGACTTCCAAACTCGCCTCAGCGCTTGGCGCGAGCCAAACGTTCGACCTGATCGATGTACCGGGCGATCTCCTCGGACGGTTTGATTTCCTGCGAACGCTTCAACAGCGGCAGCGCCTCTGAATACTTCGCCTTCTGCACCAGCACCTGCGCTTGACGAGCCTTGGCTTGTCCCTCGAACGCTTCGATGTTGGCCGCACGCTCGAAGTAGATCAAGGCTCGATCGCCGTCACCTTGTTTGGCGTAGTACCCACCGATCAACATCAGCGCGTCGCCGTCGAGCGGATCTTGAGCGACCACTTCTTCCATCACCTTGACCGCTTCGATCCCATCGCCGTCGGCCAACGCCAACCGCGCGCGCAGCTTGAGCGACTTGCGGCGATCTTCGTCAGACGACTGCGCGGTGAGCTTTTGGTCGATCGCGTCCAACAGGACCTTTGCCTGCTGCAGACCGCCACGCGCGGACAGGACTTCCGCCGAGCGCAGCGCCTTCGAGGGCGACTGGCCGAGTCCCGCATCGACGGCCCTTACGTAGGCATTGGCCGCCAGATCGAGTTGACCTTCGTTGACATACAAATCGCCCAGGAGGCTGAGGCTCTCGGGTGTCGCTTTGCCGAGGCGGTAAACAACCTCCAGGTTCTCAGCGGCCTTCATCGGTTGCTTCATCCCGACGTAGGCATTGGCTTGCAACATCCAGAACTCGGCTTTGTCGGGGTTTTTCTCCAACAGCACGTTGAGCAGTGCCGCTGCCTCCTCGAACTTCTGTTGCTTGAAAATGGTGCGCGCCAAGCCGAGCCGCCAATCGGGATTGTCGGGCTGCAACAGCAGCGCATTGCGATAGGCCGCTTCGGCTGCCAGGTAGTCTTGCTTCGCGGCATAGGCGTGGCCGAGCAGGCCATACGACAACGCGTCACCGCCGCCCAGTTCGATCATCTTGGTGAACGAGCGAATCGCCAGCTCGTACTTCCCGTCACGAATCTGGATCAGCCCGAGATTCTTGTGTGCGCGCCGATAGCTGGGGAACTTCTGCACCGCCAGGCCGTACCACTTGCCGGCATTCGCCGCGTCATCGCGCTGGAAGTAGAGGTTGCCCAACACGAAATCGAACATCGCGGTGGCATCGGGTTTGGCCGCCAATTCCAACTCGGCGATCGCCTGTGCAGGACTGGACGCGATGAGCGGGTAGATCTTCTCCAGCGTGGCGCGCTCTTCCGGGTTCAGCTTTGGCTCGATGTCGGGGTGAATTCCATACGTTCCCAGAAACTGCTTCTTGAACTCGGCGTCGCCGAAAATGGCGGCTACGTCCGGGTCGGCTTGCTGCGCGTGGGCAGCTCCGGCAACCATCACCCAAACCAGCATCGCCGGAACAATCTGCCATCGAGTCATTGCGCCTTCCTCAAGTCTGGGAGAATCGAATCGGGATCCGAAGTTTGGTCGGCACCTTCTGACCGTTGCGAATCGCCGGTTCGAACTTCCACTGCTTCACCGCTTCCAAGGCGGGGCGTTCGAAGGCCGGATCACTCGACTTCTCGATCCGCGGGCTGACGACACGCCCCTGTGCATCGACCACGAACAACAGGTAGACCTCGCCTGCTTGCTTCTTTTGACGCATCTCGAACGGGTAGATCGGTGCGGCCTGAAAAATCGCACGCGGCTGTTGATCGAGCTCGGACAAACTGAAGATTCCGTTGCCGGCTCCGTCCTCACCATCGCCGCTGCCGGGTGCGCCGGTTCCGCCGATTCGCCCACCCGAGGCCAGGTTCGCCCCGATCGCGAACTCTCCACCGCCCGAGTCCCCCGACAAGGCCCCTTCGAGCGCACTCAGGCTGACGGCATCGAGCGCAGGGGCAGCCGCGGCGGTCGAGAGTTGCTCTTGCAGCTTCACCACCTCGGCCATGTCGGGCGGCTTGTCGACCGGTTCCTCGACCACGTCCTCCACCACTTTGACTTCGGGTGGTTTTTCTTCTTTCTTGTCCTCGGCAAGCGCTTCGATATCCAAAACCTTGCGCTCTACCTTCTTCACCGGGTCGTGCATGAAGAAGATCCCGCCGAACAGCAAGATCACCGCATGCACGGCGATCGCGGCAAGAATCCCCAACAGCAACCGCTTCATGTCAACCCTTCTTGTCCGTCGAGATCCCGACCTTCGTAATCCCGATCTTGCGGACCTCGTCCAGCACCTGCACCACCAGCTTGAAGTCGGCGTTGGCATCGCCCGTAATGACGACACGCGGGTCCTTCATGGAAGTCTTGAGCGTCTGCAGTTTGAACGGGAGCTGCGCCACCGAGACCTTGTCTTTGTTGTAGAAGATCTCTCCTTTCTCGGTGACGCTGAGCGTAACGGTCTTGTCTTGGTCACTTGGGTCGCTCAGCGAGCTTGCTGTCGCGGCGCCCGGGAGCGCCACCTGTACGCCTTGGTTTTTGGTCATCGACAGCGAGACCATCACGAAGGTCGCCAGGAGAAAGAAGATGATGTCGATCAACGGAATGATTTCGATGCGTGCACGCTTGCCGGGCAAACGTGCTGCCAATCCACCGCCTCCACCAGCCATGCGTTACCCCCTTCCGTGCGCGGCGGCCATCGCCAACGCCTGAATTGGACCTTGTGGTGGGTGCACCATCAGCTCGAGTTGTGTCGAGGCGGCTTCCAAGGCGTGCCGCGACTCCTCGATTCTCGAGTTGAGTAAGTTGAACGGAACCAGGCAGACGATCGCGATGCACAGTCCGAATGCCGTGGCGATCAGTGCTTCTGCGATACCGCCGGTGATGGCACCGGGCGCTGAGAGGTCGCCTCCGATCAGCGAGAACGAGTTCATCATCCCCGTGACCGTTCCAAGCAATCCCAAGAGCGGAGCGATCGTGATCGCCGTATCCAGAATCGGAAGCCCACGGCTGAATCGCTTGACCTCTTGGGCATTGGCGTACATCAACGCGTTCGCAATCGACTTCTCGCGGTGTTGCAGCGCGTACGTCATGGCGCGCGCCACGTAGTCGCCGGTGCCGCTGCCGATCTTGATCGCCTTGTCGATATCGCCGTTGGATACGGCGGCCAGCAAGTTCTGCACCGCTTCATCGTCACGCTTGCGCTGCTCGGCGAACAGAAACAGGACGCGCTCGATCACCGTAGCCAGCGCCAGAATCGAGACCACCAAAAGCGGCCACATGATTGGACCGCCCTTCTTGAACAGGTAAACGATGCTGGTCTTCTTCACCAGCTCTTTGAGGGCCGAGCCGCGAGTTGGGTCGAGCGGCGCAGTGCCGGATCCGTCGTTGATCAGACCCAAGATCCCCTTCGACATCGCCGCATCGATCGGGCGAACCGCAGCTTGCGTCGAACCGGATTGCGGCATCGCCACCCCGATCGCCGCACCGTCGGTCGAGGCGAAGAAGGCCAGCGGCCCGAGCACGGCAAACTTGCCCTGCGTCAGGATGCCGTCGACGTTCACCGCCTGGCCGGGAAAGCGCGTGCCGCCGATCACATCGGCGACGCGGTCGATCGAGGCCTTCACAGCAGACAACTGGTGCTCGAACTTCTCCATCGGGCTGAGCGTGTTGTTGGCCTGTGCCGCTTTGGCCAGTTCGATCGGCTCGCGATAACGAGGCAACTCGCCAATCGCCAACTTGGCTTCGAAGCCACGAATGTATTCATCGAGCAGGCTGCCCATGTAGGTCAACTCTTCATCGCGCAGCTTGGTCTCGGTCGTGAGCGTGGACGATTCCAGCGCGCCGGTATCGAGTGCGCGCAGCGCGTCATCGTTGGCGCGGCGCAATTGGGTCAGCCTCTCCTCGAGTTCGCCGAGTTGACGCGTCAATGGCAGCTTCTCGGCCGAGATCTGCTCGCGCAACGCCGTCAGTTCCTGCAGGCTCTGCTGCAGCTGCGCCTCGGACGCATCGCCCGCCTTGGAGAGCGAGTCGGCGGCGTACGACCGATTGAGCGGCGCGATCAGCGCGGCGGCAGCCAGGACTAGCGCGAAGAGAGGCCTGTTCGTCATCGTGTTCCTCACTGGATCGCCACAGGCAGCGCCACGAAGGTCGGCACATGCTTGTTCTGCAGGATCTCGATCATTTGCTGAATGTCGTTGCTGGCGGTTGTCGTTTGCCATGTCCAACCATCGGCCGTGGGGCGGCCGATCCCGGCTTCGCCCTTGGCGCTCAAGAAATAGGCCTGAGCCAGTCCGAAATACACTGTCTGCACCTCGGACGGCTTGCCGCCATCGAGCGGGCGGATCTCACTCACCAGGGTGATTTCAGAGTTGGCTTTGTTGATCTCGTTGAGGATTCCGAGCACGTTTTGAAATCGCTCGGCAATCGAGACGCGATCCTCGCGGCCCGCTTCGGGCATGCGCGTATAGAGCGGATCGACCTTCTCCTGCACATAAGGTGGCAACACTTTGTAGAACCGCTTGACATCGGCTTCGAGCCCCGCCACGCGCTGCGCGAGCTGATTGCCGACATCCTTCGCGCGGCCGACCTGCCCACTCACCTCGGCGCGCTTAGCGGCAGCCTCTGCAACCTTGCCACGAGTTTCAGCCAGCTTGGCCTGCAGTTCCTCGATCTCTTTGCCGACCAGTTCGATCCGCGCGCGGAGCAGTTCTTTCCCCTGCTGCCAGTCCTTGCGCTCCTTGCCGATGATGGTCTGCGTTCCGATCCATTTGCTGATGCTGCCGCGCGTCGCCTCGATCTCCTCGGGTGTCGAACTGGGCTCTTGTGCCCAAACCAGCAATGCGCTCGCACAGAGGGCGGCGGCCCAGACTACGTTTGAACTCTTCATGGTTCCCGCTTCTCCCACGCACAGTGCCGAAGGTCGCACCACACGAAGGGAATTGTGCGAGCTCCGAGCCGCGATCCCGTGACGAGTCGGTGTCAGCGTTGTGACAGCGCCGAAACAACGAGGTGACAGCTACCACTTCACGCCGAACGAAACGCTGTAAAGACGAGGCGTGGGGCGGGATGACTTGATCCCTTCGAGGCCGTCGGGCGTGGTGTAGATGCTGGTTCGATCCTCGGCCGTCAGATTTCGCGCCTTGAGCGCGAAGGTCCAGCGCTTGGCAACCCGCTGGCTAACCGTCAGGTCGAGTGTGGCGTACTGCTTCTCTACGACATCCGGGATCGCATCGTTCAGTCCGCGCGCCGCTCCGCTCGAGACCGTCTCTCCCACCAGGTTGTAGAACAGCCCGGCCGAGGTCCCCCTGTCTGGGTTGTCATAGGTCAGGCTCGCGTTGAGCAAGTATTCGGGTTGACCGGCGAGTCGGCGCTGCGCTTGATCCAAACCGAAGTCGGCCAACGATGCTTGCTCATCGAGTGGGACGTCAACCTTGGTCTTCAGCCACGTTCCGTTGATGCCCGCAGTCAGGCCAGCCAGTTTGCTGACGAACCGCTGCAGTGAACCTCGCGCCTCGAACTCGAGCCCGTAGGCGATTCCCTTCGGGTAATTCACCGGCTGTACGAACGTTCGACCCGCGGCTCCGAAGCTGATCAGCTCGATGGGATTTTTGATGTCTTTGTAGAACGCGCTGACCGACAGCACATCCCCTTGCGACGGAAACCACTCCCAACGCAGGTCGTAGTTGGTGATCTGCGAAAGTTGCAGTGCCGGGTTACCGAAGTACTCGTCCCCTTGCAGTACCTCGATCGCCGCCACCGGCGCCAGCTCGCGGAACGTCGGGCGCGCGATGGTGCGCGACCAGTTCACGCGAACATTCATCTTCTCGATCGGCTCCCACACCAAACCGATGGCAGGAAGATGGTCGGTTTGATCGAGATTGGCGATTCCCTCGGTTTCCGGCAATTCCAGGATTCCGCGATTGCCGGCATCGTCCTTGGTGATGAACTCGATTTTGTCGGTAAGCGTATTGGGCACCACATCCAGCGCTGTCTTCTCGATCCGCATGCCGCCAATCAGGTTCAGAGATCTGGCCAGCGGAAACTCCACCATCGCGTACGCAGCATCGATCTCTTGATCGCCGGTATAGGGAACGTCGCCACCCGAACCGACCAACACCCACAGGAGTTGGTTGGGGGCGAACGGGTTGTTGGTCGCCAGGCCGATGCGATTCGACGCGGCGAAAATATCGGTCCATAACTGCCCGTCCGACTGCTGAACGAAACTCTGGAAGCCGCGGTTTTCGATCACATCCGGACGAGATCGTGGGCCGAATACGCCCGGGAAGAAGTATGTGAAGCTCGACTGCGCAAAGTCGCGGTCGCTGCGGTCGATGTACGCGCCGAATTTGACGCGCCCAGGCTTGTCATCGAATCGTGTGAACGGGATGGAGATGTCGACGCCCCCTTGGCGATTGCTCTCGTCGATCTTGCGGAAGATTCGCCGGGTTTGATTGCCGAGGGGTTGGTTGGCGAAGAAGTTACCGATCTTGAATTCACGATCGAACTGATAGCGGAAGAACCGCACATCCGGTTCGTCCTGGCTGGTTTCGTTCTTCGCCAGGGTCCAATGGATCAACCAGCGCTTGAACTCGTGCTCGCCGTGCAGTTGCGCCGCGCGTAGCTTCCGTTCGACGTACCTCAGAGCTTGGTTGAACTCGGTGATGTCAGGCGTTGGACGTTCGGTCTGAAGACGCGCTTCGTCCTCCGCCGACTGGTTGCCGATCAGTCGCAACGCCAGCGTGTGCTTGTCGTTGGGCTGATAGACCACAGACCCCAAGACTCCCCACAGCACCTCGTCGGTTCCCTTGGAGTCGTCTCGCTGCGAGTCGAAGAACAGTCCCTGGCCGGCGCTGGTTCTTCCTCCGGAGTTGTTGAGCGCGTGTTCATACAAATCGTACTTGTGTGAGTAGCTGACCGCTCCGACGACACCGAGCTTGCCGGCTTTTCCTAGCTCGAACTTGTTCCCGGCGTTGAGTGCGAAGCCGAAGTTGGTGCCTGCGGTGTCGCGCGAAACACCCAGCACCGGGGAAAATGCGCGCGTGAACCTGTCAAAGTACTTCGATGCCTGAAGCTGCTCTTGGGTGGGACGCTGCGTGAAACGCGGTATCTGAAACCCACCCACCTTGGTGGCGATCGTCGGAATTTCGCGTGAACTCCCCGCGATGGCCGAACCGTTCACGCCGCCGTCTTGATAGGTCAAGTAGTTGTCGTTACCGGTGGCGAGACTGTTGTACTCGTACGACTGCGAAAACGACAGCACCTTCTCGTCAGGAATCCCTTTGGTTTGGATATCGACGGCACCACCTGTGAACTCGCCGAACTGATCGGGCGTGAAGGTCTTGGTGACGGTGATGCTCTCGATCGTGCCGGTTGGGAAGATATCGATTTGCACGGCTCGCTTGCGCGGATCGGGACTGGGGACGCGAACGCCGTTGAGTGTGGTGCCGGTATAGCGATCGGACAGCCCGCGCACGGTGGCGTACTTACCGTCGGCCACGGAAACGCCGACCACCAACTTCACCGCGCCCGCAACGTCGCCCGCTCCAGCTTTGCTGATCAGGTCTGCAGAGATGGCGTCCTGGACCGTCAGCGCTTCGGCACGAATGTCGAGCAGCCCGGTCTCCGCGTTCGCAAACAGGTCTTCCCCCATCACCACCAGCTCATCCATCTCGAACACTTCCGAAACAAGATCCAGACGCAGATCAGCGATCTGACCAGGCACCACCACCACATCGGTTTGGATCAGCCGCTCGAAACCATCTTTGCTGATGGCGATCGTGTAGGAGCCGGCAGGCACGCGCTGGAACAAGAAATTGCCATCGGTGCCGGTCACGGTCGCCAATCCTGCTTCCAAGATCACGACGCGCGCTTGGGCGATCGGCACGGAAAAGTCTTTGTCGTAGACACTTCCACGCAGCGCCCCGGCGCCGAGATCTTGCGACTCAGCCGGGCGCGCGGACGCAATGAACAAGAGCATCGCGACACACCACGCGACACTCGAGAGAACACGACGTTGGGTCACGGGAATCTCGATTTGCAGACGGCCTGTTGATTGGAACGCGGGCCCGAAGAACTCACGTCACCACGGAGCCTTCAAGCCGGTGAAGATTCGGTCGAGTCGAGCCCGTAGCGCGGGCGTGAGCTCGAGACCGCTTCGCCCCAACGAACGGCAGACCTGCACGATCGACAGCGCGCGTGGGCGCGCATTGACCAGCCCCTCGGCAGCGTCCAGCGCTTGGTCGTAGAGTCTGAGCGCATCGGCGGGCCGCCCCAACTGCTGCCAACTGTTCCCGATATTGGCGTACACCGCGGCGCGAGCAAGATCCATCGACGAGGCGACCAGAGGCTCCGCTCGAGTCAACAACTGTGCAGCGCGCTCCTTGTCGCCAAGCTTGGAAAAACCGCGCGACAGGTTGGCCAACAACGCCGGCTTGGCCGCTTCACCATCGGGCAACGCTGCAATCAACGACTGTGCCGCGCCGAGTGCTTCCTCGGCGCGTTCCTTGACTTCCAATTCTCGGTAGGTGTCGGCGATGCTTCCGAGCGCCTCGGCCTGCTTCCAACCATCGATCCCCGCAGCCGAACGGCGCGCCTTCTCCAGCGCCAGCAAGCGCTTCTCGCGCGGTGCAGTCGCCTGACGTGCCAGCCCGATGTACGAGGCTGTGCTCCACCACGCCTCCTGGATGTCCGGATCCTTGGTCTCTCGTTTCGACACATGGCTCAGCGCTTGATCGAATTCACCCTGCGCGGCCAAACCGCTGGCCTCCGCGGCGATATCGCGCCCTGCATATTGCCGATCGCTTTCGGCCAGCCGACGTGACATCTCGCGCGCCTTCTCGGTCTCGCCGAGCGTCGCATAGACCTGCGCCACATGGGCGTCGATGCGCGGACCCTGCCAACCCTCGACGCCGCTTCGAAACTCGATCGCCTTCTGCAGCATCCGTTGGGCGTCGTCCTTACGGCCGGCCTGAGCGAGGGCGTTGGCGATGTCGGCATAGACCACACCTCGACGCCACAGCGTGACGCTGTCCGCGAGTTCGATCGCACGATCGAGGTTCCCCAGAGAGACGTACTCCGCGACGACATCGGCCTGCGCGCCGCTCATGTCCTTGGGATCGGCCGTGATCGCCGAGGCAAACCGCATCGCCGTCTCGAGCGCTTCATTGCGGGCGATCTTCGATTGTTGGGTAGCGGCGACCGCGGTCGAGCCGACAGCCACCAGTGCAGCCAGAGTTAGCCATTTCATCGCTGACATTCCTTTCCCGTTTTCGCCATGGGTGTGCAGCATTCAAAACACCAGCAGAAGAAAACGGCGATCCGGTCCGCCGGCCGGCAGACCGGATCGCCGATGAATCAAGTGCTCAGGGGCATACCACGCCGGTGCGTGCGGTGCCGTTGGACTGTGTTCCCAACGTGTCACCGCAGGTGTTCTTGACGCGCACCAGGTAGAAGTTGGCTGCTCCGACCGCAGGCACTGCAAGGTCGGTGGCCTGTCGGTCGTACTCGTTCTTGGCAACGCAGGTTGCTGCGCTGAAGTTCGATGCGGTTGCTGAGCGCAAGAGATCGAAGTTCACCGAGAGACCATCGTTGGGTGCTTGCCACGCCAGAATCGTTTTGCCGATGAAGCGTAGGTTGCTCGCTTCTCCGGGAGCCGCGCCGACACCCGCCGAGCATCCGGGGAAGTAACCCAACCGCGACGCAACGGTCCACCCCTGGGCCCAGTTGCTGCCCGCAGGGAAGGCACCGCGATAGTTCGACGGGGTGAAGAAACCATCGGCCGGTGCCTGACGATCGGTCGTCAGGAGCGAGCTACCGACAGCCGGGCGCGGGTCGATCTGATTGATCGGCAACGGACGGCCGGCGCCGAGGCCTGCCGCTTGACGGGTCAAGGCGCGGATCGGCAACGGTGTGTTGCAGGCTGCGTACGAGTTCTTCAACCCAGCGTTCGAGAACCAACCGTTGTCGTAGTACTCCTTGCCCGAATCACAACCGGCGGCCGCACCGGCGGCCGATGTGCTCGGCAGCACACCGCCACCACCGAAACACCAGTAGCTATCGTTCTGCGCTTCGAGTTGGAACGCCGACGCTGGGCCTTGGTAGATCTCGCCATCGGGCGCGTAGGCCGTGATGGCGCGCTCACCCGAGGTGATCGCACCGGTCGGACTGCCGCCGGCATTGGCCCCTTCGATGCACGCGGGGTTGCCGCCGAAGTCGGCGAAGAAGCTGTTGTAGATCCGCCCGCCGGAGTTGTCGCGGAAGTGACCTGCCGTGTTGAGCGCCTTGCCGGTGTAGCTGGCCGAGGCATCTCCACCCAAGCCGATCATCGTGACGTTGTAGACCGTGGGGATGGCAACCGGTTGACTGCCGTCGGGCGAGATGCCGCTGTCCATTTCCATACCTTTGTCGGACTTGTCGGCACCGCCGTTGTCGCCCTGCATGATCAGCGCGTACTGGATCTTGCCGCGGTACCCTTCATCCCAATCGATGTTGTCGTCGGAAGCGGCGACGCAAACCAAGTGCTTCAGATAAACCGCACCGCCGAAGTACTCGGAGCAGTCATCCTTGTTCTGCATGACTTCGATGTAGTCCAGGTCGGTGTTACGGCCGACGCCGCCGAACGTAATCCCGTTGATCTCGTTGTTGGCCGACAGCAGGATCCCGCCGTAACGCAGTTGAATGTACTGAACCGTGCCGCTGTCGTCGTCATCGCACGATGACGGGTCGAGCGTGGGGTTGAACTCCGCCGGGTATTCGGCGCAACCGCCGTAGAAACCTTTTTCAGCGACGGCAGTGAGGCCTTCGATCTGGTTCTCACGCGCTGCCGAAGGACCGGAAAGCGTGTTGTTGGCAACATATCCGCGTCCCAGCAAAACGAGTCCGCCCCACTTGCCGGTGGTCCCCGGCAGGTCGACACGGCTGTAGTACGGGAAGGTCACACCGGGGTACCCCTTGATGTAGTCGTCGGTCAGGTCGGTGAAGACGATCGGGTTTTCCGCGGTGCCCAAGGCACGAATTTTGGAGCCGCGCGTGATGACCAAATTGCCGGCGTCCGCGGTGCTCGGTGTGCCGTCGGCATCCGGCTCGCCACGAATCACAGTGCCGGCTTCAATCGTGAGCGTTGCGCCGCTCGTCACGTAGATCACGTCGGTGAGAACGTATTCCTTATCGGCGGTCCATGTGGTGCTGGTGGTGATATCGCCCACCACGTTGACGACCGGGCGAGGCGGGAAGAACCCGAGGCGCGACATCAGCGTCCAGCCCTGCGCCCAGTTACCGTTGTTGTCGCTGCTGAAGGCGCCGCGATAGCTGACCGGATCGAAGAAGCCATCGGCAGGAGCGGTGCGATCGGTGGTGAGCAACACGCTGCCGGCTGCCGGTCGCGGATCGATTTGATTGACCGGGTTGGGGCGGCCTGCGCCCAACCCTACCGCCTGCCGCGTGAGCGAGCGAATCGGAAGAGTCGCCGTGCAGTCGCCGTAGGTATTCTGTAGCGAAGCGTTCGAGAACCAACCGTTGTCGTAGTACTCCTTGCCCGAGTCACAACCGGCGGCGGCGCCCGCTGCCGAAGTACTCGGCAACACGCCCCCACCGCCGAAGCACCAATAGCTGTTGTCTTGCGCTTCGAGTTGGAAGGCCGACGGCGGACCTTGGTAGATCTCGCCGTCCGGTACGTACGCCGTGATTGCGCGTTCACCCGAGGTGATTGCGCCGGTCGGGCTGCCGCCGGCGTTGGCGCCCTCGATGCAAGCCGGATTTCCGCCGAAATCGGCGAAGAAGCTGTTGTAGATACGACCACCGGAATTGTCGCGGAAGTGACCTGCGGTGTTGAGCGCTTTGCCGGTGTAGCTCTGCGAGGCCGCGCCGCCCAGGCCGATCATCGTGACGTTGTAGACGGTGGGAATCGCTACCGGCTGACTGCCGTCGGGAGAGATGCCGCTGTCCATCTCCATACCCTTGTCCGACTTGTCGGCGCCGCCGTTGTCGCCCTGAACGATCAACGCGTATTGGATCTTGCCGCGATACCCTTCATCCCAGTCGATGTTGTCGTCGGACGCGGCATAGCAGACCAGGTGCTTGAGGTAGACCGCGCCACCAAAATACTCGGAACAGTCATCCTTGTTCTGGAACACTTCGATGAAATCCAGGTCGGTGTTGCGACCGACACCACCGAAGGTGATTCCGTTGATCTCGTTGTTGGCCGACAACAGAATGCCGCCATAGCGCAGCGAGACGTAGCGTACCGTGCCGCTATCGTCGTCATCGCACGACGACGGATCGAGCGTCGGGTTGAATTCGGCGGGGTACTCGGCGCATCCGCCGTAGAACCCTTTTTCGGCAACCGCGGTCAGCCCTTCGATCTGATTCTCACGCGCGGCCGAAGGGCCCGAGAGCGTGTTGTTGGCCACATACCCGCGGCCAAGCAGAACCAGTCCACCCCACTTGCCCGTCGTGCCCGGCAGGTCGACGCGGCTGTTGTAGGGGAAAGTGCCTGGATTGGTGCCGACGTTGTCATCAACCAGATCGGTGAAGACGATCGGATTCTGTTCGGTACCCAACGCACGAATCTTCGACCCGCGGGTGATCACCAGGTTGCCGGCATCGGCAGTGCTCGGCGTGCCGTCGGCATCCGGCTCGCCACGAATCACGGTGCCCGGCTCGATCGTCAGCGTCGCACCGCTGGTCACGTAGATGACGTCGGTAAGGATGTACTCGTTGTTCGCCGTCCAGGTGGTGCTGGTGGTGATGTCCGCCGTCACCGGCACGGTGGCCGCTTGTGCGATCCCCGACCCGAGGCCAAGCGTACACACCGCCAACAATGCGGCCGCACGAAGTCCCTGCAGAACTGTTCTCATGACGTTCGCCCTCTCGAAGGTTGTTTCGACCCACTTCCTGAGCCGCCAGGATTTGACGCCGACGAGGTAACGGCCGATCAACGCGAGCGTGACGATTGCGCGACGTGACAGTGACGTCCCTGTGCCAGGCGATCAGGAACGCACAAACCCCGAGAGAGAGGGGGACGAATCGTGGGATGAGTGGACTTGTGGCAGACCGGCCGTGAGGAGTTGGAGGAGCGACCCGCGGCCGCGGATCGCTCCTCCTGGCGAAAAAAGGCAGTGCTCTCTCGAGGAGTGCGCCCCGGGGGCACCGGCCACGCGCTGGGTTGCGTGCTGCTGGGCGCCGAGATCAGCGCGTCGCCGATGTCCCCGGAGTGGTGGCATTCAACGCTGCCGCTGTGACGTCGGCGCGACCGCACTGTGTCGAGCGGGTGGCGGAGTGGTGACGATTCGCAGCGAGCGAGGCTCGTTGGCTGTACTTGGCTCCCCTACAGGTCCAGTTCGAGGCGGTAGATCACCGAGAACTCGACGCGGAATGCGGCTCTGCCTCGCCTTGGTTTTGTTTCTGGCCGCCCGCCACCGATGCTGGTAGCTTCTCGGCTCTCCCGACGATCGCGACCAGCGGCGAGGGGATATCGCCGCCGCAATCCAGAGAGGTTTTTCGATGAGGTCCGAACAAATCGCTACGGTTCGGCAGCAACGAATCACGCGCTGGCTGGTGACCGCGAGCCTGACGCTGATCGTTGCCGCAGTGGCCGCTACGGCGGGTGTGCAGTGGCCGTTGCGCCTTTCCAGCGATGGACGCCTGCTGCTGGATGACAACGGCGTTCCGTTTCTGTTGGTGGGCGATGCGTCGTGGGCGATCTCCGTCAACCTGACCCCTGCCGAAATGGATCAGTACCTCGACGATCGCGTCGCCAAAGGATTCAGCACGCTGATCATTCGAGCGATCGATGCCGACGCCGCGGCTGGCGGTCCCACCGATTACCGCGGTGCAAGCCCGTTCACCAACGGCCCGAACGACTGGCGTGTTCGTGACGAGATCTACTGGCAAACGGTCGACACCGTGCTTGCCAAGGCGCGCGCGCGCGATCTGTTGGTGATCTTCGTTCCGGCCTATCTCGGGTTTCAGTGCGGCAGCGAGGGCTGGTGCCAGTCGATGAAGTCACAATCCGATAGCGTGATGTACGACTACGGGCGTTTCTTGGCTGCGCGCTACAAGGCGTACAACAACATCGTCTGGCTGGATGGCGGTGATTGCGATGCCAATCAGTACGGTACGGCACTGGACCGAGTGATCGCGGTGAAGAACGGCATCGTGTCGATCAACCCCGCGTTGCTGCGCTTTGGGCACACCGGCCGCAACGACGAGTCGGCGGTGGACTATCCGTGGATCGATGCGCACCCCGCCTATTCGGATTGCGATCTCTCGTCGCTTCGGCTGCGAACGGAATTCGAGCGCGCGCCGACGCGGCCGGTGATGTTGCTGGAGGCGCGCTACGAAAATGAAGGGGCCAGCGCGGCCTGCATCGCCTCACAGGCGATGTGGTCGTTTCTTGGTGGAGCTGTCGGACATGTGTTCGGCAATCGGCCGATCTGGAACTTCTCTTCGGGTTGGGCCGGCAGTTCAGGGATCGGTGCACCGGGGTCGACGCAAATGTCGAACATCGGAAAGTTGATGCGCTCGCGCGCATGGTGGCGCTTGCAGCCGGACTACGCTCACGCCACCGTGATCTCGGGT
This sequence comes from Acidobacteriota bacterium, assembly GCA_046331425.1. Lineage (GTDB taxonomy): Bacteria > Acidobacteriota > Polarisedimenticolia > J045 > J045 > JANNUT01. Next base: position 31,018 of record JAXLQU010000034.1, read on the forward strand.
TTCGGTTCGTTGGGTACCGCAGGCTACGTCCCTGCGGCGCGCACCGACGATGGCCAAACGGTGATGGCCTTTCTGCCCGATACGGCTGGGCCGATTACCGTCAACATGACCCGCGTGAGTGGATCGTCGGCCAAAGGGTGGTGGGTCGATAGCGCTACCGGCACATCGACGCTGATCGGCTCGTTTCCGACAACCGGCACGCGCAGCTTTACCGCGCCCGCGGCGAACCTCACGCTGGTACTCGATAACGAGAGCGCAGCACTCGCGTCGCCTGGAACGACGCTCTACCCGCCGCCGACGCCGCTCTCGCGGGTTGCCGGTGTGAAGTTGCTGCGTCCTGTCTACGGAGCGGGCAACACCGTGACGCTGACGTTTCAGTGGTCGGTGGTGAGCGGAGCATCGAGCTATCGGATTTATCGCAGCAACAATGCGGCCGGTCCTTGGAACAATGCGCTCGAGGCGGGCGCCAATTGCTTCGACACCAACGGTGATGCGCTGAACGATACCTGTCAGTACACGCTGTCGAACGCAGCCGTGATACCGACCGAGTGGTTCTTGGTTACCGGCTACTCGGGAGCGTCGGAGTCACCGCTGCACTAGTCGCTAGGATCAGCGAATCGATACTGCGCAACGACTACTTCACCACACCGTGCTTCTTGCCGATCTTGGTGAACGCCTCGATTGCTTTGTCGAGCATCCACGGTTCGTGGCCGGCGGAGATCTGGGTGCGGATTCGCGCCTGACCTTTGGCAACCACCGGGTAGAAGAAGCCGGTGACGTAGATCCCCTCGCTCAACAAGTCGGCGGCGAACTGCTGCGCCAGCGGCGCGTCGTACAACATGATCGGAACGATCGGCGTCGAGCCGGGCTTGATGTCGAAACCGGCGGCGGTGATCCGCGTGCGGAAATCTTTTGTGTTCCGCTCGAGTTTGTCGCGCAGGTCGGTGGTTTGCGACAGCTTGTCGATGACCGCAATCGAACCGCCGACCACCACCGGGACCAACGTGTTCGAAAACAGGTAGGGGCGTGAGCGTTGCCGCAGCAGATCGACGATTTCGCGGTGCGAGCAAACGAATCCGCCGGCCGCGCCGCCGAGTGCCTTCCCCAGCGTGCCGTTGACGATGTCGACCCGGTCTTCCACACCCCAATGTTCGGGCGTGCCTCGCCCGGATTTGCCGATGAAGCCGGTAGCGTGGCAGTCATCGACGAATACCAACGCGTTGTACTTGTCGGCCAGGTCGCAGATGTCGCGCAGCGGGGCGAGGTCGCCGTCCATCGAAAACACACCGTCGGTAACGATGATCCGAAAGCGCTGCGCCTGCGCGGCCTTGAGCTTGTCTTCCAAATCCTGCATGTCGCAGTGGCGGTAGATCGAGCGCTGCGCCTTGCACAACCGGATTCCGTCGATGATCGAGGCATGATTCAACTGGTCGGTGATGATCGCGTCGGCTTCACCGAACAGCGGCTCGAATACGCCGCCATTGGCATCGAAGCAGGCGGCATACAGGATGGTGTCGTCCTTGTGCAGGAAGCGCGCGAGCTTGAGTTCCAACTCGCGATGAATGTCCTGTGTGCCGCAAATGAAGCGAACCGACGACATGCCGAAGCCACGTCGGTCCAAGATCGCGTGCGCGGCCTCGATCAGCCACGGGGCGCCCGACAAACCGAGGTAGTTGTTGGCGCAAAAATTGAGCACGCGCGAGCCATCTTGTAGCTCGATTTCAGCACCCTGGACGGAAGCGATGACCCGCTCGGTTTTCCAAAGCCCGGCTTCGCGGATTTGCGTCAACTCCGCGCTGAGATGATCACGGAACGTGCCGAACATCGAGTGCTCCTTTCCAGTCTCGAACTGGCTGAAGCCCTGGCTCAGTTGCTGTGGTGGGTGCGAGCGCGCAGGAGGTGGAGCGTGCCCAAGATCAGCAGCGTCAGCCAGACCGCCATGACCAACACCACCAACGCGACGAGCAGGTTGAACATTGCCGGTGTGATTTGCGTTCGAAGCAGATCGAGCACGCTGGCATCTTCCGCCACCATGCCACGCTTCTTGGCCGCACTCAGACCGAACTCCATCAGCGAGCGCAGATGTTGACGCGGCCAGAGCATCAAGCCGGTATTGAGCAATGCGCCCCAACCTGCCACCGCAAACAACAGCGGCGCGAACCTGCGGCGCGTCGCCAACGCCCACGCGGTAAGCAGCAGCAAGCCTGTGTAGATTGCAACCACACCGAACAGCTTGGCCGAACCCAACTGCACCACCGAGTCGTAGAACGGGAACAATGCGCTTCGCTTGGTGGCAAACAGCGTTAGCCAGCTCAGCAAGATCCCCACGCCCGCTGCACCGCAGCAAATGGCGAGCAACCGGCCAAAGCGCGACGTTTCGTTCATCCGGTCAGGCCATCTTCTCGGACCAAACCCGATCCTCGAGTCGCTGGATGATGTCGTCGGCAACGGTGTCGGCGTCACGCCCCATCGGTTCGACGATCACGTCTGCTTTGTCGTACTCCGGCCGGCGCGCGTCGTACAACAGCGCGAAACGTTCGTTGGCTTCGTCATCGGCGCGCATCAGGCCGCGCTCCATCGCGTTCTCCAAACACTCTTCCAAGGTCGCATCGAGAAACACCGAGATTCCAGCCTGCGCCACCGTGCGACGGTTGCCACGATCGATGAAGGTGTTGGGTCCGGTGATCACGACGGCGGGGGGGCCTGTGGCGATTCCGACCAACGCACGGCGTTCGCGCTGCCGAAACCCGTTCTCCCCTTCCTTGCGATAGACCTCGTTGGCAGACATGCGTGCGCCAGCCTCGACCGCCGACTCTGTATCGAATACGGGTCGCCCGAGGCGCGCCGCCAAGGCATCCCCTACCTCGCGCACCGGTGCGCCCAAAAAGCCGACCAAGAAAATACGATCCGGAATCATGCAGGACCTCCGCGATGGACTCGAACTTAGTGGGACGCCGACCCTAATCGCTCTCCCGCTTCGACTGGAAACGGGAGGCGGTTTTCTTCAGGAGTCACCGGGCATTCGAAACCGGTTCCCCCGTAGGCGCAGGCGGGATGGTAGGCCAGGTTGAAGTCCAGGACAAACCAGTCGTTTTCCCCTTCCCCGAGGTCCAGGTAGCGCCCCGCACCGTAGGTCTCGCGGCCGGACGTGGCGTCTTTGAAAGGAAGAAACAGGTTGGTCCAGTACTCGGTTGATTGATCACGCAGTTGGTACACCGTGAGTTGTCGCTCGGTCCCCTGCCACGGGAAGTGGACTTGCCCCAAACGGACCGCAGGGCGCTCGACACCGTCGGTGGTGATCAGCCGGAGCGGCTCGGGGTCGGGCAGGCGCGTCAGCTTGACCTTGAACTGCAGGTTCGGATTGAACGGAAAGTACGCAAGCCCCGTGAATGCAGCCTTGGCCTGATCAGGAAGGGGCGAGTCGGAGGCGTTTTTGAAGGCATCGTCGCGTTGGCGACGCGCCTCGGCGATTTCGGCAGCGGTCGCCAATGGGAGTTGAGGAACCGGCGCGTCGGCGGGCGGCTTGCTGCAGCCTGCGATTCCTAACATCGCGATGGCGGTTGCGAGGAGTGCTCTGTTCCGTGGGGCGCGTTTCAGAGGTTGTGTCTGGAACTGCATCGAACTCTGCGCGCCTCGGTTGGCTGGACGGCTCACCACGACACCGGGATCTTTCCACGCAGCCCTTCGCGATTCTTGAACATCACATGACCTCGCGCGCGACCATGAGCCCACAGTGCGGCGGTGAGTTTCACGTCGTCGCGGCAGTAGCTTTCGATCAGATCGAAACGACCCTGCTTGACCCATTCGAGCGATTGCAGCCCGTCGCCCGACTTCTTGACGCCGAACGTTTCCTCGGCGAGGTGACCGAGCCCGACGCGAAACCCGAGTCGCTCATACAGGCGGGTGAGCAGATCGAGTGTCTTCAAGCGCTGCTTGGCGTCGCGCACGTAGCCGCTGAGCACGGTGACGTCGAATCGATCGAGATTGAAACCGACGACGCAATCGGCCGCCGCCAGATCGTCGACCAACATCGCGGCGTCGTCTTCGAGGTAGGTACGGTAGACGCCGCTGGCAGCATCGAGCGTGATCGCCAGGGCCAACCCCATCTCGCGAATGTTGTTCCAACCACCAACATCGCCCGCGCTGCGCAGCGTCTCGAGATCGAAGAACAGCACGCGCCCATCGGCGGGGCGTAGCAGCGTGTTCGGGAGCGGCAACTCGGAAAACCACCCGTCGTGCCGAAGATCGACCGGTTGAGCTGGAACCGGCGGGTCGATGGCGGTTCGAGCCGCTCGTGGTGAATCGGTCACGGTAAGCGTCTCCAGCGGCTGATCGATGATCGCCGGCCGCGAATCTTGCGATGAAAAGAACTCCGGCGGCAATGTCGCGCCGCCACGAACGCCGCCGTGCACGCGAACACGATGCGTCGACAGCGCTTCGGCAAGCTCGTCATCGGTGGCCACGACCTCGGGCAACGGGCGCAGCCCGAGCACCGCTTCGAGCGTCCAAACGGCGCCCGGCTTGTCCAACGGCGAGTTGCCTGATCCGCAGCGCGGCGAGTGAATGCAGGCCGGGCAGCCATCCTCGCAACGGCATTTCGCGATGACCTGTCGTGTGCGATCGAAGAGTTCCTCGGCGCGCTCGAATCCGGTGGCGGAAAGGCCAACGCCGCCGGGCCAACCGTCGTAGATGAAGATCGACGGCACCCCCAGTTGAGGATGCCGCGCGTAACTGATCCCTCCCAAATCGCCGCGGTCGCAAATGGCCAAGAGCGGAAACAGGCCGATCGCCGCGTGCTCGGCCGCATGCAACGAACCTGCGGGATGAAACCCTTCCTCTACCAACCCCGGCGTGAGGCGGGAAGGCAACTCGATCCAGAACGCCGTGGTTTCCAGAATCTGCGGCGGCGCCGTCAGTGGATGCCGCGAGATTTCGTCGCCACCGAAAAGACGCCGCCGCGCGAACCCTTCGATCGTGGTCGTGACGCGAACGCGCCCTTGCGCCAGCGTTGCGCCGGCAAGTGGCCGCTCGGCGGTGCGCTCGAGGATTTCGGTTTCCTTGCGCGCATAGACCTGGGTGTAGTGATCGACCTCGCACGCTTCCATCAGAATTGTGCGCTTGTCGATATCGAGGGCGAGCGAGCGGAACGTCTGCCCAGCATGGAGGTAAATCGCGCCAGGGTGCCCTTCGAACCAAGCGCGACCGGCATCGATCGATCCTAGGGGGCGGTTGCTGCCGTGCAGCGTGAGCGAGTAGGGCGCGTTGATGCTGCGCAGCGAAATGTCGCGCTGCGGTTGACGCCGCAATGCGAACCAACGCGCTTCACCATCGACTTCGATCAACTTCCCCTGTTCCACCAGCCGGTCGATGCGCAGCCGCGCCGTCGCGCCGTGCAGAGAGCTGGCGGTTGTCAGATCGATCGACAACTCGGCGGCAGCCGACTCGAGATGCGCGTCGGCCACTGTGTCGTTGCGCGGATCGAGCACGACGCGCTCGAACTCGCCGGAGAAGAAGTGCTGCGGGTGCTCCACCACGAATCGATCGAGAGCATCGGGCATCGCCACCAAGATCGCGAGCGACTCGTGGTCGCTGCGGCCGGTGCGGCCGATTCGTTGCCACGCGGTCGCCAACGATCCGGGATAGCCGACCAGGACGCAGACATCGAGTCCGCCAACGTCGATCCCGGCCTCTAGCGCCGAGGTGCTGATGACGCCGGCCAACGAGCCACCGAACAATCGTGCTTCGATCTCGCGCCGCTCTTCGGGCAGATACCCCGAGCGATAGCTCGCCACTTTCGGCGCCAATTCCGGTCGCTGTTGTTTGAGCCATTGATGCATCAGCTCGGTGATGCGACGAGCCTTGGTGAAGGCGATGGTCTTGTGGCCTGCCGTCACCGCTTCGGCAACGGCGTGCACGGCGACGGTGTACGGGCTCACCATGTCGGGCGATAGGAATATCACGTGCCGCCGCGAGGCCGGGGCGCCGCAATCGCTGACGACCGTGAACGGCTCGCCCGTGAGTGTTTGAATGAACTGCTGCGGCGCACCGATCGTGGCCGACCCCGCCACCAGCAACGGCTTGCCGCCGTGATGTTTGACCAAGCGCAGCGCACGGCGCAGCACATGATGCACATGCGCACCGAAGATACCGCGATAGACATGCGCCTCGTCCACCACGATCAAGGACAGATGCGACAGGAACGTGCTCCAGGTCTCGTGCGATGGGAGCAGGCCCAAGTGCAGCATGTCGGGATTGGTGATCACCACCAGCGGTGGGTTCTTGCGGATCTTGCGGCGCTGCGTTTCGGGGGTATCGCCGTCGTACACCTCGGCAGCTCGCTCAGCCTCGAAGCCGAGCGGTGCCAGAAAGCGTCGCACAGCGCCGAGTTGATCGCGGGCCAAGGCTTTGAGCGGATACAGAAAGATCGCGCGCGCATTCGGGTTTTCGGCACGACGCGCCAAGAGCGCCAACAAATACGCCAACGTCTTTCCCGACGCGGTCGGCGTGGCGAGCAGCGTGTTTTGCCCCGACGCCACCGCATCGAGCGCTTGCGCCTGATGCAGGTAAAGCCGCTCGATTCCAAACGCCGCTAGCGCCTCGCGCGACCCGGCCGGCCAGCCGCTGTTGGGAACGGCGAAGCGCGCCTCCAGGGCAGGCTCGTGACCGGTATAGATAACGTGTGGTTGCAGCCGTTTGTCGCGGGCCAGGCTTTCGACAAAACTTCGCATCGGTGGGGCGCAGTGTAGCAGCCGAAGCGCATCCGGCCAGACCACCCGATAATCCGCGCCTCCCGCGTTCAGGATCCAACCCTTCTTCCGAGAGCTGCATGCTGATTCCGTATTTGGACGACCCACTCGCCACCACCTTCGACAACTGGCTCGAGTCGGTCGTCGCACGTTACGTGCCGCCGCTGACTTACACCGAACTGCGCAAAGGAGTGCAGGCGCTGTCGATGCTGTATGTCGAGCGGCGTGACGAAGGAAACGTTGCGGCGCGCGCGATCGATGGCCAAGGCAAGCGTGGTGCGTTCGCGAGCTATTACGCCGCGCTGCATTTCATCACCGTGCATCACGCGATCGAGATGATGGGAGGTACCGACACGGTTGGCACACCGCGACGGATCATCGACCTAGGATGCGGCACCGGTGCTGTCGGCACGGCACTCGCGACCGCGCTGCCGGGAACGCCCGCGGTGTTGGGTGTCGACCGCTCGGGCTGGGCGCTGGAGGAAGCCGAGCGCACTTGGGCCGCGTTTGGAGTCAGCGGCCGCGCCGAGCGCGCTGAGTTGCCCGACGGTGTGCCGCAGATCGGCGAGGGCGACATGCTGGCGCTAGGGTGGTCCTTGAGCGAGTGGGACGATGTCACGCGCGCCAAGTTCTTGCGCCGATTGTTCAAGTACCTGCGCAAAGGGGTCTCACTGTTTATTGCTGAGCCATTGTCGACACAGGTTTCACCATGGTGGAACGAATGGGCCAACGAGCTTGCCGACTTCGGTGTCTCGCAGGAGTTGTGCAAAATCGCGATCGTACGGCCGCAGTGGATCCAGGACATGGACAAAGCCTCGAAGTTGGATCACCAAGTGGTGGGGGCTCGCGTCATGGCGGGACGGATTGGGAGGCGCCGTCACACCCGCACGGAGCATGTCGATCGTAGCTGAGCCGATCGTCGATAGAAGGACCGCGGTGCGGAGCGCATCGACCGCAGTCGGTGCGCGCTCCTGAGCGAGCGCTGGCAAGGCGCTCTCACCTCGCTTCCCACAACGCACGCGCTGACGCTCATCGCCCGACCACCACAACACGCCGCTCGTTGCGATACCACGCACCACTCCCCGCCGGCCCCAATCGCCAAATACGCTGCAACGGCGTATCACCACTGACATGAAGATAGCCACCATGCTGCCCAAGCCGATGATGCGTCGGACAAAGCGCATCGCCGTTGTCGTGATGGTCACTGCCACCGCGCGACTTGTAGTGCCGGTGATGCCATTCGATCCGCCGCGCGGTGCATCCCGGCGCCTCGCAGCGATGTCGTGAGCGCACAAACACCTCGGAT
>JAXLQU010000035.1:0-36854 GCA_046331425.1 Acidobacteriota bacterium
ATGCGCTGTGTCCGACGCATCATCGGCGTGGGCAGCATGGTGGCTATCTTCATGTAAGCGGCGATACGCCGTTGCAGCGTATTTGGCGATTGGGGCCGGCGGGGAGTGGTGCGTGGTATCGCAACGAGCGGCGTGTTGGGGTGGTCGGGCGATGAGTTCGAACACCGCGGCATGCACCTCCAGGTCGTCCTCAACACGCTTGTCACGGGGCGGGGAGTCCTCGCGATCCGAACGATCAGAGTTTCCGTCGCCATCGCGCCGTGATCCTCGGGGCGAGCGGTGCGCATACAGCAGCATCAGCCTAGAAACTCGGGTGCGTCGCTGCCGTTGTGCGACCATTCAAACACTCCCGATGCGCTCGCGGCGATGGGGCATCCAGAGCACAGTCCGCGGGACAGCGACGCACCGGTGAGACCCTTTTCCGTGGGAGCGCGGACGGCGAAACGACGCTCGCTGCAGCGAGTGGCCGACTCATCCCAGTGGGCGCCGTCCGCGCCTCTGTTTCGAGTCGCCGATCTAGCGACGTCGGTCTTAATCCCTCGTTTCGCAACCGTTCTCGCCAGGCCGGCTCGGCCGGGACTATCGTGGCAGAGCATCGATGTTGTTGCGTTATCGCTCGCTCCTCGGCCACTGGTCCGCCCATGTAACAGTGCTACTTTGTGCATCTCGCAGGAGGGTCACGTGCCTCGTGGTTGGTCACGATCGTTGGCTCTGTTTTGGGCCTGCGTGTGGCCGTGTTTGTCGGCACTGCCTTTGTCTGTGGCGCACGCGGTTGCAGGCGCTACCAGCAGCAGCATCACCGGTACCATCACCGGTTCCATCACCGGCACAGTCACCGACACAACCAACAAACCGCTTGCAGGCGCAATGGTCAGCATCTTCGGATCCAGCGAAGAAGTGATCAGCACCAAGACCGCTGACGATGGCGGCTTCACGCTCGATATGCCCGACGAAAAGACAGTGTTGCTGCGCGTCGATCACCCGCAGTTTGCCACCCGATTGATGGGTCGCGTTGCAGCTACTCAATCGCTTCGCATTCAACTCACCGCAGGTTTTTCGCTCGACGGGCAAGTGATTGATCGCCGCAGCGGCAAGCCGCTCGCAGCCGCGGAGGTGCGCGCCTTCCTGCAAGGCAATGGCGCCTTCACCGACCCGCTGCTACCAGCTAGCTTCGCGCGGCCTGCCAAAACCGGACCCGACGGCCGCTTCAAGCTCGAACACCTTGCGGCCGGCATACACACTGTTGACGTAGTTGCCGCGGCGCACGCCCGCGAACAAAGAACTCAACGTATCGCACCGCCACCCGCACCGGCCGCTGCGCCGTTGTTGTTCTTCCTCGACCCGGGTGTCGAACTCGCAGGCACTGTCGTTGCCCCCGACGGCAAGCCGGTACTCGGCGCGCGGGTCGCAGCAATTGCGGCCGATAACGACGCCGGCCTCACCGAACAACAGTCCGAGCGTCGCGACTCCCAGCTCCCCTCCACCGTCACCGACAAGGACGGCAAGTTCTCACTGCGCGGCGTGCCGATTGCCGAGAGTTACGGCGTGTCGGCACAGCAGCACGGCTTCCCGCTCACATCTTTGCGAGGGCTAAAGGTCGCACCTGGGCAACGATTGTCGGACATTGCGGTAAAACTCGATCCAGGCGCGACGTTGGTTGTCACGCTGCAAACCCCCGACGGCGCGCCATACAACGGCATCCTCTCGCTGGCCTATCGCCAACTCACGGGCCCGTGGGCAAACTCGTCCCACGCCTACACTCAGTGGTCCTACAGGATCAACAACGACCTGTCGCTCGCGGATGGTGTGCTTCACGTTGCCGGACTTCCCGCCGGTCAGTTCGAGCTGGTCATCATCCCCGATCAAATGGCCAACCTCAGATTGCCGCGCGTCGATCTCTCTGCAACCGGCGAGACCAATCTGGGAACGCTCAAGTTCGAGCGCGGCAGCATGCTGCAGGGACGCCTTGTCGATTCTGACGATCATGGCGTCGGTGGCGTCGGAATCACCGCAAAGAGCCCTACTCTCACCCGCTATGCCATTAGCGATCGTGAAGGCCGTTTCCGAATCGCCGGCTTTGGTCCCGACGAACCCGCCACGTTGTTCCCACAGAACGACGCGTGGACCGTGCCGGAGCCAACAAAGACGGTCACAGGCGGCGAGCCTGTCACCATCACGTTGCTGAGAGCTGCCAGCATTTCTGGCCGCGTGCTCTCCGGCACGCCACCCAAACCGCTCGCGATGTTCGCTGTGCGCCTCGCGTCGGCCGACGTCAACACCTCCGTAACGCCAGACTATCTTCGCGATGATCGGGCCAACTCGCTGCACTCATTCGCAAGCGATAGCGGTCAGTTCACGATCACGCCGCTTCCACCGGGAAGCTACAACGTGCGCATCGAAGCCGAGGGCTTCCTACCCCGACTGTTCGAGAATGTGGCCGTGTCTGCGGGGCAAAAACTCGATCTCGGCGAGGCGCTGCTGGATCGCGGAGCGCGACTCACCGGGCGCGTCATCGACAAAGCCACCAAGCAGCCGGTGGGCGGCGCGGTTGTTTCGCTGCTCGAGGACGGCGGGCGTGATGCGTTGCAACGCGGTCCGTCCAGCACAACGGCTGTAACTGGTGTCGATGGGCGGTTCGCGTTGCAAGGCATCGCGCCCGGTTCGTCGGTCGTGCGCGTCGAAAGCGAGCGCCTGGCAAGTGGCGAGGTTGGAATCTCGATCGCACCGAACACCGTGCCCGATGAACTCACGATCGAACTGCTCGAGGGCGGCGTCGTCGAGGGTGTCGTGCTCGACAGCGAACGCAAACCGCTTGCCGATGTGTGGGTCAAAGTGTGGCCGAAGACGCAATCACCATGGACCAGCGTACGCGTCAAGACCGATTCCAGCGGTCGCTATCGCGCCTCGCAACTGACACCCGGCCCTGCCGATGTCAGCGCCACGATCTGGCCGCCCTTGCCCGAGCCAGGGTCAATTGCGGTGCAACCCTCAGCCGATCTCGATCCGCTGGTGCAGGAAGCAACGATTTCAATCGAGAGCGGGAAGACCACCGTCGTCAACTTCCCTCTCGAGGGTGGCGTCACGTTACGCGGCACGGTCCGTCACGGGCAAACGCCGCTGAAGGTTGGCTTGCTGATCATCGCGTGGGATCGAGGCGCGAGCGCGCATGTCAGCACCAACAGCGACGACAGCGGCGCGTTCACGGCGCGACTTCCCGCTCCGGGTGAGTACCGCATCATGCTGATGACCCTGCAGGATGACATTCCAAGCACCAACTTCACGCTGCATGTCCCGCCCGATCGAAGCGAGTTCACCTACGATCTGGTGGTACCGGATGCATCGGTGCGCGGCCGCGTCGTGGATGGCGACAGCGGGCTCCCGCTTGCCGCTGTACAGGTCGAGCTGACACGCGTCGATGACGATGGCGCCTATCTGTCCGCCACCACGAGCGACGCCGATTCCGAACAGACGAATCAGAGCGGCGAGTTCGAGATCAAGGGAGTCGAGGCCGGGCGCTACCAGCTGACGGCGCTAAAACCCGGCTACGCGCTCGTGCTCACAGCGCCTTTCAAGGTCAGCAGCTCAGGGGCGAGGGAACAGTTCGTTGCGCTCTTCAAATCGCATCTGTTGACGCTGCGCGTGGTCGACATGCAAGGGATGCCGATACCGGCGGCGACGGTTTCCCCTCTGAACTCCGCGCAGCTCACACCCTATGGAGAGGAGCGAACCAACGACAACGGTGTCGTCACGCTCACCACCTTGCCCGATGGAGAGGTAGACGTGGTCGTGTCGGCCGGTGGCTTCGGTGTCGAGTTGTTTCAGAAGTTGTTGGTCGGACCGGCCAACAGTGATGAGCAGCGATTGGTGCTTGCACCTGAGAATACGCTTACGCTCACGATCCAGAACTCGGCAAAGGAACCTGTTCCCGGCGTCTGGCTCAACTCGATTGCAATCGTCGATGGACCGTCGATCACGCCCGCGGTCGCGCGCGAGGAGCGCGCACGCAACCGAGCGCTCACCTCTGGCGCCGATGGCTGCATCACCGTTGGCGCGCTGGCTTCGGGTCGGTATGTGCTGGAGTTCAGCAAAGGACAGCAGCGAGCCTCGCTCAAGGTCGAGATAAAGAACGGCGCACCGAATCGCGCGACGCTCTTGTTCTGACGTTCACACCGGGATCAGATCGAAGTCGCCGCGCTCGACCCAGTCGAGGCGACCGGTGCGCCAGCCGCGGACGGCATCGCGCACCAGCGGCGAGGGGTGCTCGCGATAGCGGCGCACGACCTGAAGCGCTGACGCTGGCGAGGCGGCAACAGTGCGGCGCGCTTGTTCGGCAAGATCGATCGCATGCGCGCGCGGCGGTTCGGGAGGTTGCCCGATGACCCGCACTCGAACCTGCGTGCGCCAGGTCGATGCCTCTTCCTCGCCGCCAACCTCCAGCACGTGATAACCGTTGTCGGGCGCGAGTCTCGAGTACGCGCCCAAGCCGGAGACAGCGAGCAACTCGCGATACGAATCGGAGCCACTGTTGGTCTCGAGTACCGACAAGCGCATGCCACGTCGATCGGCCCAGCGGCGATACATCGCGGCGACTCGCCGTGCAAACGCCACCGCCTCGCCGCCGGAGCGCGGTCCGACATCGGCAACGGTTTCAATCACCACGAACGCTTCACGCGGACGCGACTGTGACAAATCACCAAGCGCGGTCGAGACCAGCATCAGTTGATGAGCAAGCCGTGACAACAGATCTGTCGGCACACGATCTCGCGACGCACTGGAACGCAACCGCGACAACAGCGAACCGGCCGTTTCGAGCGCCGTCTCGATCCGCTCACGGTACTCGACGCGGCCCAAGGTCTCGAAGCGCGTTGCCGACTCCCAGAACAACTTCTCGCCCATCCGCTCGAGCTCGGTCGACTGGCCTCCCGCCACGCATCGCTGGCAGTTCCTCGCGCAGCCGCGCGAACTCGATCTCGAGCGACTGCAGCTCGTCGCCGGCCCCGCGCGGGGTCAACGCAATCGAGGGCAAGTCGTTAGCGCCGCCTAACCCCGTCACAGCCGGCGCGCTCGACGCTGCGGGCGCATCCGGGTCGACAAACTCCACGCGCAACCGCTCCCCGTCGGTGCGCACAAACAGAAACTGATCTCCTTCGGGAACGCGATGATTGACGATCGTCTCCGCCAGCGGCGCCAACAGATGCCGCTCGATCGCTCGCTGCAACGGCCGCGCGCCGAGATCGACGGTGAAACCCTGTTCTAGCAAAAACTCCAGCGCCGCCGCATCCCACTCCACCGCCCAGGTGCGATTACGCAGCCCACGACGCGCAAAGGCATCGCGCAACTGTTTGCGCAGTACATCGCGCATCGTCTCGCGCGACAGCGGCTGAAACACAACGATCCGATCGATCCGGTTGAGGAACTCCTTGCGAAACGCCTTGGCCGCGGCGCGCTCGACGCTCGCCGCAGAGAATCGGCCGTAGTCATCGGAAAACCCAACCCCCAGGCCCGATGTCACGACGCTCCCGAGATTCGACGTCATGATCACGATCGCATGCCGGAAATCCGCCGTGCGGCCGCGCCGATCGGTGAGTCGTCCATCGTCGAAGACTTGCAGAAACAGATCCCACACGCTGGGATGCGACTTCTCGAATTCATCCAGCAGCACCACCGAAAACGGCTGCTTGCGAATCTGATCGACCAACGCATCCTGTTCGTGATCGCCCAGCTCGCCCACGATCCTCCCCAGCGCATCCGGCGTCTGCAGCTCACTCATATCCAAGCGAATCATTTTGTTCTCGCCGCCGAACAGGAACGTGGCGAGCGACTTGGCCAGCTCGGTCTTCCCCGTACCCGTCGGCCCGACGAACAGAAACACACCGGCCGGCCGGGTTGGATCGGTGACTCCCGCCTTGATCATCGCCACACGTTCAACCAACGAGCGCACCGCTTCGGGTTGCCCGAGTACGCGCGACTCGAAGTTGCGTTGCAGTGCCGGAAGATCGAGTGCGGCGCGATCGTCCAAGATCTCCACCGGCAAGCCGGTCGAGTTGGCGAGCGCCGCAAGCAAATCGTCAAGAGTCAACGGCGCGGGTCGATCATGGCGCGATACCGAATGACGCAGGCCATCCTTCAGCAGATTCATCAAGTTGCCGGGCGGCGCCGCATCCGACAGGTACTGCTGCGTCAATCCCCACGCCTCGATCAACAGCGGTTCCGCAAGCAACGTGGAGCTACCGCCGCTGCTTTGCCGCGCAGCCCAGCGCCGCGCCAGATCCAACGCGGTGGCATCGGTCGCCGGCTCGATACGCGCTTCGACGAACGCATTGCCGACACGCGGCTTCGACAACAGCAGGCGCTCGTAGGCGGCCGGTTCGGTTTCACCCAAGATCAACAGATCGCCGCTCTCGACGGCCGGAAGCAGCATGTCCAGCGCGCTGGTTCGGCTGACAGAGCTGCGTCCGGTCCAACTCAAGGCGTCGGCATCGCGAACGATCCACACGGCGCGCCCGCGGCGCTTGGCCAGCTCGCGAATCAACCGCGTGATGCGACCCTCCAACTCGCCGATGAACTTCTGCTCGGCGTTCAACTCCTCCGGGGCTGCTTCGAAGACGAGCCATTCATCGGCCACCAACGTCGCCGCGACAGAGCGGATCAAGCTGCTCTTGCCCACACCCGACTCGCCCACCACGAGCACCGAGCGGACCGGCGAACTCCGCAGGATCTCCAGCAACTGCGTTCGCTGACGCTCGAGAGCTGGATGCTCGATCAAACTCTCCGCGCCACCGCTGTCGCGGCGTACCCGTCCGAACTCCTCGAGAAACTCGATGTCGACAACGCGCGTCTTGGCTCGCGCCAGCTCTTCGCGCAGCGGCGCAACGACCGAGGGCGTCAGGCGACCGAGGATCTCGTCGAGCTCCTCGAGTCGCTTTTGCGTTTGACTATCCAAACTCTCGCCAAACGACAATCGCTCTCCGCCTCGGGCACGCCAGGTTAGAAAACTGCCCAGCGGTGGCGCGTTGGCATCCGCGTTCCAGGAGGAATCCAAACTCAGCAGCACGCGAGGCGCGAGCGCTTGGTCGTTGGGTGTGTGCGCATGAATTGCTTGAAGTGCAAAGAAGCGAGTCCAGGGATGAAAACTCCCCATCGTCTCGATGATTCGCACAACGTAAGCCGCACCATCGGACCGCAAGCCAAGCGCCTTGACCGCCGGCCAAGCCAGCGGCCCGCGCGTGCCGGAATACAACTCGAACAACTGCTCGGCGTTCACGTCCGGCTGCAACATGCGATCGCGCGCGGCGCAGAACTCCTCGGACTGATCCAGCTCGTGCGGATTGGAAACGCGATCGAACGCTTCGCCGACACTCGCATCGATCGCGCTCAGTTGTTCGCTGAGTGGTGTCGAGGCATCGAGGTTTACGACCGCCCGGCCCGACGTCCCGGCACCCGGCTCTTTTTGCAGCGTGACCGGCTGGGGTCGCGTCGATGTCGAGGTGGCCGCGGACCCACTTGCTTCCGATACCGCACTCTCGATTGCGGCGTCGGGAGCTGTGTTCGGTGCAGGCGATTCGTGACGCTGCGCCGTTGCGCGGTTACTCCCCCTCGACCGCTCACGCAGCCAAAGAAACACAAACAACGCCGTCAGCAGGAACGACAGACCGGACCACCAACTCATCGGTGCACCTCGATCGAGGCGCCCATTCTAACGAGCGACGGCCGAAAGATCGCTGCGCCCGGATCAATCGCGTCGCTCAGGTGTCGCTTTGCGGCGCTACGGCTCCCGCGGCCTGGATCGATCCTGTCGGCTGCAACGAACCGCCGGCCGGCTCATCGGTGATCGCCGCTAAGGCAATCGTCCCTACATCCTTGGGTAGATCGACGGTCAACGAGCCTCGCCCGCCTGCGTCGACATCGAACGTCCCGGCCGGGACCTTGCGCTGGTCGTTGGTGATGAACCAAAGCTCGTACGTCCGACCGGCTGGCAACGGCGCGAGCGAGGCGACATACAGATGCCAACGTTGGGCATCGACATCCCACATCACGCGCGCCTTGGCCGCCGGTTGCGTGGCGGTGCCGGTGAGCGGCACCAGTTGCAAGCGATTGGACGTCAAGAGTCGCTCGGTCTGCATCACGCGATCGGAAGAGGCTTGCAGGATCCCGATCTGTCGAGCCTGCACGGCGAGTTGAGTTTGCAGCGCCTGTTGTCGTTGCCGCATCGGCACCAGCACCGCGGCGCCGGTCACCGTCGCAGCCAATGCAGCGGCAGCCAGCGGCGCGCGCCACCCGGTGGTGCGCGGACGCGCTCTAGTTCCCACGACATCGCGTGGTGGCGTATTCCAACGGCCTGGCTGTGATTCCTCCGAGACTCGCTGCATCACGCGCGCACGCAACTCGCGCGGCGGCTCGATCGGGTCGAGCGCATACGCCAGGTGCGAGACGAGCGCCTCGGATTCGGCCATCGCGCCGGCGCAGGTCGGACAACCGGACGAAAGATGTCGTGTCACGCGGGACTGCTCGTCAGCGTCGAGCGCCCCAGCGGCCAGCAACAGAATGTCGTCTCTCAACAGATCGCAGTTCATGGTGTTGCTCCGCCGCCGTAGAGCGGCTGTAACGCTTCTCGTAGTTGCAGCAAGCCCTGTCGAATTCTGGTCTTCACCGTGCCGAGCGGTTCACCCAACGTGGCGGCCACTTGGCTGTGGCTCATTCCCTGCAAGAACGACAGCTCCACGGCTTGCCTTTGCGCGACCGTCAGCCCATCGAGCGCGCGATGCACTCGCTGGCGACGCTCCTCATCGAGTGTGGCGCCGAGCGGACTCGGTGCCGCGTCGATCCCTGCATCGGCATAAGCCTCTTCCGCCGACTGTGGGCTGTCGACGATCACCGCGCGATCGCGCTTGCGGGTCCGTAGGCGATCGATTGCGCGACTGCGTGTCAGGTTGATCAGGTACGCCACCGGCGCACCGCGGCCTCGCTCATAGCGATCGGCGCGCCGCCACAGCTCCATGAACAACTCGGAGAGTACTTCCTCCGCCTCATCGCGATCGCGCAGAATGCGCACGCAAAGCGCAAACATCAGCTTGGCGTGTCGGTCGTACAACTCGGCGAATGCGTTTTGATCGCCTCGTGCAATCGCCGCCATGAGCTGCATGTCATCGGGCGGCGTTGCGGTGGGACGTGCACCGGTCAATCGGCCTCCTCGTATCAGCGCCTGTAGTAGGGGTATACGAAGGAAAAGTCCGTTTGGACGTAGGCCGATTTGACCCGCGCTTACTTGCCAATGCAGAAGCGGCTGAAGACACGGCCCAGCAGCGCCTCGGTATCGAAATCACCGAGAATCGAACGCAGGGCCGCGATCGCGGTGCGCAACTCCACCGCCACCAATTCGCCGCCTGCATTTTCTTGCGCCAACGCCCGCGCGCGCTGCAGCGCAACGATCGCGGATTCGGCGGCCGCGCGATGACGCTCCGTGGCCAACGCCACGCTCTCGATCGGCGCCGATCCGGGGGCATGCAGTCTTTCGGCCAGGGTGTCGATCAACACATCGATGCCAACTCCCGTGACGCTGCTGACGCAAATCGATCCATCGATCAGCGGCGCGGCCTGCGGTAGATCTGCGTGCGTGGCCACAGGCAGCCCATTCGCCTCGGGTCGCCAAGGTTTCGAACCATCGTAAACACTCAACACCAGGTCAGCGCCCGCGGCCGCCTCGCGCGCTCGGCGCATTCCTTCCGCATCGGCAACACCTGCCGGTGCAACGCCGACACCGGCTGCATCGAGCAACACGATTGGCAAACCGCCAATCACGATGGTCTCCTCGACGACATCGCGAGTCGTTCCGGGTTCGGGCGAAACGATCACGCGATCGCGCCCCACGAGTGCGTTGAACAACGATGACTTCCCGGCGTTCGGTGGACCGAGCAACACGACACGAGCTCCCTCGCGCACGCGCCGCGCGTTGTCGCTGTCGCCAAGCACGCATTGCAGTTGGCTCATGACCGCGTCGATCCGCTGCGCGGCATCGGCTCCCGCCAAGCCGAGATCGGCTTCACCATCCGCAAAATCCAAACTCGCCTCGACATCGGCCAACAGGTCGAACACCGCTTCGGCCAACGGCGTGATCGCGCGTCCCACCTCGCCCCGCAGTTGGCGCGCCGCGATGCGCGCCTGTTCCGCTGTGGTGGCGTCGATCAAATCGGCTACCGCCTCGGCCTGCGCCAGGTCGAGTTTGCCGGCTCGCAACGCGCGCAACGTGAACTCGCCGGGCTCCGCTGGCCGAGCGCCCGCCGCGCGACAGGCGGAAACGAACGTACCGAGGACGGCCGTCGACCCGTGGAGCGAGCACTCCGCCAGGTCCTCACCGGTGTAGCTCGCCGGGGCTGCATATAAGAGGACAAGACCCTCATCGATCACGCCGCCGTCGGAGGCCAGGAACTCTCCAAACATCGGACGGCGCACCCACAACCCCTTCAGTGGGCTCTTTCGGTGGAAGACCCGGGCCAGGACTTGCCGGGTTGCCGGCCCGGAAACCCGCACCACGCCTAGCGCCGAACGGCCCATTGGCGTGGCCAGAGCTACGATCGTGTCCTGGGACTGAAGCGGTGAATGCGTCATGGGCTCAGCAATTGTGGTCGCTGTCGCCTTGACCCGTCCATGGGTAGGGGCGAAAGTGTCTGTGCCGAATCGGATCGCTGGGTGTCGAGACGGGTTGAGGAGCTGGTGATGAGAACGTTGCTGCGTCGTGTGTTGTCTTTGCTGTTGGTGTCGATGCTGGTGCTGCCGTTGACAGCCATCGCTGCTCCTCCTGCTGCTGCTGCCAACGCCTCCGAGGTGCGTGGCGTGTTGTTGAGCGCGGACGGTACACCGGCGCTCGGCTTTCAGATTGGATTGCGATCCAAGACCGGTGATCTGTTCTTGTCAGCACCTACCGGCGCCGATGGTGCGTTTGCTGTGGAGTCATTGCCGCCGGACACCTATCGCGTCGTTGCGTTCGCTCCAGATGGCGCCGAGTTTCCAGTTCTTGGACGCGAGGTGGCGCTGAAGGCAGGGCAGGTGGAGCGAATCGAAGCGCGACTCGCCGAAAAATCGATCTCGCCAGGTTCGTTGCAGGGGGCCAGCGATAAGGGGGCAGCGGCCGGAACCACTAGCAAGAAACGAGGCTTCGCCGGGTTCTGGGGCACCACAGGCGGGAAGATCGCGGTGATCGTCGGCGGCGCCTTCGCGGTTGGGTTGATTGCCAGCTCCGGTGGCGACAACAACAAGGAAAGGAATCCGTCACCGAGTGTTCCGTAAGGAACCTTTGTTGTTGTTGATCGCAACGGCGATTGCACTCGCCGCCTCTGCGATTGCACCGATCGACCGTGGAACATGGTGGCTCGAGGTGGCGCCTGTACTGATTGGCGCGCCCGTGCTGGTTGCCACGGCGAGTCGGTTTCCACTCACGCCGCTGGTCTATCGCTTGCTGTTTATCCATGCACTGATCTTGATGCTCGGCGGGCACTACACCTACGCCGAGGTGCCATTGGGCCGCTGGGTGCAGGAATGGTTCGGTCTGGCGCGCAACCACTACGATCGTCTCGGCCACTTCGCGCAAGGGTTCGTTCCGGCGATGGTTGCGCGCGAACTACTGCTGCGTCTGTCACCGCTTCGACCCGGTAAGTGGTTGTTCTTTCTGGTCTGCTGTGTGTGTCTGGCGTTGAGCGCGTGCTACGAATTCATCGAGTGGTGGTCGGCACTGATCTTGGGTCAAGGCGCGGATGCGTTTCTCGGAACGCAGGGCGATCCGTGGGACACGCAATGGGACATGTTCTTGGCGCTGGTCGGCTCGCTCTGCGCGCAACTGTCGTTGGCACGACTGCATGGTGCGCAACTGCAGCGCCTGGGGCGATAGATATTGCGGTTGGTCAGTGCGTCCGGCTGCGTCGTACTCGGTTCTTGCACAGTTGGGTTGAAAAAGAAGCGGGTGACGGCGCGTCGCCATCACCCGCTCCAGTGACTCGTGTCGATGCGGCTCTACGGGATGCAGCTATTGACCGTATCGCGTGCGTGGCAGGCAAGAGCGGCAGGCGCTCGTGCTGTCCCATTGGACTGCGAACCGTAGCTCCCTTCGAAGCCTCCGTCATTCGGAACGATCAGGAAGAAATCGCCGGTGCCCGCGCCTTGCGGCACGGTGACGCTGGTGCTGGTGACGTCGCATTGTCCTGGTTCGGGCGCTATCGATGAGTAACCCAAACTGAGATTGCCGCGATAGACGCTGTAGTGGGAGGTTCCTCCGCAGTCGGTGGCCCACGTGAGAGCAAGTGCTCCACCCGATTTGGTGATCGTCAGATTTTTGGTGGAGCCAGGATTGGCGCGCGTCACCGGTTGGCACGAGTTGCGGGTTACGCCGAATAGCCGCAGGTCGTCGACGGTCCAGCCGGCGCCATTGACCACCTGATTGCTGATCAGACGGAAGCGCACGCGGAAGTTCGGGCTACGGTCTGCGATCGCCGAGACGTCATAGCTGACCAGCGTCCAACTGGTCGCGTCGATGCCGTCGCTAACGGAGTAGATCGTGGTCCAGGTGGTGCCGTTGTTGCTGACTTCAACCGACGCGATGTCTTGCGGAAGCACATTGAGCCACCGAGCGAACTGCAGCGAGACAGCCACGGCATCGCTGCAGTTGATGGCCGGCGACGTGGCGATTGCATCTTGGTTCGACTCGTAGTTGCCGATCGACGGACCGGTGCCGGTCAGATCGTTGCCCATCACCTTCGTTCCAGCGAAGGCGGTGGTGGGGTCGGGTTGCGGCTTCGGCTGGCCTGGAATCGTGTTGCCTCCTCCCTTGCCCAACGGATTGCGCTGCTCCCATTCGGCGGTGCCGGCAAAGGTCCAGCCCAGATTGGTCTCGAAGCTGTCGGCGAAGAACTGCTGCGGTGCGCCGGCACCACCGACGAGCACGCGCAGTTTGCCGATTTCAACGGGGTAGGTGTTGCTCGGATCGATCGATCGAATGTTGAAAACGTCGAACAAGATGTCGTTACCACACGGGAAGTTCTGCCCGACCTGGAATCGGATTGCTGTGCCGCTGGCGACGAAGTTGACCGGCATGTCGGCAAACAGCGAGTTGGAGATCACCATTCCAACCGCCCCTGCGTTGCCTGTCGAGGGGCGTACGCTTGCACTCACGTTCAACGCCGTCTCATTGCCGATGTTCTTCAGGCGCACCGTCAGGTCCCAGATTTCGCCCGGGTCGACAGCGCCGTTGTTGTTGCCTTGCACCTGTGTGAGGTTGACGTAGTCGTTGACACGAATGTCCGGTCCGTTGACGACGATGTTCTTGTCGACGTTCTTCGGACAACTGACACCATCGCGGGTCGTCAGCTTAGCGATTCCGTTGTAAGGCCGGTTGTAGGCGAGCGTTGGATCGGCAACGACCGAGTCGATGGTGCCGTCGGAATTGACGTCCCACTGATACGTGTACGGGCCGCCATCGCCCCCCGAGACGGTGCTGTCGAACAGCACGTTCTGCCCGACGCGCGCCGGGTTTGGCGTGGCGGAGAAATCTGCCGTGGGTGCCACGCATACCGAGCCGGTCCCGCCTGTGGTGACCAAAGCAAACACGATGTCGGTTTGCGGCGTCGCCAGGTACTGGTCTTGATTCACCTCGCGCGCTTCGATTTCGACCTTCCACAAACCGGCGGCCGGATTCTGGACGAACACGTTCTCGACGTTGTTCTTGTTGTCGCGCGTGCCGTTGGGGAGCGAGTAGTTCCCCGCATCCAGGCCGAAGTTGCCGCGGTAGATCGTTCCGCTCGGTGACGTGACGGTAAGGTCGAGGTCGTTGATCCGATGCATCGATGCCGACGTCGTGCCCGGGTTGTCGTTGTAGTTGAGCGTTACTTTCAGTTCTGCTTCACCGCTGTGGACATCGATATCGTAGGAGACCTTGTCGTTGACCTTCAGCACCACCGATTCATCGATGATGAAGCTTTGGGCGGCGCGCTCCTTGGCGTTACGCATGTTGGCTCGGCCCCAACCCTGATGGACGCGCGTGAGATCGCTATTGGTGCCGCTGAACGGGTATTGATTGGCGCTATTGATCATCAACGCTTTGAGAGTAGAAGCGTGCGGCTGGCGATCGAACACCGTGGCGCCGACCGGGTTGGTGCCCCACACATTGTCGGCATACATCTGCACGATCAAACCCATCACCCCGGCCGTGGCCGGCGTTGCCGCCGACGTGCCGTTGAACCCGCTGGTGTATCCGTTGCCGGTGGTGGTGGTGTAGATGTCGTCATACCAATACGAGATGTCGGGCTTGATGCGGCCGTCTTCAGCCGGGCCGATCGACGCGCCGGAACACCAGCAATCGTCCGCTGTCGTGGGCGTGTCGTAGTGATTGACGGCGCCGACGCTCAAGATGTTCTTGGCCCACGCTTGTGGACGGCTATCTTGATTGCCGGCATTCGATTGCGACTGCGCGATCGCAAAATCCAGGCGCCAGATGATGTCGTCCATTTGTTGCGATACCGAGTCGTAGCTGCGATTGCGCGCGTCACCCCATGAGTTGCTCTGAAACGACGCGAAGTACGGGGCTTGCTTGAGCTGTTGTGTGTGGGCGAAACGATCACCCAGGTTGTCGTAGTCGGCAGCGATACCCTGAGCGCAGGGCAAGTGACTGGTCGCCTTGGCATCGCCGTCGCCGTCGCGCGCGCCGTTGCCGAACACCATCCCGTAGGTCGACGTGCCGTGACTATCGACGTTGACGGCACCGTGCAGCAGGATCCCATCGAAATCCTGGTGGGTCGTTTCGAACCCAGCGTCCAGGACTTCGCCACGCACGCCGGTTCCGCAGTATCCGTAGTTCGTCTCGGCCCAATTAGCGCCGGAGTCTTGGCGCGTGATGTCCATGTCGTTTTCTTTCGGTGTCCACGGATCGATCCAGGCGACATCGTTGTGCCCGGCCAGCGCTCGCAGTTGATTGCGCGTCAGATTGATCTCGATGATGTAGCCGCTCGGATACCACTCGACGATCTCGGCGCCCAAGGCCCTTGCCGTTTCCGCGATGCGCGACTTGCCGGTATCGCCCCATTCCAGCGCCACCACACGCATGCGCTTTGCTTCCTCGCTCACACCAGGCGCATCCAACCAGGCTCGCACTTCGGGGCTCACGCGATACCACGGCTGGTACGGCTCGACCCGTTCGACGAAATCGAGCGCTGCGAGTTTGGGAAGTTGCGCTCGATCGACGCGCACGATGTAGGTGTTGTACGGCAGGAAACTCAAGACTTCGGCACCCTGAGCTTGGAGTCCTTCGACCCACTCGGGGATGCTCACCGTTCGCAACTGCACCAAGAACAGTTTTCCGTCGACAGGCAGCTCGTAGCCGAATCGCGCCGCGGGCATTGCTCGACCCACAGCGGGCTGACCGTCGCGCAACATGATGTTGGTCGCGGTCCCGCGCGAGTCCCACCACGACTGACCGCCGTCGCGTGTGATGGAAAACCAGCGCTCACCCGCTTCGTCCCAGGTCACGAATGACGCGCGATGCTCAGGATCCAGGCCGGTGGCGCCGACGCTGACGGCAGCAGCGGTTTCGCGTAGAAGTTTGGTTGTTTGAGTCGCTCCCGGACCCGGTGTCGTCACCGAAATGCGATTGATCCCGTCCTCGCCGCGAACGACTTCGAGTCTCGGTCTGAGATCGGGCGTCGCCGGGCTGACGGCTGCCAACGTGAAACCACAAGACACCAGGGCGACGGCGAAAACCATCGGAACATTGCGGATCATCGGGCCTCTCCCTCCGAGGGACGGGGAAATCTACTCCGGTCGAGCCCCGAACCGCATTCGGAATATCGACTGTTTTGCGTGCCGTTGACGCATCCCGTTTGGTCGCCAGCGTTCGTGACGAACCGCGGGCGCCGGTGTCGCTCCGGGGACTCGATCCCTACAATGCCCTCCCCCCGGAGCCCCTGTGCCTTCTTTCCTTACCGATGCGTTTGTCGAGGCCGTCGAGGTCACCGCCGTCGTATTCGTTTTGATGGTGGTGGTCGAGCTCGTGAACGTGCGTCTGCAGGGGCGGCTGACTCGCCTGCTAATCGGCCGACCTAGGATGAGTTACGTCATCACCGCGTTGTTGGCGATCATCCCGGGTTGTGAGGGGGAGTTCCTGACCGTCACGTTGTATTCGCACGGCGCGTTGACCTTTGGCGCGTTGCTCACGTGCATGATCGCAACCACCGGCGACGAAGGATTGACCATGCTGCAAATGATTCCCGGTCAAACCGCGGTGCTGTTCGTATCGCTGGCGGTGATTGGAATCGTGCTGGGGTGGATCGCCGACAAGGTCTGGGATCGGGTCGGGCCGCCGCGCGCCGTGTGCGAAGAATTGCCGCATCATCCCGGCGCCGAAGGACTCGGCCACTTCTTCAAAGAACATGTGCTGCATCACGTGCTCGGCAAACACCTGCCGCGCATTTTCTTGTGGACGTTTGGCGCGTTGATCGTCGCCAACTTAGCCAGACCGTACTTGGTCCCCGATGAGGGGGGTGTGCGTGGCGGCTTGCATGGGATCGCGCTGATCGTGGTAGCAGCGTTGGTCGGTTTGATTCCTTCGTCGGGACCGCACCTGTTGTTCGTGGCGCTGGTTGCCAACGGCTCGGCCCCTATTTCGGTGCTCTTGGCCAACAGCCTGTCGCAGACAGGGCACGGCGTGTTGCCGCTGTTTCACACCTCGTGGCGTCTGGTGTTGTTGATCAAAGCGATTACTCTTGTGGCCGGTTTGACCCTCGGCGGTTTGCTGATGGCGGCCGGCATGTGAGGCTTATGAGCGATCAAGCGCTATACCGTCGTCACCTCGCAGCACTCGATACATTCCTCGCCGACGCTCTGCAGCGCGCCGGTAAGAAAGGCGTAGCACTCGACGGGGTCGTGCTGCACGCCGGACGCATGACGATGCATCACGCGGACGATCAGCCGCTGTCGTTCCGTCCCACCCCGCACTATCTCCGCTATGTGCCACTGCATGGACCGGAGCACCTGGTGCTCGCGGTACCGGGACGCAAACCGGTGGTCGTGCGTGTGGCCCCCGCCGATTTCTGGGAAGAGGTGCTACCGCTTTCTCCGTCGTATTGGCAGAACAGCGTCGAGTTGCACCAGGTCGAAACGTTCGATCAAGCGGTGAAGGCGTTGGGCCCGCTGCCGAAGGTTGCCTACATCGGCAACAGCGCGGAGGCGGCAGCGACGTTGGGGATCGCGACGGAGCATGTCGAGCCGAACGCTTTGATGCAGCCGCTCGATTGGCATCGCGGCACCAAGACCGACCATGAGATCGCGCTGATGGACGCGGCCTGCGCGCGCGGTGCCGAGGGACATCGCGTCGCGCGCAAAGCGTTCGAGTCGGGAGCATCCGAGCGCGAAGTGCATTGGGCCTACCTGCAGGCCTGCGATCACATGGAAGAGGAGTTGCCGTTCACCTCGATCGTGGCATTCGACGAGAAGGCGGCCACGCTTCACTTTCACAACAAGCGAGGCCGCGAGTCGGCGCCCGGCACCACATTCATCATGGATTCCGGCGCTATGGTCGATGGCTACGCATCGGACATCACTCGCACCTGGACCAGTCGCAATGCCGAGCCTTTGTTCGTGAAACTCGTCGAGCTGGTCGATCAGTTCCAGCGCGAATTGGTGGCGATGGTCACGCCGGGCCGGCCTTACCAAGAAATCCATGTCGCGGCGCATCGCTACACAGCGCAAGTGTTGTGTGAGCTGCGAGTGTTTACCTGCAGCGCGGACCAAGCGTTCGAGAGCGGACTGACGCGCACGTTTCTACCGCATGGCGTGGGACATCATCTCGGCATTCAGGTTCACGATGTCGGCGGCCGTCAGGCTGGTCCCGATGGCGGAACGGTCGCTCCGCCCGACGCTTTTCCCGCGTTGCGAACCACGCGACAACTCGCTCCCGGGCATGTCGTGACGATCGAACCCGGCATCTACTTCATCCCGATGCTGCTCCGACCGCTCCAACAAGGACCCTTGGCGGCGCACGTCGATTGGAAACTCGTCGAACGTCTGCTCCCGTGCGGTGGTGTGCGGATCGAGGACGATGTGCTGTGCACTGAAGCGGCCGCACGCGATCTGACGCGCTCGTACATTCAGGGCCCGCGCGGCGTGTAGCGGATTGGCGACCGGCCGCGCACTTGGAATTCGCTGCCCCTTTTTCGGTGGTCGAGGGTGAGTCGTTCTGCGTAGGATCACTGCCATGAGCGAGCCAACATCGATCTCCCGCGCCGAGATGGTGCGCGCCTTCCTCGCTTCCGACCCCAGTTTCGAAGGGGTGTTCTGGACCGCGGTACGGACCACCGGAATCTTCTGTCGTCCCACCTGCCCCGCGCGCAAGCCCAAGCCCGAGAACTGCGACTTCTTCCGATCGATTCGCGAAGCGCTGTTCGCCGGGTATCGGGCCTGCAAACGTTGCCGGCCGATGGAGCTGCTGGGGGCAGCCCCCGATTGGGTCGCGCCGCTCCTGCATAAGATCGATTCCGATCCGCAGCCTCGGGTGCAAGCACAACAGTTGCGCGAGCAAGGCCTCGACCCGGGGCGGGTGCGCCGCTGGTTCGTGGCCAACTACGGCATGACGTTCGCGGCGTACTGCCGAGCCAAGCGTTTGGGCGGCGCGTTACAACAACTGCGCACCGGTGCGGCGGTCGACGAGGTGGTGTTCGACAGCGGCTATCGGTCGCACAGTGGGTTCCGTGACGCCTTCGGCAAGACCTTCGGTCAGGCGCCGGGAAAGGGAAGAGGTATGGAGCCGGTAGTCACCACGATGATCGAGAGCCCGGTCGGACCGCTGCTCGCCGGTGCGCGCGATAGCGGCATCTGTCTGCTCGAGTTCACCGATCGGCGAATGCTCGAAGCACAACTGCAGACGGTGCAGCGCCGACTCGGAGCGGCACTCGTACCGGGAGAGCATCGTTGGCTTACGCACGTAACCAGAGAACTCGGGGAGTATTTCGCCGCGAAACGACGAGAGTTCTCGGTCCCGCTGGTCGCTCCCGGCACTCCGTTCCAAGAACAGGTCTGGGCGGAGCTGTTGAAGATCCCTTACGGAGCGACCATCTGTTACGAGGAACTGGCCCGCCGTGTTGGTCGGCCAGGGGCCTCGCGCTCGGTCGGCACTGCCAACGGGATGAACCGATTGGCGATCTTGATCCCTTGCCACCGGGTACTGAACAAGAGTGGCCAGCTCGGAGGGTACGGCGGCGGGGTGTGGCGCAAGCAACGGCTGCTGCAGTTGGAGCTCGGCCACGCTGGAATGGAGCGTTCTTTCGGGGCGATCAGTTCGGGGGTGCAACTGCGCCTGGTTCCCTGATCAGGGTGGGCCCCTCGAGCCCCCTTCCATCCGCGACTCGTGACCCGCGGCGCCTGAGGCGGTTTGCTGTGCGGGGATTCCCTGGCGTGGTAGCCTCTCGCCCGTCTCACTGATGGGAGGTTGTTTCGATGAAAAAGCAGTGGATCGCGCTAGGGATCGCCCTCGGACTCGGGCTTGGTTCGGAAGCGATGGCTCAATCGGTCGTACTCGACGGAAATGCCCGGTTCCAGTTGCAGACCGGACTCATGAAGATCAGCGCCAGCGGGGGTAAGCGTCGCACCTCTGGCCCTTCTGTCTTCCTTGAACTACGGGATCAGACTCAGGCCCCTGAATGTCCGCTGGCACTCCCGCGCATCCACACGCCGGCGCTGGAAATTTACCTTCCCGCCGCATGGAAAACCGGTGTCCTCACCTTGCCCGAGTGTCGAGAAACGGTACCGGGCTTCATCCCGACCACCTGCATCGACATCCTGGGGGTCTCGCAAAGCGGCGACGACTTCACGCTCTCGCTGGATGAAGAGCGGATCCAAGAAATCACAGCGCAAATCGGACTCTTCTTGCTAGGTGATGCGGCGCTCGGCGCCACGACAACAGTCAATGAGGTTATTTCGGAAGGAAAGTTGTTGTCGGATGGAAACCGCAGTCGCTACAAGCTTCAGGTCAAAGCGACTGTTTCCGGCGGGACCTTGGCCAAAGACAGCAAGGTCACGTGGGGGTTCACTCTCGCCGGCGACCGTATCGCTACCGAACTGTGTGACATCACGACGCCGTAGCTCTTCGACGAGTCTGGCCACAAATACAAAACCCCTGGGCGGTGCCCAGGGGTTTTTGTTTAGAGTCCCGTGACCGGAGACCTACTCGTCCGCCCTAGCGATGTGTATCCGTCGTTCGTAACCGGTCCCGCTCGAGTAGGTTTTGACCCCTGGCAGATCCGATAGCGTCATGTGAACCAAGCGTCGCTCGTAGGGAGACAACGGTTGCAGCAGCGCCCGGTCGCCCCCCGATTGCAGAACTTCGTGGGCGATCCGCCTGGCTTCTTCCATCAGGTGTTGCTCGTTCTCTTCACGCCAACCCCCCGCGTCGAGTGTGAGCTTTGCGTCGAGACGGCCGTCCTTCTGAAGGATACGGTTGACCAGATATTGGAGCGCCTCGAGACCTTTCGCCTCGTTCTCGACCAACAGTCCGGCGTCGCCCCCGTCGTAGTGCAATCGAACACCCGCTTCGTTGCGGCTGATGCGCTCGAGCGTGAGATCCAAGCCGAGACCCTTCACGATGGCCTGGCCGAGCATGGTCAAGATCGTGTCGGGATCGGTAACGTCGTTAGGAGGCAGCAACACTACTGGGTCGGCCGGAGCGAGTTCGAGTACGCGCTCTTCGCGGCGCGCGCCGAAACCAGACTCACGATGACCGCGACCACCTCGATCGCCGCCGCGACCACCACCACGATCGCCACCGCGATCGCTCCCCCCGCGACCGCCGCCGCCAGATCTCCCGCCACGATCACCGCGACCACCTCGATCGCCACCGCGATCACTACCACGATCGCCACCGCGGCCTCGCGATGGCAACTCGGGAGACACCAAGGGTGTGCGTGTGCGATCGACCCAGGCCTCGATCTCGACCAATGCATCAGGATTCTCGAGCGGGCCAACGTCGCGTCGTGCGACCACCTCGTGGGCGATCAATCCGCGCTCGACGCCAAACTCCTTGCGCGCCGCCGCCATGGCTTCAAGTACGTCTCTACCGGAAAAGCGTTTGCGAGGTGTCTCGGTCATGGTCAGGTTCCCGTTACACAGCCTTCGGCAAGCTCTCGGCCTGCTGGTTGATCAGTCGCTGTTGCACGATGCCCAGCAGATTGTTGACGAACCAGTAGAGCACCAGCCCTGCCGGCATGTTCCAGAAGAAGAAGGCGAACATCAGCGGCATGAACATCATCATCCGCTGTTGTGCTTTCATTTGAGGGTCTTCGGTCTTGGTCATTGCCATCAACTGCTGTACGAACTGGGTGCCGACCATTCCGATGAGTAGTAACCACGGTGCCGGCTCAGGTGACGAAAGGTCGTGTACCCAGCCAAAGAACGGTGCACCGCGCAACTCGATCGGCACCGTCAACGCGGTGTACATCGCGTAGAGAACCGGCATCTGCAGCAACAGCGGTAGGCAACCGCCCAGGGTTGCCATGGGATTGATCCCTTCGGTTTGATACAGCGCCATCATTTCTTGGTTCTGCTTTTGGCGCGATTCCATGTCCCGCTTGCCTTCGTACTTCTCCTTCAGCTTCTTCAGCTTCGGTTGAAGTTTGGCCATCTTGCTCTGGGTCTTTCGCATCGAGACCATCGAACGCTGCGTCAGCGGGAAGAACGCGAGCTTGATCAGGAATGTGGTGAGGATGATCGCCAGACCCCAGTTCCTGAGAAGACCCTGAAAGAACGCGACCACCTGATATAGAGGCTTGGCGACCACGCCAAAAAAGCCCCACGGAATCAGCTTCTCGAGATCGGTTCCTTGTCGTTTGTCGAAATTCGCCAAAACGGCAGCGGTTTTGGGACCGGCGAAGATGAAGGCCCTTCCACCGGTTGTCTCGATCGAGGCTTGGCGCTGGTGCCCTTCACCACTTTGCGGCGTCTCGAAGAGGCGAACGCGCGAAGTGGCATCCGGCGCTGGGGTCAGCACCACGGCGAAGTACTGTTCATCCAGACCGAGCCAACGCAAGCCCGAGCCTCCGCTGAAGGTCTGATCAGCCCCGCCACTCAAGGGGTGGATGTTTTCGATCTTCTCGCCCACCGCGAGCTTCACGTCACCGCGTACATGTCCGCGCGTCCGATGGTCTTCCGGCCGCACCACACCCGGACCCCACGATATTGCTGCGGCGGGCAGCGGTTGGCCGGCCTTGGTCACCGACCACTCGACACCTGCCAGATAGCTGTCGTCGGAGGCAAGCCAAAGTGACTTGTGGAGCTCGAGCTCACCGTCAGAAAAGTGAAACGCGATTCGCTGAGAACCGGCCGGCAGCTTTCGCGCGGAGAGTTCCTCTGTTGTCGGCGGCGTGCGATCGACGACGCACCAAGTGTCGTTCAGGCGCTTGTCGATCGCCTCGTCACCCGTAATCACGACCAGCGGATGGCGATCGGCCGCGCGCGCTTCAGGACTCACCAAATCGATCAGGTCGTCGGGGTTCGAACCTCTCGGGTCGCGTGTGAATCGCTTCAACTTCCACTGCAGCGCCCGACCACCGCGCGCCGACAGGCTGATCTTCCAGACCTCGGTCTCGATGTCGATTGTGGGTTGGTTGGTCTGACCCAATACCTGGGGAAGGTTTCCGACAGGTAGCGAAGAGACCTGTGCAGGTGTGATTGCGGCCGGCGTCGGCGTTGCCGCTGGCGTTGGTGCTGGAGCACTGATCGCAGGGGTCGGTGCGACCGGCGTGGGCATGAAGAAGTGCGACCACAACTGCACGATCAGGAACGAAAGCGCGACCGCGGCCAGTAGCCGCCAAACCGTGTCTTTATCCATGTGTCTTCGATCGGAGCGGGGGGAAGTCGACGCCCGCGGCGTGGAACGGATGGCACTTCGAGAGCCGGCGCAATGCCAGCCACGACCCGCGTGCCGCACCCCATTCTTGAATGGACAACATCGCGTACTCGGAGCATGAAGGAAGGAATCGACAGTGCGCTCCCAGGAGCGGCGAGATGAAGCGCTTGTAGCCGTGCAGCAGCAACACCAGGGCCTGCGCGATCATCTGTCTACTCGCGGTAAAGGCATCCGGCTTCGCGCACGACGAAACAAGTTAAGCAACTCTTGCTCCATCTCTTTGCGTGTCAGCGTGGCGCCGGACTTGATGTTGACCACCATGTCGTACCCCGCAAACGACGCCCGATGCCGGCGATACGCTTCCCGCACCACACGCCGCGCTCGATTGCGCAACACCGATGAACCGACACGCTTGGTAACCGTGATCCCCAGTCTTGCTGGGGCGATTGCGCCGTGGCCGGATGGCGAAGCTTCGATCCCAACCGAATCGGTAACACGAAGCGTGACGAACAAAACGAGAGACTTCCCCGCGACACGCAGACCCTGTTCATAGATCTGTTTGAATTGCGGCCGCTTGCGTAGACGCGCAGCGCGCGGAAGAGACTGGCCTTGAAGCGTCAGACCACCAAGCGCTTGCGCCCCTTGCGCCGGCGAGAGGCGAGTACCTTGCGCCCCCCTGTGGACGACATCCGGGCACGGAAACCGTGCACCTTCTTGCGGCGAGTGTTGTTGGGCTGAAACGTTCTTTTCATGACTCAACGTCCTTGGACCTCGACAAGACTGCGTCGGGCAAAAGCGGCCTGTTGAAGCGCCGCATCGGTGTCGGAAGAAAAGCGCCCGATGATAGGGACCGGGGGGTGGGTCGTCAAATGAATGTGTAGCGGCAACACGAGGTCTCGATTCGATGACCTTCGACCTGCGTCAGGGCGTCCCTCTCGGCGAAGTTTTTGTCCCCCGTTCGTACGTTTTCCACATGCACCGCCTTGCCCCTGGATCGACCGTGGTGGTAGTCTCCGCGCACTCGAAAACAAGCGATGTGCAGCCCTAGTCGGGGGCGTTACCCGAGTGGGACAGGTCTGCACAAAGCAGCTGGGGGATAGCGTGGGCCGAGCTCGGCCTTTTCTGCGTTCGACGCTTCCAACTCCCAACAAATCAATGGGATACATCGGTTCCTCACCAATTCACAATTGTGGAAAAGTTGTGTGGTTTTTGTCGGCTATGGCTCGAAAACCGTTCTCGCGACAAGGGGATAGAGACTGTGGATAACGTTCTGGCGCCCCCCGGCAGCGCACCGTCTGCGTGGGACCGAGTGCTGCTTGTATTGCAGCCCGATCTCAATCCTGGAACCTACGAAACGTGGTTCCGCCCCACGCGATACGTTGGGCTCGAAGGGGGGACCTTATGGGTCTCGGTGCCGAACGAGATGTTCGCCGAATGGCTGCGCAGCCAGTACATGCCGGTGATCCGATCGGCGCTTCCAAAGGCCGGCGTGCCGGCCACTCAGGTCGAGTTCGTGCCGCCCAAGCGGGTGGAGAAGTCGATCCCAGCTCCCCCGCCTCCCGTGACCCCAACTTTGGCCAACCTCAATCCGCGCTACACCTTCGAGCACTTTGTCGTCAGCTCGTGCAACCAATTTGCGCACGCAGCCAGTCTCGCTGTGAGTGACCAACCGGGGGGCACCTACAACCCGCTCTTTATCCACGGCGGTGTAGGTCTCGGCAAAACCCACTTGATGCAAGGGATTGGGAACCGCGTACTCAACACCCGTGGCGGAAACCTGGCGCTGCGATATCTCACCTCCGAGCAGTTCATGAATGAACTGATCACAGCGATTCGGTTCGAGGAGACTCCTAAGTTTCGGGATCGCTACCGTTCGGTCGACGTGCTGCTCATCGACGACATTCAGTTCTTGGCCGGGAAGGAATCGACGCAGGAAGAGTTCTTCCACACCTTCAATGCGCTCTACGACGCCGGCAAGCAGATCGTTGTTACGTCCGATTGCCCGCCGCGATCCATCCCCGCGCTCGAAGAGCGTCTGCGCAGTCGCTTCGAGTGGGGATTGATTGCCGATATCCAACCCCCCGACCTGGAGACCAAGGTCGCAATCCTCAACAAGATGGCCGCCACGCGAGGTTGGGCGCTCCCGAATGATGTGGGGCTGTTCATCGCGGGGAATATTCACAGCAATGTGCGCGAGTTGGAGGGTTGTCTGACAACGCTCTTCGCGCTGTCTTCAATTCGTAAGATCAACCCCGACCTGAACTTGGCCCGTGAGGTCGTGCGCAGCCTGCTCCCCAAGGAGGAGGAGCCGGTGACGATCGAATCGATCCTTACGGTGGTTGCGCGACACTTCAATCTGAAGATTCAGGACATCAAGTCGAAAGGGAATGCTCAGCGGATCGCCTTCCCCCGACAGGTGGCGATGTACCTGAGCAAGCGACTCGCGGGAGAGAGCTACCCAATGATCGGGACGATGTTCGGGGGTAAGCACCACACCACGGTTATGCACGCGGTCAAGAAGATCGACGATCTTCGCTCCAAAGATTCCGCCCTGAACAAGACACTTATATCGATCGAAGAGGAACTGCGATGAACAAACTCAGCGACTCTTCTGAGTATCTCGATTCCTCCACCTCATTCACAGGGTTGTGGGCGAGGAGGGTGTGGAAAGTCGAGGGTATGGTCGGCGCGCCGACGGTCGACCAGAGTCATCCTCCTCTTTCCACAAGCAACTCCACTTGGTCCACCCCCTGGACAACAGCCCCAGTCAAGGGTTTCATTGAGCGTCCTCGCAATTCACAGCCCTACTGCTATTGCTGGTTTTCACACACTTCTTTGAAGAGTTCTTTTCCTTCACGTAGCTGCTGCATCGAGGTGACATCATGAAGATCGTCATGGAGCAAGCAACGCTCCTTCGCGAACTGTCGCTGATTCAAGGGGTCATCGAGAAGAAGACCACTATCCCGATCCTCGCCAACGTGTTGTTGACGGCGCTCGAGGATGGATCGCTGTCGATCACAGCGACCGATCTGGAGGTTGGCTTCCGGTCCACAATCAAGTGCACTGTCACGGCGCCAGGTCGCGTTGCGGTCAACGCGCGTCGACTGCATGACATCGTGCGAAAACTTCCGTCCGGGAATATCGGTTTCAAACAAGACGATGCGTCGCTGCACTTACAGTGCGAGAAGATCAAGTTTCGGTTGGCAGTGCAGCAGGCCGATCAGTTCCCATCAGTCCGAGCTCACGACGGCAATCCTCAGGGTTCGATACAGGCCAGCCATCTTGCCGACATGGTCAGGCGCACTCTCTTCGCCATTACCTCCAGCGATCCAGGCTATTCACTCGGAGGCGCACTATGGGCGCTTGCCGATGGAAAGATGACCATGGTTGCGACCGATGGTCATCGCCTGGCCTACTCAGTGAGACCGGCCGAGAAGATAGCCAAGCAGTTCCCCGAGATGTTGGTGCCGCGCAAGGCGCTGGGTGAGTTGGGCCGTTTGTCGGCAGAAAACGAAGGAGAGGTCTTCCTGTGGAGTGGAGGAGGCCACCTATTCGCGTTGGTCGGAACACGTGAACTCAACACCAGCTTGCAAGAGCATCGCTTCCCTGACTATCGCAAAGTCCTCAACCTTGCCTCCAACAACGACAAAGTCTTCACGATCAAGACACAAACGCTGCGCGACTCCATCGAACGTGTCGCGGTGCTCAGTCAAGAACGCACGCATCTTGTCAAACTAGAAATTGGCGACAACTCGCTCACCATCTCGACGACTCACCCGGAACTCGGTGAAGCTCAAGAAGAGTTGTCCATCAACTACACCGGCAAGCCGCTTAGGATCGGTTTCAATGCACAGTATCTGGTTGATTGGTTAGGTGTGGCGGGCACTGAAGAAGTCAGACTGTCGTTAGGCGAAGAGATGGGCCAAGGGCTGCTCGAGCCGGTGCGCCCTGGTGACGATGTCGCTGAGGATAAGTACATCGTCATGCCGATGGCGTTGGGCTGACGCGGTAAGCCAAGCTCTACACTCAAGGTGTGGAGTGACTCGAGAGCGATCGGAACACTCGAGCCGCTCCAATGTAGATTCAGCTCAAGGACAAGCACCCGCCGATACAGCGATTTCCGCATCGCGCAAACCAACCTGCGAGCCGCCAAGCGTGTCGTAGGTGGAGTTACCCGCGCAGTTGATCGCTCGAGCCAAGTACCACTGCCCACTCCCGCTTGGCGAGGCTGAAGAGTCGATAAAGTACGTAGCGCCCTGGTTGTCGGCCAAACAGACGGTAGTCGAGACGCTGAAGTCACCGCCGGATGAAAGAAGGGTCGATACGTTGCCCGCGAGCACGTCGTACGCGGTCGCCGCGGGAACAGCCGGCCATGAAACACGGACCGTTGTCGACGATGGTTTGTCCATAGTGATGCGCGGGGTGTTTTGCTGCAGCGCTGCTGCGGTCGGGGCGAGGTAGAAGATAGAACCGGTATGTGAACCGGCATTGAACGGCCCACTGCCACCCCAGATCAAAAGACTCGACCCGCCATCATCCCAAGCCGCGGCAAACGAGCGCCGGCCTGAGGGAGCACCCACTGACGTTCCAATCGACCAGGAGTCATTCTGCGGGTCGTAGATCGCAAGATCGCGCGGCATTGGTGATGACGGGCCACCGCCCCAAACCAACATCACACCTGGTGTCTTGGCCCAAACCACCGCAGCACCATCCGGCGTGGTAGGAGCGTTGACCGAACTCATCAACCCCCAACTATTGGTGACAGGATCGTAGCGGCCGCCACCGGGAACACCGCCGCCCCACACGATCATTCGCGAGCCGGTCCAAATCGCATCGTGATGTTGACGCGCCAAAGGTGCGTTGTTTGGATTCACGGTAAGCCAGCTATCGGCAACAGGATCGTAGAGCGCACCGCTATCCAACAGACAATTACAGCCCGTGTCGCTGCCACCCCACACAATCATTCGCGAGCCGGTCCACACCGCTGAATGCTGACGTCGCGCACCAGGTGCATCTGTCGCGCTGACTTCTTGCCATAGATCGGTGTTCGGATCGTAGCGAGAGCCGCCACCTATCGCCGACAGAGATACATCCTCACCGCCCCACACAATCATCTCGAGCCCAGTCCAGACCGTTGTGTGCCCCCGGCGCGCAAGGGGAACACCTGGCGAGTAGCCGGTTGAACTCCACGTTCCAGTAATGGGGTCGTACCGCCCCCCACTGCTGAGCACCGTCGACACCGCATCTCCACCCCACACGATCATCTCGAGTCCGGTCCAAACGGCTGGCGCGTCGTTGCGTGGCTCAGGTGCGCCAAAGTCGGTAATCGATGCCCATGTATCGGTTGAAGGAATGTATTCACCACCGTCGTACCACCAGCCATTGTCGAAGCTTCCACCCCACACCAACAGTTCGTTGCCGGTCCAGACCGACGTGTGGCCACGCCGGTCATCCGGTGCCGAGGTGTAGCGCAGCAAGCGCCAGGTGTCGGTCGTTGGGTTGTAGCGCCCGCCGTCATCGTTTGGATTTGCAGTCTGATTGAACAGGATCGATCCGCCCCACACGATCATCTCGCTGCCGGTCCAAACAGCCGTGTGTGCGACGCCTGCTTCGGGTTGGAGATTTGGATTGAGTGTGCGCCACTCCCCGGCGCCAGGATCGTACGCGGCACCAACCGACGCGGATGACGCGTTGTTGGAACCGAATACCAACATCTCGCGGCCACTCCACACAGCAACATGCTTTTGCAGCAACGGTCCGCCACTGAAGCGACGCCAAGAATCGGTGACAGGGTTGTATCTGCCGTACGGTCGGCCCGCGTCGCCACCGTAGATCAGCATTTCCGTTCCAGTCCAAACCGCAGTGTGGTAGGCGCGCGCCGGCGGTGCGTTGACGAGGCTGGTTTGAAACCAACTGTCGCTGCTGGGGTCATACTGCGCGCCGGTGGTACCACCACCGATTCCACCCCATACGATCATGCGTGAACCGGTCCAGACCGCCGTATGACGAGAGCGCGGGGACGGAGCGCCCGCAGAGTTGGTGAGTGACCATGAGTCTGTCGACGGCGCGTATCGACCACCACTGCCGAGTGAACTGCCGGCGAAGTCGACGCCGCCCCAGACGATCATCTCGCTGCCGGTCCAAACCGCGGTGGCGTACGAAGCGGCAGCGGGGGCGTTCGCAAGTGACGTGCTCTGCCACTGGTTGGTGGATGGGTTGTACCGAGCGCCGGTACTGAACGCGGTCGTTGCGTCGGATCCACCCCAGACGATCATTTCACTACCAGTCCAAACCGCGACGTGCAGATAGCGTGCACTTGGTGCCCCGAGCTTCGATACCGGCGCCCAACTATCGGTTGCCGGCGTGTACCGTTCACCACTGTCGAGATAGTCGAGTTCCTGTCCGCCCCAGACGATCATCTCGCTGCCGGTCCAAACGGCGGTGTGATACTGGCGCGAGATTGGAAGCGACGAGCGCATCTCGGTCCAATGATCGTCATCGCACGCCCCCGTGGTTGGGCCCGACGGCGCTGGTGACGCACTGTCGTTTGAGTTGGTCGCAATCACAGGGAGCCGAAGTCCGCGTTCCAATGTCAATGCATAGGGCGAGAACTGATCCCGCATGTTGGACCACCACGTATCGAACGAACGCTTGGGCCACGACGCGGAGACAACGCGCAGCCGCCCGTCACCCTTGTCGGTGAGAGAAACGCTGTAAAAGGAGTTGCTCGCCTCGCGCAACGGACTCCACTGGTGAAGCGGCAAGGACGCCGGCGACGGCGAATCACCATTGCCAGGCCACATCGCAGACAGCCTACTCACGAGCGCGTTCCAGCCTTGCGCATCGAGTACAACCTGGCCACTCTGGGTGGTGGTCTTCGGACCACCGCTGAACAGATAGTCGATACTGAGCGTCACCACGCCCAACGACTTCGGGTCGACGTGGTTGATCAGTGCGAGTCGTTCACGTTCGGCGCGAGTGCGCACGTCGTTGTGAAGCTCACGATCGCGTGCGTAGTAACGACGAATCAGCGGTTCGATCAGGCGCGGCATGACCAATGACGCGCCGATCAAATCAGCGTCGTTGTGCAGGTTCTGCCACAACGCGGCCAGTTGCGCGGGATCGCGGGTATCACGCGCCATTCTGTCGAGCTCGGCTTGCAACAGTGCCGGCGTGAGGGTGTAACCCCAACGCGCTTGTAGCAGGGAGAGCTGTCGCAGCGTGTCGTCGACCTTGCCACGCATTTGCCGGTCGGACAGAACCTCGGACAACGATGGTTTCGCGCGCGCGTTCTCACTCGGCCAGAGCCGGTGTTGCCACTCGACCTCCTCGATGGTTCGTTGTGCGGCAACCAACCGCTCGGTTACTGGCGCAACGGGAGTCGACGCTGGTGCGAGAGTCACTGTCGCGGTCAGAAAAAGCAACGTCGCCAATGCAGCGGTGGTTCTCATGGGCAATTCCTCACCTGGAGTTGTGGCGCTCGTGTTCCGGTCAGGAATCGCCGAGCACTCCACGCAGGTTGCTCGAGTCAGGCTCGACACAGCAGCGCATGAACATGCGTTTGTGGACCTCGGGCGGGGCGCGACCAGGCTCGAAACACAGGAAGAAAGGGAGGGGGATCGCGCCCAAAAGCGAGCCTAGCCAACCATCCGACTCAAAAGCGTATGATCCGATCGTATCGCGGCCTGCCAAGCAGGTGAGCGCCTACTGACGGAGGTGACGACGATCGTGCGCAGGCGCTGCTTCGTCTCACTCGGCGTGGTGGTTGCGGCGGCCGGCACACCCGCGTCGCACGCCGAGCGAGTGCCGGTCGCGGTCTACACGATGGCCGAAGGACTCGCGCGCGATGAAGTGGGCCGCATCGTTCAGGACTCACACGGCTTCATTTGGTTTTGCAGCACCGAAGGGTTGTCGCGCTTCGACGGTACGCGCTTTCAGGTCTTCGGCGCCGATTCCGGCTTGCCGTCGCCCGATGTTTCCGACCTGCTGGAGACTCGCGACGGCGCGTATTGGGTTGCAACTGACGAAGGGATCTACCGGCTTGATCTGACCACCGCGCAACCAACGTCATCGACGCCGCTTGGCCAACCGCGGATCGAGCGTCCGCCGGGCTTGAACAGCGATCCGGTGGCGCGCGTGTTGTTCGAATCCAGCGATGGTGCGCTGTGGGTCGGAACAGCAGGCGGTTTGTATCGCGTCGATCGGCATCGAGACAGCGTGATATGGACCGCCATGCCGCTGAGTTGCGATGATGCAGAGGGCTTCGACACACAGGTCAACGCCATCACGGAAGACCGCGATGGAACATTGTGGGTTGGCACCCGTGGCTGTGGCTTGCAGCGACGCAATGCCAACCGCGCGTTCGAACGCGTGTCGCCGTCCACGCAACTCCCTGCATCGATGATCCCGGCGTTGTTGATGGCTGTCGATGGAACGCTGTGGGTCGGCACTGACCGAGGAATCGCACAAATCGACACCGACGCAGATAGCCAAGCAATAAGCGTCATGCGCTGGCTCACCGTAGCGGATGGCCTACCACCTGACGCCGCGTACTCTTTGGCTCAAACGTGCGACGGCACCATCTACGCTGGAACGCGTGTTGGTCTGGTGCAACTCACACCTGACGTGTCGTCGAGTAACGTGCACGTTCGTACGCTCGGCCGCGCGCAGGGGTTGAGCGATGACACCGCGATCTCGCTTGCGTCCGATCGCGATGGCAATCTCTGGATCGGCACACAGGAAGCGGGTGCGATGAAGCTCACACCGAGTGGCTTCACTGGTTTCGGGCCCGAGGACGGCCTGCGTGAAGGGGTCATCGCAGCGTTGGTCCCATCGACACAAGGCGAGTTGCTGATCTTGTCCCGCTCGAAAGTTGATAGGTCGCTGGTGCTTGGCAACTTCGATCAGGATCATTTCAACACCACCGCGCTCGCCAACTCGTTCCAGCAGGGTGGATGGGGTTGGGGTGAAACCGTGATGAGAGATCACCTCGGGGCATTGTGGGTTGCGACCTCGCGCGGTGTGCGAATCTACGACCGGCACCTCACGCTCGATACGCTGGCGAATCGCCCTCCTACACGCACTTTGATGCACAAGGACGGTTTGCCGGGTGACGACGTGTTCCGAATTTTCGAAGACTCGCGGGGCGATGTTTGGATCGCGGCGCTTGGACCGGGCGGGGGCATGGCGCGCTGGAATCGCGCCACGAATCGGGCCCAACAGTTCGGGATTGAAGATGGTTACTCCGGTGGACTACCGGCAGCGTTCGCTGAGACGCCGGACGGAGCGGTGTGGATCGGCGTCTATGGCTTGGACGGGCTGTACTGTTGGCGCGCAGGTCATCTGCGTCGCATCGGGATCGCCGACGGCCTCCCGCGTGGTGGAATTCTCGCACTTCACGTCGACACGCAGGGTGGGCTGTGGTTGGGCAGCAGCGTCGATGGCGCCGCGTTGGTGCGCGACCCAACAGCGAAGACCTTGCAGTTCGAGCACCTGCGCACAGCCGATGGACTGAGCAGCAACGAGATCAGTGCGTTCACCGAAGACAACGCCGGGCGCATCTACTTCGGCACCGGTCGCGGCGTCGATCGATTCGATCCGGCCACGCGGCGGTTCGACCACTACTCGACCGCCGACGGTGCGCCCAGTGGGCGAGTCAACATCGCTGCGCGCGATGCCAACGGCGCGCTGTGGTTTGCGTCCTGGTCGCACGTTGCGCGCCTGATTCCCACGGTCGAATCACCCCGACCGACTCCTGCGGCGAGAATCGTCGGGTTGCGCCTGGGCGGTGTGGCGCATCCACTCCCAGCACTCGGTGCGACCCGCGTGGAGGAGGTGACGCTTGCTTCCGGCACACGCAGTGTCGAGGTCGAGTTTCTCGCTCCCGATCTTCGGCGTGAAGGCGCGTTGCGTTATCGGCATCGGTTGGTTGGCGCGGAAGCCGCGTGGAGCGAACCGGACACACGACGCGCGATCGAGTATCCGTTGCTTGCAGCGGGGCGCTATCAGCTCGAAATCCAAGCCGTTGGTCCTGATCAGTCCGTGGGAGCGACCGCCACTGTCGCGCTACATGTGCTGCCGCCGATCTGGGCGCGCGGCTGGTTCATGGCGCTCGTCGCCATGGTGCTCGTGAGCGCTGCGTGGTTGCTGCACCGCCAACGCGTCGCGCGGCTGGTGGCACTCGAGCGCGTTCGCACCCGCATTGCCACCGACTTGCACGACGATGTCGGGGCCAGCCTGTCCCGCACGGCAATCTTGGCGGAGGTCGTGCGGCGCGACATTGGCGAGTCGAATCCCGAAGCGTCACAACGCCTGGATCAAATCGCGCGCTCGGCTCGTGAGGTCGTCGATGGAATGGCCGATCTCGTTTGGGCGCTCGATCCCAAGAAGGACGATCTTGGGCAACTGGTCAGTCGACTCCGCGCGTTCGCTTCCGAGATTCTCCCGCCGAGTGGTGTCACGTTCAGCGTTCAAGCGCCGGAGGACGCGGCGAGTCTGAACCTCTCACTCGGAGCCGAAGCACGCCGCCAGGTGTATCTAGTGCTCAAGGAGGCGATCACCAACGCCGCGCGTCACGCTCACGCACAGCACGTTGCGATCTCGATTCAAACAGCGGGCGGCCGACTCGAGGCCACCGTCGAGGACGATGGCCGAGGCCTGGACCCGGGAGACGAAGCATCGCACTCTCCCTTCGGCGGCAACGGTTTGCGCAACATGCGGGCGCGAGTTGCCCGCTGCCACGGCACCCTCGCCATTACCTCGCAGTCGGATCGCGGGACGAGGATCGCGCTGACGTTGCCGATCGCCGCCGGTCAACCGCCCGGGAACGCATGAACATGCGCTGGTGCCGGCAGAGCCGTGCCCCTAGCGTGGCGTCAGGATGCCGGGAGCAACGCAGGTGACGACAAACCGAAATCTGGATGTCGCATTGGTCGAAGACGACGCGACGCTGGCCGATGGCCTTCGCGTGTTGATCGATGGCGCCCCGGGTTTTCGGTGCACGAATGTGTACGGTTCGGTCGAAGCGGCGCTCGCCGCGATGCAAAAAGCGCAGCGCGGCCCCGACGTCATGCTGCTCGACATCCACCTACCCGGCATGCTCGGTTCGGAAGGAGTGCGCGTGATTCGCCAGCGTTACCCTAAGACCGAGGTGGTGATGCTTACCGTGTACACCCAGGAAGACCGTGTGTTCGAGTCGATTTGCAATGGCGCTTGCGGCTATCTGCTGAAAAAAACAGCGCCCGCTCAACTGTTGCAGGCAATCACCGAAGCAGCCGACGGCGGCGCGCCGATGTC
Organism: Acidobacteriota bacterium; assembly: GCA_046331425.1. Taxonomy (GTDB): domain Bacteria; phylum Acidobacteriota; class Polarisedimenticolia; order J045; family J045; genus JANNUT01. Next base: position 34,166 of record JAXLQU010000035.1, read on the forward strand.
GCCGGAGATCGCGCGCAAAGTGGTCAAGTTGTTTCGCACCGTGAATCCGCCAACGCGCGTGGAGTACGACCTCACCCCGCAGGAAACCGCGTTGTTGCGGTGGTTGAGCGAAGGGCACAGCTACGAGAGCGCGGCGGCCAACATGAACGTCAGCGTCAACACGGTCCGCAACTACGTGCGCAGCGTGTATGAAAAGCTGCATGTGCATTCCAAGTCCGAAGCGGTTTCCAAGGCGCTCAAGAGCGGCATCCTGCGTTAGCCGATGGGTACTCCCGACGGCCCTGTCCCTACCCCCTGGCGCCGCACCCCCGATTCGTGGTCAAACCTTCCCACGCCGATGCTCAACCGACTCTCCGTCTCCTGTGTCCGAAACCTCGTCGATCAAACTCTCGATCTGACGTCCGGGATCACGCTGATCACCGGCGCCAACGCACAAGGAAAGTCATCGATCCTGGAGTCGATCTACCTGCTGGCCACGACCCGCTCGTTTCGGACCCGCGAGCCGCGGGAGGCGATCGCCGAAAGCGCCTCGTTTTTGCGCGTCCACGGCCACGTAGAGCACCCCTCGCAACCCCTTTTCCAGATCGGGATTTCGCTCGGTCGGGGCCGTGGCGAAAGGCATCTTTCCGTGGCAGAATCCGCGCCTAAGTTGGTGGATTATTTGGGACTTCTTCCCGTGTTGTTCCAGGCGGGAGAGAGCGTTCGAGTGATCGCCGGCAGCCCCGCGGAACGGCGCCGATTCATGGACCGAGTTACCGCAGCGGCCGACCCGACGCACTTGGCCGACCTCACGCGGTACACAGGGGCGTTAACCCAACGAAACCGCCTGCTGCGAAGCGGTGCTCCCAACCAGGAATTCGAGCCGTGGGAACAGATCCTGCGGTCGGTGGGCGGGCGGGTAGCAATGCGGCGGCGCGAACAGATCGCGGCGTGGCAGCAGTGGATGGGGGCGTGGCCCGAGCTGTTCCCCGAAGGGCGCGACGCGCAGCTTCACTACAAGCAGGCAACCGGACCGGAGAATCTCCTGAATGACGCGGCCCAAAACGAAGCCGAAAGCTGGCATCGACTGCGCCCAGTGGAACGCAAGGTGGGCGTGACCCTCACCGGCCCGCATCGCGACGATCTGGTGATCGAAGCTGCAGGCAAAGATCTGTTGCGCTTCGGTTCGGCTGGGCAAATCCGAGCAGCGTTGTCGGCGCTTACGTTGGCGCAAGCTCGCGCGGTGCGTGAGCGACGCGCTGGGGTCGACCTCATCTTGTTGCTGGACGACCTCGATACCGACCTGGACGCCGCACGTTGTTTCGCGCTGCTCGAATACGCGGCAGCACAGGGTCAAGTAATCGCCGCAACATCCAAACCCGAAATTGTCCCGCGAAACATTGCTGCTGTGTGGCACGTGCAAGCCGGCGTCGCCACGCGGCAACACAATCCGCGGACCTGAGGAACGATGGCAGAGCAAGAAGACATCGCAACACGCGCAGCGGCCGAGGCCGACTACACCGCGTCATCCATCAAGGTGCTGGAAGGGCTGGAAGCCGTTCGCAAACGCCCCGGCATGTACATCGGCAGCACCAGCGTCTCGGGGCTTCACCACCTGGTGTGGGAAGTCGTCGACAACTCCATCGACGAGGCGCAAGCCGGTCACTGCGATCACATCGATGTGTCGATTCACGCCGACAACTCGGTCACCATCGTCGACAACGGACGCGGCATTCCGGTCGACATGCATGAGGAGATGGGCGTTTCGGCCGCGCAGGTCGTGTTGACGGTGCTGCACGCGGGCGGAAAGTTCGACAACAACGCGTACAAGGTGTCGGGCGGGCTGCATGGTGTCGGCGTCAGCGTGGTCAATGCGTTGTCCGAAGCGCTCGATATCGAAATTTGGCGTGGCGGTAACGTGTATCGCCAGTCGTATGCACGCGGCATTCCGGTCAACGAGTTTCATCAGGTCGGTACCACCGACAAGCGCGGCACCAAGATCACGTTCCGCCCCGACCCGCAGATCTTCGACACGTTGGAGTTTTCGTGGGAGACGCTCGCGCAGCGCTTGCGAGAACTGGCGTTTCTCAACAGCGGCGTTCGAATCGTGCTTCGAGACGAGCGCGGCACCAAGGATCGCGATCAAGAGTTTCACTACGAAGGCGGCATCGTCGAGTTCGTGACCCATCTCAACAAGAATCGCACGGCGCTGCACGAGCCAATTTTCATCAAGGGCGAGAAAGACACCGTCACGATGGAAATAGCTTTGCAATACAACGACTCGTACCAGGAAACCATCTTCACGTTCGCCAACAGCATCAACACGCCGGAAGGCGGAATGCACTTGGCCGGGTTTCGTGGCGCGCTCACGCGCACGCTCAACGCCTATCTCACCGGCGAAGCATCGCGCTTACCGAAGGACCTCAAAGACACGCAGCTCACCGGTGAGGACGTGCGCGAAGGGCTGGCCGCCGTCGTTTCGGTAAAGGTGCGCGATCCGCAGTTCGAAGGCCAAACCAAATCCAAGCTGGGAAACAGCGAGGTACGCGGTGCGGTCGAGGCCTTGGTCAACGATCGGTTGGCGCGTTTTCTGGAAGAAAACCCCAAGGCAGCGCGCGCGATCTTGGAAAAGGCGGTGCAAGCGCTGCGCGCCCGCGAGGCGGCCCGCAAAGCCAAGGAACTGACGCGGCGCAAGGGCGTGCTCGATGGC
>JAXLQU010000036.1:0-29312 GCA_046331425.1 Acidobacteriota bacterium
AGAGTGAAAGCGTGTCGAGTCATGCGGACATCGAGGACCATGGAAGCAGCATCTCCTTCAACTCGCGCGGCAGTCGGCGGGGTTGGCCCGTGCGTCCACAGCTGGCGTGTACTGTGTGCCCTTCCGCCAATACGTGTCCGTCGCGGTCGATACGGTAACCGAAACGGACCCGTACGCCACCCAACTCGAGCAGAGTTGTGCGGATCGTCAGCAGATCGTCGTAGCGAGCCGGGGCTCGATAGTGCACGACGACCTCGATCAGAGGGAGCAGCACACCGAGTTCCTCTTCCAACTCCCGGTAAGAAAGTCCCGCCTCGCGGATCAGTTCGGTTCTGCCGATCTCGAACCACAACAAGTAGGCGGCATGGTGCGCCAGCCCCATTCGGTCGACCTCCGGATAACGAACCCGGGCTGTCGTGGCGAGGGTGCGCTCTTGGCTCACAGCCCAGCCTCGGCCGCCTTACGAAGGTCGCGCGTCGCAACGGCGGGGTCGGGCTTTCCGAAGATGGCGCTCCCTGCAACGAGCACCCGAGCGCCGGCCCTGACCAAGTCGGCTGCGTTCTCCACGGTGACTCCGCCATCGACCTCGATCTGGACGTCCAATCCTCGATCGCGGATCGAAGCCGCCAAGCGCGCGATCTTGTCGAGCGACCCGCGGATGAATCGCTGCCCGCCAAAACCAGGGTTGACCGACATGATCAGAATCTGGCCGATCTCGGGCAGGATCTCGTACACGCTGTCCAACGACGTCGCCGGGTTGACCGCCACGCCGGCGATGGCGCCCGCTTCTCGAATCCTGTGTACGGTGCGATGCAGGTGTGGGCAAGCTTCGACATGAACTGTTACGCGCGCTGCGCCGGCGCGAACATAATCGCCGATCACAGCGTCGGCCCGCTCGATCATCAGATGGCAGTCCAGCGGCAGTGACGACTCGCGGGCCAAGGCTTCGATCACGGGCGGCCCGATCGTGAGATTCGGCACGAAGTGGCCATCCATCACGTCGACGTGCACCAAATTGGCGCCACCCTCTTGAATCCGGCCGAGTTCTTCCGCGAGTCGTGCGAAGTCGGCGGAGAGAATCGATGGTGCGATCGAGATCATCTCGTCTCCTAACGTTCCTTGGTCTGCAGCGAGACGGTTTGCGTGAACAGAACGCGTTCACCGGGCGCGGGCGATTGACGCGTGACCACGTTTTCCATCAGCGGATCGGGCGTCGTCGCATCGACCGTGACACGAGTAAACCCATGGCGCTGCAACCATGTCGAGGCTTCGCCCGCAGCGCGGCCGATGATCTCCGGCATCACGGCGGCACGCGGTCGAGGGCCAACCGATACCAGTACGCGCACACCCTCCGATCCAACGTTGCTCGATCCCGAGGGTGGATCCTGCGCCACGACATCACCGCGAGGAATTCGCGGGTCGTACGCCTGCGATTTGGTCAACGAGAGCCCGAGGTTCTGCAACTCCAACTGCGCGTGCTGCAAGCCGGTACCGGTCAGCGACGGGACCGACGCAAGCTGCGGACCGAGGCTGATGATCAAGCGCACCGGGCGCCCGCGCTTCGTGCGCGTACCACCCGCCGGGAACTGGTCGATGACGACACCGGCCGCAAGTTTCGGATCGTGTCTGGTCGCCAGTCGTTCCGGCAGCAACCCGATCGAACGGAGTGATTGCTCCGCGACGGCCTGCTCCACGCCGATCAGTTGTGGCGTATCGATCTCAGGGGAACGGACCGCAACCTGCAGCGTGAGCCAGGCCCCCAATCCGAAGGCCAAACCGCTGGTACACAACAAGACGATCACGCCGCCGATAGAACGAAGCCAGCGTCGGCGCCGCGGGGCGCGCGTCGGAACGAGATCCTGTGGATTCGTAGTGGTCACCGGCGCCGGATCATAGCAGCCGCAACGAACCCTTCGTGGTCTTCAGCATCGGGCCGAGTGCTCAGCCTCAGCGGGTCGCTGCAGACCAGTCCCGAGACATCGCCAACAACGAGCGTCGTCGGATCTCGAGCCTCGAAGCGGGAGTCTCGTCTTAGAAACTCGGCGATCTGTATCCGTCCTTCTTCCGGCTCGAGACTGCAGACGGCGTAGATCAGCCGCCCGCCCGGCGCCACCAGCTCGGCCGCAGCATCCAGCATTCTCGCTTGCTTGGCGGCAGCCGCTGCGATTTGCGCTTCGGTTACGCGCCAGCGGCGCTCAGGACGCCGCCGCAGCGTACCGGTGCCGCTGCACGGCGCATCCAACAGCACCGTGCCGAACGCTCCGCGCATCAACGGCGGGCGACAGGCATCGGCGCGCATCACCTGAGTCCTGTTCTCCGGGCCGCGCTCCCGCAACGCGCGCGCCAGCGTGATGCAGCGCGAGGACACGACCTCCAGCGCCACCAGTGGCGCGCTCGTCCCGTGCGCGAGTCGCAACGCCTTGCCGCCGGGCGCAGCAGCGAGATCGGCAACCGGACGCTCATCGCCCGGCCGGGCCAGATTTGCAACCAGTGCCGCCCCCTCGTCCATGGCGATGAGATCGCCGCGGCCGAACGCAGGACTGGTCTGCGCGGCGCCGCGCGTCACCAACACCACGTCGGGATCTCGGCGCGAGGGCTGAGCCTGAATACCGAGTGCGCCCCACTCGATCAACAGTTGCGAACGAGTGATCGCCCCGTGGCGCAACACGAAGCAGGCGGGCGGCGGCTGGTTGATGCGTTGCACCAGCGCGAAGGTTCGCTCGACTCCCAACTCTCGATCCCAACGTTCTCGCAACCAGGCCGGGATCGTGGCCCGCGGGTCGAGTGGCGCGGGACCATCGCGCTCCAAGCGACGCAACACGGCGTTCACCAGGCTCGATGCTTTGGCGCCCCCCTCCTCGCGCAGCGCATCGACAGTGCTGCTGACCGCAATCGGGGCGGGCAGCCCCAACGGTGTGAGCTGACATAGGCCGATTCTCAGTGCAGCGCGGACGAGTGGGTCGAGTTCAGCGAACGGACCATGCACTGCTGCGCTCAACCGTAGATCGAGCGCACCTTGCCAGCGCAGCGTGGTCATCACGAGGTTGTGGACGAGTCGTCGATCGCGCGGATCGTCGAGTTTCGGCTCGTGGATTTGAAGCAAGCGGTCCGACCATCCACCGGCCTCGACCGCCGTCAGCAGTCGCAGCGCCATGCGACGTGCGGTCACGGCCGCGAGCCGTCGCCCAGCACAACTCCGAGTGCGAGAGTTCCACCCGCCAAGGCGGCGGCAGCATCGATCTCACGACCGCCTGCCGGAAGCACGCGATGAAGCGACAGTACGCTCCGTCCTCCGGCAGCTACCGTCACCGAGGGCCCCGTGCGCGCGAGCACCGTGCCTGGCTCAACATCGGCTGAGGCAACACCGTCCATCGGCTCGACCGCGACCAGCCGCAGCACACCCTTGGGGCCGCGACAGATCACCGGTGGCCACGGATCGAACGCGCGCACGCGCCGGTCGATTTGCTGTGCCGTCTCCGTCCAGTGGACGAAACCATCGTCAGGTCGCAGCAACGGTGCCTGCGACGCTCGAGTCTTGTCCTGCGACATCGCGTGCACGTCCTTACGTTGAAGACGGTCCAACGTCTCGACCAACAGTTCAGCACCGAGTTCGGCCAATCGCGCACCCAACTTTGATGAGGTCTCACGCCGATCAACCGCGATCTCGCGGCGGAGCAGGACCGGGCCCGTATCCAGACCCCGCTCCATCTGAATCGTACAAACACCGGCAATCGGATCGCCGCACAGGATCGTGTGCTGCACAGGACTGGCTCCGCGATGTCGCGGTAGCAGGGAGAAGTGCAGATTGACGGCACCGAACTGCGGTGCATCGAGCAGTTGACCGGGGAGCATCCTGCCGTACGCCACCACGACGAAGATCTCGGCCGGTCTAGCCAGGATCTCGCTTCGCACGGCAGGCGGTCGCAAGGAGGGCGGTTGAAGTATCGGCCCAAGATTCAGAGCCTCTGCCGCCTGTTTCACCGCTGTTGCCTGCGGCGTACGCGAGCGGCCGACGGCGGCGTCGGGAGAGGTCACGACGCCGGTGACTCGATGTGCAGAACCGGCGAGGGCGCGCAGTGCGACCGCGGCCCAGTTTGGCGTTCCGAAGAACAGAACGTTCACGCGCGAGGTCTCAATGAAGACTCACTGTGCCGCAGTTTCGGGCCATTCCCCATCGCGTTTGAGGCGTTCGATGCGGCGCGACACCAAGCGGCGCTTCAAGGGAGACATCCTTTGCAAGAACGTCACGCCGTCGAGGTGGTCGAGTTCGTGCACGATGCAGCGTGCAAACAACTCGTCAGCCTCGATGTCGATCGGATTCATCTCCAGATCGAAACCTTGCATTCGGATCCGTTGCGGGCGAGTGATCACCTCATAGATGCCTGGGAACGAAAGGCACCCTTCCTCCCCCGACTGACTGCCGCTGGCCTCGACGACCCGTGCGTTGATGAAGACGCGAATGGCGTTTGGATCCTCTCCGCCCGACAGGTCGATCACGGTGACGCGTCGCGTATCACCGACCTGATTCGCTGCCAGACCGATGCCGTGTTCCCGATGCATCGTCTCGATCATGTCCGCGACCAGTCGGCGCAGATCCTCATCGACAGCCTGCACCTCATGCGTCGGGCTGGTAAGGACGGGGTGCGGGTAGACGACGATGGGGCGAACAGCCATGGCGGAGGTTCCTCACGAAGCGGGGCGCGCGAAACCCTAGCACCGGCGCGGAGGAGCGTCCACCCGCCGCCCTCTCGAGGCGACGGCCGTCCTCAGGACAGGACAAGACCAGAGCAGAAGCGCCAGATCCTGGCCCCCGCCCTGATGGCTAAACGGCCGGGAAGTTTGGGCTTACGAATCCGCAGCCCAGGCTCTCCGACGCGGTATGGGGCTTGCAATCGCACGAGGTGCAACTCGCTAGGAGGCTGCAACGATGTCGACCCCCATGCTCAACACCTCTCGCTCTTCAGACCGTCATTCGTCGGTAGGTAACGTGATCTTCACCCTGCTACTTCTTGTCTGCGCCGCGCTGCCTGCCATCGCGACTCCGGACGAGGACGAAGAACTGCGTCGTTCCTCGAGTGACACCGAGGTCGTACCGGCCTTTGCGAGGGTCCGTTATCTCGACGGCAACGCTAGCGCGATTCGAGATGATGGTACCGCTGACGATCTCGCTCAACATGCCGATCTACACGGGCGACCGTCTGGACACTCAGGCCGGTGGCCGCGTCGAGATGCAGTTGCCGAGCAAGGACGTGGTTCGCGTCGACGGCGATACCAGGATCGAGCTGTATGACTTGCTCGACCCGTCGTTCCGCAACCCGTCGCCAACCTTGCTCGGCATCTCGACCGGCGTGCTGCAAGTCGACCTCGACAACGCGCCGTGACGAGGCTTCTGCGCATCGACACACCCGCAGCCTCGATCTACGTTTGGATCGTGGCTCGTTTCAGATCGACGTCGACCGCAACGATCTGGTTCGCATCTCGGTTGAACGTGGCCGTGTCGAGGTGGCGGGTGAACGCGACTCGGTGATCGTCTCCAGTGGTCAGCGTGCGAGCGACGTCCGGGTGGTCGACCAGGCGCTGCGTGGCGTTACAACTGCGCGACCGATTCGTTCGATCGCTGGGTCTCCGATCGCGATGATCTGTACAACGTTCGCATCGCGCGCGGCCGCGAATACGATGACCTGCCGAGTTCGACCTTACTACCCGGAACTCTCTCGCGCAACGGCCGGTGGGTCTACGCCGACGACTGGGGCTGGGTCTGGCGCCCGAGTGTCGACGACGGCTGGCGCCCCTACACGGCTGGTTATTGGTCCTCTGGTCCTTGGGGACTGACATGGGTCGATTCCGAATCGTGGGGTTGGTCGCACCTCGCGCGCTATGGTCGCTGGGATTTTCGCGGCGGCTTCGGTTGGGTTTGGATCCCGGGCCGCGTGTTCTCCCCCGCGCACGTCTACTGGTACTACGGCCCGGAATACGTCGGCTGGTGCCCGCTCGGCTGGTGGAATCGACCAGTTCATCTGTCGATCTCTTTCGGTTGGGAGCCACGGCTTCGGTTCGACGATTGCCCATGGTGGTTCGTTGGTTACGATCACTTCTACGGCGACGTGCGCCGCTATCAACCGCCGCGCGGTGCTGTAACAGCCGACTTGCGTCGCGGCGTGAGGTCTCGCGCCATGCGGTAGGTGCGTGGTCGTGACGTCGCGATCGATCGCGACAGAGTCGGTAGCGGTGGCAAGCGTCGTGGCGATTCCGCGCCAGGCACTCGATCGCTCGGCGTTGATCGAGCCGGAATCGATCTGCCACGTCGTGGCGGCGAGACCGAGCTCGTTTCCTCGTCGATGAGCGCGACAACGCCAACGATCGCTCGAAGGTCAGCTTTCGAGACGCGAACGCGAGGTTGTCGCGTTCGTGCACAGCGTCAGGCCGGCAACCAGGACGAGACCCAGGCCCGCGCACCCGCCCCAGAACCGCCATCGGTCAAATCCCCGCCCCGGGATCGGCGCCGATCGTCGACGTCGGTTTGCGCCGCCGCGGCGGCAGCTCTGAAGGCGGCCGAGGACTCGGTCGAGCCGCTCGCGTGTTCAGCCGCGTGCAACGCACGGAGCGGCGCGCCGCAGGCGCGGAGCAAGGACGCGTGACCCGGCGGCGCTGCTACGACGACTCGCCGTCGACGCGGCGACTCGCGCGCGATCACCTGCGGTGATGATGAAGTTCGACGGTACGTGATTTCCTCGGCCGTGTCGGTCGCCCAGCCGAGATCCAGTAGCGGCGCAGTCATCGAGAACCGATGATGGCGACGTGGCAGGCAACCCGATCCACGCGACGCCGACCGCGGCGGCGATCCGGGCAACAATTACGGTGGCGACCGCGGAAGCGCTCGTTCGCGCGATCAAGAACGCAGCGGATCCCGACAACGCGACGCCGGCCCAGACCAGACCGCGTGACAACGCTGCCGTAAAAGCTCACCGCCACGCGCGGGCAGCGGTGAAGGCCATAGCGGCGGCAACCAGGAAGCGGCAGCAGCAGAAGCGGCAGCAGCGACAACAAACGAAGCGCGTGGTGGCGGCGGCGGTTGCTCCACATCGCCATTGACAGCAGGTTGATTCAGTCCTCGAGCAGGCCGGTTCCCGCGGCGACCCGCTCGTTTCTTTTTCATCGTGTGAAGCGGAAGACTGTCGGCGTCAAACGGCGCGAGCAAGCAGCGAACCCACCGACGACGCGGCGATAGACCTCGCGATTGAGGTTGGTTTCCAGCGGGCGACTCGCCGAGGTCGCAGCCTCATCCAGCGCCGCGCGCGCTCGGCCAGCAAGAACCGCGCACCGCGACCGGCGAGCGTGCTCGTTCGAGTCGTCGTAACGCTCGTGCGGCGGCGCCCGGATCATGATCGGCGCGGAGGACTAGCGCATCGATCGCCACGCGATCGGCTGCGGCTCGGCGGTGGGACCGAAGCCGAGCTCGCTGGCGACAGACACAGGGCTCGGCGCAAAGCAGCCTGATCCCCTTCACGCCAGCGTTGCCACCACGAGGCCCGCGCTGTTGCTGCCGCCGCAAAGCGTCGAGGTCGGCCTGCCGCGCGGTTCAACGCCACCTCTCGCGCCAGCGCCGAACGCCACAACTGCGCTTCGTCTTCACCAGTGCCGCGAGGGTTCCCAAGTCCGATCAACAACGAGCGGTCGGCAAACTGGCGAGCAACGGATCGCCGGCATCTACAAACAAGAGTTGCAGGTCAGCGCTTCATCGATTCGCTCGTGGACCTGTGTCAGGTAGCGTGAGCACCGCCGAAGTCGACGATCTTCGATCCCTGCTCGACGATCGAGCGAACTCGCTCGCTCAAGGTGAGCGGGTCGATTTCGACGGTCAAGGCATGCTCCTGGAATCTCCATTTCCGCGTGCGGTTCGGCGCACGTCGTGCAGACCGAGACGCTTCGCCGTGGGCGATGGTGGCTGAACGGTGCATATCAGCGGCGTGCCGTCGCCGGCAGGTCCGGCCGGCCACATCGGCACCGGCTCTTGGCAGTGCGGGCAACGCGACGGCGACGCCGCCAGGGTAGTCAGTGGGTCAGGATCGATGGTGCTTCTGGATCCTGCCGGTTGAAGCCATTGAGAAATCAGGGTCGTCACCATTACGGGCTCAATCTAGGAACGAAACCTCTCGGTGCACGTGCCGAATGCAGCGCGAACCGGTCGACTAACCAACGTCATGCGCGGCGGCCCGAAAAACCGCGCGCGCCTTGACCTCCCTGGGGGACAGCGCCTAAAGTCCGGCCTTCGCCGCTGCGCTACGGCATCGTTGCGGTCCAATGCGAGGCGACCGCCGCTCGATGAACCCGGCCCGGCTGGTGGCACCGGAAGTCAGCGCCACGGGGCGGAACCGAAACAGGGTGGGACGCGCGGGATCGTGTCGGCGCCGGCGCTGGCGGGCGTGCTGCATGAAGGTTTACGACACCGCGCAGATTCGAAACATCGCCTTCGTCGGTCATGGACATTCAGGCAAAACCTCTTTGGTTTCGTCGCTGCTTTATGCCGCGAAGGCCACCGACAAACTCGGCTCGGTGCAGGACGGGACGGCGGTCACCGATTTCGATCCAGACGAGATCGAGCGCAAGGTCAGCATGGCGCTCGCCGTAGCGTTTGCCGAGCACGACGGGATCAAACTCAATTTCATCGACGCCCCTGGCTACTCCAATTACATCGGCGATGCTGCCGCAGCGCTGCGTGCAGCCGAGAGTGTCGTGTTGGTGGTGCACGCGTTGGATGGGATTGCCGTCCAGACCGAGAAGATGTGGGACGACGCCGAGCGACGTCATGTCCCGTTGTTCTTCGCTGTGACGCAGATGGACCGCGAGCGCGCCGAGTGGAATTCGATTCTCGGTAGCTTGCGAGAGCGCTACGGACGCACGGCCGTGCCGATCACGATCCCGATCGGCGAGGGACCATCGATTCGCGGCGTGGTCGACCTGATCTCGATGCAGGCTTACCTGCCGAAGAAGGGCACGGCCGAGGCGGAGATCGGACCGATTCCCGCGGACATGACCGCAGCGGCGAAGGCGGCACGCGAGTCGTTGATGGAGGTCGTGGCCGAAGTCGACGACGACCTGATGAACGAGTTTCTCGAAACCAACGAGCTGACCCAGGATGATCTGATCGCCGGATTGAAGAAGGCGATCATGGCCCGCAGCGTGTTCCCGATCTTCGCGTGCGGCGCGAACCTGGTTGCGAATTCATCCGATGGGAAAGTGTCTCGCGCGCGCGCCGACGCCGCTCAATCGCCGGCCGTTCTTGTCCAAAACGCCCGATGGTCACGAGCATTGTCGTTCCCGATTCTGCCGTGCCGTTGGTTTCGCAAGTCTTCAAGACCTACATCGATGCGCGCCGGACATATCTCGCTGGTGCGTGTGTTCTCCGGCACGCTGGGCGCCGATACATCGATTGAACGCCACGCGCGGCAGCGCTGAAAAATCGTCAGGCTTGGCAGCGCCTGCGGCAAGAGCGGCGAGAAGGTGCCGGAACTGCGTGCCGGCGATATCGGATTGGTTTTCAAACTCAAAGAGACCCGCACCGGCGATACGTTGGTCGCTGACAAGGCACACCCAGCCGAGCTACCGCCGATCCAGTTCCCCCGCCCCGTGATCTCTTACGCCGTTCACGGCGACGTCAAGGGTGACGATGAAAAGATCGAACAGCTTTCTCCCAGGTGGCCAGGAAGACGGCACGCTGCGACTCGATCGTGATCGGCGCTCGCACGAACTGATGTTGATGGGACTCGGATACGACCACGTGAAGAGTGCGATCGACAAAGCAGCCAAGCGTTACGGCATCAAGGCCCACCTGCAGAAGCCGAACGTCCCCTACCTCGAAACGATCACGAAGAAGGCTGCTTCGATGTATCGCCACAAAAAGCAGACCGGTGGTGCGGGCCAGTTCGCGGAGGTCCGCATGCAGCGGATCGAGAACCCTTGCCGCGCGGCGGGTTCGAGTACGCATCCGGTCTTCGGTGGCTCCATCTCCGCGCACCTTCTGGCCGTCGATCGAAAAGGGGGTCAAGAGCTGCATGGATCACGGCGTGATCGCCGGTTACCCGCTGGTGGATGTGAAAGCAGCGATCACCGACGGTAAGGAACATCCGGTCGATTCCAAGGATGTCGCCTTCCAAGTCGCTGGACGTGAAGTCTTCAAACTCTGCGTCCGCGAGGCAGGAGCCGTCGTGCTCGAGCCGATCATGATGGTGACGGTCACCGTTCCTGACGATCTGATGGGAGACATCCTGGGCGATCTGACGCGTCGGCGCGGCAAGGTGCAGGGGTCGGAGGCGCACGGCGGCCGCAGCATCGTCGAGGCGCAAGTACCGATGGCCGAGATGCTCGAGTACTCCCCACCCTCCAGGTATTCGTCACCTCGGACCGCGGCGCCTACACGATGGAACTGGACCACTACGAGCGCGTGCCGCCGGAGATCCAAGCCAAGTTGGTGGCGGAACACAAGCCGCAAGAACACGACGACTAGCGGCTCGCCTGCGGAGGCTCGCAACCATCAGGAGCGGCCGCACGGTCCGCTCTGTCGTATCGTAGCGCCATTCCTGGGCAGTTGCAGGCACTGCCCCACCTATCGAGGACTCACTCGTGTCGGCTTCCTCGTCCGAATCAAAGACCGCCGCCATGTCGGCCAAGACGTCACGCTGCACGGCTGGGTCACGCATGTTCGTTCAAAAGGAAGATCGCGTTCTTGGTGCTACGCGATGGCACCGGCACCGTCCAAACGGTTGCGTCGGTGCAGACCTGGACGAGGCCGGCTTCGCGAACATGGCCTCCGCCACACAGGAGTCGGCCGTCATCATCGGCGGCGCCGTGCGATCCGACGCACGCGCACCGAACGGTCAAGAACTCGTTCGCCGCTTCGAGACCGTCGGTCCGTCGGCCGACTATCCAATGCCCAGGCATGAGCGTCGAGTTCTTGCTCGATAACCGGCATCTTTGGCCATACGAGGACCCGTGGGCCACACTGCGAGTCCGCGATGAGGTGGTCAAGTCGATTCGCGGCGCTACATGTATGACAACGATTTCGTGTTGATCGATTCGCCGATCCTCTGCCCCGGCCGCCTGCGAAGGGACCTCGACGCTGTTCAAGCCCTACTTCGACGACAAGATGTACCTGTCGCAATCGAACGGTGTATCTCGAGCCGGCCTGCATGGCGTTCGACAAGGTTTACTGCGCTGGCCTTCCGTGCCGGAAAAATCGAAAACGCGCCGGCATCTCACCGGGTTTCCCGGATGATCCGGACGATGGCGTGGGCCGGCCAGGCATTGGCGGTGGCTGCCGAAACCTGATCAGCTATGTGATCGGTCGCGTGCTCGAGCGTCGTGCCGAAGAGTTGAGATCATGAAGACGCGATCTCGCGAAGTTGCAGGCGATCGCTCCGCCGTTTCCGCGCGTCTCTACGATCAAGCATGCGAGATTCTGAGCGCGGCCCGAGCACATCAAACGGGCGCAGGAACAGGGAGCGCCACCGTTTCCAGCCAGGCGCGGCGACCTGCGGGGCGATGGATGAAACGATCCTGGGAAGATATGCACGACCGGCCGGTCATGATTCACCGCTACCCGACACATGTGAAGGCGTTCTACATGCAGCCCGACCCGGAGAATCCGGAGCGCGCGTTGTGCGTGGACGTGATCGCACCGGACGGGTATGGAGAGATCATCGGCGGCAGCCAGCGCATTCACGATGAGGCGCTGTTGCGGCAGCGGATCGCAGAGCACGGGCTTCCCGAGTCGGCCTTCGATTGGTATCTGGATACGCGGAAGTTCGGCGGCGTGCCGCATGCCGGCTTCGGGATGGGAATCGAGCGCTTGGTCTGTTGGATCACCGGCACGCATCACGCGCGCGAGGTCATTCCGTATCCGCGCACGATCGTGCGGATGAGACCGTGAGCGAGGTTCCCTCACACAAGCGCGTGGCGTTGGTCAGCCTGGGTTGCCCCAAGAATCAGGTCGATAGCGAGCTGATCCTCGGGCGGCTGCGCGCTGACGGGTACGAAGTGGTCAACGATCCCGAGCAGGCCGACACGCTGGTGGTCAACACCTGTGCGTTCATCGACAACGCCCGTGCGGAATCGATCGAGGCGCTGATCGAGGCTGCCAACTGGAAACAGGCACGAGCCGCCGGGCGACGTGTGATTGCAGCGGGTTGCTTGGTGCAACGTCACGGCAGCGAGCTGCGCGCCGAACTGCCGGAAATCGACGGCTGGCTGGGACTCGACGACATCGGCGCAACCACGCAGGTAACGAGCACGCCGCAGGGGATCGGGATGGTGAAGCGATTGCCATCCTCGGGCCCGGCGCGCGGCTTGTTTACTGCCAGCGATCCGCGCACGCGGCTCTCACCACCCTGGTCGGCCTACGTCAAGATCAGCGAAGGGTGCGATCAACAGTGTGCGTTCTGCGCCATCCCGACCTTTCGCGGCAAGAACCGCTCGCGCCTACTCGACGATCTGCTGCGCGAGTTGGCGCAGTTGGCCGGCGAGGGGGTTGTCGAGGCGAACCTGATTGCGCAGGACTCGACCGGCTGGGGGCGCGATCTTGGTTTGCACGATGGTTTGCCGGCGGTGGTCCGCGCCTTCGACAGAGCCGAAGAGGCGCCGGACTGGATTCGCATTCACTACCTGTATCCGGGACGCATCAGCGACGATCTGCTCGACGCGCTGTCCAACACGCGGCGATTCGTGGAGTACGTCGATCTACCGTTGCAGCACGCCCACCCGGCGGTCTTGCGCCGCATGAAGCGTCCGGGCAACGCCGAGACGTACAGGCGCCACCTCGAGCAATTGCAACAAGCGATGCCGGCCGCCGGAATCCGCAGCGGTTTCATCGTTGGGTTTCCCGGCGAAACCGACGAGGAGTTCCAGACCCTGCTCGACTTCGTTGCAAGTGCACCGCTGGATGCGGCCGGAGTGTTCACCTACTCGCATGAGGAGTCGACCGGCGCGTTCGCCTTGGAAGACGACGTCCCGAGCGAACTCAAGCTCGAACGCAAGCAGATCCTCGAGGACCTGGTGATCGATGTCGCGTACTCACGCGCGCAGCAGCGGGTCGGCAGCCGACTCGAGGTGTTGATCGAAGGAACGGACGAGGAGGTGGCGGGCGCTGCGGTCGGCCGCTGGCGTGGTCAAGCACCGGACGTCGACGGACGGGTTGTGGTCGAAGACGCTGCAACCGTGACACCAGGCACACGAGTTCGCGTCGAGATCACCGAAGCAGCTCCGTTCGAGTTGACCGGCCGACTGGCTCAGGGTTAGGAGCACGGCAATGAAACGCCTGCTTTCCTCGTGGTTCTATTCCGGCTACTTCCCGTTCGCATCGGGGACCGCGGGAACGGCGGCGACCATTCCGCTGGTGTTGCTGTTGTGGTGGTTCGATTCCTGGCTGCTGCACCTGGCCGCTGTCGTCGTGCTGTTCGCCATCGGAGTCTGGTCGGCGTGGGATGCCGAAACGCTCTACGGCAAGAAAGATCCCGGCCAAGTGGTGATCGACGAGACGGTCGGTTACCTCGTCTCCACACTGTTCGTGCCTGGCAACCTGTTTACCCTCGGCGCGTCGTTCTTTCTGTTCCGTCTGATGGATGTCATCAAGCCGCCTCCCGCCCGACAATTGGAATCGCTCAAAGGGGCCTGGGGAATCATGGCCGATGATGTGATGGCAGGGATCTACGCCAACTTGGTACTGCAAGCGATCCTGCACTATTGGACGAGTTGACAATGCGTGTTCTCACCGAACTGCCAACGCCCGATTGGTGCGACGGTCAACCGGTCGTGGCGACACTCGGCAACTTCGACGGGCTGCATCGCGGGCACATGGCGATCATGCAAACAGTGCTCGAACGTGCCCGGGCGATCAGCGGACTCGCCACCGTGATCACGTTCGATCCGCATCCACAGCGCGTGTTGTTTCCCGAGCGCGCGCCGCACCTGATGCTGACCGCCGACCAGAAGACGCGAATCCTCTCGGCCGCAGGACTCGACGCGACGATCGTTCTGCCTTTCGACCGCGCGTTGGCAACGCTCACCGCCGAGCGGTTCGTACGCGAGATCCTGCTCGACCGCATTGGAGTCAAACAGGTCCACATCGGTCCGGACTTCCGATTCGGCGCGCAGCGTGCCGGCGACGTGGCGATGCTCACGCGATTGGGTGCGGAGTCAGGCTTCACCACACACGCCGCACAGGCAGTTCACGACAACGGTGAGCGCGTTTCCGCCTCGCGAATCCGCCGGCTTCTGTCGGCCGGTGAGGTAGACGACGCGCGCACCCTGCTCGGGCGGCCGTTCGCGCTCGTCGGGACGATCGTGCACGGCGAGGGACGTGGCAAACGACAACTGGTCCCCACCGCGAACCTTGCACCAGAAAACGAGTTCCTTCCGGCCACCGGCGTCTACATCACTCGATTTCGCGGTGGTGGCGCTCCGATTCCCGGTGTGACCAACGTCGGGGTGCGACCCACCTTCGGCGATCGGCGTTTGACGGTGGAGACGTATCTACCCGGGTTCGATGGACACCTGTACGGCCAACGCATCGAACTCGAGTTCCTGCAGCGGTTGCGCGAGGAACAGAAGTTCGATTCATCCGAATTGCTGCTCGCGCAGATCAAGCACGATCTCACCACGTTCGAGCGGTACGTGGCCGAAGGAAAGCACCTGATCTAGCGTCCGGGATCCGAATCGGAATGCACGAGGTGCTTGGCAAGCTCGCGGGCGATCACTCCGCCAGACGTCCGAAAGCGACAATGCAGATGTCATCGCTTTGCGGCGCCGCACCGCGCCATTGGGTCACCGCGTCGATCAGCGCGTCCGTGAGCTGCTTGGGCTGAGCACCACATGGCTCAACCGCACGCGCCAGTCGATCACTCCCCATTGGGCCGAACGGTTCATCGTCAAGATCCATCGCTTCGGTGACCCCATCGGTAAACATCAAGAGCGACTCACCCGGCTGCAGTTGAAGTTGAACCGAGGCGTAGATGGTGCCCGGTATCAACGCAAGCGGGAAACCACCCTCCTCGAGGCAGACCTCGCGAGGTGGCCGACCAGCATGCACGAGCAGCGGTGGCAAGTGTCCTGCGTTCACCACTTCAACCAGATGCGAGGCGGGATCCAGCACCGCCAGCGCCAACGTCACGTAGTGACCAGCCGGGAAAAGCGATCCGAGTCGCTCGTTCAACCGCGTCACCACCTCGGCCGGCGATGTGGTTGTCGCCAGGCTGAAGCGAGCTTCCGCCGAAAGGCGAGCCATCTCCAACGCGGCCGCTACCCCTTTTCCTGCGACGTCGGCAACGATCACCGCCACGCGCCCATCGGGCAATTCGACGTAGTCGAAGTAGTCACCGCCAACGCTGCCTGCCGCCTTGTACTGGTCGGCGAAAAGATATCCCTGAAGCTGCGGGACTTTCGACGGCAAGAAGCTGTGCTGCACACGGCGAGCGAACTCCATATCGCGCGTGAGTCGTTCGCGCTCGATCGATGCCTCGTGCATTCGGGCGTTTTCGATGGCGATCGCCGGCGGGCCTGCAATCGCCGCCAAGAGCGTCAAGTCTTCTTCGCGAAACGGAGCCCCGGGACGCAGACCATCGAGTTGAATCGCGCCCAACGCGACTCCGTCACGACCGCTCAACGGAGCGCAGATCAAAGTCCGCGAAAATCCCACCACCGATTGGTGCCCCGCAAAGCGTTCGTCGGCCAGAACATCGCGCGACAGGATCGCCTGACCGCGATCGATCACCTCGCTGAGGATCGTGCGGCTAAGCACCAGCGGTGCGCCGTCGTCCTTCCGTAGCTTTCGTGCCCGCGGCGACGGCACGCGCTCCGGTCCTTCGCAAAGCACGACGAAGCCGCGATCGGCCTGCGGAAAGATCGCCAGCAATCGTTCCAGAATCTTCTCCAGGACGACGTCCAAATCGAGTGTTTGACGCAGCGCATTGGCGATTTCCAACAGCGCGTTGAGGCGTGTTTGCGCATCCACCGCACGCAACGCCTGCGACAGGCTGGGGTCGCCGGTCTGCAGGTTCAGGCGCACGGTGTTCATCGCCAGTGGCGGGGAACCATCCTGCAGCGACACATCCGTCACCGAGGGCAACCCTTGCGCCTTGTCCTCGCCGATCAGAAATCTCAACGTCACGCCGCACACCGCAATGCTGTCGCCGTGCAGCAACGGGCGTAAGGACGAGACCGCAGCGCCGTTGACGGTGGTTCCGTTCAAACTTCCCAAATCTTCGATCGCGAACTTCTGCCCTGTCTGGGTGATCCGGAAGTGACGGCGCGACGCTCCATCGTCCTCGATCTTGTGCGTGCTCTGTCCGCTGCGCCCGAAGACCCATTCCGTCACGCCCGGTGCGAGCGGATAGCTCTCGCCCACACGCGGGCCCCGCACGATCGTCATACGCGGTCCGGTCACCATACGCGACAGACCTGCTCGGGGTTTTTCACCATCGGTTGTCCCGGTTTGCAGCCGAATGCGGACGCGAACTGAGGCATGTTGACCACCACACCGTTGATTCGGTACTTGCCCGGCGAATGCGGGTTGGTCACAGCATTGACGCGCAGGCTTTCGGGCGTGGAGTTCTCGCAAGCCCATTGCGCGAATCCCACGAAGAAACGCTGATCGGGCGTCAGTCCGTCCACCGCCGCAAGCCGCTGATTGGCGGTCGAGGCGCGCCAGGCTTCGTAGGCCAAGATCGTGCCTCCCAGGTCGGCCAGATCTTCCCCGAGCGTCAGCTTGCTGTTGATCTTGATCTCGTCGACGATCACGTACGTGGCGTACTGATCGGCAACGCACTGCGCGCGCCGCTCGAACTCGGTGCGGTCGCGTTTAGTCCACCAATCACGCAGATTGCCGAGGGCGTCGAACTGGCTGCCTTCATCATCGAAGCCGTGCGTGAGTTCATGGCCGATGGTGCTCCCGGTGTTGCCGTAATTCGGCGCCCCGTCGAGCTTCGGATCGAACAACGGCGGCAACAAGATTCCGGCAGGAAAGTTCATGTCGTTCATCGTCGGGTTGTAGTACGCGTTGACCGTGGGCGGCGTCATCCCCCACTCGCTTCGATCGACCGGCTTGCCGATCTTGGTGAACTGTCGCGCCGATTCGAAAGCAGCCGCGCGTTCCACGTTCCCGAAGTGGTCGTCAGGCGCTATCTGGATTGCGGTGTAGTCGCGGAATCGTTCGGGGTAGCCGACCTTGTTGCGCATGCTCCTCAGTTTTTCCAGCGCCGCTCGCTTGGTCTTGGCACCCATCCAAGGGAGCGCCTCGACCCGGGCTTTCATCGCCGCCTGAACCAGCACCACCATTTCCTCGGTGGAGCGTTTGACCTCGGGCGGGAAGGCTTTCTCGACGAACACCTGCCCCAAGGCCTCGCCCAGGTCGTTGTCGACGGCCGCCACGCATCGCTTCCAACGCGGCTGCATTTCCTTCACGCCGCGGAGCGTGGTTGAAAAGAAGTCGAATTCGGCGCGCACGATCGGTGTCGACAACTGGTCGGCTGCGGCATGCAGAAGGTGCCAACGCAGGTACGTCTTCCACGCTGAAAGTGGCTCGCTCTTCAGCAGTCGATCGA
This sequence comes from Acidobacteriota bacterium, assembly GCA_046331425.1. GTDB lineage: Bacteria > Acidobacteriota > Polarisedimenticolia > J045 > J045 > JANNUT01. The sequence goes on from JAXLQU010000036.1 coordinate 17,589, forward strand.
CCTCGGCGATGAACTTGGGTTGCGTAACGTTGAGTCTGGAAATCGGCGGTGCGCCCACGACGCTGAAGAGTTCCGTCCAGTTCAACCGTGGCGCAAGCCGCTGCAACTTCGCTACGGTCATCGGATGATGCAGGTTGTACGGATCGCGCCGTTGGACCTGGGTCAGGCTCGCGCGCGCCAAGGCTGTCTCGAGCCGCAACACCGTGTCGGCGTTGGTGCGCGCGAGATCGTCGCTATCGCCAATCAGCCCGAACATGCGCTGCAAGTGTTCGCGATAGTGTTGTCGCGTCTGGACCATCTTCTGATCGGAGCTCAGGTAGTAGTCGCGATCGGGCAGCGACAGGCCGCCGTCATCGACTTCGGCAATCACTTGCGAGGCATCGGCCAGATCCTGTGCCGAGCCAAAACCGAACAAGAAGCTCTGCCCCTGTCGATGCCGGTACGCCAACCAGCGACTCAGTCCGGCCGTGTCGGAGATGGCGGCCAATTCAGTCAACTCGGCCTGCAGCGGTGTCGTTCCCTTGGCGTCGATCGCCGGTTCGTCCATGCAGGCCGCGAAGTAGTCGCCGATCTTCGCCTGGAGCGCCGAGCGTGGCTCTTTGCGATCGGTGGCGTCTTGCAGGATTCCCCACAGGAACTGCAAGTTGTCGTTGAACAGCTTGCCGTACACGCTCCAGCGGGCGCGATCGGGCGGGATCGGGTTGTTCTTCAGCCACCCACCGCATGCGTACTGATACAGGTCGACGCATGGATCGATGGTGAGGTCCATCGCCGCAAGGTCGAGGCTCGGAGTGTACGGCAACTCACCAAGCGGCCTTTGTGTTGGGCTTTCTCCGGTTTGTGACCATCCGCTCGACGTCAGCGTCAGGCTCAGTATCAGGCACACCCCTAGATGACAACGCAGCATCGATCGGCTCCGTGAGAGAGCCACAGACTAGCCTGAAATGGGAACGGTTGGGCGAATCGGGCCACGCTGATCGCCCGATCCGACGCCACCGATCGCTACTGAACCTTGATCTTGTAGAACGCGAGCGCCGCGCCCGACCCATCGGTCGCGGTGACCCACCCGGCTCCCCCAGCGGCACGACTCGTACCGTAGGTGACGAAGGTGTTGGTCGCACTCAAGTTGCGCTGCATCTGCAGCACCACGATGTTTCCACTGACTGACAACGAAACGATGTTCTGCTGCACCGTTCCCTCATACACGCGAAAGACCTGCGTTGCACCGCCTTGCACCGGCTTGTCGTAGACGATCTCGATTCTCGATCGAGCTCCCGACTGAAAGCGCACGGCTTGCAGTTTCGGGCCCAACACTTGCGGGATGCCGTAGCTGCCAGCCAGCACGGAGAGGCCCAAGCGACGCCCCGCCTCCTTGTAACCGGCGACGCTGAGGTGAATCGAATCGGCGCGCGGCTGATCGACCAGCCCCACCACGGACGACTCGAGTTCTTCCAGCGCAAAGCGCCGCTGCGCCTCCTGGATCGGAATCCAGGTGTCGAAGTTGGCGTCCTGATAGTTTGCGAGTTGACAGTTGCCGAAGAACAGATCGGGCGCGCTCAAATCGCTGCGCCATTGCGCCACGAGATTGCGCAGGTCCTGCAAGTACAAATCGGTGCCGCGACCAGCATCCGACTCGCCCTGGTACCAGATCGCGCCGCGGATGGGGTTGCTGAACTGATGCACCTGCACACGATGGATCGAGGATCCATACAGCGTGCCCCGGTTGTCGGGCTCGCCTGCGTTGCGTTGCCATTGCGAGTAGAGGTTGGTTCCCCCCAAAGGCGCCGGAACGATCGCAACCGGAACTCCGGCCGCGGCGCTGATCTCTTTTGCGAAGCGCAACATCAATGTGTGCGCCGGCGCTTCTTCACTCACCCGGTCGACTTGGTCGGTGCCGTCGTCCATCGGCTCGCGCGCACGCTTCCAACGGTAGTCGTTGCCGAACAGATGCACGTTGTCGACCGGCGCTTCGGCAGGATCGATCGTGCCGGAGTAGCCCGACATGTTGGACTGACCAGCCGCCAGGAATACGTCGCCGACCGCGACCTGTGTCGCGACATCGCTGCCAAGAATTTGGGCGTCGTCTCGAGCCACCAATCGGGCGCGCACGTCGTAGTTGCCGCCCTGCGGCACCGCCGGGAGCACGATCTGTGCATAAGCGCCGTCAGGTGCCGCTGCAAAGTCGTAGATATGTGCGGCGTAATCGAAGCCAGGCAGGGGCGTGCCGGTGGCTGACGATTCCACCGCAACCTCGACGCGCACTGGCTCGCTCGCGCGATACTGCAGCGCCAGTTTCAAGTCGGCGAACCCCACGGCATTGCGTTGAACGACCTGCCAGTCGCTCACTGTCTCGAAGCTCTTGTTGAGCGCGAAGTCCGGCCCGGTCCAAACGCCGTTGAGCGTGACGCGCGTAACACCGCGTGTCCCTCCACCCCACTCGGTAAGCGCTACACGGCGACCAAAGTACGGCTCGTCATCGGCAACCACGAAAACAGCAGCGTCTTGATTCCACGCCGTACCGCTCCAGGTGTCGACGTGAACATCGCGTCCACCACCGAGGCGTTCTCGCACGCGCACTCGCAACCGCTCCAACACGCTCACCGCCTGTTCGGCGAGCGTCACCGCAAGGTCGCCACGCCGCGTTTGCAGTCCAACCACGCCCTGCCCGACATAAAACCGCAGGGCCCGGCCGGCGCGCTCGCCCGGGTTACCGTCATTCCAAAACTCGACGATGGCGTACCCGGTTGGTGTTGCCGCCGTGTCCAGATACAGATCGAAATTCTGCCGTGGCCGGTCGCTGACGAAGCGATCGAAGCCATCGACCACGGCCGCACCGGCTGTGAGATAGCTCACGCCGCGGTCACCACCAAACTCTTGCACGTTGAACGTGGTGTTGCTCCCGCCGTCTTGTGTCATGCCGCCGGGCCGCAGGCCGACGGTGTCGAACTCGAAGTGATAGGTCTGTGGATCGCAAAGATCGCCTTGACCATCCAGATCCTGATCGGCTTGCGTCAGGTTGGCGATCAGTGGGCAGTTGTCCTGATCATCGCGCACGCCATCGAGGTCGTTGTCGGTGCATCGCACCTGGGGCACGCGCGGGGCGCCGCTGCTCGAGGAGCCGAGCGTGCCCTCACCATCGACGTTGTAGCCGCTCACCAGGTAAGTGAAGAGACTCCCCGGTGTCGCGCTGTCGGTCACCTCGGTGGTGGCAGTGCGAAACACCCAACAGCGCGCATCCGAACCGTCGGCCGAGGTGCCTCGATAAACGTTGTAGGCAGAGGCAGAAGGACTGGCCGACCAAGAAAGCGTCTGCTTGTCGGTGAAGGCCAGCGCAGCGACTTCCCCCGGGGGTGATGCCAGCAGAGTCCCGCTGGAGACCCCGATCAACGCTAGAGCCAAGAGCAGACCGGATCGCGCCACTGTCGTGCCTCCCGATTGCGCCCGGAATCTACGCCGACCAACACCGGATCGACAGCAAATAGCAATTTCCGCGCGACCGTCACCCAACCCCGACAAAAAAAGGGCGCCCCGCCTGGGCGCCCTCGTCTTGGGAACAGAGTCTGTGTTTCGCGCACACGACTAAGGTGCGGTCTCCGACGCGTTGCACTGGCGATAGCAGTTGAACGCCTTGGTGTTGGCGCGGCTGTAGCACTTGCGCTGATCGTTGGCAGCGACACGGCGTTTGATGTTCACCCGATTGAGGCAGCGCCCCAACGTGATCGGATCCTTGGCATTCTCGCGGCAGGCAGCCTCTTCCGCGTCGAGCTCGGATAGCCGCGCCGCCAACCTCTGATCGCATTCTTGGCGATCGGCCAAGAACTGGTCGTAGCACGCTTGCTGACAGTCGCTTCCGTTTGGACGTGGCGGCTTCGGCCCAGCACTCGCGGTGAGCGCGCCGGCGGTGGCGAGCAGCATCGCCATTGCTACGACCTTCATCGAGACCCTGACAAAACGCATGGAGACTTCCTCCTGGGAAGGATTCAATCGACCCCTGAGCCGAGATACAGCGGCGGGCAAGTGCCTCGGCCGAACCGGGAATGGACGGCGAAGTCTGCCGAAAGCAACCCTAGTTCCGCCAGTATTTTCAGTGTGACTTTCGATGTCACATCCGCACTACCGGGTAGTTGGTTCGTCATGAAACTCCGTGGCGCGACCGTCGTCCCAACCTGGCACGGGCTGCTCCGAATCGGGACTAGGTTCGCGGCTAGGAACTTCGGCCTCGCCTCTCGGAAAATCAATCGACCTGCGCACACAGTTCTAGGGAACGGTCACCGGTCGTCCGTTGTCGTCCGCCCCCAGCCGCAGCAGAAACGGAATGGCGCGGCGAGCCCAGTCATGGGCCGATGGGAAGTGCGACGCCTCTTCCCCCCAACACTGCCGCAGCATCGGAGTGTCGATGACGCCCGGATTCACCGGTACGGCTGCCATCCCCGGCGGAAGGTCGTCGGCCAGCGCCCGAGTAAGCCCCTCGATCGCCCATTTGGAGGCGCAATACGGCGCCATCCCTTGGTCGGTCGAGCGGCCCCAACCGGAGGAAATGTTCACGATCACGCCGCGACCGGCCGCAATCATCGACGGCGCGAAGGCGCGGACGACACGAAATACCGCGATGACGTTGATCTCGATCAGCGTCGCGAACTCCTGATCTGGGACCTCCCAGAGCGGCTGCGGCGTGTTGATCACCGCTGCATTGTTGATCAAAAGGTCGGGTGGTCCATCGGCGCAGACCGTCATCGCCCATTCCGAGACCCCGGCCGCGTCGCGCGCATCCAAGGCCACAAAACGACGTTCCAAGCCCAACTCGGACTCCAGGGCTGCGAGCGGCTCGACGCGCCGGCCGCAGCCATGTACTTCGTGCCCTTCGGCGGTGAAAGCGCGCGCCATCGCCTGCCCTAACCCTGACCCGACCCCGGTGACGACGATCTTGCGACGAGTACTGATGGTCATCAGCGACCTGCTCCTTGTCCCGAATTGGACCGGTAAGATAGCCGGCCTCAGACGTTTTCTTTCCGGACTGTCCGGCCTAGCTTCTTTCAGACTGCGGATGTGTAGGGAGACACCATGTCAGGCTCGATCCAAAGACTCAGCATCGACACGATTCGCACGCTCTCGATGGATGCGGTCCAAGCCGCCAACTCCGGTCATCCCGGGACGCCGATGGCGCTTGCGCCCGTGGCCTATGCAATTTGGCAGAACGCGCTGCGATACGACCCCGCCAACCCATCGTGGCCCGATCGCGACCGGTTCGTGTTGTCGTGTGGGCATGCCTCGATGTTGCTTTATTCGTTACTGCACCTGACGGGCGTTCGGTCGGTCGATGCGCACGGGAAGATCGAGAATCGCCCCGCTGTTTCGCTCGACGACGTCAAGAACTTCCGCCAGCTCGACAGCAAGACACCCGGTCATCCCGAATACCGCTGGACCACCGGCGTGGAGACCACGACCGGACCGTTGGGTCAAGGTGTCGCGACCAGCGTTGGAATGGCGATCGCCGGAAGCTGGTTGGCCACTCGATACAATCGCCCCGGTTTCGAGTTGTTCTCACATCGGGTCTACGCGCTGTGCGGCGATGGCGACTTGATGGAAGGGGTGAGTGCCGAAGCCTCGTCTCTGGCCGGTCACTTGAAACTCGGCAACCTGTGCTGGATCTACGACAACAACCGGATCACGATCGAAGGCCATACCGACCTGGCGTTCAGCGAAGATGTGGTGGCGCGCTTCCAAGCACTCGGCTGGCGCACGCGCCATGTGACCGACGCCAACGATGTCGAGGCACTCACCGCTGCGCTCGCCGACTTCGCTCGCAGCTCCGAGGCGCCGATGTTGATCATCGTCGACAGCCACATCGGCTACGGGTCGCCGAACAAGCAGGACTCGCATTCCGCCCACGGCGAACCGCTCGGCGAGGCTGAGATTGCGCTCACCAAGCGCGGCTACGGCTGGCCGGAAGAGGCCAAATTCTTGGTTCCCGATGGCGTGCGTGAGCATTTCGCCGGCGGCGTCGGCGCGCGCGGCGCGGCGCTGCAAACAGCTTGGAATGCGATGCGCACGCGCTATGCCGCGCAGTACCCTGCGGAAGCGGCCGAACTGCAGGCGCTGCTCGACGGCACAACACCACGCGAATGCGACGTCGCGATCCCGATCTTTCCTGCCGACGCCAAGGGAATGGCGACACGCGAAGCCGGCGGAAAGGTGCTCAATGCGGTCGCGGCCAAACTGCCGTGGCTGGTGGGAGGGTCGGCCGATCTCGCTCCCTCGACCAAAACGCTTCTGACATTCGACGGCGCTGGGCACTTCGGACCGCACGATCACGGCGGCCGCAATCTGCACTTCGGCATCCGCGAGTTCGCAATGAGCGCGGCCTGCAACGGCATGGCTCTTTCCGGGCTGCGTGCGTACGGCGCGAGCTTCATGGTGTTCACCGACTACGCGCGCCCGGCGATCCGCCTCGCGGCGCTGATGGAACTGCCGGTGGTGTTCATCTTCACGCACGACTCGATCGGCCTTGGAGAGGACGGCCCCACGCATCAACCGGTCGAACATCTCGCCTCGCTGCGCGCGATCCCCAATCTGATCGTGATGCGGCCGGCCGACGCCAACGAGGTCGCCGAATGCTGGCGCGTGATTCTGCCGCTGCGTCACGAGCCGGTGCTGCTGGCGCTGAGCCGGCAAGCGGTCCCGACGATCGATCGCAGCAAGTTCGCGAGCGCTTCCCAAGTGGCACGCGGCGCGTATGTCTTGGCCGACGCCCCCTCCGGCAAACCGGACGTGATCTTGATCGGCAGCGGAACCGAGGTTGCGCTGTGCCTGAAGGCCTGGGAAACGCTGGTTGCCAACAACGTGCAGGCACGCGTCGTGAGCATGCCGAGCTGGGAGTTATTCGAACGACAGGCGCAAGGTTATCGAGACCAGGTGCTGCCTCCTGCGGTGAGCGCGCGCGTTGCAGTCGAAGCGGCCTCTCCCTTCGGATGGGAACGCTGGGTCGGAGCGCACGGTCGGATTCTTGGTGTTCCCACTTTTGGCGCTTCGGCGCCGATCAAACAGCTCTACGAGAAATTCGGCCTGACGCCCGATGCCATCGCACGTGCAGCCCAAGAGTTATTGACTGTGGCGCGTTGACGCGCGTCTGAGGAGAGACGGGATATGAGACTCGGAATGGTCGGCTTGGGTCGCATGGGCGGCAACATGGTTCGCCGCTTGATGCGTCTTGGTCACGAATGCGTCGTCTACAACTTGAGCTTGGACAAGGTCCGCGAGTTCGAAGCCGAGGGGGCGATCGGCGCGACATCGCTGGACGAGTTCGTGCAGAAGCTTGGCCCGGATCAACCAATCGCCTGGATCATGGTGCCGGCCGGCGATCCGACCGAGAAAACCGTAAGCGATCTGGCGGCGCGCCTACCCAAGGGCGCGATCGTGATCGATGGCGGCAACTCGTACTTCAAGGACGATATCCGTCGCGCCGCAATGCTGAAACAACGCGGCATCGATTACGTCGATGTCGGCACGAGTGGCGGTGTCTGGGGCGCCGAACGCGGCTATTGCCTGATGGTCGGCGGCTCCAAGCAGTCGTTTCAAACGCTGACCCCGATTCTGCGCTCACTCGCTCCAGGGCGCGGCGACATCCCGCCGACGCGCGGCCGCGAGCGCGCGCAGAGCACAGCCGAAGAGGGGTTCTTGCATTGCGGTCCACACGGTGCCGGGCACTTCGTGAAAATGGTGCACAACGGCATCGAATACGGCCTGATGCAAGCTTATGCCGAAGGATTCGACATCATGAAGCACGCGGGCGATGAGCAACTGCCCGAGGAGCAGCGATTCGATCTGAATCTCGGCGAGATCTCCGAGCTGTGGCGACGCGGGAGTGTGGTCGGCTCATGGCTGCTGGACCTTACCGCGATCGCGTTGACGGAAGATCCCGCGCTTGACGGGTACGAAGGCTCGGTCCAAGACTCCGGCGAAGGGCGCTGGACGATCATGGCCGCGATCGAGGAAGCGGTTCCGTGCGATGTGCTCGCCGCCTCGCTGTTCACTCGGTTCCGCTCGCGCCAGCAACACACGTTTGCCGAAAAGCTCTTGTCGGCGATGCGCAAGCAGTTCGGCGGCCACGTTGAAGTCAAGAAGTGAGGGCTAGATGACCGATGCTTTGAAGTCAGAAGTGCACGGTGGCGACGCCAGCGCGCGCGGCGTCCCGCACGACCCGTGCGCCCTCGTGATCTTTGGCGGTTCGGGCGATCTCACCAAACGCAAACTGATCCCGGCTCTCTACAACCTCGCCAAGGACAAATTGCTGCCGGACGGCTTCGCGATCGTTGCGGTGGCTCGAGGCGAGATGACCGACACCGACTTTCGCGACAAGCTGAGACGGGAGATTCGCGAGTTCGCAACCAGCAACGTCGAGGATCAGCTTTGGGAGTGGTTCGACCAACGGCTGCACTACGTTTCCGGCGCCTTCGATAATGCCGACATGTACGGCCGGCTGCGTGACAAGCTTGCCGAAATCGACGGCACGCGTGGGACGAAGGGAAACTACCTCTACTACCTCGCGGTCAGCCCCGATTACTTCGGGCCGATCGTCCAGCAACTCGGGTCCGTGGGGTTGACGCAACAAGAGCTGGGAAGTTGGCGGCGCGTGATCGTCGAAAAGCCGTTCGGCCGTGACCTGGACTCCGCAAGAACGCTCAACGCACAACTGCGCAAGACACTCGACGAGAGCCAGATCTACCGAATCGATCACTACCTGGGCAAAGAGACCGTGCAGAACATCTTGGTCTTTCGGTTCGGGAATGGGATCTTCGAGCCGGTCTGGAATCGACGGTATGTCGACCATGTGCAAATCACGGTCGCCGAAACGCTCGGCGTCGAAAGCCGCGGCGGCTATTTCGAGCGAGCCGGAACATTGCGCGACATGGTTCCCAATCATGTCTTCCAACTGATCTCGCTGACCGCGATGGAACCGCCGATCAGTTTTGCCGCCGACGCGGTGCGCGACGAGCAGGCCAAGATCCTGCGCGCAATCCAGCCGATGTCGCCGGAAGAGGTTCTCAATCGCACCGTGCGTGGTCAGTACGGCGAAGGCATGGTCGGCGATGAGCGGCTGATCGGATATCGAAACGAAGAGAACGTCGCCAGCGAGTCTTCGGTGGAGACCTTCGCTGCGATGAAGCTGTCGATCGACAACTGGCGCTGGGCCGATGTCCCGTTCTACTTGCGCGTCGGCAAACGTATGCCCAAGCGCGTCACCGAGATTGCGATTCACTTCAAACGCGCGCCGTTCATCATGTTTCGACAGACCGCCGTCGAGCGGCTCACTCCCAACCTGCTGTTGATCCGGATTCAGCCCGACGAGGGAATCTCGCTTCGCTTCGGCGCCAAGATCCCCGGCGCGGTGTTGCAACTCGGCACTGTCAACATGGACTTCCGCTATTCCGACTACTTCGGCAGCACGCCAGCCACGGGTTACGAGCGACTGCTGTACGACGCGATGAATGGCGACGCGACACTATTCCAACGCGCCGACATGGTGGAGTCGTCTTGGAGTGTCGTCACGCCAGTGCTCGATGTTTGGGAAGCGCTGCGCCCGCGGACCTTCCCCAACTACGCCTCGGGCACCTGGGGACCGAAGGAAGCCGAGCAGTTGCTGGAACGCGATGGCCGCGCGTGGCGCAAGATCGGGGAGGCTGTGCTGCCAACGTAGCGGGCGAGCGCTTCTGCACCCAACGCTCGCTCTGCTCGGCACTCGCTCTGCTTGGCGATCACTTCGTTCGCAAGTCACCTTGCTTCGCGCTCGGCCGCCGCAGTGCGGGGCACGCCGATCAGGTAGGTCACTCGCAGGAAACTCCGCGGCACCGGTTCCACGCCGACGCTCCAGTCGTAATCGCCGCCCGCGGCGTGGGCTATCTCGCGCAGTTCGTGGGTCGTGTAGCTGCGCAGACACGAGACCACTCCGTCCCACAGCCCCACGAACGAAACCGCAGGGATCACGTAGGTCCAAAACAATCGTGACCAACGAAACGGGCGTACGAAGGGAGTGATCACGAGGATCACCAGCGGCACCAGCAGCATCCACAGTGCTGCGCCGACACGGCGTTCGGTCACCTCGAAGATCCCGACTCCCTCACCTGCTGAAACCGCATCGGACACGATCTGCGCCGCCGCATCCGGTGCAAAGTGGTGAAACGCCGTGAACAGAGTGCGAAACCCGGTCACGTGTCGTGGCACATGGGTGGCATCGACCGGCTCTTCGATGAATCGAAGCCGGCCACCCGACGTGCGTTGCAACCACTGCAGCGCGATCCGATTGGGAAATCGATCCGACAGCGTCACGCTCAGCGCAGGGTTATCCAGTTGCGACCAAAGTTTTTTCCAAGGCCCGCCGCCGCCCGAGCATAGGTCGAGGACCTGTTGCGAGCCGGTCCGCTCGAGCGCGGCGCGCAGGCGGCCCGCGATCACTCGATACGGTTGCAGTTGCTCGATCCCGAACTGCAAATAATCGGTCGCCGCATCGCGCACGGGTGCCGGGCACCAAGGGTGATCTTCGAGCTCGATCAGGTGCAGGCGTCGCATCGGAGCCGCGCAGCATGCCTGGCTTGGCGTCGAGTTGCATCACCGAATCGGACTTGACAGCAGGCGCGACTCCCGGAAGCCTTGCGCGTTCCGCGCCGAGCCGCGGGGCGGAGCGCGAATGATCATGCGATGTGTTGCGTGTGTCTTGGCCTGTTGGTGGGTTGCCATCGGTGGCGTCGCAATCGGCGGCGAGCCGGCGCGCCTTGGGGTTCTGATCTCGATCGATGGCTTGTCCCAGGACAACCTGTTGGCGTACCGCTCGCTCTACACCTCCGGATTGAAGCGACTGCTTGACGAGGGGCGCGTACACACCGAAACGAACTACTCCCACATGAATACCGAAACCGGACCGGGACATGCTTCACTGGGTACCGGCGCTTTGCCCTGCCGTCACGGCATCACTGCCAACGAGTGGTTCGAGCCCGACCCAACGGGAAAACTGAAGAGTGCGTACTGCGTCGATGTACCCAACGGTCCCGGCGCCGGCCGGCTGCTCCTGGACACATTGGCTGATCGATTGGTGGCGCAACATCCAGGCGCGCGTGTGGTTGCGATCTCTGGCAAAGATCGCGGGGCGATCCTTTTGGCCGGACGAAGCCCGCAACACGCCGTCTTTTGGTATGACCGCCGCAACAGTGGGTTTCGCACGAGCGCCGCCTACGCAGGATCGCGAGCCGGCACACCGGCCGGAAACGTGCTCGATCATTTCAATGCACAGCGCGCCGCTGCCCTCGCGCAGCTCGACGCCGCGGAATTCATTTGGAAGCCGCTACGAAGACCTGATCTGCCGCCGTTGAAAACCGCCAACTTGGCGATGCATCAATGGCCGGTGGTTGGGCTCGGCTTCGATCACGATCTTCGGCTGCACAGCAACGGCGCTGCAGCAGGGGCGTACCACAGCCCGTTGGTCGATCACCTGAGTCTCGATTTGGCGATGGCGATACTCGACGACGAGGCGATGGCGTTGGGCCGGGACAGTGTTCCCGACATGCTGCTGCTTTCGTTGTCCGGCCATGACAATGTGGCGCATTACTATGGCCCGGAGTCTCTCGAGACACGCGATACGCTCCTCCGCCTCGATCTCGAGTTGGGCCGCCTGCTCGACACACTCGAGCGTCGCATCGGACGCGAACACGTCGCGGTAGCGTTGTCCTCCGATCA
>JAXLQU010000037.1:0-26957 GCA_046331425.1 Acidobacteriota bacterium
CGCGATCGAACTCGCTGAGTTCCGCTGACCTGAACCACGGTTGGTTTTGGGCTTGCGATCTTCTCGTCCCGCGTGCGCACGACTCAAGGGCACGGCCCAAGCTGTTGCGGGCGGCACGACCCGACATCGGGAGTTCGTTCGACACCGCTGCTCAACTTTCCATACGAGCCTTCGACTCCGGCCGCGGTGGCAACCACAAGGTAGAAGCGCTGCGACGGTGATGGCGTGATCGTCGCGTGGGTCATGCCACCCGTGCTGCACACAATGGCAACCTTGCTGTTGGGAGTGCCGAGCACCCCTTCGTAGATCTCGTAGTCATCGGCGCGACCGCACGCGGCCGACCATGTCAGATCGAGAGCGATGCCGTTGAGGTTCTTGGCAATGGTCAGCGGCGGTCCCGGCACACCTCGATCGCCCGGGATCCGACCGGCACCAGGAGCAGTTCCGCCCGATGCAATACCCGATGCGTAGATGTCCACGGACTCCAACGAACCGCCGGATTCGTTGCGGTTGTCGGTGAAGCTGGCGATCAGGCTGTTCATCACGATGTCCAGTCCGTTGTAGTCGCCAAACTCGAAGACGTCTTGAATCATCGGCGATGTCGTGGTGGTGACGCGACTCGGTGTCGACCAGGTCTGCGCGCCATCGGTGGAGTAGCTGTAGTAGACGTCGACTCCGGTTCGGTTCACCGAGTGGCGCGTGTCGTAGTAGACCACGTGGACCGTTCCGTCAGGGCCAACCGCCAAGAACGGATGCCAACGATCGACGGTTGTTACATCGCTCGTGGAATGCGGCGTGGTAACCAGCCAACTGCTTCCGCCGTTTCGCGAATAGGCGACACGAACACGGGAATGATTCGCCGTTGCCGTGCTGGAGACGGGGGCCGTCGTATCGGACCATGCGACGTAGACGCTGTCGGCGAACGAGCCGTTGGTAAGGTCCGTGTCGGCGGAGGCATAGACACTCACCTCACGGATCTCTTGAGACGGAATCGGGAAGCTGTACGCCGCTTCGGTTGCGGCCACGACGCTGGACGGGCCGAAACTCACGCCGCCGTCGCTCGACTTCTTCAATCGAATCGTGCGGCTGTTGAACGCCGGCCAGACGTAGTAGATCTGGCCGCTTCTGTTGGTGGTGATGTCGCCACCGACTCCGAGTTCGGCGGTGTCGGAGGAGAAGCGAAGTCCTCTCCAGGAATTGCCGAAGTCGAGGGAGCGCGCGAATTGCAGCACGTTGGTCTCGTGGTAGGCCAAGTAAACGCGGTCTTTGTACGGAGAGCCTGGATACCGATCGACGTGGATGAACTCTCGGTCGGCCGCTTGCGAGACGGTGCGCCGCGGAATGTTGGGCGTGTCGGTCTCCAAATTGCTCCATGTCTGGCCGCCGTCCCCAGAACGATAGAAGAACAGGTCGCACCTGAAGAAGGCGCAGTAGCCGAGTGCGGTTGCGTACGCGTATTGCCCGTTTGCAGACCAGGCGACCGATGGATCGCAACAGGTGACACCCAGCGGCAGCTCGGTCTGCGTCCACGACTGGCCGCCGTTGGTCGAGTAATGCATGCGCACTTGATCGAGCGGTCCGATCGAACCGGCCACGAGTTTGTTGGGGTCGGTCGGATGGATGGCGATCGCCGATTCACTCGCCTTGGTCGGGCCGGTGACCCGCACGTTGCCGGAGACGAAGTCTGCTTGCTGTTCGGTGGCCGGCTCGCCCGCCACGTCGTGGTCGAGATCGATGTAGTAGCGACCGTCACGTCGGGTCAGGTTGAAATAGTGATGGCCGTTGATCAGGTATCCGCCGGCCTGTTGGCGGAACAGATTCAGCGCATACAGCGGATAGTGCGCGGCAGAGTCTCGCGACAGCTCCGGTAGCGCACGCCGTATGGCAATCCTGAAGTACACCGGAAGCGGCTCTCGGATCGCTGCTTCGTTTGCGCCGAGGATCGCAAGATCGCTCGCCTTCAACTGATAATTCCGATCGTCCCACGGGCCGAACGCAACGAGTGACGCATAGTCCAGGGTTCTGTCCACGCCGCGACTTTGGTCGATTGCCACAGCGCTCTTCACGTCGACGTAGGTCTGGGCCAATGCGCTCGGCGCGAAGAGTGATGCGCACAACAGTGACAACGTAAGCAAGCGCTGATGCATCGGATCAGCCGTCGATCATTGTCGTCGCCCGTCCAACGCCACAACGAGACCTGCATTCATGGCGATGGAGTCGATTGCGCGTCCGACGAGCGCGGCCCGATCCGCTGCGCATACTCGTGCAGCGCCGGATCGAGTTGTTGCGTGAGGGTCGATTTGTCGATGCAAGCGTCGGCGCCTGCGAGCTGTGCCTCGCGTCGCACCGCCAAGTAGTCGAATAGCACGAGGATCACCACCAGCGGCGGCTTCGCGCTGCGCTTGATGCGGCGAGTGGTTTCGAAGCCGTCGATGTCGGAGAGTGTGACGTCGACCAACACCAGATCGATTCGCCCCGCGGCGGCAATCGAGACCGCTTCATCGCCGGACTCCACGCAAACAACCGAGCCGACTCGCGGGTGCTGCTCGAGCCAAGTGCGCGCGATCGCCATGAACTCACTTCCTCGCCCGGCGAGCAGGATGCGGAGCGTGGCGTTGGCAGAATCCATTCCGTCCCCAGTTTCCATCGTGGACATGGCGCGTGCCGCCTCGTCTGTTTGCGGAATGAATCGAGAAATTGAAGCGACATCGGTAGCACGTGAATGCCGCCGATGTCGCTCACACACTCCGACTCACCTACGGAAGGGTGACTTTGTACGCTTCCCAGTTGCCATCTGGATTGCGGCCAGTCCCGACAATGATCTTGCCGTCGTTCGATACTGCCGCCGCGTTCCACAGGTCCCACTTGGTGCAAGGCTGAGCTGCGCCGCGCTGAGAGCTGCAGAGCTTCGCCTTGGTAGCTGGGTCGGTGTTCTTGCGCACGTAGTCCTGAATCGCGCTGATTCCGACACCCTTGATCCAGATGAACGCCCACTGCTCGCCAAGGTTGAATAATGTGTCGACGCCGACGACCAGGCGGCCATCGTCGCTCACGTCGGTGGCGTAGTGCTGACCATCGACGATGTCGCCGCGGAGCCCCTTGATGGTGCCAAGCGGAACGACGCCGTCCGCTGCGGTCCAGATCCAAGGCTCGAAGATCTTCGCTCTGGAAGAAATCGAATTCTGTCCGTATCCGCCACCGACAATCGCGGAGCCGTCGGAATTGATACCGGTTGCTTCACCTGCGGCGACGGCACCGCCATCTGGGGTGAACCATGTGGGAGGATCACCATCGGTCCAACGTGCACCAAGCCGACTGCCAAACGAGGAATCACTCCAACCAGCGATCACGTTTCCATCGGCCGACACCACGTTGGCGCGACTCGATCGATCGTCGACGATCGAACCAAGGTCGACCATTCCGCCAGCCTCGGTCCAAGAGAACCCGTGCGCACCGCTGCACTCCGGGCCAACCCAAGCCAGACCAACGACCTTCGACCCGTTTCCGGAAACGTCGTATGCGCTGGTGAGACTGCTGCCGCACGGGACCGATCCAGGCAGCCCGCCGAGCGGACGCCACTGGTCGCCGCCGAGCCAAATTGCAGCCTCGACCCGGAACCCGAGTTTTCCATCGTCCACGGCCACATCACCCACCACGGTGGAGCCGTCGTCGGAGAGCGCTGTGACGTTGCCGCCTCCTGGTGGGAAACCGATCTGCTGCGTGCCGCCGGTAGAAGTCCAGATCTTGTCGCGATACAGGATCGTGTTCCCGTCGCCTGACATGTCGACGACGCAGAACGTCGGGAAGAAGGCCGGGCCGCAGGTCACGCCGAGCGACGTGAACTCGGCAGCCTGTGCAACGGGGCTTGCGATCCCGATCATGAAGACCGCTGCAAGCGCAACCAGGCAAATTGAAACTGACTTTTTCAACATGATTTTCTCCTCGGTAGCTGCACGTGAAGACACGGCGAGAGCTGTGGTGAAGAACAACTCCTTTTGACTGCTTTCGTGCGGTGACTCTACGCCGCAACCATGACGGGCCAATCAGGCGATTCCCGGTTTGGGCCAAGGAAATCCCTGGAAGAAGCCGAGGCCGATCGATGAGGAATATCGGGCAGGCAGCGTGAACCTCGCGGCCCGTTAGTCGGCTGAGTTGGCCCGCTCCGTTGCCTCGCGCCATCGCCTTCGAAGAAACTTCAGCTCCGATTCGTTGCGGCAAATTGCGATCGCCTCGGCATAGGCCTCGGCCGCGTGGCGATAGCGACCGCTCCGCCACAACAGCCCCGCGCGCGCGGCAGGCAGCAGGTGATAGTCGCGCAACTGTCCGCTTCGTTCGATCTGTTCGATCTGTTCCAATCCCTTGTCGAGACCGTCAGCCATTGCAATCGCGACAGCACGATTCAGGGCAACCACGGGCGATGGGAACAGGCGATATCGCAGTTCATAGAGCGCGGCGATTCTGCTCCACGGCGTTTCCTGCGCGTTGCGGGCGCGAGCGTGCAGCGCGGCAATCGCTGCTTCCAGCGTCAGATCGCTCTCGCCTCCTTCGCGCACCAGCCGATCGGTGTGCTCGATCCCTTCTTTGATCTGCGCCGCGTCCCACAGAGTGCGATCTTGCTCCTCGAGCAACACGGGCTCGCCGTCGGCAGCCACGCGGGCCGCACGACGCGCATGGTGCAAGAGCATCAGCGCCAAAAGAGCACGCGGTCGTTCGGCTTGCGGCAACTCATCCACCAACACGCGCGTCAAACGAATCGCTTCGTCGGCCAGGTCGGTGCGCAACAGCATCGGCCCAACCGATGCCGCATACCCTTCGTTGAAGATCAGGTACAAAACCGAGATCACGGCGCCGAGTCGTTCTGCTAGATGCTCACGTGTCGGCACCAGGTAGGGAATGCGCGCGCTGCGGATCTTTCGCTTGGCGCGCACCAAGCGTTGCGCCATCGTCTTGGGATCGACCAGGAAGGCGCGCGCAATCTCTTCGGTGGTCAAGCCCGAAAGCGTGCGCAACGTCAGCGCAATTTGCGCTTCGGGGGCAAGCGACGGGTGGCAGCAGGTGAAGATCAGGCGGAGCCGATCGTCATCGACAGGCGCGGATGGCAGGTCGCTGTCCTGCACGATCTCGACCTCGGGCGCAGCGCCGACCGCGGGGACATGTGCGGTCCACCAGGCGGTCTCGCGCGCATCGCGCCGGCGCGCCGCCTTGCGAGCGTCGAGCAATTTGTGTCGCGCGGTTGCAATCAGCCACGCGGATGGGTTGGCCGGCACCGAGTCACTCGACCAGTTTTGCCAGGCGATCACGCACGCTTCCTGCAGCGCGTTTTCGGCGTCGTCGAAATCGCCGCTGAGGCGAATCAACGTAGCGAGCGATCGGCCCCACGCGTCGCGAATGATCTGTTCGAGATGAGTCTGCATTGCCGCCGGCGGAACTATACCGCCGGCAGCGCAGCAGCCGTTCGTTGCAATCACAGCGAGTCGGGCGATGGAGTTTCCATGATCGGGCGGATCTCGATCGAGCCGATGCGCGCCGAAGGAATTCGGCCGGCGATCGAGAGCGCTTGGTCCAGGTCGGGCGCTTCGATCAGGTAGTAGCCGCCGAGTTGCTCTCGCGTCTCGGCGAATGGACCGTCGGTGATGACCGGCCGGCCATCGCGAACTCGCACCGTCGTCGCGGTGGTTGTCGGTTGCAGTGCGTCACCGCCGCGGTAGTGGCCGCTGGCCACGATGCTCTTGGTGAACTCCATGTACTCGCCGAACATCGCCTGCTGTTCGGCTTCCGGCATCTGCTCCCAGGTCGCTTCGTTGTCGTAGATCAACAGTAGGTACCGCATCGATCCTCCAGGAAGCCGCTCGTTTTCGGGGCCTCTCATCTTGTAGTCGACGACACCCTGCGGAATCGACAAGCCGGCCGGAAATTTTCCGAGATTTCACGGTGGGGTATGGCTGGCGGTGAGTCGTACTCCGTATGCCTGGACCGGGCCTGAAAGGGGGACTCAGGCCCCAGGGGAGCGCCATTGCCTTCCAATGGGCCGTGCATCGGTCTTTCATTTGACCGCTGCAGGAGCGTGCAGCAACCGGGAAGCCGACGCTATCACCCTGCGGCTGCATCGGTTCTGCCATGCGAACTGGCCTGGCGCGTCGCTTCTCCGCGTTCGAATGACCGTGCCCCCATCGAGCGTGCGCAACGCGGGAGGCAGCGTTGCTGCGTGACATAGATCAGTTCCGCAAACTACCTCTTGTGTTCAGAAATCTCAGGCGTAGGATCCCGAGCAAGAAGGTGGGGTAGACACAACCGAGAAGGGGTGCACGACGATGCTTTGTAAAGCAGTCGGCGGCATTTCGGATGTGTGGCCTGTCAACTTGAAACCGGCTGAGCGACTCAGGGCCAACGTGTGTCCATCGACACGACGACCCGTTGCACAGCTCTCGTTTCTCTTGAGCGACTTCCAATTCCAGATTCGATATCGCTCACCTCGACCGCTGGCCAGCGTCGCCGCGAGTCAAACGGCACACCGCTTCATCATCCCAGAGGCGTCGAGATCGGCTCTGTTCGCTTTCGAAACCACGGTGTCTTGAGTTCTGTGTAGCAGCTGCGGGGGTATTAACCGATACCCCTGTGTTGGGGAGAACTATGCTGAAGATCGCGGTAGGTTGCCTCGTAACATTTTCGCTCGTTGCCACTTCCACGAGTGCCTCGCACGCGCAGTCGGTTCCGCCTGGAGGATCCGGTTCAAGCCCCGGGAGCGATCTTCGCTCAGTCACTGATCTGGAGACATTCGATTACCGAAGCGTTGTCGCAGTGGCTCCCGGCGTGCCCGAGGGCTCGATCTTTGCTGGTTTCGAGGGCAATGAGATCGTCAACCTCTACAACGCGAATCTGATGATCACGCACCCGAGTTCGTTGACGTACCCGTTGAACGGCGGCGGGTCTGTCGGCCTCAGCCGCGTGTACAACAGCATGAACGTGGTCGATCGACAGATCACGCTCAGCGTGCTCGCGCCGGACGAAAAGAAGAGCTTGCTCTCGGGGAAGTCATGGGTTGGATACGGTTGGAAGATGCACCTCGGCAGGATCTTCATCGAGTCGATTGAAAGGAAAGGAATCGCCGGAGTCAATCCGGGATGTGTGGGCGAGGGCTACGACCCCTGCTATCAGGAATTCGAGTTCTTCTTCGAGTCTCCGGATGGCACCAAGACGCGTTTCGCTTCTACCGACCCCAATGGCGGGCAGAGCCTCACCGGCAACAACGATCCCTTCGCTCCGAATGAAGTCAATCGAGAACTGAAGTCCGGCCAGGACCACCCGGTATTGCGTGTGCGCTATTTCAAAGCGGCGGGCGAGGACTGCGAGAAACATCTCTCGAGCGGGCGTCCGCTCTGGTGCGACGCGCGTGGCGGGACGCTTCCCGCCGAATGCGGTCACTACGGAAGGTTCTGTCAGGCGTCGGGTGAAGCCAAGGGTTACTACCTCGTCGAACTCGAAGACGGCACTGAACTCCGGCTGGAAAAGATGAACGACGCGGATCGCAACGCGAGAAAGTTCATCCGCAACGCGAGCAACCAAGGTTGGTACCCAACGCGTATCCGCTACCCAGGCAAGACGCCCGGCGGAGACACAGTCTTGAATATCACGTACCACCAGCAGGCCTGCCGTGATGCAGGTTGGAGTGGCTGCGACGATCTCTACCCCTACGGTGAAGCGATCAAAGAGATCACGTCCCCGACTCACCCCGACATTCACATCTGGACTGACGTGTGGAGTTCGAGCGACGTCTACACGCCGGGATACGTCGCGAATACTCGAGGCATGCTCAAGGCGATCCATTCGACCGGGCAGGGCGGGCAGCAAGTGACGTATCGCTACTTCTACGCCGACGAACAAGACGAGCTCGACACCGGCCTGGAGCACGTTGCGCTCCTGACCAAAGTCGAGATCCCCTCGCCGGGTCAGGCGACCCCGTACAGCATTCAGTACTCCTATCGCACCGGGTTCGATCCGATATTCATGGACTTGCCAGGCACCGGGTTCTTGCTCGAGCAGATCACTTATCCGCTCGGCGGCCAGTCGTATTATGCGTACGGCGAGTTTGCTTGTGGTGCGAAGAAAGCGTGCAGTCCAAGGGGCCCTTGCAACGAGGTTGGCTACTTCAACATGCACGACCGCAGATGTCGCGGCGTGATCAGACGCGACCTCAAGCCCGAAGGTACGACTGGTCCAGCAGCCACCTCGTATTGGAAACGGCGTTGGACTGCCACACGATGTGGCGAGGACGATCCCTCCGCGGACATTGGTGTTCAGAATCGCTACGCTTTCGTGGGTGCCGACAGGCGCCATCAGGTTTCGGAACTCGTGTTGAATCCCTGCCGCGAGGCGGTGACACAGTCTCCCAATGTTGCCATGTCAGGTCGATTCGCCTTTGAGCGCACATACGATGCTGCGGATGAGACAGCCGTACTCAGAACCAAGGAATACGACTACACCATGGAGACCGGCGTGTCCGCCCCAAAAAGCCAGCGCCGACCTATCGGGCGCACGCCCGCCGGTTTTCGCTCGCAAGATCACAGAAACCTACAACGATGATGTGGGTTCTTGCTTTGGGGTCACAGGTGGTTCCACGCAAGCCCGAAAGATGGACTTCAACTTCAGATTGCGCGACGACTGGAACAACTGGCGGTTGTTCTGGGCGAGCGGCGATTACACCAAACAGACCGCTGCCGGCCCGGTCAGTCGAATCGCGTACGTGGACTACATGACTCCGCTCGATCTGCCATCGAAGCTACTGGATCGCCACGAAATCGGCGCTTACAACGGTGCGTTCGCAGAAGAAGGTAGCGGAATTCTGAACCAAGTTGGGAATGAGAAGGGACGATACGAGGTTTCATATCGCTTCGAAGGGCAAGATGCGGCTGACGGCGGGATAGGGAAGGTGAAGGAGATCACAGCGAAGGACGAGTGGCTGGCGGCCAGCACACGCTTGGACCAGAACCCGCCGTCGGTCTCGCCGATCACCGCAACCGACCTCAGCGACCTGAAGTCACAAATCACATTCAACGACAACGGGAATGCCACGCAGGTGGTGTTCAGCGGCGGCGACATCGATCCGGTCACGGCTGTTCGGAAATCCTACGCCGTCAACTACACCTGGCAGCAAGGCATGGCAACGAGCATGCGCGTGAATGGGCTCGCGTATGACTCGTCGAACATCACTCCCGATCATGGATTTGTCAGCGCTGCGCAGGATCCGAATGGACTCGTCTCGAATTTCAGCTTCGACACTCTCGGCCGCGTGACCGTTTTGGACCCACCCGGAAGCGTCGAGCAGCCCACGCGCATCATCTACCCAACGCTCCGGGAGATGCGGGTGATTCGATCGTCAGGGAACGAGACTGACTTCCTGAATGTGGCCGACAACACACAGACATTTGCGAGTCAGGAATACGACGGCCTTGGTCGCGTGATCAAGCGCAAGAAAGCGGTTCCCGGCAAGACGGATGGCACCGGCAGGCTTGCGATTCAAGTCGTGCGCTACGACCAAGTCGGGCGCGAGATCTTCGTGTCGGAGTGGATGACGCAGGAAGACTACGATGGCGCTCCCAAGGTGACCCCGCGTTGGAGTGAGCCGGCCTGGGATCGTAATGGCGATGGCACCGTCGATGCCGCGCAGTACTGGGTCGATGGAGTCCCAATGAAGGATAGTCGCCCATGGGGCAAGTCCACTTTCTATGGAGTGCCCGCAACCTCCGACAGTTCGAACCCGCTAGCGGCATCGCCGGACGGGCTCGGTCGAGTCCGCCGCATCGTGTTGGCCGATGGCTCGATCACCGACAAGACCTACTGCGGCCCGCATGAAGAGGAGACCGTCAGGAACGTGCGCGTCGCCGTGACCGGTGCCACACAGTATGTCGACGTCAGCAATCGCTACTACAGGGATGATGCCGGACATCTCGTGGCGGTTGACACTCCCCCACTGGCAGGGCAGAGCGGTAGTGCCGTAGGTGCGGATGCGATCTACGATTACGACGCCCGCGGAAAACTTTCGAAGGTCACGTTGTATCCGAGTAACGCACTCACGTCTGATCCGTTTCAAATTTGGCGAGTCGGACCACGTCCAAGCGGCGGACAGACACGTGAATTCTCCTACAACGCAGTAGGGCGATTGATCGACTCGCGGCACCCCGAGAAGGGTTGGGAGAGAAACCGACTCTACGACGCGTGGGGAAACCTGCTCGCGTTCCAGGACCAGAATGGCCTCGATCGCGGGTATCTGTTTCACAATGAGTACGACGTCGCGGGGCGGCAAATAAGAAGCGAGAAGCGCGCCGGCCAGCTCACGGGTTCTACGATCACGGGTGGCGGTGACCACAGTGTTCTCAACGAGACGTTCGACAGCGACCTGGATGCGAACTGGAGCGAGGGATGGTTTGACAACGGGCGTTTCAGAGTCTTTGGGAGCCTACCGGCACCAGCTCCACAGGATGGCCAGTGGAAAACAGTAGGTGCGACGAGCCTCACGTGTATTCCGCCACCACCGGGCACCTCATCCGGCAAGATTTTGTATTTCGGAACGAGCTGCTCGTACTCAGGCGCGCTTGTCGATGCAGAGGCCGTGCGCCACAAGCTCTCAGGGCTTCATCGCGACGACACGATCACGCTGAAACTCTACCGCTCGACCCGGGAGGGGAAGACAACCAGCCCCGACCCTCACGATGAGTTCATGATCCTGGTGCTGCCCGATAGTAGCGCAGACGCAGACGCCGACGGCACGCCAGATAACGTGGACTACGATCAGCGTCGACTCGTCTATTCGATCTCCGAGGATCAGGCTGTGTTTCCGAAGTGGTTCAAGACTCCTGCAATTCACCCGGCCGATTTCTTCGCAGATTGGGGCCCCGCCGAAACCCGTGACGTTTGGGTCTATATCGCCTTCAAGAAGGGCGGCACCACCTCTGAGAATCTGGGGTCCGGCGTTGCTGTCGACGATCTGTATGTGGGACGTAGGAACGTTGAGCTCTTGACGGAGCAGGTTTGGGACGAACCGATTTGTTCAGTGGGAACAGGTGGCGATGCGTGCCTGTGGCCGGTAGAGCCGGCGGATCGCGGGAACGGTCAACTTACCACCGTGAAGTCCTACCAAGACGGAAACCTGATCTCCACCAAGACCCTCGTTTATCGTGGCCTCAACGGTAGGCCTTCGGGTGTGCGACAGCGGATCGACTGGACGGGGTTGGCTCGCCCGACCGTCGCCACCGATTGGCTCGATTTCGTGACGCGTGTCAGTTACACCGAGCGGGGGTTGCCTGCGGACATCATGCCTGCGGTTGTTGCGGGTGTTACCGAAGAGCGTGTCTACACGCATAGCTACATTCGCGACCTGCTGATGGGTGTTGCGAATCAGGCCGCCGGAGCGCGTTTCTTCAAGGCCTCCGCGCTTGGAGGAATTGAGTACGACGCTGCTGGCGTGCCTACGAAGATCCTGTTCGAGAACGATTCGACGCAGGTGATGGGACGCGACTCGATGCATCGATTGTCGTCAATCACCTCGACATGGCCGGGCAGCGCGACTCCGCTACTGAGTACCGGGAGCTATCTGTACGACGGCGCGGGGAACATTGCTGCGATCGGCAATCAGCAATTCGCCTACGATGCGGCTGGCCGACTTACGACTGCCTGGATGCTACCGCAGGCCAGCGATCCGGTGGCTGCGTCCAACAACGTCTATCACAAGATCGGCTATACGTTCGACGCGTTCGGCAACATCCTGAACCAAGACATGATTCAGGAGGCGGTGACAATTCCAGCAGGATTCGAGTTCATACTCGCCTACGATTCCGGCACAGAGAGCAACGGCTCCAGCAACAAGAATCGCATCATCTCTACCGGTTTCGGCTACGACTCGAACGGAAACTCTCTGCGCTTCAAGGGTAAACTTCAAGAGCCCGTCGGCGCCGCTTGGGATACACGAAACAGGATGCGGGCGTTCTACGCCGGTGATCCTACAGTCCATGGCTCGATAGTAGAGAACTACACGTACGACGCCAACGGCTATCGAATCGTCAAGACCGATAGCAGCGGCCAGCCCGTGATCAGCATCCGAACCGACAAGGGAGACACGCTGTCCGAGTTCATCGTCAAACCGCAGGCAACAAACCCGCAGTTGACCAAGGACTTCATCTACGGGCTCGACCAGTTGCTGGTCGAGAGGACCGTCACATCCACCGCACCGAAGATGACAACCAACAGCGTGCTCAAGACCGGCAGCGCCTACAACTTCAAGCTTGTGGACGGGGCCGGGCAAGGTTCCTACGCCGTCGACATTTCCGCGAGTTCAGGCTGGCGCCGCGAGCTATTCGGAATTCATCCCGACGCAAACGGCGTTTTCTCGATCGCCGAAACCGAGCTTTCTCCCGACGAGACCAACTTCATACGCGTTCGTGTCGAGTCACCGCAAGCCAGCCCCTATTCGGCGCCGGTAAGCCTGGTCTACGATACGACCGTCACTTCCGCCTCCGCCAATCAAATTCGCACAATCAGTGTCAGCCGCAACGGCAGCGATTTGATCCTTCGCTGGTCACTCAATCAAAGCAACGGCAAGTCCACCAAGCTGTACTTCCGTCGCGCTGACGGTGCAGCAACCTACGTGCTCACGCCGCAAGCGCTGCCAACGACGGTGACGGAGCTGACGCTCAACAGCCAGGCACTCGCCTCGCCGTGTGGTGGGTTCTACGGAACGCAATTCAGCGTCGGCGTCGAGACTGGCGGCAGCAAGGAGTCGACGCTTGGATCGGATCGCGCAGGCGAGCAGGGGACTCAGGATGGGTGCGGCAATCCACAGCCGCCACAGCCAACGCCGACGATCACGTTTGCAAATGCGTATCGGCATCTCGATCAGATCGGGAGCCTGCGGATCGAGACGGGAGACAACGGCGGTCCAACGGCCAAGGTCGACTTCTATCCGTATGGCCAGGGATTCGCGTCAAACATCTGGGGTACGCGTGGCAGCGACGACCTGTTCGCTGGCACTGAGCGCGACTCGGCTTCTGGAGTTGACTACGCACTTGCGCGCTATCTCTCCACCTATTCCGCGCGGTTCCTCTCGGCGGATCCAATGGCGATGAAGCTGGACAAACTTCGTGATCCACAAGCGCACAATCTCCTCGGATACGTCGGAGATAGCCCGCTAAGATTCATCGATCCAGCTGGAGAGGAGCGCTATGTATTGCTCGTTGGCGACCCTGGTCTAGGGCGTCACAACGCCGGCTCCAACTTTTCTCGTGCCGCTGAGACGCGGAAATCGGAATTGGAGAAGCAGGGACACACCGCCGATCTCGCGAGGGTGTCGACCATCTCTGATATCAACGCGGCGCTGACATCTGGGCCAACGATTGATGGTGGCGCCATCTACTTCGGACATGGTTGGGAGGGTGTTCTCTATCCGGGAGAGACAAGCGACCCTGGAACGAACGTCGAGTCTTCGAATGTAGGAGAACTGGACGGATCGAATCTTGGGGCTGACGCAGAGGTCGAACTCAACAGCTGCAATTCTGGCGCAGGCGGAGAGAATTCGATCGCGCAGCAAGTTGCTGATCAACTCGGCGTGCCAACCACAGGGTTCGACTCACCAATGTCATTCTCTGGAAGTCCCGATACACGAGTCACGGGGTCGGACGCGCGCCCACCAGAAACGGGGCCGATATATATGGTTCCCGACAAGGCCAGCTCTAGGGTCAGGCGGCAACCGAGGACACACGAGTCGAATCCGGGTCAGTAGTTGACGAGTGAGGGTCACCGACGATGAACTGGCTTTGCCGTATTCGGAGAGGGGTTCCTCTGCTAGCCTTCGCCTTGATGCTCACGATGGCTTCCTGCGTTACGGATGACCAATCGACCGTTCACGCGAGCAATGGGCCGTGTGCTGCGATATCCAGCATCCGCACACTCCCATTCAAGGGAGAGAGTATTGCCGATGATTCCTACAACGAGATCATGAGGTACGGGGTTAGTGCAGTTGATTGCCTCATAGACAGCATCACGGACACGAGCCCCATGCGGGACCCGCGTAAGACACCGCAATATTTGGGTTACGCCGTCGGAGATGCGTCACTGATGGTACTCGCCGATCTGCTGCGCGTGAGATTGGAGGTTTTGCTTCCAGAGCAAGTCGCGGCGGGATTCCCTCTGCATGGTGTAGATGCGTACTTCGATTTTGTTAGAGATACGCGAGATGGAAGAGCGCAAATCCAATCGTACGTCAGACACTGGTGGATTCAGGAGAGAGAACGACGGCGCCGTAGTGGGGCTGCAGGACAGACTGGAGATCATTACAACCGGCAGGTGGATGTGGAGCGCTGCGCTCGCGAGCTTATGTGAATCGCTGTGCTCAGTGCGCAGCAATGGCATCGCCGGTTGTTGCTCCGTTGTTCTCATGCGGCGGCTCCAATGGAACAAGTGCGTGTCGGGAGTTTCATACCAGGTACGACGCCAACGGCTATCGAATCGTCAAGACAGATAACAGCGGCCAGCCCGTGATCAGCATCCGAACCGACAAGGGAGACACGCTGTCGGAGTTCATCGTCAAACCGCAGGCGACAAACCCGCAGTTGACCAAGGACTTCATCTACGGGCTCGACCAGTTGCTGGTCGAGAGGACCGTCACATCCACCGCGCCGAAGATGACAACCAACAGCGTGCTCAAGACCGGCAGCGCCTATAACTTCAAGCTCGTGGAAGGAGCCGGGCAAGGTTCCTACGCGGTCGACATCTCCGCGAGTTCAGGCTGGCGCCGCGAGCTATTCGGAATTCATCCCGACGCAAACGGCGTTTTCTCGATCGCCGAAACCGAGCTTTCTCCCGACGAGACCAACTTCATTCGCGTGCGCGTCGAGTCACCGCAAGCCAGCCCCTATTCGGCGCCGGTAAGCCTGGTCTACGACACGACTGTCACCGGCACATCCGCCAATCAAATCCGTACGATCAGTGTCAGCCGCAACGGCAGCGACTTGATCCTTCGCTGGTCACTCAATCAAAGCAACGGCAAGTCCACCAAGCTGTACTTCCGTCGCGCTGACGGTGCAGCAACCTACGTGCTAACGCCGCAAGCGCTGCCAATCACCGTGACGGAGCTGACGCTCAACAGCCAGGCACTCGCCTCGCCGTGTGGTGGGTTCTATGGAACGCAGTTTAGCGTTGGCGTCGAGACTGGCGGCAGCAGGGAATCAACACTCGGATCGGATCGCGCAGGCGAGCAGGGGACTCAGGATGGGTGCGGCAATCCGCAGCCGCCACAGCCAACGCCGACGATCACGTTTGCAAATGCGTATCGGCATCTCGACCAACTTGGGAGCTTGAGAGTTGCAACTGGGGAGAACGGCGCACCTACTGCCAGGATCGACTATTACCCATACGGGCAAGAGCTCGCCACGAGTAATTGGAGCGGGCTGCCCGGAGATGGTTTGTTCGCGAAAAGTGACCGGGACTGGGGCACTGGAAAAGACTACATGCTCGCTCGATATACCGAGCTTGGTGTGGGTCGCTTTCTCTCTGTTGATCCCTGCGATGATCATTCGCTGATGAATCCAGCATCGTGGAACAAGTTCTCGTACGTACGGAATAACCCAATTGGGCTGAACGATCCTGATGGGTGCTATGCCAAAGGGTTCGGATGGTCTAACAGTGAGTGGAAGCGTTTCGACAAGCTCCAGCACGAGGCAGCGAAGAAACTAACCGCTGCCGCGGAGCGACTGACCAAGGCCGCGAACGCGATCTCAGCAGGTGGGAAACTGGACGGCGCGACCATAAAGACTATGAAAGCCTTCGAAACAGCGACTGGAAAGGGGAATGCTACCCCCGAGAAGATGCTGGCGACTGCAAAAACTCTTGAGAGTGGCGCGAAAGCTCTGAATGCTGGCGAGGGGTCTGGGTACGTGGCTAATGGGCTCAGCGCGAACGAAATGCAAGTATCAACAGGCAATCCGGCCGGCCCCCTGGCAGCCGCCGACGAGGTAGGCGGTACCACTATGTCTCTCAACTTAGGGCACACACGAATCAAAGAGCCGATGCTGGTTCGCGACGCGATCGCCCACGAGGCGCTGCACCACGCAGGCCTAGCGGATCAGGAAGGGCCACGCGGGACAGGGTACCGGTCTGGAACAGACGCTGGCGCGCTAAAAGCGCTCAGAGACACGAGCCCCGAGAAAGCGCTTGTGAATCCTGACAGTCTACTCGGCTTCGTATTCTGATGCGGCGCCTACTGCTGATTTGCTCCATGTTGATCGCAGCATGCAGTAGCGTGACTAGGTCGCGCGAACCGATCCTCCCAGTGGTCTACCGACTAACGGTAGAAAGAGACGACAGCGCGCAGCAATTCGTTCTGAAGCTCCAATCACAAGCGGAACGTGACATATGTATTAACAGGAACCAATGGCCGAACAAACGAGGTCAAATAAGCAGGACGCCTGATGACGCTGGCGTGACTGGGAGAGCTGGTACATATCCGGCGAAATATACGAACTTCGGCTACTGCGTGGGCAGCGGAGACGATTGCCTGATTCGAATTAAACCGGGCGAGGTGCTCCGAGGTGAGATTCTGTATTCGCAATTTGTCAACTGGGATTCGAGCGACAAAGAAGCCACCCTTTTCTACAAGATCTACCCTTGGTATTGCCTGCACGCAGCGAGGCCCAACAAAGTGAAGAAGTGAGTCGTCGGTACTCATGTGCCGGCCCCTGATCCCGCAAGAGGGCCCACAGCTGCGCGTCACCGATAGCAGCGGCCAAACTGTGATCACCATCCGAACCAACAAGGTAGACACGCTGTCGGAGTTCATCGTCAAACCGCAGGCGACAAACCCGCAGTTGACCAAGGACTTCATCTACGGGCTCGACCAGTTGCTGGTCGAGAGGACCGTCACATCCACCACGCCGAAGAAATCGACCAAGGGCTTCTCCTCTGTTTTGTGGACTCCCCCAATGAGGCGAGAATGCCCGAGGGGTGAGCGATGAAGAGGAAATGGCGGAAGTTCACGGATGAACTCAAGCAAGAGACCGCGCGCCAGATTCGGGAGGGCCGCGAGTCGATCGGCGAGGTCTCGCGCGATTCGCATCACCGCCACCGGACCACGGAGCGCTGCGATCAACTTCCGGCGTCGACCAGGCAGCGTCAGCCGCTAGGAGGCGAGAGTGCCGTTGGGCGAGCAGCCATCCGACTACTCGTCGCGGCGTGGCTCACCCTGCAACTGTGCGGTTGCGCAGCAGTGCTCCGCCACCCGAGAACCCCGTTCTCACCGGACTCGCCGGACCATGTCCCGTGGTTGTTGACGAGGCCGCTTCTCGATGGCGAGCGGCGAGTCCTGATCGTTGTTGAAAATCATGAAGGTCGGGAGCCTGACCTCAGGGCGCTCGAGTCCTTTCGGCGTCGTGTCAGCGGCTACTCCGGCAAGGAGGCATTGCTTCGCGGAACGGACTCCGCCCCACCGTGCCAATGGATTTCCGACGACGAGGTTCAGTGCGATGGCATCGATCCTCAAAAGGAGTACCCCGTTTTCTTGCAGTACGTGGGCCAGGCGGACTACTTCGGCGAGACGCGCCCTATCCGCTGTCGCGTCGGGAGTATCGAGATATCAACTTCAGGAATACGCATTGCGCAGACCACACTCGATGGCGAAGCGTTCCTCTGGCTAAGCCGACGCCGGCTTGAAGAGATGACGTTGCTTCATGAGTACGGACATGCGCTTGGGCTCGCTTCGAATCCGCAACACTCCTATCTCGACGACTATCCCGACCTCTCTCGTGCTTCTGCGCATTGCAGAAACCCTAACTGCCCGGTCAGCCGGCCAACGTGGCGCGCTGTAGTCTACGGGGCCCTCAGGATAGGGCTCACATTTCGATTCCTGACGGATTACTGCGCAGACTGCAGGAAGGATATTGCCGCTGCGAAATCATTCTGGATATCCGGCACCGCGCCTGCAGGCATGCGCCCCTCAAACACTCCCCCAGATACTGCTCAGCGAGCGATGAAGGCGCTAGGGGATCGTGGTTTCAGAGAAGAATGGCGAGTCTACAGCCTGCGGCGATTTGGGAAGCAAGTGGTGCCGTTGTTGTTCAAGAAGCTGCGCTCACTCCAGCGAACGGATCGAAATCAGGAGCTGCTTAATTGCGACTGGATCATCAAGACGATCGTCATGGACCAGGCAGTCGCGCGCGCTGGAGCTGGCGCGATAGGTGGCTGGATCATGGGGGATCAATCAGCGGTGCTTCTGAGCTGGTGGGAGAACCACGAGGCTGCGTTCATGCAGGGTGATGACTGGC
This sequence comes from Acidobacteriota bacterium, assembly GCA_046331425.1. Classification (GTDB taxonomy): domain Bacteria; phylum Acidobacteriota; class Polarisedimenticolia; order J045; family J045; genus JANNUT01. The sequence continues at coordinate 18,303 of JAXLQU010000037.1, forward strand.
CGTTGCCGTCGGCCATCACACTTCAACTGCCGACGGATACCGGAGCTGGAGAACCGCAAGACAGTACTCACCTACAGCAACGGCACTTAGTCGGTAGCAGAATCGATGAGGCAACGCGCGAGATTGACGGAATGGTCGCGCTGGCGAGGACCGAGAACTGTTTGAAACTCGTGCCACTTGGGGAGTCGAGCGCTAGGTAGCCATCGTCTCGATCTCCCGTATGAGCCGGGCCAAGGATGAACCAACCGAAGGCAAGTGCCGGCGAGGCCGGGTGCTCGTATCCTTCCGGCGCTCGACAACGAGCGGAGAGCCCCACAATGCGAACGATTTCGGCCGCCTTCGTCGCCACCCTGGCGTTTCTCAGTAGCGCTGCCTTCGCTGATACGTTGGTAAGGGTCGAGCGGCAACGCCCCGATGACCTCCAGCAACTGCGTGCCACCGGCGTCCCGGTGATCGCGGAGTTCCTCGACTCGTTGTTGGTCGAAGGGGACGATTCGCAAATCGCCCAACTCGCGACCATGGGTTACCGGCCAACACCGATCGACCGCGACAGTCAGCGCTGGGACTATTTGCTCACTCCGGTTGCAAGCGGTAACGCCACGCTGGACCTCGACAGTTTCGGCACGGTGGTGCTGCGCGAAGAGAACCTGGCGCTGCTGCGTGTCGCGCCGTTCAGTGCGTTGCCCGAGGCACTGCGCCCCGGTTGCTTCGGCGTCACGCGCCTGTCGCGCCAGCCGTTGCAACTGCCGACCTTCGAGCCCCCTGCATTGCGACGTTCCGTGGATGGCGCCACACCCAATCCGCTGGTGCAGCAGATCGTCGGCCGCGTTACCAACGCGCAGATCCAGTCGACCTGGGAGCAGGTTGTGGCGAACCCGCCTACAGGTACGCGCTACTCCACCGTGGTTGGCTGCCGCGACGCCTCACAACTTTGCTTCGATCGATACACCAGCCTTGGATACGCGCCGCAGTTCGATAATTGGAATGCATCGTATGCACCGAATGTCGTCGCCGAGATCGCCGGAGCGATCAAGCCTGAGCGGATCTACATCCTGGTCGGGCACCTGGATGATCTTCCGTCCTCCGGCGTCGCTCCGGGAGCCGACGACAACGGATCGGGCACGGTGACGGTACTCGAAGGGGCGCGAGCACTCGCCTGTCACTCGTATCGCAACACGGTGCGATTCCTCAACGTCACCGGCGAAGAACAAGGACTGTTTGGAAGCGATGCGTACGCCACCGCAGCGCGGCAACGGGGCGATGACATCCGCGGCGTACTCAACTTCGACATGCCCGGTTGGGAAGGGGATGGAATCCCCAATCCTGAGAATCTCGATGTCAGCTACAACTCGTTCTCGCAGTGGCTGGGCGAGCTGTTCGCGCAGAACGCAACGACCTACGGAACCGGGTTGGTGGTCGATGCATTCTCGTGCCCAAGCCTCACCGCTTCCGATCACGCGTCGTTTTGGGATCAGGGTTACCCCGCGATCATCGGCATCACCGACAACGAAAACTACTGCGGTCACGGTGGGAACTATCCCTTCTACCACCAGTCTACCGACACCATAGCCAATAGCGGCAACCCGGCCTTCTTCTACGCCACTGTGCGCACCGCCGTCGCGACGTTGGCGGAATTGGCCGATCCGTTCGTCGTGACGTTTCATCAAGACACGTACGCATGTGGCAGCACGATTCAGGTAACGGTCAGCGACCCCGAGCGCAATCTCAACCCTTCGTTGGTCGAGAGCTTTCAGTTGACCGTCACCAGCGGCAGCGAGCCGGCCGGTGAATCGATCACTCTCACCGAACGAAGCGTCAACTCGAAGCTGTTCACCGGAACCATCACACTCACTTCCTCGTCTCCAATCGGCGGCGATGGACTGCTCACCGCGGTTGGCGGCGAAACGGTGCGCGCGCAGTATGTCGATGCGCTCGATTGCGCCGGAAATGCCAATGCCACGTATCAGGCTAGCGCGCAGCTTGACTGCGTCGCGCCGTTGATCAACGGCGTGGGCGCCACCGCGATCACCGGCACGCAGGCAACGATCGTCTGGACCACCAGCGAGAGTGCCGATGGGTCCGTCGTGTGGGGCGCCACTGTGCCTCCAAGCACCTCTACGCCCGGCGCCGCGGAAACGACTTCGCACTCGGTGACGTTGACCGGCCTGCAGGAGTGCACCGCGTACTACTACGAGGTTCGCTCGCGCGACGTGGCGGGGAACTTGGCGACTGCCGACAACGGCGGGCAGTACTTCTACTTCGAAACGCTGGGAGACTTCGGCAGCGGCTTACAGCCGTGCCATGCCGGCAGCGTCACCACCACCCAACCGTTCTACTCGTGCCACGACACGGCGTCGTTTCGTGTCGTCGATCTCGATCTGAATCGCAATTCAGCCGCGATCGATACGGCCGTGCTCGAACTCGTGAGCAGCAGCGAGTTGACGCCGGAGTTGATCGTCGTCACCGAAACCAGCAGCAACAGCTCGCGTTTCGAGGGAACGATTCAAACCGTCACCGGCGCGCCGCAAGCCGATGGCAAGCTGCAAACATCGGGCGGCGACTTGATTACGGTGACCTATCGCGACGCCGACAACGGCAGCGGTCGACCTGCCATCAGTTACGCAACATCGCAGATCGATTGCAGCGGACCGCGCATCAGCGATTTGCGCGTCGAGTCGATTACCGACGCGCGCGCCACGGTGCGGTTCCACACCGATGAATCGACCGACGCGACGTTGGAGTGGGGCCCCACCGCGGCGTTGGGGCAGAGCGTCGCGAGCGGTGCTTCGGCTCTCGATCACGCGCTGGTGATCAACGCGATCGCCAACAGTTGCAGTCCGGTCTATGTGCGTGTGCGTGCCACCGATCGTTATGGACAGCAAACGATCGCCGACGACCTCGGCGCGCCGCATCGCTTCGATGCCGGCAAGATTCCTGGGCTCTATTGGAAGGACGACTTCGAAGCCGCCACCACAACCTGGACGCTGCAAGGTGAATGGCAGGTTGGGACGCCGCAAGGCAAAGGGGGCAGCTCGGGCCAGACCGATCCGGTCGCGGCCTACAACAAGACTCGCGTGATTGGCCATGACCTCACCGGCACCGGCGCGTTCCAAGGCGACTACGAGCCCAACAAGAACGAGATCGCAACGAGCCCCTCGCTGAACGGCACCACCTGGCGCAACACGAAACTGTTGCTCTACAAGCGACTCAACACCGGCGCTTCCGATGACGCGTCGATTTGGCTCAACACCGGTGGCGCGGTTCCGATTTATCGCAGCCAGGGCACGACGGTCACCGACACTGACTACTCGGTGATGAGTTTCGACCTGCGCACGTTGGCCGACGGCAAGCCATCGGTTCGATTGCAGTTGCGACAGCAGTCGGATGGCAGCGGGCAATACTCGGGTTGGAATGTCGACGATGTGATTTTCAAAGACGGCTCGCTTCCCGACTACGCCGCATGCGGTGGATGCACCACCAACCCGTCGTTCGTCGGCGCGACGTCGGTCACCGATGTCAACGCTTGCGCCGATAGCGGCGTGCAGGTCGCTTGGGAACGTGCGCCATCGTGGGGTTCGGGTGGAACCGGCAGCTATGCGATTTATCGCAGCAACACCGCGCCGTTCACCCCCTCGCCCGCAACGTTGATTGCCTCGGGCCAGACCGGCACCAGCTACACCGATCTCACGGCGCCGAACGACGTCGCGCTGTACTACATCGTGCGCGCCGAGAACGGCGAGAGTTGCGGTGTCGGCCCCGCCAACGGCGGTCGCGTCGATGACAACACGCTCACGCTCACCGGCTTCGATTGGACGCAGCGCGCCACACCCGCCGCGATTACCACGCTGCTGGTCGATCGTGTTGGCGGCGCGCATGTGCGGCTCCATTGGCCAATCGCCGCCGCGAGCTCGTCGTATCGGGTGCTGCGTTCGGAGAGCCCGCAACCGGCGAGCTTCGGTTTGTTGGGCAGCACGGCGCAGCTATGGTTTGAGGATCTCGGCGCCGGCGCGAATCAACAGACGTACTTCTACTTGGTGCGCGGCGCGAATGAGTGCGGAACCGAGGGGCCGTGAGGTTGGCGAGTCGGTGCCGGCAGTTCGCAGAGTGTGGTTGTGCGCTACGTCTTGCCGAAGGCCGAGGCGCTCTAGTTCTTGTCGATCTGCGTCGACGCCTTGCGCCCATTCGGTGAGGGCTGACCGACCAACCGAGAGGCGAACTCATGTATCTGTTCTTCGACACAGAAACCACCGGGGTGCCACGCAACTACAAGGCGCCGGTGACGGACCTGGCCAACTGGCCACGGTTGGTCCAACTTGCATGGCTTCTGACCGATGACGACGCCAACGAAATCGATAGCCGGGAGTACATCGTCAAGCCCGATGGTTTCGTGATTCCGCCTGACGCCGCCGCGATTCACGGGATCACCACAGCGACTGCATTGCAGAACGGTATCGACATAGCGACCGTGCTCTCCGCGTTCGCCTCGAAGATCCAGGCCGCGACCGCACTTGTCGCGCACAATATCGCCTTTGACGAGAAGATCCTCGGCTCGGAGTTTCTGCGTGCCGGGAGCGGAAATCCGCTCGAGTCGAAACACCGTCACTGCACGATGCAATCGTCAACCAATTTCTGTCGGTTGCCCGGGACGTACGGCTACAAGTGGCCAACACTTCAGGAACTGCACACCAAGCTGTTCAACGAACCGGTCGAGGGCGCGCATCGCGCGCTGGTCGATGTTCGCGCGTGTGCCAGGTGCTACTTCGAACTCAGGCGCTTGAAGGTCATGGCGTGAAGTCGTCGTCGACGCGGGCAGCCTGATAGCCGCGAGCGCGAAGTATGAGTTGCGGCGTTGCTCGGTGTTGACAGTGATGATCGCGCATCGGTGATCTGGGACTTGAAGTGCCCCGCAACGGCTGGACCAAACGTGATATCTGCGGCACCGTGAACGAGGCGATCATCGCGAAAGGTAATCGAGCGGTGAACCAGGTCCGAGCGGGACGCCCAGCACGTACCACGCAAGCAACAAGCCAGTCCACGTCAAGCCGAAGACGACCGAGTATGGCAGCATCAGCGAGACGAGACTGCCGAACCCTGCGTCCGATCGATATTTCTGCAGCACGGCGAGGATGATCAGCAGGTAGGAGTTGAGAGGAGTGACGACGTTCACCACCGAATCGCCGATTCGATACGCAGCGGTCGTCAGTTCGGGGCTCATTCCAACCATCATGAACATCGGGATGAAGATCGGCGCCAGAACACCGAACTTGCTGAGCATCCCACTGATTGCGAAATCACCGGCCACGACCAGCATTACAAACAACACCAGCAGCAACTCGGTTGGGAGCTCGGCCCGCACGAGCAGTGAGCCTCCCGCGTAGGCGAGCATTCGATCCAGGCGCGTGTAAGCGAAGTAGTTGACGAACTGCGCCATGAAGAACGCAATCACCAAGACGGGCACGATGCCGCGCACACCGGAGTGCAGTCCCTCGACAAAATCTTTCTGAGATTTCAGCAGGCCGGTGATGCGCCCATAGATCAGGCCCGGCACGAGGAACGAGAACAGGATGATCGGAACGATCACGTGCGACCAACGCTCGCCCGGCGCCTCGACGAGCCGCGCACGGCCTGGCGCCTCGGCAACGATCAGCGGGTCGCGAACGAGAATCTCGGCGTCGAGCACGGATGCTGCAGCATCGGCCGGCACGATCTGGATCGGATGGTGCAAGATCGCGCGCCCATCGGGGAGTGTGGGTTGACCGATCCCGTGCAGCGGCATTCCGGGGAGCGCGATCAGCGCGACGAAAATCGCCAGCACCACCAAGCCGCCGGCAACGGCCGCCACGAGCGCGCGCTTCTCGACCAACGAGAGCGCCATTTGGTCTACGGTCTTCGAGTGTTCCTCGTTTGGTTCACGCGACGCGCGCGCCATTCGCTGTAGTCGCGGCTCAACGATTCGATCGGTGACGAACCAACCGGCGAGCATCACCACCACTGCTGAGACCGCCTTGAAGTAGAGGTTGTGAAGGATATTGACGGAGTGACCAGGGTCGATGACATGCGCGGCGTCTTGCGCGAACCCAGCCAGCGCCCCGTCGCCACCGGTGGGAAAGAACCCCGCTCCGAAACCACCGGCAACTCCCGCGAACGCTGCTGCAAGGCCGGCGAGCGGATGGCGCCCCGATGCTGCGAACAGCGCTGCTGCGAGCGGCGGAAGCACGACATACCCGGCATCACTGGCAACCGAGGCATTCGCGCCGATCAGAATGATCGCGGGCGTAAGCAGTCGGCGCGGCGTGACGAAAGCCAACGCGCGCATCAGGCCGGAGAAGAAGCCGAACTTCTCCGCGACACCGATACCCAGGATCGCCACGAAGATCAATGGCAAGGCGGGCAGTGTTACGAAGTTGCGCAGCATCGATGACAGCATCCAGTAGACACCGTCGGCGTTGACGAGACTCTTGGGCGTGATCGGTGCACCGGATGGGACGATCTCGATCTCGGGATGACCGTCGGCTCGCTGCTTCGTGATCGTGATCGTGTTCCCGGTGGCGTCGACCGTTTGGATCGTCGCGACTTGTGGTTTGACCGGTTGCACGGACCAGCCGAGCGCGTCGCCAAACGCGGAGAGCGCAATTGCGATTACAGAAAGCAGCACGAACAACAGCGCCGGTTCGGGAAGCTTGTTGCCGATGATCTCGATCCAGTCGAGCAGGCTGCGCCGCGCGGGCCGTTTCAGTGTGGCAACCGGCGGCTCGCTCCCCTGGTCGGATTCGTCGTGCGTTGAGTTCATGCGGGGATGGTAAGCAAAACACTTATTAAGGCCAGTGAATCCAGCGTAGAAATAGGGTGATTCGGTCGAACCGTTCTTAGCTAGGCTCGGAACGCTGCGTCGAACCTTCGCGCTTGGCGCGGGTCAGGAGTCGAGCGGTGCGCCCTTGCTTGTTGTCCTCTACTGAATCCGATGCCTCAGCACTGCCAGCCGTTTTTTCACGTCGTCAAGCGACTTTTCGAGTGCGGCAATCTCGTCGGTCACCCCCGACGATCCCGCATCTCGAGTCTCGCGCTGTGCCGCAACCTCGGCCGCGCTCTCCTGCATGCTGTTCATGATCACTCCGATGAACAGGTTCAAGATGATCATCCCGCCAACCACGATGAAGGTAACGAAGTAGGCAGGCGCCGCTAGCGGCGCCACCACGCGCTGCACGTTCATCAACTCGACCCACCCCTCCAGTGTGACCACCTGGAAGAGGGTGAGGAGCGCGCGTCCCAGGCTGCCGAAGTGGCTGGGATCGTGGGAGCCGAACAGAAACGCTCCAATCACGGCGTAGATATAGAAGTGAATCGAAAGCAGCACGCCGACATACCCCATCGAAGGGACCGAGCGCAGCAGCGCTCCCACCAAGAGCTGCAACTGCGGGAGCGTCGTCACCAGGCGCAGCACGCGCAGGATCCGCACCAGGCGCACGACGGCTACATAGTGAGAATCGAGCGGCAATAGCGCCACGGCGACGATCACAAAGTCGAAGACGTTCCAGGGATTGCGAAAGAAGTCGATCGGCCGGGAGCCATGCGAGCCCAACTTCAGTACCAGCTCGACTACGAACAGCGCGATGATTGCGCGGTCGATCCAACGCAGGACATCGCCCCAGTCTTGCATCACTCGAGGGGAAGTCTCTAGCCCAACGACGACGGCTGTTGCCAAGATCGCCAGTGTGATCGTGCGACGAAACCAACGTGCCTCTACGAATCGGGTCAGCGCTTCGGTCATGAGGTCCTCGGCCCGCTCCTGGTTGCAGAGTCTAGACGGTGCGGCGGCGTGTCGCAGATTTGATCGCCTGTTTGCGAGGAAGCACGCTCTGTTGAACGGGTTCGAGGTGATCGGGTGAGGGTTTGAAATGTTTGTTCGGAACGTTGAGCAGATGTGGTGCACGTGGAGTGTCTTTGGGGCGACTCTGGTGGGCGGTTAGGTGCTTTCGAGTTGGGGTTGGCACGCGCGGTTGAGCCGGGGGGCAACGGAGAGTGGCGAGGTGCTTGCTCGGGTTCTACGGGAGTTGTCGGGAGGAGGTCGTGATTCGATCACTCGAAGGGGTCGGTCGTTGAGTTTCGGAGCTTGGACGGCTGATGGATTGTGATGTTGAAGGTGAGGGGGGTTGCACGGGGGATGTGGGGGGTTGCACGGACGGTGAGTGACGTCGCGCGACTGAGGAGTGGCGTCGCGGGGAGGATTCGCCGAGTTGCGCCGTGGGTGTGTGACGTGGTGCGAAGCGGTGCTGCCTTGAGCGGAGCTCGAGTGATGTCGCGCGAAAGATGTGTGGCATCGCGGGGAGGATTCGCCGAGTTGCGCCGTGGTTGTGTTACACGGCGCGAAGCGGTGCTGCGTTGAGCGGAGCTCGAGTGACGTCGCGCGAAAGATGTGTGGCATCGCGCGGAGGAGGCGCGAGCGGCTCGCACATGGTGCGTTGACGTAACAGTCGCGCGCGATACATTGAGACGATGTGTGCTCGATGGCTTTCTGTCTAAGGCCCGGAAATGCTGCACCCGCGCGGCACAGATGTGCGAGTTGTGTACGCGACCCATGGATGAGGAGTGCATTCGTAATGCGCGTGACGATTTCTCTCGAGCCCTCTCGCGCACGCAAAATAATTGCTCATTCAC
>JAXLQU010000038.1:0-26627 GCA_046331425.1 Acidobacteriota bacterium
ATTCACATTCGGGCTGCTGCATGGGTTGGGATTTGCCGGCGTGCTCACCGAGCTGGGATTGCCGCGTGGTCAGTTCGTGCCGGCGCTGTTGTCGTTCAACGTGGGGGTCGAGTTCGGGCAACTGACCGTGCTGTTGGCGGCCTTCGTTGCGGTCGGAGCATGGGCCGGCTCGAAGCCTTGGTATCGCGCGCGGGTCACGGTGCCGGCCTCGCTAGCGATTGCGGCGATCGGTCTGTTTTGGGCGGTGCAGCGGGTGCTGTAGCGGCTGCGCTATGCTGCGCGCATGAACGACTCGCGCAAACCACAAACACTCGAGGCGCTTTTCAAACTGTTCGCGGCGCATCCCTGGCATGGGATCGGCATCGGACCCGAAGCACCGCACCGGGTGACGGCTTTCATCGAGATCACACCGGTCGACACGGTGAAGTACGAGTTGGACAAGAGCTCGGGACGACTGAAGGTCGATCGGCCGCAAAAGTACTCGAACCAAAGCCCCACGCTGTATGGGCTGATCCCTCAAACCTATTGCGGTGCGGGGATCGGCGCGCTCTGCTCGGAGCGCACCGGTCGGTCCGGCATCGTTGGCGATGGTGATCCGCTCGACATCTGTGTGTTGGCCGAACGTTCGGTGCTGCATGGCAATGTGCTACTGCAAGCGGTGCCGATCGGCGGCCTGCGGATGATCGACGGCGGCGAGGCCGATGACAAGATCGTGGCGGTGATGAGCGGCGACCCCGCATTTGGATCGCTGTGCGAGATTGGCGATGTGCCGTCGACGTTCATCGACCGCCTGCGCCACTACTTTCTGACGTACAAACAGCACCCCGACCAAACGGCCTCGCACGCGGAGATCACGGACGTTTATGGCCGCGACGAGGCGCATGAAGTGATTCAGCGCGCGCGTCAAGACTATCGCGCGGCGTTCCCGGAGTTGCAGGGGCTACTGTAAGCAGCCGTGGCGAGTGCTTGGCGCGTGCTTAGTGTGCGTTACGACCGCAACTCGACGATCGGGTCCGAGGCTTCGGGCTACGGTAGGAAGTCGTGGTTGAGATGCGAGCGAAGCTGTTCGTAGGAAACCACGAATGTCGTTGGCCCCATCGAGTACGGCGCTATCTCGTAGGGGTTGAAGTGAAACTCCACGCCGTCATGGCCCAGCCCCACGACCTTGGGCAAGCGAAATCGATCGTTGTCGAAGGCAAAGCCGGCGTCGACCAGCGATTGATCGCCCGGCACGTTGCGTGCCTGTCGAAAGGCGGCCTCGACCAGGTCGAGCAATGCTTGCGAAGGCTCGATGCCGAATAGGTCCGTCACCGTGAGCTGTTTTCCGCTGCTGCGCTCGAAGCTGGCCAGCGCAACCGTTTCGTTGCCGTGCGCTCCGCCCGTGTACGAAGCGTCCAGCCCCTTCAGCGTGACGATCCGATCGCTCGCGTAGATCAACGTGACGCTGCGATCGACGATGTACGGCAGGGAGGACTGCGGAAACCGTTGCTTGAAGTCGAGGTATTCGGTAATCAAAGTCTCGGCCACGGCATCCGGTTCTGGCGTCGTGTCCTGTCCAGGATCCGCGACCGCAAGAAAGCGCCGGCTCCACGTGTTGAGCGCCTGACCCAAGGGTGTGGTGCCGTCGAACTGCGGCCAACTCAGGTCGATGTGAGCGCACTCGCCGACGGGTCGCGAACATGCAGGGTCGGTACGGCGGACCCGTTCGACAACGAACGACGGTGCACCGGCCGGGACCTTCGTGGGCGCGGGTCCCGTACCACACGCACTCGACAACGCAAGCATCAACACCACGACAGGGCGATTCATTGCGAACTCCGCACCGCAGATGTACGCGGAAGGCTAGCGCGCGAGCACCGTCGATCACGTTTCTAGAAGCAAAGTGTAAATCCAACTCTTTGAACCGATCCGTGTCGTTGTACAGCGAGCCTCTGAAAATAATCTGCTGCAGAAAAGCAACAGCGACAGTTTGCCTCACTTAGCTGATCGCCACTGCAAAAGGAAGTGCTGTCACGCGTCTTGCACAATCAACGTGCGTGAATCGAATCGAGATGACGTTGCGGCCTGCGTGTAAACCACCTTTACGCGCCGTTTGCATCCGTTGGTGCGTCTCGTGCTTCTGGTTGGAGGACACGCACATGATGCGCAGACTGGGGATCGGGCTGGCAGTGATGCTGGTAGCAGCCCTTGCCTTTGGACAATCGGGAACTACGGGACGCGTGACCGGTGTCGCGCAGGATGAAGCAGGCCAACCGATCGCCGGCGCCACCATCAAGATCGAAGGCGGCTCACTTCAAGGGGCGCGCGAAACGACTGCCGATGCTGCCGGCCGCTTCGCCCTGCCGTTGTTGCCTCCTGGGCAGTACATCCTCTCCGTCAACGCACCTGGAAAGCAGGAGGCGGTGATCGCGTTCACGCTGCCGCTCGGACGCACGCTCGACATACCGGTGGCGCTGATGGCGGAGTCGAAGGTCGAAATCGAGGTGCTCGGCACCGCCAGCAAACTTGCGACGACGGCCAATGGCGAGAACTTCAGCTACGACAAGCTGGTCGAGAACTTGCCGATTCCGAACCGCACGATCGAAGCGGTGGCGTTCAACGCGCCGAACATCACGCCGGGGCCGAACGGCGGCGATCTGTCGATCTCAGGCGCCAATGCCTTCGACACGGTCGTGCTGTTGGAGGGGGCCGAGATCTCGGATCCGTTCTTCGGCGATTCACCCACCGTCTACATCGAAGATGCAATCGATGAGGTGGAGGTACTCACCTCGGGCGTGTCGGCCCGCTATGGACGTTTCGCAGGCGGCGTGCTCAATGCTGTTACCAAACGCGGTGGCAACGACTTTACCGGGACGGTGCGCACCGAGTTGACCAACGAGAAGTGGAACTCCACCTCGCCCTTCGGTGAGGAGCAAGCCGACGATCTGGCCAAAGTCTTCTCGGGCACCGCCGGCGGCTACATCTTGAAGGACAAGCTGTGGTGGTTTGGCGCCGCTCGAAAGTTCGATAGCTCCAACACCGTTACGGCCGGAAATCGTGACTCGGCGACATCCGATCTTTCGGAGAAGCGTCTGCAAGGAAAACTGCGCGGCGCCATCACGCCCAACCACATCGTGGAGGGAGCGTATCTGTCGTTCGACTCCGACGTCAGCCCGCTGATCGGCTTGCCGGCCGGTGAATCGCTGGCGTTCGAGCCGCAGCGCAAGGATCCGCGCGATTTCTACACGGTCAGTTATCAAGGAATCTTCTCCAGCTCGATCTTTGCCGATGTCAGTGCAACCAAGAAGAAGGTTGCGATCGAGGCGGGCGGTGTCGATACGCAGCGCTCCCCGTTACTCGATCTGAGCAGCTTTTTGGTCTACAACAACTCATGGTTCGATGGCACACAAAAGGACCAACGCGACAACGACACCATCAATGCCAGCCTGAGCTACACCACACAAGGAACCAAGCACGGCACGCATACGATCGATGGCGGCGTGCAGCGCGTCCGTTCGACGACCAGCGGTGACAACCGGCAATCCCCCTCCGGATTCAACCTCCTCAATCTGTCAAGCGATCTCACGCAAGCAGGGCCTGACGGGCGCACATTCAACCTCACCTCGCTGGACGATGGCGGTTTCAATCTGCGATGGGAAGCCGTGCCGCTGGGGGGCGATCAGAAGCTGGACTACACCGCCGCGTATCTGCAAGACACATGGAATGTGGGCAAATGGCGTTTGGATGCCGGCCTGCGGTACGAGTCGTACAGCGGCGATGGGCCGCTCAGTTCCAATCTGATCGATTTCAGCGAAACGGTGCCGCGGCTCGGCCTGACCTACAACGCCGACAACGGCTGGCAGTATCAAGCGACCTGGGGTCGATACCTGGGACGGTTCAACGATAGCTATGCACAGAACGCAAGCGGGGTCGGCGGCGCGCCACGCTTCACGTCGCTGTACGTTGGCGAAACTCTCACCGATTTGTCGCGCGATGAAATCGAGGCGGCGCTGCGAAACGACAGCGGTTGGCTCACGATCGGCTTCGACGGGCCGCAGTATCCGACCACCGTGCTCGAGAGCGGAATCCAGAGCGCGTACTCGCAAGAGTTCAACTTGGCGGTGAAGCGAGGTCTGCCTGGGGGCAAGGGCGAGATCTCGCTGACCTACACCAACCGCGACTACAAAGATCTGATCGACGACTTCTACGGCGGTGGCAAGATCATCGAGGTTCCCAACCCCGACGGCGGCGATCCGTTCCAGTTCGATCAAACGGTTTGGAGAAACAACCCCAACGCCAAGCGGGAGTATCAAGGGATCGCACTGACCTGGGACTATCGCCCGAATGGTCAGTGGGCTTGGGGCGGCAACTACACCTACGCCACGCTGCGCGGCAACTATGTCGGCGAGGCCGGCAACCAACCTGCCAATGGCTCGGCGGATGGCGACTATCCAAACAGCGTGTTCCCTGGCACTGCTGTGTCGTTCGGCAATCTGCCGGGCGACATTACGCATCGCATTCGCACCTGGGGCACCTATCGCCACGACTTCCAACGACGTGGTGCCTTGGTGGTGGGCGCACTCGGCCGCTTCACGAGCGGTGATGTCTGGGAACGAGTCGCGGCGGTGGCTTATCCGTTCGATGACCCGAACTCGGTTTCCGATGCGGGCAGCTACAACTACTACTTCGAGCAGCGCGGCAGTCATCGGTTCAACAACAGTTGGGCGCTGGACACCAGCGTTCGCTATCAACTGCCTCTGTACAAAGACCTCGCCGCGTGGATCAAGTTGGACATCAACAACATCCTCGACAACGACACCTTGATCTCGTTCGACACCAGCGGTACCGCTGAAACACTCGACAACGGCCAGCTCGTATTCAGGCCCAATTCGACCTTTGGAAAAGCGCAGGGCCCTGGAAATTACCAGGCTCCGCGTTCGTTCCTGCTGACCTTAGGGCTGCGGTTCTAGCCAACGGGAACCGTTGTCCAGGGGCGCCGGGATCGGCCCGGCGCCCCCATCTTCCTCACGGAGCGGTGATGCGATCGATCGGAGCATCAAACCCTCTGGTCACAGCGATGGCGATCTACTGCCTGGCACTGCCAGCGTCGGCTCGGGTCCCCGAACCGGAGGAGCACGGGTTCGTCGAACAGATCGAAATCGCGCGCGTCGATGTACCGATCTTGGTGCTGGATAGCGATGGCCAGCCGATCAGCCGAACGCGCATCGACGAAATCGGTCAGTTCGAAGGGGCGAGCACTGCGCGTGGCTTCGCTGTCACGGATGCAACCGGCAATGCCGAGCGCTGCTGTTCACGCTCAGCTCACACTCGATGATCCCTCCGGGCTGGTGATGCCGTCCGATCCGGCTCCACCACCCGAACGTACCTTCGTGTTGTACATCGATCTGCAAACACTCGATCGCGACCGTCGATTGGCCGATCGCAACGCCGTACTGGCTTTCGTGCGCGACACCTTGCGGCCGGGCGATCGTGTGGCGGTCACGGTGAACGGAACCGAGCCGGCGATGGAGCTGCCGTTCTCATCCGATCGGCCGGCACTGCAAGCGGCGGTAGAGCGCGCGTTCGCACGCGATGTTCTCCCAGCCGTTACCGAACGGCGCCGAATCGAGGACCTGCTGGACCAGTTGTCGGAATGCGTCGATCGGAAGACGGGCCTGGGTGAGCGTTGCTTCCGGGGGGTTGCGGTGGAGTACACGGCGCAGCGCGTCGATGAGGCGCGCCGCTCACTCGACGGGTTGCGGGCAGCGATCGCGATGGCGGCCGCGCGCAACGAGCCTGCGGTGGTGTTGGCGATCACTCACGGCAACACCGTCGACAGCACCGGTGAGTTGACGGAATGTGCGCGCGCTGTTGCTGGTGACGGCACGACGCTTTCGTCGCTGACCATGCAAGCCGACGTTGGCGTCGATGCTGCTCCCGAACGTGCGGCGCTGATCGCGAGTGCCGTGGCAGCCCGCGTGGTGGTGCACGCGATCGATCCAACCGTGGTCACGGCCAGCAGCTTCTCGTCGCGCCAGAGTCGTTTCGAGGCGGGCGCCCGTCCGTTCGAAGTCGCGCGTCGCGCGCCGCAGCTCGACATCGCGGAGATCGCCGCCGCTTCGGGCGGCACGTTTCGCGAACTGAGCGACTTGCATCAGGCCTTGAGCGTCGCAGCAGCATTGGAGCGAGGGCGCTACATCGCCTCGATCGATCTGGGCGAGACGCTTTTGGATCGCGATCGACTGCGGCGACTGCAATGGCGGGTCCGACGACCACATGCGCGGATCATTGCGGGGCAGGGGAGCTACGCTGCGAGTACGCCGCAACGCAAGCTCGCCGCGACGTTGACACTCGGGCAGGCACAGACCGGCCAGGATGGGCGACGCACGCTTCGGTTTGCATTGCTCGCCGATCCAAGGTCGCTCGGGTACGCCGCGAGTGGAGAATCATGGCGCGCGAGCCTCGCGATCCACGCTGAGTTATTCGATGCGGCCGGCGCGCGATTGGACGACGGCTATCTATTCCTCGCGCACGACTACGACGCGACGTTGTGGGCGGCGCATCAGGAGGGGCCGCTGCGAATCAGCGGACGGATCACGCTCCCCTTGGGGACCTACCGGCTGCTGGTCTCGGTTCACAACCCGCGCGATGGCTCGGGGGGCGAATTGGCCCGCTCATTCAGTCTGTCCGCCAGGAATTGACCGGCGTCATATTGACAAACATCGATACGAGCGTATCGTCCCGGCATGGCTACCTCGCGAACCGCCATCAAACGACTTCCCGCAGCACGCCGCACCAAGACCTCGCGACTGTCAGGCTTCGCACCGCTGTGTAAGGCCCTGGGGGATGAGACTCGGCTGGCGATCGTCGAGCTACTGGCGGGCCGTCGCGGAGAGCTCTGCGTCTGCGAGATAGAAGCCTATTTCGAGCTTTCTCAACCGACGATCTCGCACCACTTGAGGCTCTTGAAGGAAGCCGGCGTCGTACGAAGCGAGCGCCGTGGACCGTGGGCCTACTATGCCATCGAGCCGGGAGCTGCCGACGCGCTCGACGCGCTGCGCGTTCTCTTGGCCACGCCGCGCTAATTTTGTTCCCTCACGCATCGAAAAATTTCGATAAGGAACCACCCCATGAAAAACGAACAAACGATCCACGAGATGGTTCAGAAGCACTACGGTGACGCGGCTCGACGGGTCAGCAGCCAAAGCGGCGAAGCGATGCCGTTCGTCGATCCGATCACGCGCAATCTGTATCGCAAGGATCAAGCCGCAATGCTCCCAGCGGCGGCTTTGAGTGCCTCGCTCGGTTGCGGCAACCCCACCATGCTGGCCGAGCTGAAATCGGGGCAGGTGGTGCTCGATCTCGGCAGCGGTGGCGGCATCGATGTGTTGCTGTCGGCACGCCGGGTTGGGCCGACCGGCAAAGCGTACGGTTTGGATATGACCGACGACATGCTGGAGTTGGCGCGCCGCAACCAGCAGGAATCGGGACTTACCAACGTCGAGTTCCTGAAGGGGCAGATCGAAGCGATCCCACTCCCTAACGCCAGCGTCGACGTAATCATCTCCAACTGCGTGATCAACCTGGCGGCGGACAAACAGCAGGTGTTGCACGAGGCGTTTCGCGTCCTACGTCCGAACGGATTGTTCGCGGTGAGCGACATCGTGCTGACCAAGCCATTGCCGGAGTCACTGCGCAAGAGCGCTGAGCTGTGGGCAGGCTGTGTCTCGGGCGCCCTGTTGCAAACCGAGTACACGCAAATGCTCACGCAGGCAGGTTTCAGCGCAATCGAGATCCAACCGACGCGCATCTTTGGGCAGGAAGAGATCCACGAGATGGCTGGCAGCAGTTGCTGCAGCGTCGACCTCGGCGACATCGACACCTCGGCCTTGGACGGCGCGTTGATCAGCGCCTTCGTACGGGCTCGCAAGGCGTAGGAGCGACGGCTCGTGACGCGTGCCTAGCGCAGTCTCGCGGGACGATTGTCGCCTCGGGGCCAACTCCTGACGCTGTGGATCTTCGCCGCGATGGCGGTGCGGTTGGCACTGGGTCGCGCGCTGCTCTTGATGGAACCTTGAATCGGCGGCCTGCAAAGAAACACGACCGACTTGCCGCTTGCGCTTGGACTGCTCTTGATGTTTGTGTCGGCCATCGTCATGCTGCGCGACCAACCCGCTGGTGGAGGTTTCTGTGTTGATTGGATCGGCACATCTGTCGCTGACACCAAGGCGGCGATATATCACCGCTTCGACTGCCGCATGAGGACGATATTGTTTGCGTGCGTGCACAATGCCGGGCGCTCGCAAATGGCAGCGGCGTTCTTCAACGCACAGGCCGATCCAAGTCTGGCGCGCGCCCTCTCGGCCGGCACCGAGCCAGGCCCACGCGTTCACCCTGAAGTCGTCGAGGCCATGTACGAACTTGGCATCGACCTATCGGAAGCGGTGCCGCAGCGACTCTCCGATGCGATCGCGCGTGACGCGTCGCTTCTGATCACGATGGGCTGCGGCGAGGCCTGTCCCGCCATCCCCGGGCTCGCGATCGAGGACTGGCCGCTGCCCGACCCCAAGGGGCAGTCGATCGACGCTGTGCGCGCGATACGTGACGAGCTGCGCACACGTGTCGCGGCGTTGATCGCAAAGCAGTCGTGGGGGCGATGATCTTCGCCCCACGCCACGAGCGTCACAGCCAGCGCTCGAGCCAGCCCAACACCTCGCCGTACCAGTGCTGCGCATTGGCGCCCTTCAACACCCAGTGGTTTTCATCCGGGTAGACGACCAAGCGTGACGACACGCCCTTGGCGGTCAACGTGCCATGCAGCTCGAGGCTCTGCGAATACGGCACGCGATAGTCGCGCTCACCGTGCGTGATCAGCATCGGCGTTTTGAAGTTGACGGCGAAGCGGCTGGGGCTCTGACGCTCGATGTTCACCAGCCCGTCGAATGGATAACCGCCGTAACTGTGATGGCGCCCCCACGTGCTATCCGATGCGAACTGGCCGGTGAGATTGTACGGACCGGCATGTGTGAAGAGTGTGCGAAATCGATCGGTGTGGCCGGCGATCCAATCGGTCAGATAGCCGCCGTACGAACCTCCACCTGCAGCCATTCGCTGCGGGTCGACAGAGCCTTTGGCAATCAGGAAATCGGTGGCGCGCATCACGTCCTCGAACGGCTTGTCGGCGGGCGCACCCAAGATCGATTCCAAGAACGGTTGCCCGAAAGACGAGGAGCCATGAAAGTTGACCATCGCCACCAGGTAGCCGGGCGCTGCAAACAGTTGTGCGTTCCAGCGCTGGTGCCAGTTGTCGCCGAAAGTTCCGACCGGGCCGCCGTGAATCAGATGCACCAATGGGTACTTCCTTCGATGGTCAAAGCCAGGGGGCTCCATTACGAACATCTGCACCGGTTCTTCGCCCGCGCCGGCAAATGTGTACTCGCGCGGTGTGGCCAGAGCGAACTGGCTCATTAGAGCATCGTTGACGGCCGTGAGTTGTCGCGCTGTTCCACCGGCGAGCTTGACCACACCGAGTTCGGTCGGCCGCGTCAAGGTGTTCCAACCAAAGACCAGATCGCCGCTGCTGGAGAGATCGAAGCCGGTCACCGTTCCTCCGCGATAGATTTCTCGCGGCGTTCCACCGGTGATCGGTAGCGTGTAGAGGTTGACGCGTGCCTCGCGCTCGGCCGTGAAGACGAGCGCCCGCCCGTCAGGCGTGAAGGCCCATCGCGAGGGGGATGTGTCGAACGATTCGGTGAGCAGCGTCACCGCTCCCGAGGCGCGATCGAACAACGCAAGGCGCGTTCGATCCGGCCAGCCATCGGCCTTCAGCGTCCGCCCGAATGCGATCGACTTGCCGTCGTGGCTGAAGACCGGCCCGCCGTCTTCGCCGGGATTGTCGGGTGTCAGACAGCGCACCGGCCCGCCGCTGGTGGCAACTTCGAACAGATCGACATTGAGTGTGAGGTACGGCGGCTCGGTGTTGTTGGCCTCGAAGACCAACGTGCTGCCGTCGGGTGAGATATCGAACGAGGCGGTACCGTCTTGCAAACCGAAGTACCGCGTCGATCCCGCGAGCAAATCGGTGACCTGTTTGGTGCGCAGATCCACCACGAAGAGATGCGGGTACTCATCGTTGACCAGCCAGTGATCCCAGAAGCGAAACAGGCGATTCTCCGAGACCAAGGCGCTCGTCGTGCTGTTCTTGCGCTCCTCGAGTTTTTGTTTGAGTGCTTGCGGTGTTTCGGCGCCGGCGATGACCGTCGACACGAACGCAATCCGCTGGCCGTCAGGGAACCACTTCGGTTGGCTGGCGCCCAGCGGCATGTCGGTCAGTTTGATCGCCTCGCCGCCGGTCAACGGCATCACCCACAGTTGCGATTGATCATCGCTGCCGCGCTTGGCGCAGAACGCGATGCGCGTTCCGTCCGGACTGTAGACAGCGCCCGACTCGGATCCCTTGGTGGTCGTCAAGCGGCGCGCCGCACCGCCCGCCACGGGAATCGTCCACAGATCGCCGTTGCGCTTGTTGTCGGTGGCGTCGTACGGCGACACCGAATAGAGCACCTGCTTGCCATCAGGCGAAACGACCGGGTCGCCCACCAGTTGGATCGCCCATAGGTCGGCGGCGGTGAACGGCTTGTCGCCTGCCGTTGCGTGCGCGGAGCCAAGTACCAGTACGAAAAGGCAAGATGAGATGGCGCGCATCAGTCCCTCCAGATCGAGAGACAGGAGTCTAGCGCGGCCGGTCAGGACCTGTGCGCTGCGAGGCAGCAACTCCAGCGAGCGACGACCGCTCGCAACTCGGAAGGCTGGAACGGCTTGGCGAGATAGTCGTCCATTCCGGCCTCCAAACAGCGCTCGCGATCACCTTCCATTGCGTGTGCCGTCAATGCCACGATCGGGAGTCGTGTACCGGCGGGCTCGCTCTGGCGCCATCGTCGTGTGGCCTCGTAGCCGTCGAGCTCCGGCATCTGGCAGTCCATCAAGACCAGATCGAACGGTGTCCGATGCATCGCTGCCAGTGCTTCGTTGCCATCGCAAGCATGTTGTATCAGGCAGTTGAGCTTGGAGAGCGTCCTGCCTACCAGCTTACGATTGATTGCGTTGTCGTCGACGACAAGCACACGTGGTTGTTGATTGTCACCGAAGGCCGCCGGTAACTCGACCGCATTGGTGGCAACGGATGATTGTGTCGAACAATCAGAAGCGAGCACATCGAGCAAGCGTTCGCGACGGACAGGTGCTGAGATCCGCAGAGCATGGTCGCGCCACACATGCCTGGCCCCTCGCGAAACTACATGTATCACTCGTTCCCCGGCCGATGCCGGAACGTTCGCGGGCTGACCTAAAACCCACAGATCGGCACGGCGCTCGACCGGTTCGGCGTACTCGTCGACATCAGCTCCGAGGTCGCGAAGCAGCGAAGCGAGAGCGCGGCGGGTGCGAGCGATGCGATCGACCACCACGGCACACGTTCCATGGAGGGGCCGTGGCGGAGCCGCTTCGATCACTTCCACTGGAACCGAGAAGGCGAAGCTGCAACCGTGATCGGGCCGCGATGTGGCGACAATCTCGCCCTGCATCAGTTGCACCAACCCTTGGCTGATGGCCAGCCCCAATCCTGTCCCTCCAAACCGACGGCTATGCGACCCGTCGACTTGCGAGAAGGAACGAAACAGAAGCGGCAGCTTGTCTTCAGGGACCCCGATCCCCGTGTCTTCGATCCGAAACGCCAACCGAGGATCTGCTCCGGGCAATTGCTCGACGCCCAGCCACAGCACCACGCCTCCTTCATCCGTGAACTTCATGCCGTTGCCAACCAGGTTGATCAGTACTTGACGCAGCCGATCGACGTCCCCGCTCACTTCCCACGGGGTCGCGGGATCGATCACGAGTGTCAGGTCTATCTGTTTGGCGACAGCGATCTCGTGAAGCAGGTCGATCACATCCGCCGCCAGGACGCGTGGTTGGAATGGGTTGTGGTTGATCTCCATTCGACCCGCCTCGATCTTCGAGTAGTCGAGGACTCCGTTGAGCACTGTCAGCAGAGCTTGCGCCGACGATTGGACGGTGCCGACCATTTCACGTTGATCGGCATCGAGCGGCGTTTCCAGGATCAGCTGCGACATCCCGAGAATGCCATTCATCGGTGTGCGGATCTCGTGGCTCATGTTGGCTAGGAAACTCGATTTGGCGGTGCTGGCTGCTTCCGCGTCGCGCCTCGCTGCGGAGAGCACGTCGAGAGTCGAGAGAAGGTTTTCCAATGCTCGCGCTGTTTGCCGTCGCGAGATCATGACGACCCAACCGGTGAGGACTGCCAGCCCGATCCCTGCCAAGAGCGCAACAAGACCGGCCCGCTCGACTCCTGCGCGTCGTTCTTTGAAGACGTTCGCAGTGATGTCGACTCCTAGCCCTGCCACAACATTGCCTTTGCCATCACGGATCGGAGCGTAGCCGCTGAGGAATGTTCCCCAGCTGTCGCTGTACAAACTGATCTCGGCAAGCGGAATCCCGCTGGTGAGGACAGACCGCATCGTTTGCGCCGATCGCGACTCGTAGCGCTCCATGATGTGCGACTTCTCTTCGGTTCCGTCGCCGTCGACATCGCCTGGTGGCGTGGGGTCGAGCACGAACCGGATACCATCGTCGCGTTGGACGAAGGTGTAAATGAAAGCGATTTGCGGATCGGCGGCCTGGATCTCGGCTAGTGGAGCGATTGCCGCCGCATACTCTGAGCCCGACTCCTGAGAGCGGTCATGAAAGAGTGCG
Source organism: Acidobacteriota bacterium (assembly GCA_046331425.1). Lineage (GTDB taxonomy): Bacteria > Acidobacteriota > Polarisedimenticolia > J045 > J045 > JANNUT01. Next base: position 12,748 of record JAXLQU010000038.1, read on the forward strand.
TGCTGGGTTGGATCGACCGTAGTCGCGGCAATCGTTGCTAAGCGCTTGAGAGTCTCGCGCGTCTCGGAGTCTGCAGACTGGCGCGCACGCAGATACAGAACGCCGCAGGTCACTCCTACGATCATCATCACAATCGCGCTTGCGATCATTCCCTCGCGGATCGGATGGATCCGTGAGGAGGTGGCTTTGAGATCGAGCAAGCGAGGCACACCATCTCCACGAGGCGATCGATCGGGCCTTCGTCGAACCTATCGGATCATCCCGGCTGAACTGTAGGGCGCACCTGAGGAGGACTACGGCTCTCCGCGTGATCAGCTCGAGGGCTGGGGCGACTCGATGCCGGTCCAACAACCAGCCGTGCTGAAGGCCTGCGCCATCACGATCGCGACACTGTTGGCCAGGTTGTAGCTACGCACGCACGAGCGGATCGGGATCGAGAGCGCTTGCTGGGGCCAACGGGTGAGCCAGTGTGGCGGAAGGCCATGCAGTTCGTTGCCGAAGATCAAGACGTCATCGGCAAGGTACTCGGCCCGGTCATAGCGGTGGGCGCCGTGCTTGCTGATCAACCAGAAACGGCGCCCAGCCAACCAGTCTTGGAACAGCTCAGGCGAGTCATGCACGGTCAGTTGCAGATGGGGCCAGTAGTCCAGGCCGGCTCGTCGTACGGCGCGCGCGGAGAGATCGATGCTGAGCGGTCCGATCAGATGCAGCGGCACGCCCATGCCCGCGCATTGCCGCGCGATGTTCCCGGTGTTGGGTGGAATCGATGGTTGGAACAGCGCGACGATCACCCGGCGCTACCGACAGTGCTCAAGCGGTCGAGCAAGATCGCGAATGCTCCATACAGTCGACGAAGGCCGGCCGCATCGACGATCCGTTCCTCGGCATCGAGATACAGCTCATCGATACCGTCGGGGAATTCAGGGCCAAACCAACCCTCGTCATCGCGAACCTCGACCAAGCGTGCCGAGGACTGCAGCAGTGCTTGCCGCAAGTCTTGACCGGCAAACACCCGTTGCAATTCTTGGGGGCGGTTGGTCTTCAGCACGAAGGCGCGATCGAAGGTCTTGTCGCCGACTTCGATGTCCTGTCCGCCCACCCACTTCACGAGCGAATCGAGCACACCGTGACGGCGGAGCCGAAATCGGAACCCATCCAGATTGCGGAACGCAGCACGCAATCGGGTGATGCACAGCGAGGCGTGCCCCTCGATCTCGGCGTGCAGGTCGAGCGTCACCACGAACGGCCCGTGCTGAACCTTGATCGCGGCACCATCCCACTCGGCGGCTTGCCCTTGCAAGCGCTGCGTAACTTCGTTCCAGACCGCTTCACTGTAGATTTCGAATCGCGCATCAGGCGCGTTCATCGGGGCGCCTCCCTCAACCGAAACGTAGCTTCATGACGAGGATGATCAAGACCAGCACCAGCGTCGTTGCATTGGCCAGCACGATCGGCAGGCTGCCGAGAGCGATCCCGTAGACCAACCACATCGCAACGCCAACGGCGAAGATGCTGTACATCGCCAGCGAAAGGTCGCCGGTTTGCCGTGTGCGAATCACGCGTACCGCTTGAGGCACGAACGACACCGTGGTCAACGTCGCTGCCGCATAACCGATCCAGTCGTAGAGATTGGATTGCATCCATCTAGTTCCAAAACCAGGCGATGAGAAACAGACCGATCATCGAGAACACAAAGACCACACGCAGAGCCATGCCGACGACGATCCCGATCCCGGCGCCGACGCCGGCTCGCGTCGCTTGTTGCCAGTCGCGGCGCGCCCAGTATTCGCCGCCGAGTGCGCCCAGGAAAGGACCAAGCAGTAGGCCGAAGGGAGCGAAGAACAACCCGGCGATCAGCCCCACTGAGGCACCCACGAGGGCCCAGCCGCTGGCGCCGCTCTTCTTCACGCCGTAGGCGGTCGCGATCGCGTCGACGCCCAGCGATACCAACATCAGAACGCCGATACCGACCAGCGGCCACAGACCGACACGTTGAAAGTCGTCTGCCCACGCCACCAACAACAGCCCCGCAAACACCAGTGGCGATCCGGGCAGCGCCGGCAGGATCGTGCCGATCACCCCGGCCAGTACCAACAGTGGACCCAAGATGTAGAGCGCTGTTTCCATCGCGCGACATCATGCCCTAGCGACGGTGATTCCGCGCCCCCTGGGATTGACGAACGACTCGGTGGCCGAGGAGACTGCGCCGGATGCGAATCGCACCGTTGATTGCCATCGCGCTAGCGGTTGGGAGTGGCGTCACGGCCCAGGAGGAAAGTGGCCGGCTGGAGGCAGAGGCACGCGGCACGCTGTACTGGGTGTTTTCGGATCAACTCGACCTTGCCGGCGAAACGGGTGTTGCACTGTGGATGCCTCCAACTCTCGGTTGGCAGCCTGGCGTCGTGCTCGACGCTCAAACCGCGATACAACGAGCCAATGGTCTGAGCTTCGCGGTGAGATCACTGAACTATCGCGCAGAACTCGCCGCGCGATCATCGAGACATCCATGGCTGATGGGCTTCGTTGGGCAACGAGGCCGCGGCAATGTCGACAGCAACGGTCACGCTTTCGTGCGGTATGCCGGCGTTGGGCTCGCAGCCGGCGGCGCGCGCTGGCGCGGCGATGTGGCGCTCGGTGTCGTGTTCAGCGACCAGCGGGTCGATGCCGATGCACTGCTGCGCGTGCGAGCCGAGGGGTTCGCGCCGTGGGGTCGGCTGGCCGTCGGTTTCTCGGCACGCGTCGAGTTGCTCGACGAGCGCGAGCGAACGTCGATTGACTACACCGCAGGCCCGATGCTGTTGTTCGGTTGGAGTCGCAGCCACGCGCTCGCGTTGTTTGCGCGGTATCACCGCGCGGAGAGCGCGCTTGGCTTGCAAGCCTCCGGCTGGCAAGCGGGTTTCGAAATCGCCCATGCCGGTTGGAAGCTGAATCAGATGAGCCAGAGGCGGGTGCTCAGCGGTGCAGCGGCAGCCGGGACCGGAACAGAGTCTCGTCATCATGCGCGGTTCGATCTGCGCGCAGAATCGCCGGAACTTCATGGCTCGACCCGCGCGGTGATAGAGGTCGACGCCAACCTGCTGACCGCCAGCGACACGCGCGATCTGTTCTATTTCGTCTGGCTTGGCGTCGAGCGCCCGTGGCGATCGGGAACGGCGGCCTTGCAGTTGTACCACCGCAGCGATCATCGACTCGCCCGAGATGGAGCGGTGAAAAGCACGAACTACGCCGAGATCGGTTGGGCCAGTCAGCGTTGGCGGGAGCCACCCGCGCGCCCCGGAGCGTGGGACCTCTCGCTGTTCGCCGGCGCGATGCTCGACAGCGATTTTGGTGAGGATCGCCGCGCGATGCTGCGCGGAGGTGTGCGCTGGGCTCTACCGCGCAGCGATTCGCGCTGGTTGCCGTACCTGCGCGGCGAGGCGGAGTGGGGCGACGCCAATCGCTACAGTTTGGCTGTTGGTGTCGAGCGCGATACCGGCATCGCCCTCGAGTTGTCGCAACGGCGCGACGATCAGTGGTTCAGTCGAGTCGGCGCAGCGACGCTACTCACGCTGTCGCAACGCTTCTAGCGCTTCGATTGCGTCAATGTCTGTTGCGTTGATCGGTCGTTCTTGCTGGCGTCGGGAGATGTAACGCCACGCGATCTTGCCATCGGTCCCTATCAAGAAGTGCGCCGGTGCCGCAATGTCGGCGCCGGCGTATCCCCCGATATGACGCACTCGATACGCCGAGATCACCTCCAACTTCGGATCGGCCAAGACCGGGAACTCCAGGCGATACCGCTCCGCCATCTCGCGCGCGTCAGCCTGTTGATCGGAACTGACAGCGATCAGCGTGCCACCGATCTTCTCGAGCTTTGTGTTGACGGCTCCGAGCCCGCGGAGCTCTGATCGGCAGGAGGGTCACCAGTGGCCACGATAGAAAACCAGCAGCACCGGTCCACGCTTCAGCGCATCGGTTAGCGATGTTTCGGCACCCCGCTGATCGACCAGCGAGAAGGGAGGCGCCGACTCGCCGACGGCGATGCCGGCCAGATCGGGGATCTTCGATGCCGGGAAGAAGACGTAGACGAAGGCGAGTGACACCAGCACCGCGAGCAGCCCGATGATGCGCGGAGACCAGCGCTTCGAGCCGATGATTCCGATCAAGCCACCCAACGCACCGAACGCCGCATACGCCAGCGCGTACGCACCGGTCTCGTGCTGCCAGACGTTCTCGATCAACGCCAGATAGACGAGAAACGACCCCAGCGACAGGAACAATCCTGCGATTGCGTATTCGCGGCGCATCGTACGGCTCCTAGCGACAGTTCTTGCGGCCAAGCGCGCCGCTGCAGCGTCGACTGCAACAATCGCGGTTGAGTGTGCAGGTCTGGCCGTTCGCTTTGCAGGCTGGACAGGCGGGATCGCCCGCGCAGTTAGGGTCCGTGCAATCGGTGACGCTATCGCAGTCGTCGTCGAGCAAGTTGCTGCACAGGCCGGCTTCGGTTGTCGGCGGGAGGCCGCAATCGGAGGGGCAGTTGCACTTGGATTCGGTTGCCTCGCAACTCCCGTTGCCGCAGACCGGGCCGCCACCTCCGCCGTTGCATGAGCCCAGTAGCGACGAGATCTGCGGGTAGATCCGATCGATCCGCACGCCCGAATTGAGGCAGCCGCCGAAGTGATGCAGCGCTACCACCTTGTTGGTCGATCCCGACACCACGGGTGATCCGGAGGAGCCGCCGATCGTGTCGCAGTAGTAGCCGACGTCGGTGTCGGCGCCGTTGCCGGCGTACGGCGATCGATCGACCGCGCAAAGTCCACCAGAGTTTTGATCGCTCTCGACCGATAGCTTCTTCGGACCGCCGTTGGGATGTCCGGCAAGGTAGATGCGCTCGCCGACCGGTGGAAGCCTTGGGTCGAGTTCCAGACATGGAATCGTGCTGCTGCTGCCGGTGGTCGTGAACAGCGTGTAGTCCAATGTGGCGTCGGTCTTGAGCATTTGGCTGCCCATCACCGATGACGTGTAGGCAGCCGTGCCGCTCGCGCATCCGGGCAACTGATACTCGAGTCGCAGCTCGGTCGACTGCACCCCACTGGTCGAGGAGGTGCAGTGGTTGTTGGTCATGAATTGGCCGCTGTCGCTGACCTTGAACGCGGTGCAGCTCGAGCAGCAGCCGATCAGCGCCAAGACCGATCCACGACCGCGTGCATATTCGGTGGGGCGCGAGGTCTCGTAGCACTTGGCGTCTTTCCAGTCCTGCGTTCCACAGACGCTTTCCGGCTGTGGTCCGGTGCCATCCAGCGGGACGATGCCGCGGCCCGCACCATCGACGACGAAGCCGAAGCCGCCGCCCTGCGGAGCGTACAGCGTGATCAACGCCGACTCGCCAAGGATTGTGTTGGCCCAAAACTCACCCGAGTCATGCGGCCCCTTGCCTTGATAGCGATACACCTCTGTGCGCGCCATGTTGGAGATTTCCAGCCAGTCTCCATTGGCGAGTTGAAACTTGCTGAAATGCACACGCACGTACGTGGCCCCAGGAAAAAAGACTTCTTGTCCCACGGCAACGGTCGTGACCGGCGGATACGGATGAGGGGACTCCAAGCTGAGCGGCTCGTACTGACCAACGACATTCGGCTTCTGGGCCAGTGCCGGCGCCACCACGAATGAACTAGCCAACAGCGCGAGAGTCCACGTCAGCCGCATGCGTCATCCTCCTCGTCGAGAGCGAAGTCCGAGCAGCGTAGACGCAAAGCCGACCGGATGGAAGCAGGTGCCGGCCCCAACCCGCAGGCTATGGGCCGCGATGCGCACGAATCTATTCAGTAGTGTGGGACGCGGCCCGGCGTATGCGGCGCCCCCAACTTTTCCAACTCCGCGTCGAGTTTGTCCAGATCGGTTTCGACGACTCGTTGGAGCTTCGCCAACACCGGCTTGAACGCATCGCTCGCCAGATCGTACGCCTTGCGTTGCGTTTGCGTCGGCGCGGCGGTGGAGTTGAGCAACGAATAGACCGCCCGCACGACACGATCGGTGATCGAGGGAGATGTTGGTTCGTTGCGTGCCGCTACCACGCTATCGCCGCGCAACTCGATCTCGAGGTCAGCGAGCACTGTCTCCAGCCGTCGCGCTTCCACACCGAGTGCATCCGGGGCGTCCGGAGTCTCGCCGAGCGCTCGTTTGATGAGAGTCAGTTTGCCGCGCGCCTCATCGAGTGCATCGCCGGCACCAAGCACGGCACGCTGTAGCGCGCCGAGTTGGCGCTCGAACGCCAGCCTCGCCGCCTTGTCCTGCGCGCCGAGCGTGGCCAAGTCGAGCGAGGTCACACGGAAACTCTGCGCTGCCGCCAACGCCGACAGTTGACCGTCGACCCGCTTCTGGAGTGAAACGGTGTAGTTGCCCGGCACGGCCAGCGGGCCGGACGGAAGTGCGCCTTCGTCGTTGGCGACGATGCTCTGCGCCGAAAGCGAAGGCGGGTAACGCAAGTCCCAGGTCACGCGATGCAACCCGGCACCGACCGGGCCCGTGATGCGGCGGACGACCTTGCCGTCCTCGCTGCGCACGGTCAGCACCACACTCGGTGCTTCCTCGCGCTCTTCGGCACGCACCTCATCCCAACTCGGATACGGCACGTCTTTCTTTTCCTCGACCAGTTTTTTCTCGCGCTCCTTGCGTTGCGCCTTCTTGGTCTTGATCTCGTCTTTCAGGTAGTAGGTGAATGTCGCGCCAAACGGTGGGTTGGGCGCCGTAAACAGGCTGTCGCCTTGGAACGACTTCCCGTTCCCTCCGAGCGGGGCGTCTTGAATGTAGGCCACCGCTTCTCTGACGGGCAGCAGCGCAGCCTCTTGAGCAACCGTTGCGTCATCGACCCAACGCAACGGGGACATATCGTCGAGGATGTAGAAGCCGCGCCCGAACGAGGCCAACACGAGGTCGTCCCATGTTGGTTGCAGTTCGATGTCGCGAATCGCCGTCGTAGGCAGCCCACCCTTCAACTGCAGCCAACCCTTGCCGTCGTCGCTGGAAACGAAAAACCCGAATTCTGTTCCGAGGTAGAGCAAGCCGCGCTTCTTCAAGTCTTCGGCAATCGTCCAGACGTTTCCGCGCTCCGGCAGTCCGTTGGCGATCGACGTCCAAGTGCGGCCGCGATCGCTGCTCTTCAACACGTACGGCTTGAAGTCGGCCAGCTTGTGATTGCCGAAGGTAGCGTAGACGGTGTCGGCATCGTGCGAGGAGGGGTAAAGGTCGGTGACGTAGGTGCGATCGGGCACCCCTGGAAATGTGTCCAGCTTGCGCCAGTTCTTGCCGTCGTCTTCCGAGACTTGAATCAGGCCATCATCGGTCCCGACGTAGATCAACCCCGCTACCTTCGGCGACTCGGCCAACGACACGATATTGCCGTAGAACGATGTCGACGCATTCTTCGCAATGGCGTCGATGCCCCACACACGGCCCATCACCGGCAGTTTGTTACGATCGAGTTGACGCGTCAGGTCGGCGCTGATCGGCACCCAGGTGTCGCCGCGATCGTCGCTTTTGAAGACCCGTTGCGCCGCATAGTAAAGCCGCGTCGCGCGATGCGGGCTGATGATCAGCGGCGAATCCCAGTTCCAACGCAGTGGCGCTTCGCCCGCTCCCGGTTGCGGTTGCAGTTCGACCTCCTCGCCGCTGCGGCGATCGAAGCGCACCAGACCGCCGTACTGCGACTCGGCATAGACGATGTTCGGATCGGAGGGGTCGATCGCCGGCTCGAAGCCATCGCCACCCGTTACCGTGAACCAATCGCTGTTGCGGCCACCGTGTAGGTTGCGCGTGCGTGACGGGCCGCCCCAGGTGAGGTTGTCTTGGGTTCCGCCGTAGATGTAGTAAAACGGCTTCGAGTCGTCGACCGCCACGCGGTAGAGCTGCATCAGCGACATGTTCGATTTGAAATCCCACGTCGCGGTGTCGTCCCAGGTCTCGTACAGACCACCATCGCATCCGACCAGCATGTGTGCGGTGTTGTCGGGGTCGATCCACATCGCGTGATTGTCGACATGTTTGTACTTGCCTTCGATGCTGGCGACCGTTTTGCCGCCATCTTCACTGCGGCCCAAGAGCGTATCCATGATGTAGATCCGCTCGGCGTTCTTGGGGTCGACGAACAGTTCGCTGTAGTACTGTGCGCTCGACACGGCGTAGGCGTTGCGTTTGTCCCATGACGAACCGCCATCCAGCGAGCGATACAAGCCGCCCTCTCCGCGTTCGGCCTCGACGATTGCGTAGAGCGTGTCGGGGCGCGAGGGCGCGATCGCGATACCGATCCTGCCGAGATCGCCTGACGGCAGGCCGTTGACGATCTTCTTCCAGGTGGCGCCGCCGTCGGTCGACTTGTGGATCGCCGAACCCGGCCCGCCGTTGATCAAGGTCCAGACATGACGACGCCGTTGATACGACACCGCATACAGGGTGTCGGGGCGACGCGGGTCGAGCAGCACTTCGCTCACGCCGGTGTCGTCGTCGACGTGCAAAATGCGCGTCCAGGTCTTGCCGCCATCGGTGGTCTTGTATAGGCCGCGATCGCCGCCGGAAGCCCATAGCGGCCCCATCGCGGCAACGAACACCGTGCGCGAGTCACGCGGATCGATCGCGATCATGCCGATATGCTCGGACCTCTCCAGCCCGGACTTCTCGAACGACTTGCCGCCATCGTGCGAGACATACACGCCATCGCCGTAACCGACACTGCGTTGACTGTTGTTCTCACCGCTTCCGATCCAAACCGTGAGCGGGTCGTTGGGATCGATCGTCACGGTCCCCAACGAGTACGAGCCGTAGCCGTCGAAGATCGGCGTCCAGGTGGTGCCGGCATTGGTGGTTTTCCAGGCGTTGCCCGAGGCCGCAATGACATACCAGGTGAACTTGTCCTTGGGGTGAACCTTCAGGTCGGCGATTCGGCCCGACGTGACGCCTGGTCCGATACTGCGAAACGAAAGTCCGCCGTACGTCTCCGGTTTGAGTCGGATCGGAAGCTCTTTCTTCTCCTCTGGCTGGTCTGATTTCTTGGGGGTCGATGATTTCGGAGTGGCCCACAGCGGGGCGGAGAGTGACAGACCGAGAACCAAAGCAAGGGCAAGCAGGCGGCGCATTGGAAATCTCCTGATCGGGACCGGGGCTAAGGAACAGACGGCGGAGCCGCTGTACGTGTCGCGCATGCTAACAACTGTTGGCGACTCAACGAACCGGCTCAAAGCTGTGGGCGGACGAGTTGCTTGTATTCCAACTCATCGCGCAGCGAAATGAAATCCTCATCGCGTTGAATGTCTTCCGCCGCGAAGCGCCCGGTTTCGACCGCGCGCTTGAGGTATTTCAGGGCTTCTTTCTTTTCACCATGCCGGGCCAAGGCGCACGCGTAGTTGTAGAGCGCGAGCGGGCCGTCGGGTCGAACCGCGACCGCGACACCGAGTCCAGCCAACCCCTGAGCGACGCGCGTTTGCAGCAGTCCCGAAATCCCGCGCTCGTACGACTCATAGAAAACGCGTTCCAGCGAGCGCCGCGCGACCTCGGTCCCTTCCTTGCGCCACGACTCGATTCCAAGCGCGGCGATCGACTGCCGGCGCTCGATCGAGTCGGTAGGGTGCAGCGCCAACTGATCGATGGTGCTGCGCACCCGTTCGACGAACTCGGTCTCGCGTTCACGGTCTCGCTTGTTCCGCTGCCTCGCTGCCTTGTACTCGGCTGTCTCCCCCAGCCGTTTGGCCGCGGCCTGCGCCATCATCCCTTCCTCACTCTTGGGTGACTCGTTGGCGAGCGCAGCGAAACCTGTGTACGCCTCGATCACGCGCCCCTGCTGCTCCGCCTCGCCGGCGCGGGCCAGGGCGCGACGCATCAGCCGGCGCGCGAGCGCAGGATCGGCGGGACGGCGGCCATCGCGTAACGCGCGTTGTTCCAGCCATTCCCAGGCGTCACGCAGCGACGGCGACTTGGGCCATTCATGCGACCCCGAAGGGATCCACAACCTCACCGTGGTTTTACGTCGCGATAGGTCGGCGGTGACGTCCTCGAGCAGGAGTCGATTGAAATCGGCACTGCCGGCGATCAACGCAAGTGGCATCTTGAACTCGACGTCTTTGCGCGGTCGACTGGAGAAAACGCCGCCGCAGGCAATCACCCCCGCGATCAGGTCGGGTTGCGCCAGGGCGATCTCGGTTGCTACCGCTGCACCACCAGAGAATCCGCACAGATAGACACGTCGCGGATCGACGTTGAATCGCGAATCCAGGTCCTTCCAAAGAGTGTCCGCCGCGCGGAGCGCCGGTTCGATTTCTCCGCTTCGCACGACATTCGAGCCGGCGACCAGCACGTCATAGATCTCGGCGGTCTCACGAAACAGCTCTACCGGAACGGATCCGAGTCCCGAAGGGTCGAAGCAGATCAAGACTGTGTTGGGGCGTTTGGCGTCGTAACCCGACGGCACGTAGAGCGCGTAGCTTTGCTCGGTATCGGCGGCCACGACGACCTTCGGCAAGAGAATGCCTCGCGGGAGTCGTTCCGCCGCCCAAGCCGGTGTAACCATCAGTCCGAGGACTGTCAGCCACAGGCAGGCCAGCGGCCCGCAACGGCGGGCGAATGGGTCGGCGACGTTCACAGAGCTAGTTAACAATCCGACTGACCACCGCGGTTGTAAATGACTGTAAACCGATGTCAGGGGAGAGGCGCTGATCCGTAGAATCCCCCGTCCCGCCATTCCCAAAGAGGTTCAGCCGCTTCATCACCTGTCAGGTTCCACGCTCGGAGGTCCCATCATGAGAAAGCTCTTGCCCGTGTCCGCCCTCGCGGCGATATCGTTGTGCGCCAGCCTTGCAATCGCCGCCGAGCCCGCCCGCAAGTCTGCGGCGGAAGTAGCGGCAGGCGTCCTGGCGTCGATCGATCGTTCGGTCGATCCGTGCGTCGACTTCTACGCCTACGCGTGCGGTTCGTGGATGAAGAACACCACGATTCCCGGGGATCGTTCGCGCTGGGGGCGAGGCTTCAGCGAGATCGCCGAGCGCAACCTGACCACGCTGCGCGCGATTCTCGACGAATCGGCCACCAAAGGAGGGTCCAACCCCGACCTGGCCAAGCTCGGCACGTATTACGGATCGTGCATGAACGAAGCGGCGATCGATGCCGCGGGCGCCAAACCGTTGGCCCCGCTGATGACGATCATCAAGACGGCTGCCGACAAGCCGAGTCTAATGACGGCGATCGGCAAACTCTCACCACTCGGTGTGCAGGCGCTCTTCTCCGGGTTTGTCGGGGCCGACTACAAAGACCCTAACAAGAACATCTTGATCATGGTGCAAGGTGGCGGAGGTTTGCCCGATCGCTCGTATTACCTCGAGCCTGGCTATGCAACGATTCGCGAGGGTTACACTGCGTTGATCGCCAAGCTGCTCGAGTTGGCAGGATCGAGTGCCGACGCTGCCAAGCAAGATTCCACGAAGATCCTGGCGTTCGAAACCGAGCTGGCGAAGATCAGTCAGGAGCGCGCCGAACTGCGCGATCCGGACAAGACGTACAACAAACTCAATCGTGATGGACTACAAAAGCTGACCCCGAGTTTGCCGTGGGACAAGCTGTTTGCGGCGGCCGGCTACCCTGACATCAAGGAAATCAACGTGATGACACCGGCGTTTTTCAGCGGCTTGGAAAAGCTGCTGCAATCGACCGATGCCAACACATTGCAAGCGTATCTGCGATGGCAGGCGGTTCGTTCGAGCGCCAATACGCTTTCCAAGCCGTTCGTCGACGCCTCGTTCGAGTTCTATGGCAAGACGCTTTCCGGTCAACGTGAACAGCAGGCCCGGTGGAAACGGTGTGTCAACGCAACCGATGGCGCCCTCGGCGACATCCTCGGCAAGATCTTCGTCGAGCGAATGTTCCCCGGTGAGAGCAAGACGATTGCACTGGATATGATCCATCGCGTCGAAGCCTCGTTCGTCGCCGGCTTGCCCCAACTCAGTTGGATGGATGACGCGACACGCGAAGCGGCCAAGCAGAAGGCGAGCATGGTGGCCAACAAGATCGGCTATCCCGACAAGTGGATCGACTATTCGTCGGTCAAACTCGTGCCTGGCGACTACTTTGCGAATGCGCTCACGGCCGCCAAGTTCGAGTTCGATCGCGAATTGAAAAAGGTCGGACAGCCGGTCGACAAGACCGAGTGGGGGATGACCACCCCGACGGTCAACGCGTACTACAACCCGCTCAACAACGAGATGGCTTTTCCGGCAGGAATCATGCAAGCGCCATTCTTCGATCGGGACTACTCGGTGGCGATGAACTTCGGCGGCATGGGAATGGTGATGGGCCACGAGCTCACGCACGGGTTCGACGATGATGGACGCAAGTTCGCCGGCGATGGACAGTTGCGAGAGTGGTGGGCGCCGGCGGCGGCCGAGCGTTACGAGGCGCGCGCCCAGTGCGTGCGGGTGTTGTACAGCAGCTACCAGGTTCAACCCGACCTCGTGCTCAACGGCAACCTCACCTCGGGCGAGAACATTGCCGACATGGGCGGGATCAAGATCGCGTATCGGGCCTATCGGGAATATGCCAAGCAAAAGCCGGAGATAAAGAGTGTCGCGGTCGAAGGTCTCAGCGACGAACAACTGTTCTTCACGGCGTTTGCGCAGACCTGGTGCTCACTGCAGACACCGCAGATCGAACAGCAGCTTGTCAAGGTGGACTATCACTCGCATCCACGGTGGCGCGTCAACGGACCGCTCTCGCAGTTACCCGAGTTTGCCGAGGCGTTCCAGTGCAAGCCGAATCAGCCGATGAATCCAGCCGAGCGCTGCGAGGTTTGGTAAGCGCGATCGGTTGTGTAGAGCGATAAGCAAGGGCAGCCCGCCGGTGGAAACTGGCGGGCTCTTTTTTTCGGGCCTGGCGATCGCTGACAAGCGAGTCGATCACTGGCGATCGCGCGCTCGAGTCGGGTCGCCGACTCAGTCCCGTTCGAATTGCGCCAAGCCGGTGGCGAGTTCATCGCGAGGTAAGCCGCCGTCGGCGAGCACGCGATCGTTCATCGGCGCCAGTCGGTCGTAGAACGCGCGAGCCGCGGCACGCGCTGCGATCGGATCGACCCGACGAAGCTCGTGCAGCGCATCCTCGGCCCGCCCGAACTTGCCGCGAGATTCCCAGTGAAGGGCCAGAGTCTTGGCGCAGTCCGCAGGCAGGCACTCGAGAGCGCGTTCCAGGTGAGCCAAGCGGGCGTCGAGTGTGTCGCGAAGTTCGGGTGCGGCGAGCGGAGCGGCTTCCAAGAGCAGCGGCAACGCCCGCTCGGCATGGATCGGCTGACCGGTGGTGCGGAACAACTCATCCAGCAGGCTGCCGACGACGATGCACCGCTCGACATCGAGTTGGCCGGTGGGACGCAGCAGCGTGCGCCATTCGTCTACGGACAATCGCTCGAGATCGTCGCCCGAAAGGCCGAGCAGGTCGCCTGCGGCGTTTTGCACGAGCCGATGCGCGCCCGTGAGATCGCCTGCGTCGCGGCGTGAGATCACCGCCGCGACGGCGCGCGCCAGTTGTTCGATCAGCCGCAGGATGTAGTCGCGCTGAGGCATGGCGGCCCGTTTTGAGATGGCAGGCGAGATCTGTCAACAAAGTGGCCGCGCGCCATCGCCGTCGGCGCTGAGATCGACTAGCATCCGCCCGCCTGACGAAGGGGAATGGGATCGCACGTGAGGGAGTTTCAGTGAGCGACGCGACAACGATCGAAGGTATGGTCACGCCGGCAACATGGGATCGAGAAACCAATCTTTCTGCGGTTGCAGTGGTTTCTGCCGATATTCACGAGTACGCGATCGACGATGAAGGTCGCGGCCCCGAGTTGTTCGGCCTGGTGGGGGAACGGGTCCGTGTGACGGGACGCCTCACCG
>JAXLQU010000039.1:0-20323 GCA_046331425.1 Acidobacteriota bacterium
CGGGGCTGTAATCGGCAGCAGACTCCTGGCCGGTGCCGCATCCGCAACGCCGGTCTCGAGAGTCGCGATGTCCGGGGCGAGGCCTCCTCACGCGTCAAGCGTGACGAGGCCTCCCCCTTTTACGTCTGTTTGCACACCGATCGCAGCGGATCGCCGGCTCACGCGTAAGCTGTTTCGCACAAGGAGCCACGGATGAACCCCACTGCACTCTCGCGCCGCGAACTGCTCATGATCTCTGCCGGAGCCGCCGCGTTCTCTCTGCTACCCGCGTCTGCGGCGGGTGACAAGCCGCCGGCACTGGCTCCCGATCTGGTCAAGGAGTTCGTCGTTGCCGGGCACAACGACCTCGACAAGGTCAAGTCGATGCTCGCTGCGCAACCCAAACTGCTCAACGCTGCCTGGGATTGGGGCGGTGGAGATTTCGAAATGGCGATCGGTGGGGCAGGTCACATGGGTCGCCCCGACATCGCCCAATATTTGATCGATCAGGGTGGACGCTTCGACATCTTCGTTGCCGCGATGTTGGGCAAACTCGATGTCGTCAAACCGATCCTTACCGCTTGGCCCGAGCTGAAGAGCTCGAAGGGCCCGCACGGTTTGGATCTTCTTCACCATGCCAAGCAGGGGAAGGAAGCGGCCGCCCCTGTGCTTGCATTTCTACAGTCGCTTTAGCCTGCGGTGCTCTTGATGTTGGGCAGGTGATCCGAGCGGGGTTTCGCTGATTCGCCGCTAGAATGCGGCCGTGCGATGTCGGTTCATTCTGCTGATGGCGGCTCTGTCCGCGCTGCCGGTCGGCGCGCAGGAGACGCTGACGCTCGACGATGCGTTGGCGCTGGCCGAAGCGAGCAATCGCACACTGCAAGGAGCCCATCTGGCTGTCGACCAAGCAGCAGATCGCTTGGGTTTGGCCAAAGCGCGTCGCCTACCGCTGCTCAGCCTCGAATCGCAGGTGTCGTCGCTCTTGAGACCGGTGGAGTTTTCCTTGAGCCGCGGGCAACTCGGAGAGTATCCCGGCACCGGCCCACTCCCCGGCAGCGACATCACCATCGACAGCGACCCATCGTTGATCGGTCGCGTCACCGGCCGTCTCGCGCTACCGCTTACGCAACAGCGTCGGTTGGGGCTGGGGGTGAAGTACTCGATGGCCGGACTCGAGTCGGAGCAGGCCGGCCTTGGTGCGCAACGCCTGGCGATTCGCAGTGAAGTGCGACGCAACTATCGCGCTCTATTGCAAGCGCAGGACGGCTTGGCGGCGAGCCGCAGCACGCAACAGTTTCTGCAAGAACTCGAGCGCAGCGTGACGCAAGCGGTTGCCGTGGAAGCGGCGATGAAAGCCGACCTGCTGGACGTTCAAGCCAATCTCGCCGCCGAGGAAGCGCGTGCGCTGATGTTACGCAACGCGGCCGACACCGCACGTGAGCGAATCAATGTAATGGTGGGCAAGCCAATCGACACCGCATGGAGCCCCGCGCCGATCTCCGAGCCGTCGGCCCTTCCATCGCTGGTCGAGGCGCGCGCTCGTGCGCTGGCCGGTCGGCCCGAGTTGAGACGTGCACGACTGACCGCCAAGCAAGCCGAGCTTGGATGGCGCATCAAGCGCAGTGAGTCGATTCCCGACATCAGCCTGGCGCTGACTTACGACGGCTTCCACAACGTCGAATTGCTCCCTGAACGAATCATGCAAGCCGGTGTGATTGTGTCGTGGGAGCCGTTCAGCTTCGGGCGGCGCAAGCGCGAGATTTCCGAGCGAAATCACGCGCGACGCCAAGCCGAACTGGCCGCGCAAGAAGCGGAAGAGGCAACGGCGGTCGATGTCGACGCCGCGTATCGCCGCGCTCAGGAGGCCGATGCGATCGTGCGCGCCCAGCAGGCGGCCGAGGCCGCAGCGATCGAACGCTTTCGAGTCACCGACAATCGCTATCGCGTTGGCGCCTCGACACTGCGCGATCTGCTCGATGCTCAATCGCGCCTGACCAACGCTCGCACAACGCGGCTGGACGCCGAAAATGCACGCGCCGAAGCGCGCCGCGATTTGGAGCGTGCCATGGGAGGTGAGCTGTGAAACGCAGCCTTGCAGGTTCATGCGTTGGCCTCACGGGCGTGCTCGTCATCGCCAGCGCGTGCCACTCGCGTTCCGAGATCAAGGTCGAACCGCGCCCCGTGCGTGTCTCGGCTGTCAGCGTCGCGCCGCCGCCACAGGAGTTGCGCTTCTCGGGGACGATCGTGCCGCGCGAGCAGGTAGCCGTCTCGTTCAAGACATCTGGCCGTGTATCGGAGATTGCGCAGCGCCGCGGCGCCGACGGCCGGATGCGGACGCTGCAGCCCGGCGATGTTGTCGTGCGCGGTGCGTTCCTCGCGCGACTCACGGGGACCGAGCAGCGCGATCTTCGTCGGCAAACCGAAGCGCAGATCAGCGCCGCCCAAGCGGTGCTTGCGCGTGCCGAGCAGGACTTCGCGCGTGCCGACACGCTCTACAAGTCGCAAAGCCTCACCCGTACCGAGTTCGATGCGGCGCAAGCGGCGCTGAATGTGGCCAGAGCACAATTTCAGTCGACACAAGCGCAAGACAGCGTCACAGCCACGGGCGTTTCCGACGTTACGCTCACCGCGCCGCGCGCCGGCGTGGTGTTGATGCGCGGTGTCGAGGTTGGGCAACTCACCTCACCGGAGAATCCGGCTTTCGTTGTGGCCGACACCTCGATGGTGAAAGCGATGTGCGGCGTGCCCGAGTCGGTGGCAGCCCGCCTTGCGTTGGGCCAAACGTTGCAAGTGGCCACCGATGACGCGGCGCGTACCGTGATGAGCGGCCCAATCACCGCCATCGCCCCTGCGGCCGACTCCGCGTCGCGTGTGTTTCCGATCGAAGTGTCGCTGTCGAATGCCGACGGCACGCTGCGCGCAGGCATGATCGTCACCGTGCGGATTCCAGCCGACCTCACCAAAAGCGCCCCGGCCGATGCGTTGGCCGCGCCGTTGGAGTCGATCGTGATGTCGCGGCAGAACGCGGGCGGCTACGCCGTGATCGTCGTCGAAGGGGACGGCGAGTTCGGCACCGCGCGCCTCCGTGACGTGACATTGGGCGATGTGGTCGGCACGCGCGTGGTCGTGAAAACGGGACTCACCGGCAATGAGCGTGTGGTGGTGAGCGGACCGTCGCTGATCTCCGATGGCGAGCCGGTACGGATCGTGCCGTGAGTCATGGCCGCAGCGACGAGTCGATCGTCGCCGAGACTCACAACACCGCACGATTCTTCGTGCAGCAGCGGCACATCGCTTGGGTGTTGTTGATCGGCACGCTGCTGTGGGGCGCGTATGCCTATTTCGCCATGCCCAAACGCAAGGACCCGGACATTCCGGTGCGATCGGCCCTGGCGTTGTGCTCGTGGCCCAACACCGGCGCCGAAAAGATCGAGCAGTTGGTGACACGTCGCATGGAGGAAGCGATCGCCGGCAATCGACGCGCACGCAAGATCACTTCCAACACGCGCGTCGGTATTGCCGTGGTGCAGGTCGAACTGTCGGAGGATGCGCTCGACACCGCGCGCGAGTTCGACGACATCAAGATCCGCCTCGACAACATTCACGATTTGCCCGAGGGTGCCGGCCCGATTCGCTTCCTCAAGGACTTCGGCGACACCGCCACGCTGATGCTCACCGTCGCCAGCCCACGCGTCAGCGACGTGGACATCGCGCTGCGCGCCGACGCGGTGACGCGTCAACTCACCCAGGCCAGGCTCGGCAGCAGCATCGAAGCAGGGGAGCGCCGCGTCGGCGTGGTCTACAGCGTCCCGCGCTCGATTGCCAGCGCGCAGGTCATGGAGCACTTCGTCTTGTTCGGCCGCTTTGCCGTCGAGCAGCATGCACTGCGCGACGTTCGCTTCTTCGAAGGCTCGGGGTTCGTCGGACTCGATGCCGCCACTCGGCTCGACGATCAAGCCTTGGCGCGACTGGGCGCGCAGTTCATCCGCGAACGGCTTCGCGTCTCGGAACTGCACCCCGATGCGTGGGCTCCCACCGTGATTGGAGAGATCAGCCAGACTCGTGCGCGACTCACCGCCTCGGCCGGCGACCGCTACAGCTACAAAGAGTTGGAAGAGTTTACCGATCTGATCAAGCGCACACTGCAAGCGGTCCCGAACGTCTCCACCGTGACGCGCACAGGCTTACTCGAGGAACGCATCTACCTCAACTACTCGCAAGAGCGGCTTGCAGCCTACGGCGTGCTTCCCTCGCAGATCCCGCAAATCCTGCGCGCGCGAAACATCACACTGCCCGGCGGCTCGATCGAATCGGGAAACAAATTGCTGCGCGTCGACCCCAGCGGCGAGTTCACCAGCGAGCGCGACATCGGCGATGTGCTGGTCCCCACCGCATCGGGCCATGCGCTGTACTTGCGTGACCTGTTCGACATCTGGCGCAGCTACGACTCGCCGCCGCGCTTTCTCAACTTCTACTCCGCACGACAACCCGATGGCACCTGGCGCCGTTCTCGCGCCGTCACGCTGGCCGTCACCATGCGAGCCGGTCAGCAGATCGATGACTTTGGCCGCGCCGTCAATGATGCGCTCGACGATTTCCGCGGCCGCATCCCAGCCGATTTGATCCTGGCACGCACCTCCGATCAACCGCTGCAGGTCGCCGAGAACGTCGAGCTGTTCATGCGCAGTTTGTACGAAGCGGTGATCTTGGTAGTCATCGTGTCGTTGATCGGCTTTTGGGAGTGGCGCTCTGCGGTGCTGATGTCGCTGGCGATTCCTGTGACGCTGTGCATGACATTCGGCTTCATGCACCTACTGCAGATCGACATTCAGCAGGTTTCGATTGCCTCGCTGATCTTGGCCTTGGGCCTGTTGGTCGATGATCCGGTCGTGGCCGGCGACGCCATCAAGCGCGACCTTGCCGCTGGGCACCCGGCCGGCATCGCGGCGTGGCTTGGCCCTACAAAGCTGTCGCGCGCGATTCTCTACGCCACCATCACCAACATCATCGCGTACCTGCCGTTGCTGACCTTGAGCGGCGACACCGGGCGCTTTCTGTACAGCCTGCCGGTGGTGATCGCCTGCTCGCTGGTCGCGTCGCGCTTGGTGTCGATGACGTTCATTCCGCTCTTGGGCTACTACTTGCTGAGGCCGAAGCCCGAGTTGTCGATCGACGCGCGCCGCTCACGAGGTTTCTCAGCGATCTACTATCGCTTGGGATCGTGGGCGATCGAGCATCGTTGGCTCACGCTCACCGCGTCGCTGGTCATTGTCGCGATTGTCGGCGTTGCGCTCAGCGGCCTGCGCCAGCAGTTCTTCCCCAAAGACCTGTCGTACCTTTCGTACGTCGACGTCTGGCTCCCCGACGATGCGCCGCTCTCCGCCACGCGCGACGCCGTGACGCAGGCCGAGGGCGTGATCGAGCAGGCGGCCGAGGAGTTTGCTCGCGAAAAGTACGGCGATGGTTTCAAAGATCACCCGCCGGTGCTGCAGTCGCTCACGACATTCTTGGGCGGGGGTGGCCCGCGCTTCTGGTTTTCGGTATCGCCGGAGCAATCGCAGCTCAACTACGCGCAGATCTTGGTGGAACTCCACGACAAGCACGACACCAACCACTTCGTCGGTCCACTCCAGCGAGCGTTGTGGGCGGGCGTTCCCGGCGCCAACGTCGACGTGCGCCAGCTCGAAACCGGACCGCCGATCGGTGTGCCGGTGCAAGTCCGCGTCTCCGGCGAAGACATCGCCTATTTGCGCCGCACCGCCGAGCAACTGAAGGATCTGTTTCGCAGCCTCCCGCACACGGAGCGCACGCGCGACGATTGGGGCGCCCCTACCTTCGCGGTCAATCTGCAGATCGACTCGGACAAAGCCAATCTTGCCGGCGTCACGCATTTGGACATTGCCGCGGCATCGAGCACCGGCTTGAGCGGCGTCCCGGTGGGAACGCTGCGCGAAGAAGACAAGCAGATTCCGATCGTGGCGCGACTGCGCATGGAGGAACGCGCGCGCATCGAAGACATCCGCAACCTGTACGTGTATGCCGCGCAAGGCCAACAGAAGGTGCCGCTGTCGTCTGTATCGCGCGTCGAGTTCTCACAAGAGACCACGCGCATTCAACGCCGCAACCAGTTCCGCACCATCACCGTTGCGACGTTTCCTGCCGAAGGGTACCTGGCCTCCGATGTCATGAAGCTCGCCGCGCCCGGCCTCGAAACCATCCGACGCTCGCTGCCGCCTGGCTATCGGCTCGAAATTGGCGGCGAACAGGAGGAACAGTCCAAGGGGTTCGCCGAGCTGGCGGTTGTGATGTTGATTTCGATCGCCTCGATTTACTTGGCGCTGGTGATGCAGTTCCGCCACGCCGTCAAGCCGTTGGTGGTCTTCGCCGCGATCCCGTACGGAATAGTTGGCGCGCTCGCGGCGCTGTGGTTGATGGATGCACCGTTCGGCTTCATGGCGTTTCTGGGAGTAGCCAGCTTGGTCGGCGTCATCGTCAGCCACGTGATCGTGCTGTTTGACTTCATCGAGGAGCAGCACGAGGCCGGCGCACCGCTCGAACAAGCACTGCTCGATGCCGGGATCATGCGCCTGCGTCCAGTGCTGATTACCGTCGGCGCCACCGTGATTGCGTTGTTTCCCTTGGCCTCACACGGCGGCCCGCTGTGGGAGCCGCTGTGCTACGCCCAGATCGGAGGGCTCACCGTCGCCACTGTGGTCACGCTGCTAATGGTTCCAGTGATCTACGCCGTATTTGTGAAGGATCTCGCATTGATTCGCTGGCAAAAGCCTGAGTCGGAGTTGACGTAGCGGTGCGCTACACGGCAACACGAGTGCGCGGCGCGCTGTTGATCGCTGTTGCGGTCGTGTGCGGCATCATCGCGCTGGCGTATCTGCTGTTTCCGGCGCATCGCGCCACAGATGCACTCGATCGCGCGCCGGACACACTGGTCGTGCCCGACTACTACGACGAACTGTTCTTTCAGGGCCAGGGGTTTCCGGTGGCGCGTCGCTTTGTGGCAACCGGCACGCGCGAGATCGACGGCATGCGTGTTCACGTGTTGCCCTACTTCGACCATGGCGTCTCGTACAAGAGCACGCAAGAAACGCTCGAGCAGGTGAACACGATCAACGCACGCTATGCGCCCAACCCGCCGTGGCAGTTTCGCCCCGATCGCCGTTTGGGCCACTACAAGTGCATGGCAACCTCCACCAGCATGCTGCTTGACTGGTTTCGGTTGCAGCAGGGTAACGTGCTGCCGCCGTATACCTCGATCTTCGATGGCCGCACGTACAACGGTTACGATCCGCGCGCGATCGACGCTGCGTACTATGAGCACGCAGAGAAAGACCCCGAGTTGTTCGAGCTCTCCGACGACGATCATCTGGACCCGGTGACCGGTGTCCCGGTGCCTTTCTCGGTCGCTGCATTTGCGCAGCTCGTCGAGGAGGAGACGTTGCGTGGGGAGCCACGAACGGTGCGTGATCGGCATTTGCCGCTCGAGCACACGCTCGACTTGAGCGCGGTGGGCGCGCTTCATGCGGTGCGCGTGTTGAGCCCCACGTTTCATTGGCGCGCGCTGCTGAAGATCTACCCCGAAGCCGATTCGCTAAGGCTGCGCGATGCGTTGGAGACATACGGGCCGTTATTGGCAGGAATCAAGATCCGCTTTTCTGCGCTTCATGGTGTGTTTCGCGATACACGACTGGGTGACTTTCCGATCGTCGGCCCGAGTGGGCACGGCGTGTTGATTGTCGGGTGGATCGAGAAGAACGATCGGTTGTACTTTCTGTACCGCGAGACGTTCGGCGATTGCGACGAAGAGACCGTGGAGTGCGGCCCAGCGTATCGGGTTTATCCGGTGTATGGATTCAACGAGGCGTTTGGGTTTTCGCATGCGGGTCATGGTAGGGGGCGACCGTGACAGGCCGTCACTCGCACGGCGGAGGAAGTACGCGGTTTCATCAAAGGCATGGAAATGCGCGTGCGGAAGATTCCCGGCACGGCGCATCTTGTGTGCATCCCGAACTCAACGACCCCCGATCAAGATCCTCACACCACTGCTGGAGTGTCGACATGAAACTCGTTGCGATCTCAACGACGATGATTTGCCTGGCTCTTTCACTCAACGCTGCTGCTCAATCGCCGACACCAAGCCCGGCGCCGATCGACCCAGAGAAGTTGGCCTGGATCACGCCCCCCAACAATTCGGCAGTAAGAGCCGTCTGGGCGCTTGGCCAAGAGCAGAACGCCGGACCGTACATCTTGAGAGTCAAACTCACCAAAGGCGGGCGCATCATGCCGCACACGCACCCCGACCAGCGCAACAGCACGGTGCTGTCCGGTACGCTGTACGTCGGCTTCGGAGAGACGTTCGACGAGGCCAAGTTGGTTGCGATTCCAGTCGGCAGCATTTACGTCGCGCCTGCCAACGTGCCGCACTTCGTCTGGGCCAAGGACGATGACGTTCTCTATCAAGAGGCTGGTGTCGGACCCACCAAAACCGTCCTAAGCGAATCAAAGCAAGGCGCACTGCGACCCTAGAGTCGCGCCTCAACGCACGGCTCGACCGCCGAACCCGCGAGGGAAACCGGCGAAGCAGAACCGCTTTGTGACCGAAGCGATCTGGGTATCGTCCGCCCGCGAAGAGCCGCAAGGGGGACTCCATGATCGAGGGATCGCAAGCCGAACAATTCAACGCTGGGTCGACCGCCGTTCACCAAATCGCGACGAGACGTCACCGGCTTCTTGGAGCGCTGCCCGGACTGTCACCGAGTAGATCGCGTGTCGCGCGAGGTGTTGCGCTGATCTGTGTGATAGCGCTGGCATCGACGCAACACCTGTTCGCGCAGCAAGCATGCAAACGGCGCATGGACCAAGACCCGACGCTCAACAACTTGGTCGATCCACCGGGTTACAAGACAGCCACGCTCGGCACGCTTGGTGGAGTGATCCGTACCGGCACCGGCACACAAGCGATGATCCTAGTTCCTGGGCTTGGCTTCGGCGGAGATGTTTTCAACGAATTCACGGAGGGACTTGCGGGGCAGCTTCGTATGTATGCAGTGACACTACCTGGCTTCGGCGGGACCGCAGCACCGCCGTCGCCCAGCGAGAAGACCAGCTTCGGTGAGCAGACCTGGACCAACGCCGCGATCACAGCAATCGAGAAACTGATCAGCGACGAGAAGATCGAAAACCCGATCATCGTTGGGCACTGGCTGACAGGAACTCAAATTGCGTTGCGGCTTGCCATGAAGCACCCCACGGAGATCAAAGCGGTAGTACTTCTAGCGGGTACCGCACGCATGACGGCGAGCGATCCCGCGCGCGCTGCGCAGATCGCAACGCTTGAGAAGCGTGTTGCCGTCACCGACAACTTCATGGCGCCGCGCTGGTTCAAGACGGTCAAGCGCGAAACCTGGGACGACAACAACTTCATGCCCGGCGACTACGCCATCAATCCGGTTTGCGGTCTGAGGCTGTGGCGCGAAGCGGCAGCCCCACCGCTGCACGTCTGGGTTCGTTACCTCAACGAATTCAATGCGCAGGACGTGTGCCTGGAAATCGACAAGCTAACCGTTCCGACACTGCTTCTGAAGCCAGGACTCGATGGGATCTACCACGATCCTGGTAACAACTACATGGAGAGTTTTCTCGACACGAGTTGGAAGGGTTGCGCGGAGACAAACCCAAAGATCACAACCAAGACGATCGCCGACGCGCGCGCCTGCTTGTGGTACGACCATCCGCAAGAAGTGACCAAAGTCATTACCGAGTTCTTGCAGAGTACCGCGGCCTCAACCGGCCCCAAGCAATGACCCTGGCGGTTCTCGCAACGGAGGAGAGATGAGGCAGCGTAGCGATCGTTTGTTCATTGGCGTCGGCGGTCATGTCGTGGCGTTGGACCCGGCGACCGGCACCGAACTGTGGCGCACCAAGCTGAAGGGCTCGAGTTTCGTCACCATCTGGCTCTCGGGCAATCAACTGTTCGCTGGGGCCAACGGCGAGTTGTTCTGCATTGACCCGTCAGCCGGGAACATCCTTTGGCAGAATCGACTCAAAGGGTTGGGTATGGGCGTGGTCGCTTTCGCCACCAGTAGTGAGGTCGTCGTCGACTCCGCAGTGGCTGCGCAGCGAGCAGCAGCCGCCAGCAGCTAGTTCAGGGCGATAATGCCGTCATGCGAAATCGGACCCGATCCCTCGAGACGCTCTTGATACAGGCGCTTCACGCTCTGGTTATCGTCGCGCTCAGCGCATCGTGCACCAGCGGCCGTCAGAAAGGTGTTCCCGTTGCGCCACAGTTTTTTCGCTCGCCCGACCCAGCGATCGCGGCGCTCCCGTTCTCCGAGGCCGTTCAGGTCGGGGACTTGCTGTTCCTGTCGGGGCAGATTGGCAATATTCCCGGCACACTCGATTTGATCCCCGGCGGAATCGTGCCCGAGTCGAAGCAGACTCTCGAGAACATCCAGGCGATCCTCGCGCGACACGGTTCGTCGTTCGACGACGTCGTGAAGTGCACCGTGTTTCTTGCCGACATGCGTGACTGGCCTGCCTTCAACGATGTCTACCGCGGGTACTTCAAGGCACATTTCCCAGCGCGCAGCGCTCTTGGGGCGAACGGCCTGGCCAGATCTGCGCGTGTCGAGCTCGAGTGCATCGCTCACGTACCGTCGACGGCGAAGTAGGGCGCGGCGGTGACAGTGCAAGTGTGGGTTTGCGTACGGAACCCTACCGGAGCACGCAGAGCGGTCTGAAACTAGGAATGGAGCGGCGGAATAATGACATCAAGCGATGATCACGAGCAGTCCTTCGCGAGCAGAGAGTTCATATCCACGCGTGTGATTGCAGCGCCGCAGGAGCGCGTGTTCCGAGCGTTCAGCAATCCAGCACTGTTGGCTCAATGGTGGGGACCGAACGGCTTCACCAATACATTCCACGAGTTCGATTTGCAGCCGGGCGGCGCGTGGCGCTTTGTCATGCACGGCCCAGACGGCACCGACTACATCAACGAGAGTGTCTTCGTCGATGTGCTGGCCCCTGAGCGAATCGTGTTTCGCCACGAAAGAACAATGCATCGCTTCCAAATGACGATGAACTTCAATCGCGAGGGAAACAAAACCAGACTGACATGGCGCATGTTGTTCGATTCCGCGGAAGAGGCCGATCGGGTGAGGGGATTCGTCCCCGCCGCCAACGAACAGAACTTCGATCGCCTCGAAGCGCTCCTGGCAGCGACTGCCGACAGCTAGTCGGTCGCGCCGGCAGATTGGCAGGCCCGTGGGCCGCTTGGTGACCTATAGTGCGGCGAGCCACAGATGCGCGAGCGCTTCAACGCAAACTCTATCGGTAAGGATGGCGATCGATGTCAGAAAGAGCGTTCGAGAACGTGCTGGATGTCTACAAGAAGCGAATCGCCGCGGAGTCTGCATTGGCGGCAACGTTGTCGCCGGAGGAACAAAGCGCACGGCGGGATGAGTTTCTGCTCGAAATCGGCGAGGAGGTCGCGCGGTTTCTCTCAGCCCTCGTGATTGGCCTTGACGCGAAGATAGTTGTCGAGGTTGGCACGTCGTACGGCTATTCAACGTTGTTTCTGGCCGATGCGGCGCGCACCACGGGCGGTCGGCTGTACACATACGAGTTATCGCGAGAGAAACAGGCCTTCGCCAAGAACCGACTCGCCGAAGCGCGACTTGGCGAGTACGTCGAGTGGATACTTGGCGATGCAACCGAGATGATCGAGCAGCAACCTGGGCCAATCGATTTCGCGCTCATCGACCTGTGGAAGGATCTCTACATTCCTTGTTTCGAGAAGATCTACCCGAAGCTCGCCGCTACCGGTGTGGTGGTGGCGGACAACATGCTCCACCCCGAGGTCTTTCGTGAACACGCCGCCGCATACCGCGCGGCCGTTCGTGCCAAGCCCGACATGGAGGGGGTGTTGCTTCGCATGGGGAACGGGATCGACGTGAGTTCGCGGCGGTAACGCTGAAGCCATTCTTAGGATCGGGAGCGATGTCGCGGTTCGATGTCGCTAGAGCGGCCGATGCATGCACTAGATGTACGTGATGAGGTTCCAGTGTCATCGCTCCCCGCGATCGTGCGCGACAAGTCAACGCTGGCGCCACCACCTTCACGAGAGGGTCATTCAGCGCGCGATCCACGCCGCCTCGATTGCAGGCCGGCTCTGCAAGCGTGCGCATGCCCACGCCCGCGCACTGCGCTACTCGTTTGCCACGCACCTCTTGGAGGACGGACACGATATCCGAACCATCCGGGGACTCCTCGGACACCGCGACGTGAGCACCACCATGATCTACACGCACGTTCTGAACCGCGGTCCGCTGGGCGTGGTCAGCCATGCCGACACGCTGAACCTGGAGCCCCGCAGATCGTGACCCAGGACAGGCGACAACTTGCTGGACTCTGGGCTATAGTTCGCCGTCGCTCTGCAGCATGAGCAGTCGGATATCACGGCGGATAAAACCAGGGCGACGGGGGGAAGTCCATGGCGTCGTGGAGCTTCCAAGACCAGACGATCGATTCGGCGGTCTTACCAAGACCGTCCATTTGTAGTTATGCCGACTAACTAATAGCTTATGACCAGCCTAGTCCCAATTGAGCCGGATGCCGCGTTCATCGCAACGCTTCGCGAGGCACTCGCTAAATCGTCACCTTCGCGGCGCAGGCAGGTTGCCGAGAAAGTGGTTCTCGCTGCGTTGGGGAGCATCCCGTGGGTTGGCGGCGTCCTCAGCATTTTGGCCGGGATCCCAGGAGAGAAGCGTGGCGCGCACGCTGATGACATTCGAACCAAGTGGCTTGAAGAGCACGAGAGAAAGCTTGAGCTTCTCCGCCTCACGCTCGACGAGATGCAACGCCGCTTCGATGCGCTGGGAGACACAGTCGCCGAGCGTATCGAGAGCGACGAATACCTCGCGATTGTGCGTCAGGCTTTTAAAGCTTGGGACAACGCTGAGACAGCGGAGAAGCGAGGCTATGCCGCGAATCTCGTAACGAACGCTGCCGGTACACGCGCATCATCAGACGACGTCGTCCGGCTCTTTATCGACTGGCTTGACGTGTATCATGAGGCGCATTTCGCTGTGATCAGACACATCTACGCCAATCCTGGTGCTACGCGGTTTGACATCTGGAGCACGATCTATGGTCAGCTTCCGCGCGAAGACTCTTCTGAAGCCGATCTGTTCAAAATGCTCATCCGTGATCTGAGTACGGGTGGGGTTATCCGCCAGGAGCGCGACACGAACGCGCTCGGTCAGTTCGTTCGCAAACAACCAGCGAAGCGCCGAGACCGAGTTCCTACCGTCATGAAGTCTGCATTTGATGACGAAGAGCACTACGTGCTCACGGAACTGGGCCGGCGGTTCGTTCACTATACCCTGACCGATGCGGTCGGACGGCTCGCCGACGGCGCGGCATAGCACCATGCAACTGGCCCCATATTCAGACAGCAGGTGCTCCGCCGACAACAATAGGGCCCTTGCTCTAGTCGCCGCAAGCGGCAAAACAAACTAATGAAGCTGTCAGTCGCCTTCGGCGCCCGCAGCTTATCGGCGGGTCGTTCGGTAGCACTATGGCGGCGTCGAGAACGGTCAGTCCAGTGCAGGCGCTGACGTGAAAGTTGCCAGACTCATCATTAGCAATTTTCGTGGAATTAAGTCTGCCGAACTCCACTTCGACGGCCACGCGTTATTTGTCGGGCCCAATAACGTCGGCAAGAGCACTATCTGCGAAGCGTTGGATCTGGTGCTTGGACCGGATCGCGTAAATCGCTTTCCACCGGTAGAAGAGTTCGACTTCTATAACGCCAAATATCTTGCAGCACCCGCCGCTGAGGGTGAATCCGCGTTGCCAATTCCAATTCGGATTGAAGCCGTTCTTATTGATCTTGACCCTGGATTAGAGAATCGCTGCGGTGCCCATCTCGAATTCTGGAGGCTGGCGGAGAAGCGAATCCTCGGCGAAGGCGAAGCGGCCAACGCAAACCCGCCCGAGATAGTTACTTGTCTGCGTCTCGAAACAATCGCGCGATACGACATCGAAGAGGATGAATTCGAAGCGCAATCATACTTCTCCCACAGCCCACTTGCCGATGAAGGACAGCTCACGCGCGTCCCAAAGGACATAAAGAAGCTGTTTGGATTCCTGTATCTTCGAGCACTGCGAACCGGATCGCGCGCACTCAGCCTGGAACGCGGTTCTCTCCTCGACCTACTGTTGCGGATTAAAGGCGTCCGGACGGGCCTTTGGGAAAAGGCGATTTGCCGGCTCCGGACGCTTAACATCGAGGATGACGCCACAGAACTAGCACCTGTCCTTCAAGCCATCGAGCGACGCCTAGCCCGCTACATTTCTTCACATGCAGACGGACGCGCCACGAAACTGCATGTCTCGCAGCTGACCCGCGAGCATCTTCGGAAAACAATGGCTTTTTTCCTGTCCATGTCCGAGGGACAGGAACACGTTCCTTTCGCTCTCGCAGGCACTGGAACCCTGAACACGCTGGTATTGGCGCTCTTGTCCTTTATCGCTGACCTAAAACCCTCGACGGTTATTTTTGCCATGGAGGAACCGGAGATCGCGCTGCCTCCTCATACACAGCGGCGAATCGCAGACTATCTACTTCAAGACACCACCCAAGCATTCGTAACATCGCATTCCCCCTTCGTGATCGAACGCTTTGAGCCGGCGCAGACTTTGCTGCTCTCGCGCGATGCCAATGGAGTCCTTTGTACGTTGCGCATCTCAGACGCAACGGGGCTGAAAGACAACGACTACAAACGCTTCGCACGCCGTGGACTTACTGAATGCATGTTGGGGCGAGGCGCCATAATCGTCGAAGGCGTTACCGAATTTCACGCGCTGCCGGTTGCAGCACGTCAAATGGAAGATGCAAACCCCGCGTTGCAGCCACTCGACATAGCTGGCGTGGCATTTTTTGACGCGGATGGCAATGGCTCGATTCCTAAGTTTGGCACCTACTTCAAGGCGCTTGGCCTGAAAACATTTGCCTTCTACGACTCACCAATAAGGCCGGAAGAAAAGGCGAAGATCGTCGCTGTCGTCAACGTAGACGGCCAACATCGACATACTGGCTTCGAGGTCCTCGTTGCCGAGGAAGTTCCACTGGATCGCCAATGGGCGTTCTTGGCTGAACTGAGGGATTCGGGTGAAAGCGGCAATGTGTTGATTCCAGCGGATCGGCCTGCCGACGCAGACCTCAAGGAATTAACGAAATCCGCGCTTGCGAGCGGGAAAGGCGCTGGCTGGGCAGCACGCCTTTTCGAGAGTTGCGCGTTGGCGGAACTTCCAGCATCCGTCATCAATTTTCTCTCAAATGTCTATGAGGTCTTCCCGAAACCGGCTGAACTAACTCCGGAAGCCCTTGCCGCAGAGCTTGCTTCGCCAGGCGAGGGTGCCCCTTTGGCACCGGCAGCAGCCGCTCAGGCAGCGGCGCCGGCAGTCGCTGCCGACGAGCCGGCTCAACCCCAGGCATAGCAACGGTGGAGGCCTGTCCGTTGCGTCAACGCATCCTGGAGTGCGATGGGCATTTGCTGGTTATTGGTGGCCCCGGAAGTGGTAAAACGACTATCGCCCTTCGAAAGGCCGTTAGACGCATCTCTACCGGAATGGCACCTGGTCAGAAGGTCCTATTTCTGAGCTTCACCAAGGCTGCTGTCGCACGCGTCGCAGACGCTGCGAAAATCGAGGCTCCGAAAGGCCAACACGAGCTACTGAATCTGCAAACGTTCCACTCTCTATTTTGGGAAATTCTCTGCTCGCACTCCTATCTGCTCGGCACCAAGAAGCGCTTGCAAATTCTGATGCCCCAAGATGAACGAGTTATGTCCGAGGGGATCAAGGAGGACAAAGACCCAGATAAGTGGGCCGCGTGGATGGTGGAACGCGAGAGACTGTTCCGTGAGGAGGGGCGAATCGCGTTCGAGCTTTTCGGGCCGAACGCTGCGCTGCTCCTCGAGAGGAGCGAACACCTTCGCAGATTGCTGGCTCAGCGGTATCCGCTAATCATTGTTGATGAAGCGCAAGATACGTGGCAAGACGCATGGCACTGCATCGAGCTACTTGCCCCAAAGGCAACCATCATTTGCCTCGCCGATTTGGAACAACAGATATTCGACTACATCCCAGGAATTGGACCGGAGCGAATCGAGGCAATCCGCAGGACTCTGAATCCGCTCGAAGTAGACCTCGGTTCCCAGAATCATCGAAGTCCGGGATCCGAGATCGTGCTTTTCGGCGATCACATCATCACCAGCACGGTGCGAAGGAAGCCTTACAAGGGTGTATCGCGCTACAGGTTCAATCCAAATAAGTGCGAGCCGACCATGCGATTGCGAATCGCACTTGCAATTCTGCACAAGAAGATCAAAAAGGAGACTGGCACTTGGGCGCGAAGCATTGCGATTCTGGTTCCTTCCGGCCCGGAAGCGGCGAAGGTTTCGGTCGCACTTGGCGCCGCCGAGAAGCCTGTCCGACACAAGCTGCTGTTCGATGAGAGCGAGGCACTGCTGGCGGCGCGATTTGCAGCATTTCTTCTTGAACCAAAAACCGAGTCGGACCGACTTGCGAATCTTGCGACGGCACTGGATTTGTTCGCCGACATCAAAAAAGCGAGCGGCTCGGCACAGGCTAGTCGCTATCAAGCATGGGCGATCGCCGTCCGCCAAGGTAAGACCTCAAGTGCCGCATTCTTTAGATCACTACTCGACCTGATGGACCATATCAGCGCAGCCGGCTTTTCAGGCGATCCTGCTCGGGACTGGCTGGCCATAACGCGCGCACTACGCAACAGTGGGCAGGGCGAACTGTCGAAGGTCGCAGGACACTTGGACTACTTGGTCGCGTTCAAGCGAGGCAAGCGAATCAGCGCCAATCTCGCTGAGGCGTGGAGGCGGGATGGTCAATACACAAACGCAAGACGAGCGCTTGATCTTGCGCTTGCGCAAGACCAGATCCTTGGAGGAATCGATGACCCGAACGGCGTGCAAGTCATGAATATCCACAAGGCCAAGGGCAAACAATTCGACGGCGTGATCGTGCTTTGTGGATCTCGGCACGACGGCCAGAAGTTAGTCTCGAATATGGTCTGGTGGGACGATCCGGCGCCTCACTCACGTAGTCGGCGAATTCTGCGAGTGGCAGTCACGCGCGCCAAAGTGCATACGCTTGTCGTCGAGCCCGCGTGGCCAGTCTGCCCGATACTTACCCCTAACATCCCATGATCATTGATATTCTGGCAAGTTTGCCCCCGAACAAAGGCTTGCAGGCGACGCGCCGCAAGCAGCGCGCACCTGAAGCCGCGGTTGGGCAGACGAGTGGGACAGGAAGTGACAGCGTGATTCGAAAGATTGTCCCGTTGACGATCCTTGTGGCTTTGAGTCTGTTCGCCCTATGCACTCCGGCGGAGGCGCAGAAGCTGGCAAGAGAGGCAAAGAAATCATTCGAGGCCAAATATGTTGGCCAGAAGTTCCGCCTCCGAATCGAACTGCGAGATAACGAGCCCTACGTCGGCACACAGTACGTGGACTCTCAGGGCCCCCACTTCCCGAATTACAAGCGACCTGTCACATACGAGGCTCTCGAGACTGTGGCCATCGATTCGGTTTCAAATCTCGGTGGCAACTTCTTCATCGTATTGGCCAGAGCGCCTGGGACTTCTAGACGTGTCGTGCGCGCTCAGGTTCTTCAGGGTTTTGCCGGGGCACGGCTGCCCGGTGACGATGCGATCAGTCGCGCGAGTCGAGATACGCTTGCATCCGTCGAATTGCGAATCGGAGCCCGAGCAACGGAGATGACGCCCGACAAGCAGTTCACCGCCATCGAAGACCTACTCAGGCAGGTCTTCTATGTCGATAGCGAGCCAAGCGAGAGTGACCTGGTGTCTTTCGTCAAGAAACATCGAGAGTACCCAGCTCCCGTTCTCATGGAGATCACAGGGCTATCGCAGGAGCGTATTGATGAGCTACTCGAGGAAAAGTGAACAGGCTGTCCAACTACCGCATGCACCTGGCGGCGGACGGAGGGCTAGAGGAGGCTTCGTGCTCCCTCCCGCTCGCCCGACGCAGCCGATGCTGAGCGTTATGCGTCATGAGTGACGGAGCCGCTTTGCAAGCACTTGTAGAAGACGCGGCCCTCGAACTCGTGCTCAAGCACAGTCTCGACGAAATCGAAAAGGCACTTGTGTCGCGCGGCGTTACTCCTGAAGATGCGGAGCGTCTGGTGCTACTTATTCCGAGTGCCTTCGCGCGGGAGCACTTTGAGCCGAACGGCATTGAGTTTCCAAGTCACTTCCTGGTTGGTCCTGCGGGGCGGTGCACAGAGCGCTCTTACGACGCAGAGCCATTTCACGGCGCTGCGCGCGAGCTTGCGAGCCGTTGGATAGCGGAGGGGCGCCTGTCTTTGGTGATGCGAGTATTGGATTGGAGTGCAGAGGCGAACGGCATCAAGGAAGCAAAGGCGAAGGGTCTAATGCCAACTCGCCCGAGTGCAGTTCACCATGGATTCACCGCATGACGAATAACAAGCAGTTCGAGAAGACAGTCATGCGGCGTCGCGTGCGCGCCGCATGTGCGTCACTTCATTGTGCACAGGCGGCGCGCTGGACACGTGGTCGCGCGGCGGCTCAACTGCGGCTCTATGCGACGGAGGTATGGCATGACGAGGGATCATGTACGGGCGTGGGTTGTGCTAGTAATGCTTACGGTTCTATGCGGGGCCAAGGAGCCAGAGCCCGCACCGCCCACTGACAAAGCCACGGGTCGGTTCCTGTACCAAGGGGTGGTCGACCTCAACGGGGTGACCGCCACTGACCTCCAAGCACGTGCTCGAGCCTGGGTTGCGACCGTTTACCGATCAGGTCGGGACGTCGTTCAACTCGACGACACGCAAGCTGGACGCATCATCGCGAAAGGGAACTTCACGATCCCGTGGCTAACGGAGACCGCACGCGTCCATCACACTCTCACGATCGAGTTCAAAGACGGCCGATACCGGTACACCCTGACCGACTTTCTCTTTCAGGGAAGCCAGTGGCCGGAGCCGGTGCCGTTAGAAGACAAGAAGGGGCAGGACTTTGGTTGGGGCAAAGTGATGAGTAGGGTTGCCGCACGAGCAGAATCGCTCCTCAGCGATTTCAAGGCAGCCATGACTCGGACCAGTCTCGTCGGTGACGATAAGTGGTAGTCACTGGTCGCATAACAACCCGCTGCACCTGCCGGCGGGCATCAGGCTTGGAGAGCCTTCGGCCTCCCGCTCGCCCGCCGCAGGTGAGCGGGAGCGTCAGCTGTACAAAGAGTGCATGAAGCTCATCGGGTGTGTCGTCGACGGACAGGGACATAGCTCGCAAATAGGCGGTGCTCTCCTGAGGCAGTATCAAACACTGTCAGGGTTGGATCTCGTCGCAGGCACTCTCAATGTGAAACTTGAGGCGCCCTATTTTCTTCCGGTGTCTTCCATGAGGCTCCGCGCGAGTGAGTGGGGTGGCCCACATGACGTCCTCTTGCTCGCCTGCAGGGTACAAGGCGCCCCAGGAGTGATCATCAGAACGGAGCCCAACAACTTCGGGCAGGGTCCGGTTGAGCCGAATATTCTGGAGGTGGGTTCAGACAGAAAGTTACGGGCCGAGTTCAATCTTCAATCAGGCAGTTTCGTAGAGGTGGAAGTTGACAGCTAACTACGCGCTCAACCCGTCGGTCCTTCGCGTCACGGCCCTTGCAAACCGCTGCGAGCGCCGCGCCGCTCGGCCCGCGGGTTAGCGCGGGCGTTAGCCGTCATGAAAGCAATGAGGATCAGGACCGAATGCCTACCGCGATAGGAACTGCCGAATTCTGCGGCGACGGGCGGGGACCAGAACTGCTGTCGCTCCGCTGGTCTCCGGATGGATGTTCGCTTCTTGCGGCAGACTACCGGAATCCACACGACTCGTCCCTTCGTCACGTGGCGTTTGAGCGCCCACAGGTTGTGATGGTCACGCCGGAGGAGGTCGTCGGCGATATCGCCAGCCTAGCGCAGGCCGGCGTTTACGCCGTCGACCTCGGCCGTTCCGGCTGGCTGGCATCGTTCAACCCGTGGCATCTTGATCGGTGCGCGCACTACCGGCTCGTCTTCTACGACCAGACCGTTGACGTGATCTGCGAAGGAGTACAGTTCAGGCCGGGGTCATTCGCGGGGCCCGTGGCATGACGTCTAATACGCGCGTGAACCTGGCGATCCGCCCTGTCACGGCCCGTGCTTGCGCAGGGTCCGCGCCAGACCGCGTCGCAGGTTACGCTGATCGTTAGGTCGACACCGGAGGATGCGACATGTT
>JAXLQU010000040.1:0-18505 GCA_046331425.1 Acidobacteriota bacterium
GTCGGAAACGGCATCTATGAGCGTTACTCGTATGGGGCGGGCTCGGTGGCGGAGCGTCGCGCCGCGCTGGCGCGGTCCAGCGCGCGGCTGGTGCCGGCGGCTGCGCACTTCATCGTGCACCAACCGCTGTCGATCGAGGACGTGCTCGCGCTCTCTGGCGATCTGTCGTCGCGCGGGCGCTACCTCGCACCGGTCGATCGGTTTTACCAAGAGTGCGCTGACGAGAACAACGACCTGGAGCGGATGCAGCGCGTGTTGCTGCGCGGTTTCTTGGGCGAGAATATCTTGTCGTTCGTCGATTCTGTGGCGATGGCGCACTCGGTCGAAGGGCGGATGCCGTTTCTGGATCGCGACCTGGTCGAGTTTTCGTTGGCGGCGCCATCCACGGCGCGCGTTGGGCGCCTGCCCGGGTACACCAACACCAAGAAGGAACTGCGACGATGGGCCAAGCCGCGCCTGGACGAGTCGATCGTGCGTCGACACAAGCGGAGTTTCCCTTACGGCGCGCTGCGCCAGTTGCTCGAGATCGATCGAGACTCAGTGCTGGCACCGTTGCAGGACTCCACCGTCATTCATCGCGCGCTCCCCGGCCTTCGCGCCTGGCTCGATCACGAGCCCGACTTCTTTCGCGGCCCCCGCGACGGCACGCTCTGGGCCCTGCTTTCCCTCGCCTCCTGGAGCGATCGAGTCGGCATCACCCCTTGAGGTTCGAGAAATACGGGGACGTCACACTCATAAATACGGGGACGAAATACGGGGACGTCATACCTATTTCCACCTCGCGCTGTCGCTGCGGGAGCTGCGGAAATAGGTGAGACGTCCCCCTATTTTGATGTCTCTGAATTAGCCGATGAAGCGGATCCAGTAGTAGGCGGGGTTGGGTGGGTTGGGGTCGATGTACTTGCCGGCGGGGGTGGTGCCGATGATCAACTCGTCGCTGAGGTCGGGGCGTGAGGCGCGATGGACCTGGCAGAGGCCGGGGAAGTAGTGCTGCCACTCGAGCAGCACGGCGCCGTTGGCCATTCGCGAGACGGTGAGCGCCGCACCGGAGGACCAAACGTCGAGCCAACGATAATCGAGCTTCGTGTACGCCATGTTGTCAGGGTTGAATCGTTGGCCGACGGGAAGCACGACATGATCGTGTACCCCTTGGCCGCGACTCTCGGCAATCTGCAGATAACGCCGCGCCCACGCGCGAACGCTGCCGCAGCCGCCATCGCTGGCCGGTTCAGCATCGAGCAGGTCGAACATGACGGAGTCGGCCGCCACGACGTCGTCGGAGACGATCAGCGAGTTGGGCCACTCGTTGCCGAACAACGCCCACGGCCGCGGTGTCGCTCCCCAGTTGCGACACGGCTGCGCGAATAGCATGTCGCCGACCGTCAACACCGTCTTGCGATACAGCGGCGTGATCGTTGGATCGCCAGCGACGATGGGGCTCCCCATGATGTCGGCGAGCACAGAGCCAGCGGGCGTATCGTTGAAGACGTACGAGTGCAGGTTGTCGCAGCGACTGATCGAGCCGAAGTGATTCTTGAATCCGAGCGACACGTTGGCCTGCCCATGTCGCTTGACGATCGGGATGTTGACGACGTAGTCGGCGTTGAGCACCGCTCCCTTGATCGCCGTATCGACCGGCCGGTTGGCACCCCAGCCCGCGTCCCACGAAACGCACTTGCGAGCGTCGCACCCGGGCGACACGCTCCACGGTGCGTTGAACAGCGCATCGGGGAACACCGCACGCACCTTGTCCTTGAACCAGCTCGCGATGTGACGCGTAGGGGTCGTGTCGGTGCCATCATAGATGTTGACGTTGCTCGACAGGCCGCCTGCGCGCACGAACCCTTGCATCACCGCGATCGCCGGTTCAGGTACGGCGTCGATGTCGTTACCCGCGCCGATCACGGCATCGGTGGAGTTGTTGAGGCTGATCTTGATCGAGAGTTTGCGCGTGGAGGCGTCAGCGAGCGGGAAGACCTGCTGCCACGCTTGATCGATCCCCGTGCCTTTGAGTTGCGCCACCGCCTGATCGAGCGCTGCGCTGACCGCGGCCTGATCGACGAAGTCGCGATAGTAACCATCGACTCGCGGCCAACGCGCTGCCCGGCCATGGTGAACATGCACGACACGCGGCATCGTGAGTGGGCTCTCGCTCGGAAAACCGAGGCGCGATGCGGCCAGGGTGCCTGCCGATGCGAGTGCGGAGCGATACAGAAAGTTACGTCGATCGATACAAGTCATCCGCCACCTCGAGACGTCTGTCGTGGGCTGGACTCTACGCGAGGGGATGGCTGCCGACGCTTGATCTGGGTTGGGTCTGGCCGGTGCCGCACGCAGGTTCTCGGCGGAAATCCCAGGCCGCGCGCTGGGACCTGGATACAGGGACCGATTTAGCAGGCATCATGTCGCGGTTCTGCGTTGGAACGCCGACACGAATATCGGTCAAGGAGCCGGAATGACCAAACACATCACGAGCACCACGACGCCAAGCAGCCTGATCCTCACCACACGGGCGAGCGCGCGAGCAACGAGCCGACACCACGGCGTCATCGCGATCGCAGTCGCTTGTGCTCTGTTCGGTATGCACGCGCTGAGCGAGGAGCCTGGTTCGAGCACTCCGCCCAAGACCAAGCCAATCGCCAAACCGGACCCCGGTGCGAGCAACAGCACACCGATCAAACCCGAACCAGCCGCCAAACCGGGGACAGTCGAGGCTGCCGCTGCACCCCAAGACAACGATCCCGCCGCCGTGCTCGCACAAGGACCGGCAAGTTTCGACCCGAGCGTGTCACCTCAGTTGTCGGTGGTTCGTTCCAAGTCCGGCCAACTGCTCGTGCATCCCACGATCAACGGTCACAGCGCCGGCGCCTTCATCTTCGACTCAGGGGCCGGTATCTGTGTGGTGTCCACGCCGCATGTCGGGAAGTTCGGTTTGAAGCCAGCCGGGTCTGTCAGCGCAGCCGGAGTCGGTGGCACAAAGCAGTCACCTGTTTTTCGCGCCGACACACTCACGCTCGGCCCGGCGACATTCCACGATCACCCGCTGATGACTACCGACCTGAGTTTCTTGAAGCAGTACTTGGGCGAGGAGATCGTCGGGATCATCGGCTTCGGCGTGCTCTCGCAGTCGATCGCGGAAATCGACCTACAGGCGCCTCGAATCGCGTTGCGCGATCCCGCAACGTACGTGCTTGCCGGGGGCGGTTGGTCGCCGCTTGCGCTCGACGATCGGATTCCGGCGGTCACGGCACGGTTCGAAGATCACGACGGTCTGTTCAAGCTCGACCTCGGCGCCAATAGCCCGGTCACGTTCTATGAAGCGGCGGTTCGCAAGTGGTCGCTGCTGGAAGGGCGCGAAACGAGCAAGGCGCAGACCGGCGGCGTTGGCGGTTTCGTCGCGGCGCAGTCGGGCGTGCTGGCGTGGCTCGAGTTTGGCGGCATGCGACAGGCGGAGATCACCGCGACGTTCATCACCGAGGCCAAAGGGGCCGGCGCGGTGAGGCATCGCGATGGCTACATCGGCGTTCCACTCTTGAAGCCGTTCGTGATCGTGTTCGACTACGGCCACGAGCGGGTGGCGTTTATCAAGCGTCCGTAGCAGGGCACGACGAGCGCTCGCACGGGTCGATCATGCGCGCGTTCACCCCACGGCATCGACGAAAAAATCTTCAGGTGCGCGTGTGAATCGCTGTGCGAGTCGACTCCCTTGCACCCGACAGCAGATCTCGTTGCTTTCCAGTTCGCCGACAGTGTGAGCGCGCGCCATGTTCGTGAACTGGTCTCCAACGATCTGGATCGAATGCAAGCACCCTCACCGGAAGGGACGATGCCACCAGCATCGCCCTGCAAAGGAGCCGACCATGTTCAAACTCACGCGTCTGAATCGAAGCTTCGTCTCGATGGCAACTGTGTTCTCGATGTTCATCTCGCCGCTCTTGGCGCGCGAGGCTCCTGTCGATCCCACCGCCTTCGACGCGACACATGAGATCGTTTGCTCGTGCACCTGCCACAACGAAACCCAAACCTACGCTTGGGAACCCAATTTCGATTGCGCTCGACTCAACGGTATCGAGTGCACGTACGACCAGGGGAGCACGGACAAACTCTCCGACTGCACCAAGAAAGCGCAAAAGAAAACCGCTACGGTTGCAGAGTCGAACTCACCGCTGGCCCCGCCGCCAGCACAAGCAGGCGCCACAAGCCCGGTCACGCCGAAACCGTACTTGGAACCATTCAGCATTCCAACCAAGGCCCAGTACCTGGCATGGCTGGACAACGTTGGCTTTCATCTCTTTGCCGACGCCTCGTGGCCCGGGATGTTCATCGACACGACGCCAACGACGGCGGGCGCCACCTACAATGGTGTGAGCGGCCTGACACTCAAGCCGTATACGCTGAATGTGGCAAGCATCCAAGAGAGCGAGTTCATACCCGGCTACACCGATCCGGTCTCCGGCAAGCTCTTCGATATCCAGTTCGTGTGGCTGACCGGCACGATCTCCACGCGCTTCGGCACGGAGACTACAGGCATCCTTGCAACCACCGCGACCTACCTTGCCGATCCGACGCAGAAGCTGCGTTCGATCCTTCCGTTGGGCGCTCTCTATCCGTTCGGAGCGCTTGCCGGCACACACAGCCTTTCACCAGGATCCGGACTGAGCCCCGCCGTGCTCGATCTGCTGCGCAGCACGCAACAGCAACTCGCTCCCGCGGCAGAAGAGGGCGACGCCTGTCAGGACTGCTACGACGTCGCGAATCGTGACATCGATCGAATGAAGCGTGACCTGAAGAGTTGCTTGAAGTGGGCGGCGGCCGGCGGAGTGGTCGGCGGATTGCTCGGCGCGCTCGGTGGACCGTGGACCGCAGCCGGTGGCGCGGTCGCTGGATACGGAATCGCGGCCGGTGCCTGCGCCGACACCGCGCTGGACAAGTACAACGACATCATCACCGACTTCTGCAAGTGCCTGAAAGACAACGATTGCCCGCCGCATGACCTGTGCAAGAAGTAGCTCCGGGCTGGCGCCGTAGTCGACTGGATGAAACCTCGCAGATCACGAGCGGTGCATCGCGCCCCCGTGGTCTGCGAGGTGTTCTGCTGTCGCCCCATGACGCGCGTTCGCACGATTTGTAGCAGGTAGCGCTGGCGAGGCCGAAGCCGAGCGAGCATGCGTGCGTCGCTTGATCTTGCGCATCCCCGACCACGACAGCGTCTCTGCTATGCTGCGCGCCTGAGCAGGGGCGGAGAGCACATTGCCCGCGCGGCCTCATACAAGTGGCGGCTGCGACGGTGGTGCTCGAAAGACAAAGCCCCGCAGGTCAGGTGTGTCGCTGGGTGCGGTGCGAGCGGTTCGTCCGCGGCAGCGGCGCCATTCCTATCTCGGCTTCGAATCATCGGTAGAGCTTCAGAGGATCTACTCAACCTGTCCGATGGCGGGTGGAGTTCGCCGCGCTGTCGATCAGCGAGGCGTCGGGTGCCCTATCGATTCCCATCCCCGCGCGGAAGAAACGCATGTTCAT
The DNA here is from genome assembly GCA_046331425.1 of Acidobacteriota bacterium. GTDB lineage: Bacteria > Acidobacteriota > Polarisedimenticolia > J045 > J045 > JANNUT01. The sequence goes on from JAXLQU010000040.1 coordinate 5,518, forward strand.
GCGCTCCCTCGGACGTTGTCCTCGCGGCAGGCTCTCGGTCGCCAACAGCCAATCGATATGCGGAGGTCCCTGTGCGCTCAACGCTCGATCGTGCCGTCGCTCTCGTCATTCTTTGGATTGCCGCGGGTTTGTATGGTTTCGCGGCCTCACCACCCACACTCGTCAACTATCAAGGAGTCCTGCGCAACAGCATCGACGCACCGCTGGCCGGGGCGTTCGACATGACATTCAGCTTGTGGGACGCCTCGACCGCCGGGAATCAGATCGTTGTGGATGCCCACACCGGTGCGGGAAACGTGACCGTCTCGAATGGACTGTTCAATACGAAGATCGGAGGCGGAACCGTCAGCGACGGCAGTGGGCCGGGCACCTACACCTCGATCGAGCAGGTGTTTCGCGATTTCACGGTGGTCTACCTCGAGGTCAAGATCGGCGCCGAGACGCTCACCCCGCGTACGCAGATCGTCGCCGCGGCGTATGCGTTGAATGCCTCCAACCTTGGCGGCAAGAGTGCGGGATCGTTTCTCGACACCTCGGCGACCGCGCAAACCAAATCGGGGCTCGTGACATTCGATAGCGGTGCCACGCCAGGCGCCACCGGCGTGCGAGGTTTGGGAAACTACAACGGAGCCGGCGGCAGCGGCGGCTATTTCAAGGACGCCGCTCACGCCGGTGAAGCGTTCATCGGTCACGGCGACACCGGCATCGACAGCTACGGCAGCTACGCGGGCGGTATCTTTCGCAACGGTTCGCCGAGCGCTTACAACGAAGAGGTCTATCTCGGGTTTTCACAGGAAGGGATCCTGGCCAGCGGCCGCGTGATGGGTGGCGACTTCCGCGCGATCGGAGCCTCAGGATTGTGTCGCGCCGCGTATCAGAATCGAGGCGTCGAAGGCTACGGTTCGGAGTTCGGCGGCTACTTCTCGGGGCTAAGCACCGGCAACGCGTATCTCGGCCGCGGGGGTTATGGAATCCAGGCCTACGGCACGTACCCCAGTGGAATGGCGGGGCTGTTTCAAGATCCGAACTACACGGGCGAAGCGTGGTTGGCGGACGGCAACGTGGGTGTGTTCGGTTACGGCAACTACAGCGGTGGGATCTTTCGCTACGGAACGCCGTCGAGCTACACGTCTGAAGTGATGCTTGGAGTCGTCAACGAAGGGTCTCGCACGTATGGCTTTCAGAATGGTGGGGTCTTCACCAACGCTTACGGCAGCAACGCGACCACCGCTGCGGGCGGATCGGGTGTAACGGCGTCCGGCAGCGCGGTGGGAGGTGATTTTCAGGACATCGAAGGGGCGGGGTTGTTCTACGCCGGGTGGGGCGGCGTTGGTGGGTATGGTGTCGGTACCTACGACGAGAGCGGGGCCGGCGGGATCTTCGAGGATCTGCATTATTCCGGACGCACCGATCTGGGCGTTGGTGACACCGGGTTGGTGGCGCGAGGCACGTATCAAGGGGGCGAGTTTCTGCTGACGGGGACCAGCTTCTTTTCCCGCCTGCCGTTCAGCACGTGCCCAGGTTTCTTCTGCAATAACTACTCGATCTACGGCAACGGTGCGAAGGCGTTCGTTCAAAACCACCCATTCAATCCAGATCAGGTAGTCGTTTATGCCTCGCTCGAGGGGGACGAAGCCGGCACGTATACGCGCGGTTCAGGTCAACTGGTCGACGGTCGAGCGGTTGTTCGACTCGGTGCGAGTTTCGCGCTGGTCACGAATCCGGACATTGGCTTGACGGTGCAGCTGACACCTCACGGGGAACCAGTTGGGCTTGCGATCGAATCGGTCTCCACTTCCGAACTGGTGGTGCGTGGCCCCGCAGGCTCGAACGCGGTGTTCGATTTCGTTGTGAACGGACTGCGCCTGGGAACCGAGTATTTCAAGGCGGTGCAAGCGAAGGAACTCGATGCGCCGCTGCCGGTAAGTGGCTGGAAGCCGCCGAGCGCGCTCACGGAAGATGCTCTGGCCGACACTCCGTATCAGCGCTTTGCAGCGATGCTCCCGATCGAGCGTCGCTCCGCGGCCGCGCTCGACGAGTCGAATGCAGCGCGCCTGGTGGCGCGGGTCGGTACGGGCCGCGCGTCGGACCCTCCGAAGGTGAGAAACGCAAGCGTCGACCTCGGTCGCCAGCGCGAGCAAATGGCGCAGGCTCGATCGAGCGCCGCGAGTTCCTCCGCGACGAATGCAAACGCGGCTGCCGAGATCACGAGTGCTGCGTCCATTTCGCAAGCGAAGGCAGCGGTCCTGGCCGAGTTTCCCGTTCTCTCGACACCGGTGGCGATCGCCGAGACAGTCGAAGCGGGAGAGTTGTTGGCGAGCGAGCCGACACGACCGGGCGTGTACCTGCGCGCTCGTCAGCTTGCCGACGCGAATGTGGTTGGAATCGTGTTGGGAAACTCCGGCCAAGTGTGGACCGGTCAAGCACCGCTCGCGTTGGCCGGAGCGATCGTCGCCTGCCGTGTCGACGCGACTCGCGCTCCGATTGAACACGGCGATCTGTTGATCGCCTCCGACTTGCCTGGAATGGCGATGGCTGCCGGCGCCGCCCCGAAGCTCGGCACCGTCGTCGGCAAGGCGTTGGAGTCGCTGACGAGCGGGACCGGCACGATTCGCGTGTTGGTGATGAGCCGGTGAGGAGGTCGGCGATGACGCGCGCGTGCTTGATCGCAACTCGATTCGCGGTGCCGGTACTGCTCGCGGGCCTGTTGCTCGCCTCTCCCGCACATGCGCAATCCAGCGCCAGCTACAAGCTCAGCGAGCAGGTGCTCAACGCTGGAGGGCACCCGTCGGCGGGAAGCGTGCTGAACTCATCGTCGTTTCGAATCAAGCTCGACTCGATCGGCGAGGGTGTGGTGCAGACAGGAATGGGGAGTGCGTCGTTTCATGTCGACGCCGCGTTCGTGAGCGTCTACCCGCCGCCCTTGGAAGTGCTGGGATTGAGTTGGGTCGACAAGACGACACTGAGTTGGAATCTCGAGAAGTCGGTGGGTGAGTACGAGCTTTACCGCAACCTGATCAATACGCTGCCCGGCACATTCGGTAGTTGTTTCGCGAGCCACCTCACGTCCCGAACCGCTACCGAACCTTCGAATCCGCCGCTCGGGCAGGGTTGGTTTTATCTGGCAACGGCGCGCAATCGGCTGAATGAAGAGGGGACCAAGGGGAAAAGCTCCAACGGCAGCACGAGGCCCAACACCACGCCGTGCCCGTAGGAGGTGTCCACGAAATACCGCGGGCTGAGACCGAGCGTGTGAGTGCTGGGCCTCGAGCCTCCAGGTCAAGATGGTGCAGTCGAGGGGGTGTTAGCGAGTATCGCTGCTGCCAGCGGATTCTCGGAGGTAGTGGCGGATCTATCAGGCCGCCTCGTCGCGCTCTAGAAACCTGGGAATTGCACTATGTTCCCGCGTCCTACAGTCGTATCCTCCCGCCGGGACTCGCCGAACCGTCGGCTTTCAACGGCCCTGGTCTCGGGGAAGCCTCTTGTCGCTCGCGAGTGTCTGGATTGGGGAGGTCACATGTCAGGTGCTTTCGGTTGTCGACCATCAATCATGTCGCGACGAGCAATGTCTGCATTCCCGTGGAAAAGGAGTCGTCCAATGACCAAGCTGCTCTGCACCGTGTTCCTGTGTGCTGTCGTCATTTCGTTGGGGTGCGCGATTACCGACTACCCAGTGATCACCGACACACGGGGCGATTTCAACGGCGTCATTCGTACCGGTCACAAGGCGTACATCATCCCCTCCGGCACTGTGGCAACTCTCTGGTCCGACGGCTCGGATGAACTCTTCACGATGGTCTACCAAAACAGTTAGGGTGACCAAACGCTGGAGACGTTCAACAACTTCGATCCATCGGCTTCGGTCATCTTTCTGGACCAGACCTATTGCGACTGGCGGTACGAGGGTTGTGCGAACACGCGCGCCTGGAACCCGGCGCAGGCGAATGTCGATGACCCGTTCGACTACGACTTCTACTACCCGGACTGTTCTGGCGCCCGGAGTCAGTGCGTATTGCTCAGTTTCAGCAGCCGTATCGGCGAGTGTGGTGATGGCCAAGGCCTGCGTGGCAACATCCAGAACCTCAGCGCCGAGTTTGCCAACCTCGCGACCACGACATGGCGCGGAGGCAACGCCTATGTTCTCCCGCTCACTGCTGAAAACACGACGATCGACCTAACGTCGGCTCGTGGCGCTCGGTCGATGTTGCCGTTGTACGGCCGGAGCACCGGCCTCATCACGGAGCGTCTCGAGACGGTGTTTCCGGTGGGACCGAACGTGCGCCACTCGCTGCGCTTCCTGCAGAACTGGGTTGACGAAAACGGCAAGAGGGCGACAGCCGACGTGCGCTACGGCTCGGTCAATGCCACTTTCAGTATCGCGTTTGTCCCGGATGGTCTGACGTACAACCTGAGTCGCTTCTGAGTGCTTTGTGAACCTGCCAGGGGGCGGCCTGTCGGTCGCCCTCACAGCATCTGTGAGTCACAGCGCGTCTCGTCCACACCAACCTGCACTCACAACACCTCTCCCTGCCAATACCAGCGCCGTCGCGGTCGATCGTAGTAAACCCACAGCAAATCGCCGCGCTGTGTTTGCGCGAAGTGATACTCGCGATGAATCGGTCGCGCCCACCAGCCGCCCGCCACGACGTAGGGCCCCTCGAGTTTCTCGATTGGGCCTTGATCGCTGCTGCCGATGATCCAGCCGTCGTCGCGCAGATTGTGAACGCGTGGCGGAAGCGCGTGCGCTTTGGGCAACATCCGGCGCACCAACAACGGTGAGGTGGCAGGGCCGGATTTCATCGCTTCGGGCAGGTGATCGAGCGGTTCCCACAAGAAGGTTGCTTCGGGCAGGTGCCCATCGCGCAGCCGTGCGCGTGCTACCGCCGTGGTGCCCAACTCGGCGCGCACGCGCGCCAGGGCGCGATTGGCGGCATCGAGCGGTCGCGTGGGTGCAATTTCGGGAAGCTGCGCTTGCGTGTGAGGCGTGAGCGCTGTTTCCAGTGCGAGGCTCACCGCGGTGACGCGCTGTTTGGTGGGGGAGTGCGCGGTGGGCGCCAAGCGCAAGCGCAGCAGGTCGAGCCATAACGACGCTTCGCGTGTCGGCGCGGCGGCGCGCACCGTTTCGTAACGCATGCCGGTGGGATCGAGCCACAACGACAACTGCAAGGCAATCGCGGCATCGCCGCGCTGAGCGGCACGCAGCAACAGCGGGTCGAGCAGTTGCTTGATCCAAAACAGCAAGCGGGTGATGTCGTCGTCAGGCGCTTCGAGTTCGAGCCAGGCTTCGAGTGGATCGGGGGGCGCGGCCGCTTCGAGTGGGCGCCACGCGGCGCCCGCGGCCAAACGATGCAGCGCGGCGACAGCGGGCTCGAATCGTTCGGCCAAACCCGGCGCGGGGAGTTCGAGGAATTGCCCCAGCGTCTGTACGCCCAACTTGGCCAAGTCGTCGCGCAGTTGCGGGTCGAGCCCCAAGCGTGCGAGCGGCACGGCGTGCGCGGTAAACGATTCCTCTTCGGCGGTTCGAAACACGGCAATCGGCGAGGAGGCCGAGGCCCCTTTGGCGGCGGCATAGCTGCCATAACGGGTAAACCCTACCGCCACGCGCGCCACGAAGTTGGCTGCTGTCAGCGCATCGTGCAGCGCGCGGGCCCAAGCGCTGGCCGACGTGAACAATGTCGACAAGCCGCCGGCATCGAGCCACAACACCCCCGGTTCGTCGACGCAGGGCTCGATGTCGGGCGAGAAGTTGCGCAACAGTTGTGTGAGCTGCTCGGTTCCTTGCGCAATTTCTTGCGCGTCGACTTGGCCCGCCATCAACTCGCGCGACAGCGACAACCCGGCTGCGAATCGCATGCCGGGAAGAATTGCCACGCGGCGTGCCGCTTCGTTGACCCACAGCAGCGTGCCTTGCGGTCCATCGCGATCGACAACCGCAGCGGGGCGCGTGCGCCACGTCGGCTCGCGGCGCACCAACAGTTGCAGCGGCAGCGCGGGAACATCAACGCAAGCCCAGCGGTCCAAGCTGCACCTCCGCGTACGACCAACCGGGTCCGCGCCGTTTGTCTTTGAGTGCGTGCGCCACACACAAAAACCGTCCATCGCCGGCGTCTTGGCGCTGTGCACTGCAACGCAGCGAGATCAGCGAACCGAGCGACGGTTGTTCGGGGAGCGATGCGGTGAGAAACAACATCGCGGTGCCGTACTGCTGCGCCAACCCCGCCAACTTGGTGAGCAATGGCGGTGGTACCGCCACCGGGCGTGCGAAGCGCGCCGCGGCTGTGGCCGGTGCCGGCGCAAGGTCGATGATCAACAAGCCAAACGCACCCGAGCGCGCCAAGTGTGTGGCAGCGCGCGCCGCGGCCGCGGCATCGGGTGCCGTGATCACCGGCAAGGCAGCCAAATCGACACCGCCGCTGGCGGCATCGGGGGGATAGAACGAACTACCGATGATGCCGACCCACGCCACCGGTTCGCGTCGTTGTTGTGCATCGCGCACTAAGGTGAAAGCCAACGACAAACGAGCGGCGGCGCCAATGCCCGACAGCTCGCTCAACCGCGTGCTGAATTGCGGCAAGCCCCACGCGGTTTCGCTCGAGCGCGGCAACGCGGCGCCGCGCAACACACGTGCCCGTGGACGCGTGCGCGTGGCCGGCGAGGCGGCCGCGGTTTGATCGTGCGCGACATCGTGCGCCGGTTCGTGCTCGGTAGCGTCCCACGCTTCGAGTGCGGTGCGAAACAACACCACGTGCCGGCCGCTCATGCGTTGGGTAGCAGGGGAGCCTGCCCCTCGAGATAACGGCGCACTTCCAATACCTTGCCGACAATTTTCAACGCGCTCGGCTTTGGAACCAATGGCGCGAAGTCGGGATGCGCCGCGTGCAACGTGATTTTGTTGCCGCGTTGACGGAACGTTTTGATGGTCGCCTCGAAGTCGAACCCTTCGATGGCTGCCACCACGATGTCGCCGTTCACGGCCGTTGGTTGACGGCGCACGATCACGATGTCGCCGTGGAAGATCCCGGCGCCGGTCATGCTTTCACCGCGCACGCGCAAGGCAATGAGATTCTGCGCCGCGTGCGCGGTGTAACCAGGCATTGGGATGTACCCCTGAATGTCTTCGACTTCGGAAGTGAACAACCCGGCTTGAACCCGCCCAAGCAGCGGCACCAAGGGGGGCGCACCAAACCCTTGTGCGTTGGTCTCGGCCACCGGGGCGTTGGCCAGCCGATAGCCGCGAGTTTCGCCCTCGCGCTTGGTGAGCAGGCCGTCGCGCACCAACTGCTCGAGCTGCGCGCGGGCCGATTCGAGCGAGCGAAAGCCGAATGCCTGTTGGACCTCGCGCAGGGCCGGGGAATGGCCGGCTAAAAGCTGTTCGCGCACCCAGCGATAGACTTTACGGCGCGTTTCTCCGGGGGGGCTGAAGGCCATCGGTTCCTCCGGCCCGGACTATACCAGAAAAGACTCTACTTTCGAGTTCATGAAGTGGTGTTTGCTCGAACGACTCACCGGGCTGGTGGCGAGATAGCAGGCGATGTCGCGTTCAGTGTGAGCAAGAGGCGATTCGAAGAGATCAGTCGCTCAGCGTCACGGAGCGCGGAGCCCCCTGCGCTAGCAATGGTTGCGACGTGTGTTGCCCAGCAATTGGCGGTTGACTTCGACCTACGAATGAGCGTACTACGAGCCTAGTCAATCGCGTTTAGCTCTCATATTCACTGTCCAGGGAGGAGGAAAGATGAAATTGACCCGAAGCGGGTTCGACTGGTCTCGCCTCAGGACTAGGGGGGGGTAGTAACGCTTCTTTTCGCGATTGCATTCACCCCCGTCCTCGCTACTGACCCGCCGTGACAGCGGACATTGCGTGGAACTGCGTCGACGGAAGACCGTTGAGCGAGTGCTCTCATAGCACATCGGTGAGGCTATTCCCGTTCGACGTCGGGTTCTCAGCCGTCCGAGGTCGTTGGTTCCTCGAGCCGCACGATGCGGGCTTCTTCGTTGATCTGTTCCGCGCAGGCGCTGCGATCACGCCGTGAGACGACGCTTCAGATTTCGAGTGTTCGCCCTTTGTGCCGGTTTGGTGACCGGCGCAGTCAGCATGTTGCTACCGGTGATGGCAGCAAGCGAGGACCTGGCGAATTCCACCGACTACTTCACGGTCCTCGGCGCCGCGATCTGGGACCGCATGGGCGGGAGAATCGCAACGTGTGATGCGAATGGTGATGGCGTTGATGACGTTGTGATCGCAGCGGACTTGGCCGACGGTGTTTCCGGCGCCCGATATGACTCGGGCGAGGCGTGGCTGGTGCTGGGACAGCGAAAGCGGTGGCAAGGTTCCAAGCCGATCACGCAACTCGCGACGACACGGATCGTCGGTCCAGATATGTTCGACTCGGTTGGACGAGCTGTTGCGTGCGGCGATTTGAATGGAGATGGATTCGACGACATTGTTCTGGGGGCCATTAATGCCAACGGAGCCTCGAATGATGCTCCGGCAACGGGTGAGGCTCACATCATCTTCGGTCGGCCTGTCTGGCCGCCGAGTATCGACCTTCTGTTAGGGGTGAGCACGGTTCTTTACGGCGAGAACCGTGACGACAATTTTGGCGACCTGCTGTCAATCGGGGATTTGAATGCTGATGGGACCGATGATCTCGTGGTCGGCGCTCACTACGGCGAGAACTCAACCTACACAGGGACGCCCGGTCGCGCCTATATCTTCTCCGGGCGAAACACTTGGCCACCACGGTTGGACGCATCGACTCAAGCGAATGTGAGGATTCTCGGGCGAGGCGCCCTTCAGGACTTCTTTGGCGATGACCATACTGTCGGCGACCTGAATCAGGACAACATCGCGGATCTTGTAATTGCTGCGCCAGCCGGTGATGGACAGAACGACTCTCGCCCTGACGCGGGCGAGATCTTCATTTTGCGCGGCCGATCGAACTGGCCGAGCGTGATCGACCTCTCCAGCGATAGTCCTGACACTTACATCGTCGGCCCCGACATTACGGACCGAGTCGGTAACCTGCGCGGGCTTGCGATCGGCGACCTCGATGGCGATGGTAATCCCGAGATTTTTGTTGGATCAAGGTGGGGTGATGGACCATCGGAAAACAGATTCGATGCTGGTGAATATCGAGGCGTTGAGATCAACGGGAACCTCCCAGTTACCATCGACCTCGCAACCGAGTACGACTATGTCGGTTTCGCTCCGACGATCGGGGACGGCGCGGCGAGTTGGCTTCTCGTGGGCGAGATCGACGGACACCCCCCTCGCGATTTGGCAATGTCAGTGACCAAAGGCGATGGTCCTGCGGAGACTAGGCCGAACTCCGGGGAGACGATCGTGGTCTATGGGCGACCGACTTTCCCGAGAACAGCCGATTTCGCCGCAGGCGCAGCAGATCTGACGATCTACAGCAAAGCTGCCAACGAACTCTGCACGCTCAAGGGCCTCGCTGATCTCAACAACGACGGAATGGACGAGGTACTCGTCGGTGCGTGGCTCGACAGTACAGACGTCTTGCCGGAGGTCCGTATCGTCTCCCCCTTTGACTCGGACGGCGACGGCGTCCGTCAACTTGCCGACAACTGTCCGCTGGTTGCGAACCCGACACAAATTGACTCGAACGGAGATCAGCGCGGCGACGTCTGTCAGCTCGACTGGGACGGTGACTCGATAAACGATCCTCTAGACTGCGCCCCCTCGAATGCGCTCGGCGGTCCGCCGGGCGAGGCAACAAATCTGCGCTTCGCCGCGGGCAGCAAGTCCGAGCTGCGATGGGATGCGGCACCGTTCGGTGAACGCTACGAAGTCACGCGGGGGAATCCATCGCTGTTTGTGGGCTCGAATTTCGGAGAGTGTGTAACGGGAAGCGATGCGAACCCGACGGACTTGAGCTACTTCGACGCGTCGATTCCGGCGTCCGGGGAAGTGCTGAGTTATCTGATCAGCGCGCGGAATATTGTGTGCGCACTATCTGGGACACTTGGGCTAACCTCCAGTGGCGCGAGTCGTGCGAATTCTAACCCGGCGGGATGTCCATACTGAACGAAGCGCGCATTGCGTCTGTACCGCGACCAGCTGAGGCTCCAGAGCTTCGTCAACGATTGGTTTTCTTTAACGCATCTAGTGACCTTGTGAACTTCAACCGCAGGGGCGGGACTGGGTGAGACCGGTCACGAATAACGCTTCGCATCAATCGAGAGACATTGCTTCGTTCGCCAGCAACCAGGAATCCTCGCCTACGGGCACCCCGGAGGTGCCGGCCGCATCCCCGGATTGCCGTCACCCAAGGTCGACTCGCCGCAACCGAGCGCGGTGACCAGATAGACGAAAGCGCTGGGTGGCATCGCGCCATCGTTCTGCGTCGTGCCCACCACGTGGCCCACGAAGCACGAGAGGTCTCCCAGGTTGGGTTTCTCGCCGCGATAAATGTTGTACGCATTGGCGCCGGGAACGCTGGACCACTGCAACACCGCGACGGTGGGCACGACGGTGTCGCGGTGGACGTTCAGCACGGCAACTTCGGCGGGAGGTGCGACCGGTTGGAACGAACAGAGATCGGCGTTCTCGATGCACGCATCGGTCGTGCAGACGTCACCGTCGATACAAGGGTCGGGACCGGCACCGCAACGGCTATTCTGGCAAACCTCGACGCCGTTGCAGAACAAGTTGTCGTTGCACTCGGCAGCCGATGAGCAGAGGCAACAGGAGATCGGCGCGGACAGCATGTTCTTGTACGTTTTCTCGATTGCGCGGTTGAGCAGTTTGTCTTCTGTCGACGCACCCAAGCTGGCGAACAGATCATCGCTGCGCTCTGTTGCACGTCGCTGATTGATCGACATTCGCGCGAGCAGCGTCACGGCGTTCGCCGGCGCTGCAATCGGCCCGAACGCATCGAGCGGTAGGGTCTTGACCGCTGCGGCGCCGTAGAGCGCCACCTGATATTGCCGAGCCCGTTCGTGCAGGATCCGGCTAAGTGCCTGCTCGCGCGACGAACTTTGCGCCATGGCCAGACCTGGCATCGACAGAGCGCACAACACCGCCACACAAATTAGAGTGAGACGCCGCGAAGCACTCACGCCCAGATCGGCATGATGAGCCAACACGGAAAAACCTCAGTTGCCGACGCAGGCGGAAGGCGTGATCAAGATGCTCTCCGTGCCGGCAGGTTGGCCTTTGGCGTCGAGATATGTGTAAACGACGGTCGCTCGCGAGAAGGAGATCGTCCAGGATTCCAGGTTGCGAGGATCGCCATCGGAGCCGGCAGAGTTGAGCGACGAAAGCACCGCGTTGTCGAGTTGGTATTCCTGATACACGAAACCCAAGCGGATGAACCTGAACTTGGCCAGGGTGTAGGTTTGGTGACTGCTCAATGCCGAGATCATGTCGACCGAGGCGCGATCCGCCCTCTTGGTGAACACGACCTCGCTGATGTTCAGCGAACCCTTGCCACCGGTGCAGGCGGGGTTGGCGGCCCCGAAGCTGGCATTGAGCACATCGATCTGATTCGCGAAGTTGGGGTTTGTCGACTCGCCCTGGACCGAGGGGTTGAACTCCAGCACGATCGATTGTTGGGCCTGGGCCGTGGTTGCTGCCGACAACAGCACCGCCGAAACCGCAGCCACTATTGCCAAATTGGGCCACTTGATCATGATGCCTCCCCGTGCGCGAGAGCTCTTGACTCTCAGGTGACAAAGCTCCCGTTGCGTATACTCAGAGCCACCCACCGTGTCAATCAATAAACTCGGATTTCTTGCTACCTCGATCCTGCTCACCACCGGTGGGGCAGCGCTGATCTACGAGGTCGCCTGGCAGCGACACCTGACGATCTTGGTTGGGGTCGACCACGCGGCGACAGCGATGACGCTGGCAGTGTTCTTGGGAGGATTGTCGCTCGGGTACGCACTCTGCGGCCGGATCTCCGAACGCGTGGTTCGCCCACTGCGGGTCTACGCCGGATTGGAAATCGCGATTGGCGTTTGGGGCCTAAGCTTCCCGTGGATCTTCGCAGCGATCGAGCTGCTAACCCGATCGTGGAGTTTTTCGCGCCCATTCGGATTGATCGCCGGCACGCTGGGTGCCGCCATTCCATTGGTGCTGATTCCAGCGCTGCTGATGGGGGCGACGGTCCCGTTCATGACGCGTGGACTGGCGATGTCTCTCGACGGCCTGACCGGCACGCATGCGCGCGTGTACGGCCTCAATACGCTGGGCGCGGTAGGCGGGGCGCTTGTGGCTGGTTTCGTGCTCCTGCCTCGTTGGGGGCCCAATCACTCGGTCCGATTGGCCGCGATGCTCAACCTCGCGGCGGCCGCCGTGCTGCTCTTGCTCTCATCGCGAATCAGAGGCGAGACGACATCATTGGAAGTCCAGACTCAGGAGCGCCCCGCGCGCGAACGGCTTCCCGCCCGCTCGTTGATCGCGCTCGCGCTGCTCAGCGGCGCGGCGACCATGGCTCAGGAAAACGCATTGATTCGTTTGCTGGGCTTGGTGCTCGGCGGCACGGCAACCGTGTTCTGCTTGATTGTCTCTGTGTTCATCGCGGCGATTGCGATCGGTTCACTGGTCGTTGCGAAGCGATCGAGCATCCCTCCGCGCTCGCTGTGGGTCGCCTGCTCGTTGTCTTGCGCGGCCTGGTTGGCGTTGTTCGTGACGTACGACGACTGGCCTTGGTTGGCCCATCTGCTTCGCTTCGGACCGACCGCGGGAGGTCTCGGCTTCGCTTCCTACCACATGCTCGTTTGGGTTGGTCTGGCGGCCGCGTTGCTGGTACCCGTGGCGCCGATGGGCGCCGTGCTGCCACTGGTGTTTCATGAACAACGCGTCTCGATCGCCGCTGCCGGGCGGGTATCAGGTCGTTTGCTGGCGTGGAATGCGCTTGGCGCACTGCTCGGCAGCATCGCTGGAGGGGTGCTGCTGTTTCATGTCGTCGACTTGTCGCGTGTCTTGTTGGTGGCGCCGCTGTTGACGGCAGCGATGGCCTGG
>JAXLQU010000041.1:0-17938 GCA_046331425.1 Acidobacteriota bacterium
CCGATTGCCGGTGGTGACGCCAGCGTTGCGCTGCGGTTGCGACAGCGGCTTCAACCGTTCGTATTGCGACGACTCAAGCGCGACGTTGCACCGGAGTTGCCACCGCGTACCGAATTGGTCCGCCGCTGTGAACTGGCCGCGGGAGAGCGAGCGTTGTACGACGCCGTTCAACTGGCGACGCGTGCCGACGTGATCGAGCAGTTGCAAGCCGGCGGGAATCCGATGCACGCGCTCGAAGCGTTGCTGCGGCTGCGGCAGGTCTGCTGTCACGCCGCGCTCGTCCCCGGCTCAGGCGTCCCTGCTGCGGCCACCTCCGCGAAGCTGAGTCTGCTGCTCGAACTGCTCGAGGTTGCCGCTGCCGATGGGCACAAGTCGCTCGTTTTCACACAGTGGACGAGCTTGCTCGATCTGGTGGAACCATGGCTGAAGTCGGCCGGCATCCCGTTCGTGCGACTCGACGGCTCGACTCAAAACAGAGGTGCCGTGGTCGCCCAGTTTCAGAGCGTCGATGGTCCGCCCGTGATGCTGCTTTCGCTCAAGGCGGGAGGGGTCGGACTTAACCTCACAGCTGCCGATCATGTGTTTCTACTCGACCCATGGTGGAATCCGGCTGCCGAGGATCAGGCTGCGGATCGTGCGCATCGGATCGGCCAAGACAAACCGGTTTTTGTCACCCGCCTGATAGCAGCCGATACAGTCGAAGAACGCGTGCTGGCGCTGCAACAATCCAAGCGCGCGATTGCCGAAGCGGCGCTTGGCACGAAGGGAGCGCTTACCGCGCTCTCGCGCGACGAGTTGCTCACGCTCCTGGGCGCCTGAACGGGCGTTCCCAGTGCGCGGCGGTATGATGCGCGGCCAATGCGCACGTTGCGACGCTTCTGGAGCCACGCCGAGGACTATCGGGGCGCCTTTTTTGGCGGCTTCGTGCTGCTGGTTGCGACCAATGGTCTGAGTCTTTCCATCCCGTGGCTACTTCGCGCGGCGGTGCACTGGCTCGAGCGGGACGCACACGACGCGCAGCAGTTGGCCATCTACGCTCTGGCGATCACGGGGGTTGCGGTAGCCCAGGCGCTGGTGCGTACCGGCTCGAGGCTGATGATCCTTGGTGCGGCGCGGAAAATCGTGGCCGACATGCGCGGCCGCTACTTCGCGAAGTTGCAGACTCTCTCGGCGCGCTTCTACGACCTGCATCGTACCGGCGATCTGATGTCCCGGGGCGTTCAGGATTTCAACCTGCTTCGATCGGTATTCGGTCCTGGTGTGCTCAATCTGCTCAACACCGTGATCGTCTACGTGGCCGCGCTCTCGCTGATGGTGGTTCTTGACCTGCGTCTGACGATGGTGGCACTAGCGCTGTATCCGCCGCTTCTCCTCGCGGTCAATCGACTCAATCGCCAAGCGTATGCGCGCGGGGTTGCAGTCCAGGAAACGGTTGGAAGGATCACCACGCGAGCGCAAGAGAATCTGAGCGGCATCCATCAGGTCAAGATCTTCGGACAAGAGGCGCGCGAGATCGCATCGTTTCGCGAGCTGTCGTGGGAGTATCGCAATCGCAGTATCGCGTTGATTCGGTCTCAGGGGGCGATGATCGCTCTGATCGGGGTAACGGCCGGGTCGGCGACATTGATCGTGCTTTACGTCGGCGGCAGCGCCGTGATGAGCGGGCGCATGACGCTGGGCGACTTCGTCGCTTTCAATGCGTATCTCGCGCTATTGGCCTGGCCGACGGTGGCGTTTGGCTGGATTTTGAATGTGTTCCAACGCGGCGTTGGAGCGCTCGACCGCATCGACGAGGTGTTGACCGCGACGGCCGACATTCCTCCGGCCAGCGAGGAGGAGGCTGAGGCGGTTCCTTTGGGCACAGGTATCACGATCCGCAACCTCAGCTTCGGCTTCAACCCGACGCGCCGCGTTTTGGACAACGTGTCGCTGTCTCTGCCGACCGGGAAGACGGTCGCGTTGGTGGGAGGCGTCGGGTCTGGCAAGTCGACACTCGCGGCGCTCCTGGCGCGCGTCTACGAGGTTCCGCGTGGAACGATTTTGATCGACGGCACCGATATCAACGACGTATCGACCGCACGTTGGCGGCGCACCGTCGGGTTCGTGCCGCAAGAGGGGTTTCTGTTCTCGCGAACCGTGCGCCAGAACATCGGGTTGGGGCGCGTAAGGTCGACGGACGGAGCGATCGACGACGCGGTGCGCACGGCGCGGCTCGACCGCGATCTGGATCAGTTGCCTCTTGGACTCGATACGGTTGTCGGTGAACGTGGGATCACGCTTTCGGGCGGCCAGCGTCAACGCGCCGCGCTGGCGCGCGCGCTGTGCGGATCGCCACCACTCCTGATACTCGATGACGCCCTGGCCAGCGTCGACGCCGACACGGAGCATGGCATCCTCGACGCGCTCGCTGCGGGTCCGCGCCGCACAATGCTGTTGATCTCGCATCGCGTCGCGACGATCACCGCTGCCGACTGGATCGTCGTGCTCGAGTCCGGCCGGGTGGCCGAGCAGGGAACTCACGAAGAACTCTTGGCGCGACGCGGCGTCTACGCCGCCTTGTTCCAACGCAGTTCGCTCGAAGAGCGGCTGGAAGCGCCATGAGCACAACACCCGTCGATCCGCAAGACAACCTGCGCGGCAAGGCCTACGACGCGCGATTGATCCGCCGCCTGCTTCCGTATGTCCGTCCCTACACAGGCTGGCTCGCTCTCGCCTTCGGGTTGTTGGTGGCATTGGCCTCGGTTCAGGTGCTCCAGCCTTGGCTGATCAAGCTGGCGATCGATGAGCACATCGCGGTCAAACGTCCCGAGGGGATGGGCCGCCTCGCGCTGTTGTTTCTGTTTGCCCTCGTGGCCGAGTTCGGATTGCGCTTTGCCCAGATGTTGGTGCTGGAACGCGCAGGCCAAGCGGTGATCCACGACCTACGGAGCGCGGCTTTCTCTCACTTACAGCGGCTGCCGGCATCGTACTTCGATCGCAATCCTGTGGGCCGTCTGATCACGCACTTGACGTCGGATGTCGAGTCCCTGAACGAGGCATTCACATCCGGGTTGGTGATGATCCTGGCCGATCTGGTCAAGCTGGTCGCCATCGCCGTGGTGCTGTTCATCATGGATGTTCGACTGGCGCTGACCGCACTGGCGGTGTTGCCTCCGATGCTGCTGTTGTCGTTCGTGCTTCGAGCTCGGATGCGGCAGGCGTATCGAGAGATTCGTGCGTTGGTGTCGCGACTCAACGGCGCACTGCAAGAGAATTTGGTCGGAATGCGTGTGGTTCAAATGTTCGGCCGCGAAAAGGCTCAACGCGACGAGTTCGAGACGATCAACCTAGGGCACATGCGCGCCGAACTGCGCGGTGTTCGATTTGAGTCGCTGTTCTCGGCGGTGGCCGAACTGATGGCATCGGTCACGCTCGCCGCGCTGGTGTGGGCCGGTGGCGGTCGGTTCATCGCCGGCGCGGTGACGTTCGGCACGCTGGTGGCGTTTTTCGAGTACGCCGGCAGGTTCTTCGCGCCGCTGCAGGAGTTGTCGCAGCGGTACACCGTGATGCAAACCGCCATGGTTGCGGCGGAGCGGATCTTCCGACTGCTCGATACCTCTGCAGCGCCCGACGCTGCGGTCGACTGCGGGGCGTTGCTACCCGGCGAGACACGCGGGGAGATTGTGTTCGATCGCGTCACCTTCGCCTACGACGAGACCAAACCGGTCCTGCATGACGTGAGTTTTCGCATCGCTCCCGGGGAGCGGGTCGCGGTCGTCGGTTGGACCGGGGCAGGAAAGTCGACCCTGATTCGACTGTTGGTTCGCTTGTACGAGCCCACCGACGGCCACGTACTCCTGGACGGTGTCGATGTGCGTGCGATTCCCGTGGCGCAGTTGCGGCGCAGGATCGGTGTCGTTCTTCAGGACAACTATCTGTTCGCGGGCTCGATCGGTTCCAACATTAGTTTGGGAGATCCACGACTCGATTCGGCGGCGATTCAGCGAGCCGCAGAGGCAATAGGAGCCGATGCATTCATCGCGCGTTTCAAGCATGGATACGACGAGCCGGTAGCCGAGCGGGGTTCGAACCTGTCGGTCGGCGAGAAGCAACTGCTTTGCTTCGCGCGCGCGCTGGCATTCGACCCACCGGTGCTGATACTCGACGAAGCGACAGCATCGATCGACCCTGCCACCGAATCGCGCCTGACAACCACCGTCGAACGAGTGATGCAAGGGCGCACCGCTGTTGTCATTGCGCACAGGTTGGCCACGATTCAGAACGCCGATCGCGTTCTGGTTCTGCACAAAGGCCGCTTGGTCGAGTCCGGCACTCACTCCGAACTACTTGCCCTGGACGAAGGGCTCTATCGAGCGCTGCATCAGTTGCAGTTCGGTTCGCCGCGACCCGCCTGAGATCAAAAGCGTGCCGCCACGAGTATCCGGGATAAACTTTGTCTCCGATGACATCGATCAAACCGAATACGCCCGACGGGGCCTCGAGCAAGACCGATTCGAGCGCGCCTATCTCAGAGCCCCCGAACGACTTGAGCCTTTCTTTCGTAGAGGGGATCTACGCGGCCTATGGGGCCGACCCTTCGTCTGTTCCGGCCGACTGGCGTGCCTGGTTCGAGAGCTGGGGACCAGGAGATCGGTTTCTCGATCGGCCCCAGCTCGGCCCGAGCTTTTCGCCAAGTCCGCTGTTCGGATCGCCCGGTGCGGCGACCGTTGAGCGGCCGGAGAGCCTCGATTCGGGCGCGCGCTCAGATGCCGCGTTGCAGAACAAGGTCGACCAACTGGTGCGCGCCTATCGCGTGCGAGGTCACTTGTTGGCGCAGTTGGATCCGCTGAATCTCGCCGCGTATCCAGAAGTTCCGGAGATGGAGCCAGCCTACTACGGGCTGACCAATGACGATCTCGAGCGCGGCTTCATCCTGGAGACGTTGCCCGGGCGCAAGTTACGCCCGCTGCGCGAGATCATCACGCATCTGAGAAATACATATTGCCGGCGGATCGGGGTGCAGTTCATGCACATGGACGATCTGACGGTGCGTCGCTGGCTGCAGGACCGGATGGAGGCGACGGAGAATCGCTTGACGTTGTCCCGAGCGCAGCAACTGAGAATCCTGACTCGCCTGACCGACGCTTCGTTGTTCGAGGAGTTCATCCAGAAGAAGTTCGTCGGCGCCAAGAGTTTCTCGCTGGAGGGCGCGGAGAGTCTGATCCCGTTGCTGGATCTTGCGATCGAGACGGCGGGGGAACACGGGTGCGACAGGGCCGTCTTGGGGATGGCGCACCGCGGGCGGCTCAACGTACTCGCCAACGTGATGGGCAAAAGCCCGCGGTTGATCTTCCGTGAGTTCGAAGATCGTGATCCCGACGAGAACCTCGGCCGTGGCGATGTGAAGTATCACCTCGGCTTCAACAACACCTGGACCACCAGCGATGGCAAGCCGATCGAGTTGTACCTGTGTTTCAACCCGAGCCACCTTGAGTACGTCAACCCCGTCGCCTTGGGACGAATGCGCGCCAAGATGGATCGCGCCGGCGATACGGAGCGAGTCAAAGGGCTTGTGATCCTGATTCACGGAGACGCTGCGTTCAGCGGTGAAGGGATCGTGCAGGAAACGCTGAACCTGAGTGAGTTGGCGGGCTACGAGGTTGGCGGTGCGCTGCATGTGATCGTCAACAACCAGGTCGGCTTCACGACATCGCCACAACAAGGGCGCTCGACGACCTACGCGTCCGATGTCGCCAAGATGCTGCAGAGCCCGATCTTTCACGTGAACGGAGAAGACCCTGAAGCGGTTGCGCAGGTGATCTCTCTGGCGATGGAGTTTCGGCGCGCTTTCCGTCGCGATGTCGTCATCGACATGTACGCATATCGCCGCCGCGGCCACAATGAGGGTGACGAACCGACCTTCACACAACCGACGATGTATCGAGCGATCGAGCAGCGACCATCGGTGCGCGAGAGCTACCTCGATTTCTTGTTTCGGCTCGGTCCAGTCAAGCGAGAAGAAGCGGACGAGATCGCTTCGAAGCGGCGCGACTACCTGGAGCAAGAGCTGTCGGAGGCCAAGAGCGCCGAGGTCAAGTTGAAGTACGACTCCGGGCGAGTCTGGCAAGGGTATCTCGGCGGCCAAGAGGTCGATGCTGGCGACGCTGATACGACGGTGGGTGAGGCCAAGCTGGTTGAGTTGGGCGAGAAGTTGGTTGCGGTTCCACCTGGTTTCACGCCGCATCCCAAGCTCGAGCGGTTGCTGCAAAGCCGAGCGCAGATGATTCGCGGCGAGAAACCTCTCGACTGGGCCATGGCGGAGCTTTGGGCCTACGCCACGATCGCTGCGGAAGGACGCCGCATCCGGCTCACCGGGCAGGATGCCGAGCGAGGCACCTTCGGACATCGCCACGCGGTCTGGCACGATCATCGTTCGGATGAGACCTATCTCGCGCTGGCCAATCTTGGTCCCAACCAAGGCATCGTCGAGATCTGCAACAGCCCTCTTTCCGAAGCGGGTGTGATGGGTTTTGAGTATGGGTACAGCCTGGATGCGCCAGAGGCGCTCGTACTCTGGGAAGCGCAGTTCGGTGATTTCAGCAACTGTGCGCAGGTAATCATCGACCAGTTCATTTGCAGTGGCGAAGAGAAATGGCGCCGACTCTCGGGTCTCGTCTTGCTGCTGCCGCATGGATTCGAGGGACAGGGCCCCGAGCACTCGAGCGCAAGAATGGAGAGATTTCTGTGGCAGGCCGCTAGCGACAACATTCAGATCGCGCAGCCAACCACCCCAGCACAGTACTTCCACCTGTTGCGCCGGCAGGTGGTTCGCCCCTGGCGCAAGCCGCTCGTGGTGCTGACACCCAAGAGTTTGCTGCGTCACCCCCTGGTCGTTTCTGCACGAGGCGAGCTGAGCAGCGGTCGCTTCCAGCGGATCTTGCCCGACAGCGCTGCGGACCGACGGGACGTCTCGCGAGTCCTTTTGTGCAGCGGCAAGCTCTACTTCGAACTCGACAAGCGGCGACTCGAGAGTGGCCGCACCGACGTTGCGATCTTGAGACTCGAACAACTCTACCCGCTGCCCGAAGATCTCTTGAAGAAGGCGCTCGAACCGTATGCGGCGGGTACCCCGGTCTATTGGGTGCAAGACGAGCCGGCGAATATGGGGGCCTGGCCTTATCTACGCTTCAATCATGGAGCGATGTTGTTGGGTCGCTATCGATTCGACGGGCTCACGCGCCGCGCCGCGGCGAGTCCGGCGACGGGTTCGGGGGCGAGCCATCGACTAGAACAAGAGCGGCTCCTCGAGCGCGCATTTTCCTGAAGGCGACGTTCTCAACTGCAGTGCACTGTGAGCATCGGGCAGGTTTGGCGTTCGAATGCTCGGGAGATTGGATGATGGCAGTCGAATTGGTGATCCCGTCGATGGGCGAGTCTATCAATGAAGTCGAGATCGGCGCTTGGCGCAAAAATCCTGGCGACTTCGTCGAACGTGACGAGGCGGTGGTGGCGATCGAGAGTGACAAGGCAACGGTGGAACTGCCCGCCCCGCTGTCCGGAAAAATCACGCAGATTCTCAAACCAAAAGGCGCCAAGGCGGCAGTAGGCGAGGTCATCGGCTACATGGAGGAAGCCGTGCGGCCAGCGTCGGCAAGCACTGCACCGACCACCAGCAGCCCGGCTCAAAGTTCGCGCGCATCGTCCGAGGCGAGGGTCATGCCGGCAGCTCAACGCGCCCTGGCCCAAGCAGGACTCACCGTCGAGCAAATTACGGCGAGCGGTCCGGGGGGCAGAGTCTTGAAGGAGGACGTCGATCGCCACGTGGCTGCGAGTGTCGCGCCACAAGCGAGCATCGCTGGAACTCGCAGCGAGGAGATCGTGCCGATGAGCATGATCCGCCGGCGAATCGCGGAGCGTTTGGTGCACGCCAAACAAACGATGGCGATGCTCACGACGTTCAATGAGATCGACATGAGCGCCGTGCTCGGGCTGCGCAAGCAACATGGCGAGGCGTTCCAGAGGAAATACGGGATCAAGCTGGGGATGATGTCGTTCTTCGTACGAGCTGCCGTCGATGCCCTGCGAGAGTTTCCGCAGTTGAACGCCGAGATTCGCGGTGAGGACATCATCTATCGCAACTTCGTCGATCTCGGGATTGCCGTGGGCGGCGGTCGCGGTTTGGTTGTCCCTGTCATTCGCAACGCGGAACGCTTGGGATTCCCCGCGATCGAGTTGACGATCGCGGACTTCGGTCGACGTGCCAAGGACAACAGCTTGAAGCTGGAAGAATTGCAAGGCGGGACATTCACGATCACCAACGGTGGTGTCTATGGTTCGTTGTTGGCTACACCGATCATCAACCCTCCTCAGGTCGGCATCCTGGGGATGCACGCGATCCAGGAGCGTCCTGTGGCGCGCGATGGTCAGGTCGTGATTCGCCCGATGATGTACGTCGCGCTCAGCTACGACCACCGGTTGGTCGATGGCCGCGAGTCGGTCGGCTTCCTCAAGCGCATCAAAGAAGTGGTCGAAGACCCGGCTCGCGCGATGCTGGAGATCTGAGCATGAAACAGGCAACTCACGACCTGATCGTGATCGGCGCCGGCCCTGGTGGATACGTGGCAGCCATTCGTGCCGCTCAACTCGGTCTGAACGTCGGCTGCGTCGACATCGAAAAGCTGCTGGGCGGCACCTGCCTGCGTGTCGGGTGCATTCCCTCGAAGGCGCTTCTCGAGTCCAGCGAGAGATTCGAGTCCGCGGGACATGAGTTCGTTCGTCACGGCATCCGGATCGAAGGGGTACAGCTCGATCTGGCCGCAATGCTGGCGCGCAAAGACTCGATCGTGCGGCAGCTCACAGGCGGCGTCGAATACCTGTTCAAGAAGAACAAGATCACGCGCTACCACGGCCGCGGCCGGATCGCGGCAGCAGGCAGGGTGGTGGTCGAGGGCCCCGATGAGATCGAGCTGAACGGCGGGTCGATTCTGATCGCGACCGGCAGCAAGGTCGCAAGCCTCAAAGGGGTCGAACTCGATGGCGACATCGTGGGAACGAGTACCGAGGCGTTGTCGTGGCCGTCGGTGCCCAAGCATCTCGTCGTGATCGGTGCAGGGATCATCGGGCTGGAACTGGGGAGCGTCTGGCGCCGCCTGGGCGCCACGGTAACGGTGGTGGAGTACCTCGACCGCATCCTCCCCGGCTTGGATGGCGAGATCGCTACCGAAGCGCAGAAACTTTTTTCCAAACAGGGGATCAAGTTCTTGCTCGGCAAACGGGTGACGGGCGCGAGACGGGCTGGGTCGGGAGCCGTTGTCGAGATCGACGGTCAAGAGCCGATCGCCTGCGATCGTGTGCTTCTGTCAGTCGGGCGGGTCCCTAACAGCGACGGGTTGGGCCTCGAGACCATCGGCATCAAGACCGATGCAAAGGGAAGAATTCCGGTCGATGCGCACTGGCAGACAGCCATCGCCGGCATCTTCGCGATCGGGGATGTGATCCACGGACCGATGCTCGCGCACAAGGCGTCCGAGGAAGGGGTGGCCTGCATCGAGCGACTTGTCACCGGTTACGGGCATGTCAACTACGATGCGATCCCGAACGTCGTATACACCGAACCGGAAATCGCTGCGGTGGGCAAGACCGAGGAAGAACTCGAAGAAGCTGCCGTGCCGTACAAGACCGGGAGTTTTCCGTTCAAGGCGATTGGTCGCGCCAAAGCACTCGGGCACGAGGATGGGCGGGTCAAGATCCTCGCACACGCACAGACCGATCGGATTCTCGGTGCGCATATCCTGGGTCATCGCGCCGGAGACTTGATTGCCGAGCTGACGGCTGCGATCGAATTCGGTGCGAGCTCGGAAGATGTGGCGCGGCTCTGTCACGCGCACCCGACAATGACCGAAGCGATCAAAGAGGCAGCGTTGGCCGTCACCGGTCATCCGATCCACTTATGAGTGCTCGCCCCGCGATGAGTTTGGAAGAGGTGCAGCAGGTGCTTGCCTTGACCGATCGGCTTGGAATCCATCGTGAGATGGTGAAGATTCCGTTGATGAAGGGAAGTGGGGGCGTTCGTCAGCTCCCGAATGGGCGGCTGGAGATCGTGATCGACGCGCAGCTCGAGTTCGGTCAGGCGCTCACGCAGATCGAGGCCGAGTTACGCAGGGTTCTCGCATCGACAGAGGACTAGATCGGCGCAGGAGGGTCGGCGCTAGATCGCTCCGCATTGGCGTTGTCGTGCTCGACCTGCTGGAGTCACGCCTCAGTACATGCCGAGTTGTAGGCGCGCCGCCTCGGACATCATGCTTTGGTCCCAGGGAGGTTCCCACACGATCTCGACCGCTGCGTCGACGATGCCGTCGACGCTCTCGACCTTCTCCTTGACCTCGGGAGGAAGCGATTGCGCTGCAGGGCACATCGGCGACGTGAGGGTCATCTTGATCTGAGCGTGTCCATCACCGTCGACATGGATCGCGTAGATCAGCCCAAGCTCGTAGATGTCGATCGGAATCTCCGGGTCGTAGCAGGTTCGCAACGCTTCGACGATCGCGAGCCTCAGCGCCGACGCCGGCGACCCGTTGTCAGGAGCGGATTGAGGACCAGCGTCCGTCATACCGCTCCCTCTGTGCTGATCGGCGTCGTCGCACCGCCCAAGGCTGCTCTCATGGTGTGCCAGGCGAGCGTTGCGCATTTGACGCGCACTGGAAATTCCGCGACGCCGGCGAACACCTCGAGTTTGCCGAGAGGGACATCGCCCGCTTTGGGCTGGCCCGTGAGAACCCCGTGAAACGCTTCGAAGATCCGCTCGACCTCGGCGATGGGCCGCCCCGTGAGTGCCTCGGTCATCATCGATGCAGAGGCGGTCGAGATTGCACAGCCGCTCCCCTCGAAGCAGACGTCCCTGACTACTCCTGCATCGACCGTGACATGTACGGTGAGCTTGTCCCCACAAAGAGGATTGTGGCCGGTGGCGTGCGTCGCCTCTCCGCCCGGCAGGCGCATGTTCCGAGGGCGCTTGCTGTGATCCAGGATCACTTCTTGGTAGAGATCGCGGAGGTCGGACATCAGCGGAAGATCTCCAGAACTTGCTTGACCCCGCCCACCAACGCATCGACGTCCGCTTTGGTGTTGTACGCGCCGAAGGAGGCCCGCGTCGTGGCCGGAACACCGAATCGCGCCATGAGCGGCTGTGCGCAGTGATGCCCGGCGCGTACTGCTATCCCGAGGCCGTCGAGAATGGTTCCGACATCGTGCGGATGCACGCCGTCCAAGGCAAACGAAACCACCGCGGACTTGTGCCGCGCGGTGCCGATCGGCCGAAATTGTGGAATTTGCTCCAACGACTGCATGGCGTACCGATACAACGCGCCCTCGTGTTCGGCCAACGCTTCCCGATCGAGCGACTCGAGAAACTCGATAGCCGCACCCATGCCGACGGCCCCCTCGATGTTCGGAGTACCGGCCTCGAATCGGTGGGGTATTTGGTTGTAGGTCGTTCGCTCGAAACTCACGGAGAGGATCATTTCTCCGCCGCCCTGATACGGCGGCATCGTTTCCAGCCATTCTTGTTTGGCGTAGAGCACACCGACACCGCTGGGGCCGTACATCTTGTGGCTGCTGAAGCAGAAGAAATCTGCATCCAGTGCTTGTACATCGACACGGCCATGCGCCATCGCCTGGGCGCCGTCGACCAGCACCGGCACACCGCGTTGGTGGCAGATCTGCACGATCTCGCCGATTGGGTTGATCGTGCCAAGTGCGTTCGAGGTGTGCACGATTGCCGCCAGTTTGGTCTTCGAACCGATCTGGCGCGTGAAATCATCCAGATCGAGTTCGCCTCGGTCATCGATGCGAGCGACTCGCAGCACCGCTCCCGTCGCACCACACAGCAGTTGCCAGGGCACGATGTTGGCGTGGTGTTCCATGTGGGTGATGAGGACCTCGTCACCGCGCTGGATACGTTGCCGGCCGAACGTTGCCGCCACGAGGTTGATCGCTTCGGTGGTACCGCGCACGAACACGATCTCGCGGGTCGAACGCGCGTTGATGAAGTTGCGCGACTGCTCGCGCACATGCTCGTAGGCCAGCGTCGCTTCCTGACTCAAGCGATGAATGCCGCGATGGATGTTCGCGTACTTCGTGGTGTAGAAGCGGCTGACGGCATCGATCACCGACTGCGGCTTCTGGGTGCTGGCGGCACTGTCCAGGTAGATCAAAGGCCGCCCGTCCGACGGGCGATCGAAGATCGGAAACTCGGACCGCAGTCGCTTCACATCGAAACGGGGCTCTCCGGTTCGGGCGGTCGAGTTCGAGCTCACGGTAAGACCTCATGCGAGATCAGCTCGCTAACACGAGCCAACAGTGCGGCTCTCACCGACCCAGGTGTCGACTCGGGAACGATCTCGGCGAGATAGGCCTCGACCAAGATCTGTCGAGCATCGTGTGCGCCGATGCCTCTGGACTGCAGATAAAACAACGCTTCACGGTTCAACATGCCGATCGTAGCGCCGTGAGTGCATTTGACGTCGTTGGCGTAGATCTCCAACTGCGGGCGTGTGTGCACCGTCGCTTCTTTGGAGAGCAACAGGTTCCCGTTGCGCTGAATCGCATCCGTCTTCTGGGCGTGTGGCCGCACGATGATTCGCCCGCTGAACACCGCAGTCGCTTGACCGTCCAACACGCCGCGATAACTCTCGTGGCTCGCTCCGTGCGGCTGTGCGTGATCGAGCGTGGTGTGATTGTCGCAGTGCTGCCGGCCGGTTAGCGCATACAGTCCATCGAGGGCGACCTGTGCCCCCTCGCCGTCGAGCAACACGCTGGCGTCATTGCGCGTCAGCGTGGCGCCCAGAGAGGCGCTGAAGGCAGAGATCCGACCATTCCTGCCTGCTCGTGCAGCAAATCGACCGAGGTGGAACCCTTGGCGCGGCTCGTCTTGAATTCTCAGGAAGTCGACGCGGGCCGCTTCATCGGCGTGGACTTCGGTGACGGCGTTGGTGAGCAGTGTCGCCTCGGTCAGTGCGATGAAAATCTCGACGACGCCGATTTGTGCCCCGCGCCCCGCGACCACGAGAGTCCGCGGATGTGATGCGAACGCTCCCGGCCCGCAGGTCACGAAGTGCACGATCTGGATCGGGTCGCGCAATGTGAAGCCGTCGGCCGCGATGATCGCAACGCCGTCACGAAACAGCGCTGTGTTGAGCGCGGCAAATGGCTGAGCCTTCGCCTCGGCGATTGTTGCCAACGAAGCTTCGAGCAGTCCAGGCTGACTGTTGATGAGTTCGGCGAGCCCCCCGCAGCGTAGGCCCACCTGCGTGAGGTCATCCGACAGACTGCGATCGAAAACACCGTTGATCGTCACGAGCCTTCGGAATCCGAGAGATCCCCAGGGGGCTGACGCGAGCGCTGGGGCAATCTCAACCCGCGGCGGGATCGCTAACGGCGCGAACGTCGTTGCCGCGAGGCTCGCGAGGTTGGTCTGCCGCCAGCCTTCATCGCTAGGCGAGGGGAGTCCTTCGTCGTCGAACCGCGCTTGTGCCTGCTGCCGGCGCAGGGTCAACCACGAGGGTTCCGCGACAGGACCGGTGGATCGGAACGCTGCAAGTCCATCAAGGAACCGACGAGGTTCGATTGCTGCTTGGCTCACAGCCACGCTCCTCAGGCCGCGCCGGCCGGGAACTGGTCGATCCAACCGTAGCCCTTCGCTTCCAACTCCAAGGCCAGGTCACGCCCTCCGGAGCGCACGATTCGCCCTCCAGCCAGCACGTGGACGATATCCGGCACGATGTAATCGAGCAGCCGCTGATAGTGAGTCACAACGATGATCGCGCGGTCTGGAGCGCGAAGCGCATTGACGCCACTCGCCACGGCTTTGAGCGCATCGATATCAAGACCGGAATCGGTCTCGTCGAGCACCGCCAGCCGCGGTTCGAGAACAGCCATCTGGAAGATCTCGTTACGCTTCTTTTCTCCGCCGGAAAATCCTTCGTTGACCGAGCGTTGCAGCAACCGCTCGTCGATCTCCAACAGTTTCATCTTCTCGCGCATCAAGGCGAGAAACTCCATGGCATCCAGCTCAGGCAGGCCATGGTGCTTACGCTTGGCGTTCAGAGCGGCCTTGAGGAAATACGTATTGCCCACACCCGGTATCTCGACCGGGTACTGAAAGGCCAGAAAGACACCATCGCGGGCACGTTCCTCGGGCGGCAGTTCGAGTAGATCTCTACCATCGAGTTGAATCGACCCGCTGGTCACTTGAAAACTGTCGCGGCCTGCGATGACTTGAGCCAGAGTGCTCTTCCCCGAACCGTTGGGGCCCATGATGGCGTGAACTTCGCCGGCACGGACGAGCAAGTCGATACCGCGAAGGATCTGTTTCTCGTCGACGCTGACATGTAGATCTTTGATTTCCAACATACGGTTGTATTCGCCGGAGTTACCCGACGCTGCCCTCCAGGCTGATTCCGAGAAGTTTTTGCGCTTCGACAGCGAACTCCATCGGAAGTTCGCGGAATACTTCCTTGCAGAAGCCATTGACGATCATCGACACGGCATCTTCGGAGGAGAGGCCGCGCTGTCGACAATAGAAGATCTGGTCTTCGCCGATCTTCGACGTTGTCGCCTCATGCTCGACCGTTGCGGTCGGGTTGGCGACATCGATGTAGGGGAAGGTGTGGGCGCCGCAGTCCTCACCCATGAGCATCGAGTCGCATTGAGAATAGTTGCGCGCGCCATCAGCACCTTTGAGGATTTTCACTTGGCCTCTGTAGGTGTTCTGGCCGAAGCCGGCACTGATTCCCTTGGAGACGATCGTGCTCTTGGTGTTTTTCCCGATGTGGATCATCTTGGTGCCGGTGTCGGCTTGCTGGCGATTGTTGGTCACGGCGACCGAGTAGAATTCTCCAACCGAGTTGTCTCCCAGGAGAATGCAACTGGGGTACTTCCAGGTAATCGCCGAGCCGGTCTCGACCTGAGTCCAAGAGATCTTCGAGTTTCTTCCCTGACACTTGCCGCGCTTGGTTACGAAGTTGTAGATACCGCCCTTGCCATCTTTGTCGCCGGGGTACCAGTTCTGCACGGTGGAGTATTTGATGGTGGCGTCATCCAAAGCGACGAGTTCGACCACGGCTGCGTGCAGTTGATTCTCGTCGCGCATCGGCGCGGTGCACCCTTCGAGGTAACTGACGTATGCGCCCTTGTCGGCCACGATCAGAGTCCGCTCGAACTGACCGGTTCCCTTGGCGTTGATTCGGAAGTAAGTCGATAGCTCCATCGGGCACCGAACCCCGGGCGGCACATAGACAAAGGAACCGTCGCTGAAAACGGCGGAGTTGAGCGCGCTGAAATAGTTGTCGGTATGCGGCACGACCGATCCCAACCACTTCTGAATCAGGTCGGGATGTTCCTTGACAGCCTCCGAGAAAGAGCAAAAAACGATCCCGAGTTCCTTGAGTTTGCCTTTGAACGTGGTCGCTACCGAGACGGAATCGAAAACCGCGTCGACAGCGACCACTCCGGCCAGTATCTGTTGTTCCTTTAGAGGAATCCCGAGCCGTTCGTAAGTGCGAAGCAATTCCGGGTCGACTTCGTCCAGGCTGTTTGGCTTGACTTGAGATTTCGGCGCGGAGTAGTAAACGATCGCCTGATAGTCGATCGAAGGGTAGTGCACGTTGTGCCAGGTCGGTTCGGTCATCTGAAGCCAATGGCGATACGCCTTGAGCCGCCACTCCAACAGCCACTCCGGCTCTTCCTTCTTCGCAGAAATCAGCCGGATCACTGATTCATTCAAGCCCGCCGGTACCGACTCCGAATCGATGTCGGTTACGAACCCATACTTGTAGGGTTGCTTGGCAAGATCTTCGAAATTTGGCTGCGTGGTGCTCATGACACCTCCTGCGAGTTGTGACTCGGCAGACGGCGATGCGAAGCAAAATGTGACGTGGCGAGTCCGTTGCGTTCCCGAGTCAGTGCCAGATGAATCGCGTTCTCCGGTTGGATCAGATCGGCCAGGGTCACACTGGCGAGGAATGTGCGAATGACTTCACCCAACGTGGTCCACACCGATCGAATCGCGCAGTCGGACTGGTGCACGCAGGCCAATGAGTCGTTTGCGCCGCGGCAGAGGTCGAGTTCGAAGAACTCACCGCCGACGCCTCCCAAGACATCGGCGACCGAGATCTGCGACGCCGAACGAGAGAGTGCGTAGCCACCGTCTTTGCCGCGATAGCTCTCGACGAGACCGGCGTCTCGCAAGCGCGCCATGATCTTGGCGGTGTTCTCGTCGGACAGACCCTCGGACTCAGCAATTCGCCCGATCGTCAGCCGCTGCCCCGGGAAGCGGGCGAGCAGCGAGAGGCAGCGCAGCGAGTAGTCTTCGACCATGCTGAATTTCATGGCAAATGCCTCGCGAATTCCGGGCGGCGGGAGGGGCGCTATGCGGCTCGGACGCGGGCCAAGGTTACGTAATGTGGAATATCTTGTCAACTATAGATAACAAACAGTAAGTCAATCCGACGCCCGACACTGGCTTTGGTGCGCGGTTGGGCCGGCGGCGCGCCGGCCCGAAAACTCTGTCAGCGCCGATCAGACCGAAGTCGCGCGGTAATGGTCGCCGAGCAGTTTTGCGATCGTAGCCGTAACGCGATGGGCTGTGGCCAGGTCCAAGAACTCGTTCGGCCCGTGGGCGTTGGAATGCGGCCCCAACACCCCGGTGATGACGAACGGGGCGCCCGGGAACTGACGCTCGAACAAGGTCAGGAGAGGCAGAGTCCCTCCTTCGCCCATGTAGCAGGGATCTTGTCCCCAGAAGGCGCGAGAAGCGTCCGCGAGAGACGACTCCAACCAAGACGGAGAAGCCGGTGCATTCCAGCCCCATGCGCCGCCCCCGTTTTCGAAACTCACGCTCGCTCCGTAAGGCGGATCGGCTTCAAGCACCTGCTTCAAGGACGCGACCCCGCGCTCCGGATCTACGTTCGGAGGTAGACGCACCGATAACTTCAACGCGGTCTCCGTACGTAGAACGTTGCCGGCGTTCGCAAGATCGGGGAGGCCTGCCGCGCCGGTAACTGCCAACTGCGGTCGCCAAGTTCGATTGAGCAAGAGTTCCGTGCCGTCGTTCATCACCGCGCGGGCTCCCGCGACGAAGGGGAACTTGTCATAGACGGCCGAACCCATGACCTGCGCTGTAAAGTTGGCCTGTTTGGCGCGTTCGTCGGGGATTTCCGTGTGGAGAGCATCGAGTTTTATCCGTCCCGTGGTTGGATCTTCGATCCGGTCGAGCAGGATCCTTGCGATACGAAAACTGGAAGGGACGATCCCGCTGGCATCACCGGAATGCACACCTTCGCGCAGGATCTTGATACGGAGCGTTCCGCTCACCATTCCACGCAGCGACGTCGTCAGCCAAAGGCGCTCGTAATCACCACAGCCGGAATCGAGGATCACGATGGCGCTCACGGCGCCGATTCGGTCTTTCAGGCGCTCCATGTAGGCGGCCAGATCTTGACTACCGCTTTCTTCTCGCGTCTCGATGATCATGACGCAGCGCGCGTGCGGAACACCCTGGGCGCGTAACGCTTTGATTGCCGCGATCGATGCGAACAGGTTGTAGCCGTCATCGGCAGACCCCCGCCCGTAGAGTCGCCCGTTGCGGATCACTGGCGAGTAAGGCCCCAGGCCCTCCGACCAACCTTCGGCCGGCGGTTGCTTATCGATGTGGCCGTAGAGCACTACGGTGTCCCGACCGGTGCCGGGGATCTCGACGAAAATCAGCGGAGTTCGTTCCGGCAGGCGCACGACCTCGAGTTGAAGACCGGGAACCTCCTGGGCGCGAATCCATCCGGCGCAGAGATCGACCGCCCGGTCCATCAACCCGTTTGTCGCCCAGTCCTTGTCGAAGGCTGGAGATTGATTGGGGATCTTGATGTACTCGGTGAGCGTCGGAAGAATCGACTGTTCCCAATAGCGT
>JAXLQU010000042.1:0-17679 GCA_046331425.1 Acidobacteriota bacterium
CCGCTGGTTCCGCTCGAGGGCGGACGGTTCGCGACTTCCGACCTGAACGATCTTTATCGACGGGTGATCAACCGCAACAACCGCCTCAAGAAGCTGCTCGACCTGCGCGCACCGGACGTCATCGTGCGCAACGAGAAACGCATGCTGCAGGAGGCGATCGATGCGCTGATGGACAACGGTAGGCGCGGCCGTGTGCTCAAGAGCACGCACAACCGGCCACTCAAGTCGTTGTCCGACGCACTCAAGGGGAAGCAAGGGCGCTTCCGCCAGAACCTGCTTGGTAAGCGCGTCGACTATTCGGGCCGCTCGGTCATCGTTGTCGGCCCCGAACTCAAACTGCACCAGTGCGGTTTGCCCAAGAAGATGGCGCTCGAGCTGTTCAAGCCTTTCATCTACAACAAGCTCGAAGAGCGCGGCATCGTCAGCACCATCAAAGCTGCGAAGGAAATGGTGGAGCTGGAGCGGCCCGAGGTCTGGGACATTCTGGAGGAGGTCATCCAGGACCACCCGGTATTGCTCAATCGCGCCCCGACGCTGCATCGCCTCGGCATTCAAGCCTTCGAGCCGATGCTGATCGAGGGGAAGGCGATTCAGATCCACCCGCTGGTTTGCACCGCGTTCAATGCCGACTTCGACGGCGATCAAATGGCGGTCCATGTGCCGCTGTCGACCCGGGCGCAAACCGAAGCGCACATCCTCATGATGTCGTCACGCAACCTGCTGAAGCCGGCGAGCGGAAAACCAATCGTGGTGCCGACGCAAGACATGGTGCTCGGCATCTACTTCCTCACCAAGTCCAAACGTGGGCGTACCGGCGAAGGGCGCATCTTCGCGGCGGAAGAGGAGGTGCTGATCGCTTACGAGAACGGCCAGATCGAACTCAACACACCGATCAAGCTGCGCTGGTCCGAACCGTTGATGGACCTCACCACGCTTTACGATGATCAAGATGTGGCGCGCTGTCCGATCCAGGATGCGCAGCCCAACCGCATCATCGATACCACGGTTGGACGCGTGATTTTCAACCAGGCAGTGCCGTCGGGCATTCCGTTCATCAACGGCCTGCTCAAGAAGAAGGGGATGTCGGACATGGTCGACTTCGTGGCAACGCGCTATGGCCACGACAAGACGGTCGAGATGGTCGACAGCCTCAAGAACCTGGGCTTTCGTTACTCCACCCGCGCCGGAGTGTCGATCGGTATCGACGACATGGTGATTCCGGCCGAGAAGGAACGACTCGTCGAGGACGCGCGTCAGCAACAGATCGAGGTCGAACAGCAGTACCGCGATGGCGCGATCACCGGTGGCGAGCGCTACAACAAGGTGGTCGCCATCTGGTCTGACGTTACCGATCGCGTTGCCGAAGCGATGTTCAAGAAGATGAAGAACATCGACGAAGACCCGAATCAAGAGTTCAACCCGATCTACATCATGGCCGACAGTGGTGCGCGCGGATCCAAGCAGCAGATGCGCCAACTCGCCGGCATGCGCGGCCTGATGGCCAAGCCTTCCGGCGAGATCATCGAAACGCCCATTACTGCCAACTTCCGCGAGGGACTCACGGTCGCGCAGTACTTCATCTCGACGCACGGTGCTCGCAAGGGGTTGGCCGATACCGCACTTAAGACGGCGGACTCCGGCTATCTGACCCGGCGTCTGGTCGACGTCGCTCAAGACGTGATCATCACCCACGAGGATTGCGCCACGATCGATGGCATCACCGCTCGCGCCATTGTGGAGGGCGGCGAGGTGATCGAGTCGTTGCGGGACCGCTTGGTCGGTCGCGTGGCGCTCGACCCAGTCTACGACCCGACCTCCGGTGAATTGATCGTCGATCGGGACCAGCTGATTGGCGAAGACCTGGCAGAAACGATTCAACAGGCAGGGATCGAGTCGGTGAACATCCGCTCGGGCTTGACCTGCGAGATCACTCGCGGCTTGTGTCGGCTTTGCTACGGTCGCGATCTTTCGACCGGCAGAATGGTCGAAATCGGCCAAGCGGTAGGCGTGATTGCCGCCGAGTCGATCGGTGAACCGGGCACGCAACTGACGATGCGCACATTCCACATCGGCGGTACGGCGAGTCAGGTCCACGAGCAGTCGTTCGCCGAGGCGAAGAACGAGGGCACGATCAAGTTCCTCACCGTGCAAACGGTGAAGAACCGCACGTCCGACAGCGTGGTGATGAACCGTCAAGGAAACCTGGTGGTGCTCGATCGCAAGGGGCGTGAACTGGAGCGTCATGCCGTAGCGTACGGCGCGATCCTGCGAGTCGAGGACGGCCAGTACGTCGAGCCCGGCACACGACTGATCGAGTGGGATCCTTACACCTTCGCGATCCTGACCGAAGAGACAGGCACGGTCCATCTGCAGGACGTGATCGAAGGTGTCACCGTGCGCGAAGAGCAGGACGATGTCACCGGCTTCGTGCAGAAGAAGATCATCTCTTCCAAGGACGAGAAGCTCGCGCCCAAGATCATCATCCGCAAAGGCAAGGAAAAGCTCCGCGAGTATCAACTCCCGGTCAAGGCGTTGGTGATGGTCGAGGAGGGCGAGGACGTCGTGTCCGGCGATACGCTGGCCAAGATTCCTCGCGAGAGCACCAAGACCAAGGACATCACCGGCGGATTGCCGCGCGTCGTCGAGTTGTTCGAAGCGCGCGAGCCGAAAGAGCCGGCGGTCATCTCCGAAATCGACGGACAGGTGGAGTACGGCCAAATCGAAAAAGGCAGTCGCATCATCCATGTCTATCCGCTCAACGAGAAGGGTGGGCGCGACGAACACGGCAAGCGCGACTACAAGATCCCCAAGGGCAAGCACGTATCGGTGCGCGAGGGCGAGATCGTCCAGGCCGGCGACGCACTGATGGACGGCCCCAAGAATCCGCATGACATCCTGAAAGTGCTCGGTGAGTCTGCGCTGCAGAACTACCTGGTGAACGAGATTCAGGAGGTCTATCGGCTGCAAGGGGTCGAGATCAACGACAAGCACATCGAGGTCGTGGTGCGCCAGATGATGCGTTGGGTGCACATCGAAGATGTCGGCGACACCGAATTCGTACTGGAAGAGAAGATCGACAAGTTCCGCTTCCGTGACGAAAACCAGAAGGTAATCGCCAACGGTGGTGCGCCGGCGATGGGACGGCCGCTGCTGCTCGGCATCACCAAGGCGTCGCTGACCACCGATTCGTTCATCTCCGCGGCCTCGTTCCAAGAGACCACGCGGGTGCTGACGGAAGCGGCGATTCGTGGCGCTTACGATGCCCTTCGCGGTTTGAAGGAAAACGTCATCATGGGCCGCTTGATTCCCGCAGGAACGGGGGCCGAAGCGTATCGCGACTACGATCTGCCGATGCCCGCGATGCAGGAAGCGGCACCGGAGGAGGACTTCCTCCGTGTCGAGTCCGGCGCCGACGAGTCGCACCTGGCGCAACTGTTGGCCGGTGGACTCGGGCTCGGGCCAGAGCTCCCCAAGCCGAAGAGCTAGCGCAACGCGTGCAACGTTTTCACTCCGGGGCAGGCCGCACGCCTGCCCCGTTTTTTTTTGCACGCGGCTACACTTCGCGTCGTGAATCGACCTCACGCGGCACCGAGCACGCCCACCGTTTTGCCGCCACACGCGCCCGAGCGTGGTTGGACGCACCGGCTGTTGGGCCGCTTTCACGTGACCGGCATCTTCTGGTATCGCTTTCATGCTTGGGCTGCAGCCACGCTGCCGAGCGCGCTCTTGGCCCCGATTGTCTGGATCTCGACCACAGCGTTCTTCGTGGCGCTGATCAAGATTCGACGCGCCTTGGGCGACAACCTGGACCCGGTTCTCGGTCGCGCCGGCTTGATCACGCGGCAGATCCGGATCTTCCGCAGCATGCACAACTTCGCGTGGTGCTTGACCGAGCGTTACGAGCGGCTCAATACCTCGCGATCGTTTCGAATCGATATCGATACCGAGCGCTGGCGACGGCAGTTCTGTGATGGGAAAGGTTTCATTCTGATCACGGCTCATATCGGCAACTATGAAGTCGGTTCCATGCTCCCGGCGGTAGAGGAGGGGCGCACGGTCATCGTCGTGCGCGAGCAGGAGGTGGACGCCGACGCGCAACAATTCGTCAAGGAAATGCTCGATCGCGCCGGCGGAGGCCGCTGGATCAATCACTTCGAGTCGGACGACGCGTTCCACGGCATGGCGCTCCTGCAGGCACTGCGGGAGGGCGCGATCATTGGAATTCAAGGTGATCGACCACGACAGGGCGGGCGCAATCTCGAAGCGAAAATCTTCGGGATGCCGTTGCAGGTACCGTCCGGACCGGCGTCGCTGGCGCGTACGGCAGAGGCAGCGCTGGTCCCGGCGTTCGTGTTTCGCCTTGGGCGGCGGCATTACGAAGTCGAGTTGGGAGACCCGATCCGAGTCGCTCGTACACGTGACCGCGATCGCGACGTCGCGGAGGCGATGCAACAGGTTGCTCTGGCGATCGAAGCAGCGATCCGGCGCGCGCCCTATCAGTGGTTTTGCTTCCGGCGACTGTGGAGCTAACGCGACGGGCGTTGCGCCCCGATCGCGCCGACCACGAATGCGGGATAGGCGACCGAAAGCTCGTGCAGATCGGGATAGGTTTCTGCCCGCTCGAAACCGTGGCGCAGCAGTAGGCGCTGCCAGTCCTGCGCGCAGAGAAAGCCTGCATTGGGACGCGCTATCGGATCGAGCACCGGCGCACGAAAAGAGTCCAGCAACTGGAACACGAACTCTGTATAGACCGCGCTATCCCGATGCGGTCGCACACACTCCCCCAGGACGAGCCAGCCGCCGGGTGCGATCACTTGATACAGCTGTGCAAGCGTGGCGTCGAGGTCACGTGCGACATGCAGCACGTTGACCGCGTAGACGAGGTCGACGCTGTCTTTCTCGATCCCCTGTGGCGCCAGCGGAAGATCGATGTCGAGCCGACGGAACAGCGCCGATGCGGCCGAGGGAAGCGCCGCCGTCAACGCGCGCTGACCGCGTCGAAGGAAAACCGGCGAGAGTTCACTGAAGAGATAACTGGATAGAGTGTCGCTGCGCTGGGCTGAGTCGAGCGCGGCAACAAGCGCCAGGGCGGCGCTTCCCATTCCCCCGCCGAGTTCGAGCACGCGACCGATGGGACCGCGCTGCCAATGGAGTACGGCTGCCGCCGCGACACGGTTGTTGATCGCGTAGAGCGGATTGTGATTGGAGAAATACTCCGGCCACGCATCGAAGGTCTCCGCGCGAAAGAGCAGCTCATCGCCGCGCTTTTCGCCGCGCAGAAACTCGGGATACCCCTCGGCCGCGATCTCGGCGATGCGATAGGCCGGCAGCGCTGTCGGGTCGAGTGCCGCCTGGAGTTCCCGCAGTCGTGGAATGTCGTCGCGCTGCCTGTCGTTGCGGAGTCGGTAGTGAGTCAGATCGCCGCGACGGTCGTCGTCCGCCTGGTCGTGCGCGCACAACAAGCGCAGCATCCAGCGCAACGCCGGTTCGGCAACTTCGGGTTTGAGTTGCGCGTGCGTCATCGCCTCACTGAGGGTGGCGCCTGCGGCGAACTTGACCTCGAGATCGCAACGCTGAAGCACCTGCAGCGTCAAGGCCACCGTGAACCGCTCGATCAGGTCGCACGACTCGACGAACGTCTCGTTGAACAGCGGAAGCAACTCCGCCGGCAACAACTCGTGTCGTCGATCACGATTGTCGCTCTGAGTCGTGATGATCGGTGTCATTTGAATCCCCGCCTGGCTATCGCGCCGATCGACTCAGCACGATACGCGCAACTCGCGTCTTGCGGGGAAACGCGCCAACCGGGTCTCGCGACGACGCGTCCGACGCTAGGGGGTAACAGTAGCCGGATCGACCTGGGATCGGGCCGCGGCCGTGCAGCCGAGATAGCACTCCCGAGCTTTCGTGGTCGCGTCGTTGATCGCCTTTCGATAGTCGGCGCGTGCGGTGGTGCGCTGACGATTGGTATCGCGCACACATGCGGCGGCAACCAGTCCATCGTCGCCGGACGTTTCGAGGCACGAGGTGGTGAGCTGATCCAGATCGGCGAGCTTGGCTTCCAGTGTCCGCAACTGACTCTGCTTGGTGGCCTGCCAGTCCGAACCACAACTGGCTGCACACGGGTCGATCGCTGCCCAAATCGAACCTGCACCCACGGCGACAACCATCGAGAAAGCGATGAGGCGAACGCAAGTCTTGGCGATCATTGGTTTTCGGTCTCCGTACCGCTCGGGCCCCGGGTCCGGTCGAGGCGGGCCCCGCGGGTCGCAAGAAGATACGGCGAACGGTCCAAAACGGAAGGTCCTGGAGAGAGAAGTTCTGAGGCCCGGCCTCAGGACCTTCCTCGGCGAGGCGGGTTAGGGGAGTCGCCCGCGGACAAAAGCAGGTGACTGTGGTCGGTCGCTGGATACGGCTCCCCGGCGTCCAGCGGCCGGCGCGCGAACCTCGCCCTTATCGGGGGGTTAGCCTTGACAGAGTTCGGGAGTTCCCCTAACCTCCCGCCTTCGCGTTCGCAGGGGGTGTGTCCTGCGGACTCGTCGACGAACGGTCGAGCTTGCCATCGCCGATAAGGTCCGCACCGGTTTTGACGGAGCGGCGCCGCTAGGGTGATAGGGCCCGGAACGATACGCGTCGAACTAGCCGCTGCGCGCAGCCGGCAGGACAAACAGGCCCTTTGGCGTCGTAGAGCCGCTTGGCCGGTGTCGCTTTCTCCGCGCAGCGAACACAACCGAAGGGGCCGCACTCTTGCACGCTACGGTTCGCGTGTGCTGTGCGGTGCGCCGGAAAAAAGAGAGGGCTGTTGTGCCGACGATAAGTCAACTGGTGCGCTCGGGTCGCAAAGCGATCCGTAACAAGACCGCGAGCCCCGCGCTGCAGGCGTGTCCGCAGCGCCGCGGCGTCTGCACTCGTGTGTATACGACAACACCGAAGAAGCCGAACTCGGCCTTGCGTAAGGTAAGCCGTGTGCGGTTGACCAACGGGATCGAGGTCACCGCGTATATCCCGGGCGTCGGGCACAACTTGCAAGAGCATTCGATCGTGATGATTCGCGGCGGCCGCGTGAAGGATTTGCCGGGCGTCCGCTATCACATCATCCGCGGCACTCTCGACACCTCCGGCGTCGACGGACGCCGTCAAGGTCGTTCGAAGTACGGCGCCAAGCGCCCCAAGAAGTAGCCGAGGAGACTGTCGATGCCGCGTCGTCGTGAAGTTCCCGAACGCCCGTGTCCCGCCGATCCAGTCTATGGATCGCCGGTCGTGACCAAGTTCGTCAATGCGGTGATGAAGGGCGGCAAGCGCAGCGTCGCCGAGAGAATTTTCTACGACGCCATGAAGAAGGTCGAAGAGAAGACCGGCGATGATCCGATGAAGGCTTTCAAGAAAGCACTCGACAACGTCAAGCCGATGATGGAAGTCAAGTCTCGGCGCGTCGGCGGTTCCAACTATCAGGTTCCAGTCGAAGTCCCTGCCAAGCGTCGCATGTCCTTGGCCTACCGCTGGCTCATCAACTACGCCTCGGAACGCCCCGAAAAGACCATGGTCGACAAGCTCTCGGCAGAAGTAATCGATGCTGCCAATGGGCGTGGTGGGGCCGTCAAGAAGCGCGAAGACGTACACAAAATGGCGGAAGCCAACAAGGCTTTTGCGCACTACCGCTGGTAACTACCTGTAGGAGCCGAGCGAGCTCGGCTTGCAATTGACAGAAAAACGGAGACGACCCCGATGGCCAAAGAAAAGTTCGAGCGGACAAAGCCTCACGTGAATGTCGGAACGATCGGACACGTGGATCATGGAAAGACGACGCTGACGGCGACGATCACCATGGTGTTGGGCAAGAACAATTCGAAGATCACGGTCCGTTCGTTTGATTCGATTGACGCGGCGCCGGAAGAGAAGGCGCGCGGAATCACGATCGCGACGGCGCACGTGGAGTACGAGACGGCGAATCGTCACTACGCACACGTGGACTGTCCAGGCCACGCCGACTATGTGAAGAACATGATCACGGGCGCGGCGCAGATGGACGGCGCGATTTTGGTGGTGTCGGCGGCGGACGGTCCGATGCCGCAGACGCGCGAGCACATTTTGTTGGCGCGGCAAGTGGGTGTGCCGGCGATCGTGGTGGCGTTGA
Source organism: Acidobacteriota bacterium (assembly GCA_046331425.1). GTDB lineage: Bacteria > Acidobacteriota > Polarisedimenticolia > J045 > J045 > JANNUT01. Next base: position 8,135 of record JAXLQU010000042.1, read on the forward strand.
ACAAGTGCGACATGGTGGACGATCCGGAGTTGTTGGATCTGGTGGAGCTGGAGGTACGCGAGCTGTTGAGTTCGTACGGCTTCCCAGGGAACGACATTCCGGTTTGCCGGATCTCTGCGTTGAAGGCCGGTCAAGGTGATCCGGAGGCGGAGAAGGGAGTCTTGGCGTTGATGCAGTCTGTGGACGATTACATTCCGCAGCCGACGCGTCCGACGGACAAGCCGTTCTTGCTGCCGGTCGAAGACGTGTTTTCGATCACGGGCCGCGGGACGGTGGTGACGGGCCGAATCGAGCAAGGCGTCGTGAAGGTTGGCGAGGAAGTCGAGATCGTCGGCCTGCGTCCGACGCAGAAGAAGACGGTGACGGGTGTGGAGATGTTCCGCAAGTTGCTGGACGAAGGGCGTGCCGGCGACAACTGCGGCCTGTTGCTGCGCGGAATCGAGCGCACCGACGTGGAGCGCGGTCAGGTATGCGCCAAGCCTGGATCGATCACGCCGCACACCAAGTTCAAGGGCGAGGTGTACGTGCTGACGAAGGAAGAGGGCGGCCGACACACGCCGTTCTTCACGGGTTATCGCCCACAGTTTTACTTCCGCACGACGGACGTGACGGGAGTGGTGAGCCTGCCGAAGGATCGCGAGATGGTGATGCCTGGCGACCGCCTGGAAGTCGAGGTGGAGTTGTCCAAGCCGATCGCGATGGACAAGGGCTTGCGCTTCGCGATTCGCGAAGGCGGCCGCACGGTGGGTGCCGGAACAGTAACCGAGGTTATTGCCTGAGATCGATTCACGGAGATCGCGTAGCGGTTTCCGATTACTCGGCAGTGTGCAGAAGGTGGTGAAGCGATGCGCGAAAACATCACGCTGGCTTGCGGGGACTGCAAGCGGCGTAACTACACCTCGAACAAGAACAAGAAAACCACGCCGGACCGGCTGGAAATGAAGAAGTACTGTCGGTTCTGCCGCAAGCACACGGCTCACAAGGAAACCCGCTAGGTTGGCCTCGCGTAGGGCAGTAGCTCAACTGGCAGAGCAGCGGTCTCCAAAACCGCAGGTTGGGGGTTCGAGTCCCTCCTGCCCTGCCACGCGGGGCACGCGATAAGAGATCAGGTTGCGAAGCGGGGCGAAAGAACGGTTGGGGCGATACAGGACGAGACGGTAAGGGAGACGGTCGGCCATGCAGATTTGGACGAAGTTCCGTGAGTTCCTCGAGAGTGCATGGAAGGAACTCAAGCGGACCTCGTGGCCCAGCAAGAAGGAAGTGCAGGGCACGACGCTCGTCGTGGTTGTGATGGTGTTGATCATGGCGGTGTACTTGGGAGCGGTCGACGCCGTCTTTGGCTGGCTGGCGAGGACCTTCCTGATTGGCTCCGGTTCTTGATCGAGTGCGACGCGGCACGAGGATAAAAGACCGATGACCGAAACGCAGAACACGGATCCGATGACAGCCGGCAACCTGCCGGTTGAGGGCGCTGTGCCTACAGCGGCGCCGAGCGGCACCGAAAGCATGCGCTGGTTCATCATCCACACCTACAGCAACTTCGAGAATCAGGTCCGTCAATCGCTGCGGCAACGTTCCGAAGCGTTCGGGATGAGCGAGAAGTTCGGTGAAATCTTGGTGCCGTCGGAAGACGTGGTCGAAATGCGCGAGGGCAAGCGCATCACTACCAAGAAGAAGCTCTATCCCGGCTACGTGATGGTCCAAATGGAGATGTCGGACGAGGCTTGGCATCTGGTTCGGAATACGCCGAAAGTGACCGGCTTTTTGGGCAGCGCACAAAAACCGATGCCGATGACGCAGGACGAGGTCGATCGCATCCTCAACACGGTCCATGTCACGCAAGAGAAGCCGAAACCGAAGTTCGACTATAAGGTGGGCGAGACGGTGAAGATCACCGAAGGCCCGTTCAGCAACTTCACGGGTGTGGTTGAAGAGGTGAACGAGGACCGCTCCACTCTGAAGGTCATGGTGAGCATCTTCGGGCGCGCAACGCCGGTGGAACTCGAGTTCCACCAGGTGAAGCGACCTGACTAACGCCGCGCCCTGCGCGTCGTATAACGGAACGACTCATCCGGAGGATGCGCAACGTGCGCACCCGCTAGAACGGAGAGGAGAACGATGGCGAAGAAAGTCGTCGCATACGTCAAGTTGCAGTGTCCGGCCGGAAAAGCGACACCGGCACCGCCCGTTGGCCCCGCATTGGGTCAGCACGGCGTCAACATCATGGAGTTCTGCAAGACGTTCAACGCACGGACTCAAGGCCAGGATGGACTGATCATCCCGGCGGTGATCACGGTCTACTCCGACCGCTCGTTCACCTTCGTGCTGAAGACGCCACCTGCTTCGATCCTGCTCTTGCGTGCAGCCGGAGTCGAAAAGGGTTCTGGTGAGCCGAATCGAAAGAAGGTCGGCAAGGTATCGCGCAAGCAGGTCGCCGAGATCGCCAAGCTCAAGACTCCGGACTTGACCGCAGCCAATCTTGACGCTGCGATGCGAACGATCGAAGGCAGTGCCCGCAGCATGGGGCTCGAGGTCGTCGACTAATGGGCAAACACGGAAAGAAGTACTCGGCAGCAGCAGCCAAAGTCGAAAAGCGGCCTCACACGCTGAACGAAGCGGTCCAGGTATTGAAGTCGGTTGCCTGGGCGAAGTTCGACGAAACACTCGAGATCGCCATGCTCCTGGGTGTCGATCCACGACACGCCGATCAAATGGTGCGCGGCACTGTCGTGCTCCCACACGGCACCGGAAAGACGGTGCGAGTGCTGGCGATCTGCGGGCCCGACCGCACTGCGGATGCGCAGGCTGCAGGCGCCGACATCGTCATGACCGGCCCCGAATCGGTCGAGAAGCTCACGGCAGGTTTCGCTGACTTCGAAGCGGTGGTGGCGACCCCCGACGTGATGCGCGACATCGGAAAACTCGGAAAGGTGCTCGGGCCGCGCGGCCTGATGCCAAACCCGAAGACCGGTACCGTCACGGTCGACATCGGCAAGGCGATCAATGACATCAAAGGCGGGCGCGTCGAGTTTCGCGTCAACAAGACTTCGATCATCCACGGCATCTTGGGGAAGCGTTCGTTCACGCCCGACCAGTTGCTCGACAACCTGAAGGCATTCGTCACCGCGATCCAACGAGCCAAGCCAGCGGCCGCGAAGGGTAAGTACGTGAGGAGTGCCTACGTCTCCACGACGATGAGCCCCAGTGTCCAACTCGATCTCGCCGAGGTCGATGGCCTCGTCGCGGCCGACAAGCACTGAGGCAGGAGGCACTGATATGCCCAAAACTCGAGCACAGAAAGAAGCGCAGATCTCACAGATCGATGCGGTTTTGACGGGCGCGAATTCACTTTATCTGGTCAGCCTCTCGGGGCTGTCCTCCAACGATGTGAACAAGCTGCGCGCGACGCTTCGCAAAGAGGGCGCGCGCATTCGTGTCGTCAAGAACCGACTCGCGCGACGTGCCGCTACCGGTAAGCCGACGGAGCAGCTCGACAGCCATTTCCGCGGTCCGACCGCGATCGTGTATCACCCGACCGATCCCGTGGCGACCGCCAAGGGGCTGGTCAACTTCGCCAAGGATCACCCGCTGGTCGTGATCAAGGGCGGTATGGTCGAACAGAAGCAAGCGGTCGATGCGGCCGGCGTCAAGTTCGTATCCTCGCTCCCTGGCCTGTCCGAGATTCGTGCAACGCTGCTGGCGCTGCTGCAAGCCCCGGCCGGTCAGTTGGTGAGGTTGTTGGCGACGCCTGGCACGCAGGTCGCGCGTGTGATTTCCGAAAAAGCGAAGGCTTGAGACGACGAGACATGGAGCGGCCGAGTTCACTCGGCGCGCGCTGGTGAGATGAACTTGAAATCGACGGTTGACGGCTCGTCGACCGTAGGGAGATCCAAGCAATGGCTGCAGATCTGAATGGAATTGCGGAGACCCTCAGCGGACTTTCGGTTATGGAAGCCGCCAACCTGGTCAAGCTGCTCGAAGAGAAGTGGGGCGTCTCGGCCGCCGCGCCGGTAGCTGTCGCCGCGGCAGGTCCGGCGGCAGCAGCCGCTGTCGTCGAGGAGAAGACCGAGTTCGACGTGATCCTCAAGGCCGCTCCGGCGGACAAGAAGATCAACGTCATCAAGGTCGTGCGCGAAGTCACCAGCCTTGGACTGAAGGAAGCCAAGGACCTGGTCGAAGCGGCGCCGAAGGCCGTCAAAGAAGGGGTCACCAAGGCTGACGCCGAGGCGATCAAGAAGAAGTTCGAGGAAGTTGGCGCAACCGTCGAAATCAAGTAACCGGTGCCTCACGTGAGGCCTCGGTTGTGCGACTCAGGCAAATGGCGGGAATCGCCGCTCATCGGCCGGAGTCGCAATCGGCTCCACCACTCCGCCCTCGGGACGGAGTGGTGTGACCGCCAAGGAGCTGTGACGACTCTAGCGAATCGTCCAGTCGTCAGCCTCTCCGAAGCCCAGCCGATGGGCTCTCGGGGTGGCTCTGCGTATTTCTCCAGCGCGTTCCCGGCGAGAGGGTGACCCGATATGGCGACCGCTGAAAAGATGCCGCGCGTTCGACACGACTTCTCCAAGATCCCGACCAGTATTCGGGTGCCGAATCTGATCGAGGTTCAGAAGCGTTCCTACGAGCGATTCCTACAGATGTACACCGCACCAGAAGATCGTGAAGATGTCGGTCTGCAAGCGGTGTTCAAGTCGATCTTTCCGATCGAAGATTTCCGCGACACCTGCAGTCTGCAGTTCATCAGTTATTCGATCGGCACCTGGGCGTGCAAGTGCGATCGATTGCAAGGCATCGAGCGGCTACGCATGGTCTGCCCAACGACCAAGCGGCCGTTCATCGTTCGCGACGCGAAAGCCGCCGATATCATCTCGCCCTACAGCGGAGAACTGATCAAGAACACGATCGAAATCTGCGAAGAGTGTGGCGAGCCGGTCGGCTTGAAGTTCAAGTACACGATGGACGAGTGTCAGGCCCGCGGCATGAGCTTCAACGTGCCGCTCAAGGTCACCGTGCACTTGGTGGTCTACGACAAAGACCCTGAGACCGGCGCCAAGAGCATTCGCGACATCAAGGAACAGGAGGTCTATTTCGGTGAGATCCCGATGCTCACGGACAACGGCACGTTCGTGATCAACGGCACCGAGCGAGTCATCGTGTCGCAGTTGCACCGCTCGCCCGAGTGTTCTTCCAGGCCTCGCCGGATCGCACCACGTACATGGCGAAGATCATTCCATATCGCGGCGCGTGGGTTGAGTTCGAGTACGACCAGAAGCAACTGCTGCACATTCGCATCGATCGCAAGCGCAAGTTCTTGGGGTCGGTCTTTCTGCGTGCCTTGGGCCTGGCCAGCGACGATCAGATCTTGCGGCAGTTCTACACGCCGACCGAGATCTTGGTCGAAAAGTCCCGATTGCTGTGGGGCGTCGGGCCGGGGCTGTTGCAGATCAAGACGGCCGAAGAAATCAAGGGCCCTGACGGCAAGCCGATCCTCCGCAAAGCGGTCAAGGTCCGCAAAGCCAACCTGCGCCGCCTGGAGGAAGCCGGCATCGGGCATGTACCGGTGGACGACGAGGAATTCGCCGGCGCTGTGGCGCTCGAGCCGGTGGTCAACTCGGCGACGGGTGAACTGCTATTCGATGTCAATCAGCCAATCTCTGCCGACGGTCTCAAGAAGATCCGAGACGCAGGGATCGAACGCTTCTTGGTTTATTTCCCCGAGAACGATCCGTGCGGCGCCGTTCTGCACGAGACCGTCAAGAAGGACAACACCAAGGATCCGGACGCGGCGCTGATCGAGATCTATCGCAAGCTCCGCCCCGGCGATCCCCCCACGCTCGATGCTGCGACCAAGCTGTTCAAGTCGATGTTCTTCGACGCCCAGCGCTATGACTTTTCGCGTGTCGGTCGCTTGAAGTTCAACACCAAACTCGGGACCAATCGTCCGCTCGAAGAGAAGATCCTTCACGCCGACGACTTCTACGCCGTCATCAACTACTTCCTGCGCCTGCCCCAGGGCGAAGGACAACTCGACGATATCGACCACCTCGGCAGCCGCCGTGTCCGGTCTGTCGGGGAGTTGCTGGAGAATCAGTTCCGCATCGGACTGATTCGCATGGAACGTGCGATCAAAGAAAAAATGTCGGTGTACCAAGAAATGACCACTGCGATGCCGCACGACCTGATCAACGCCAAACCGGTAATCGCTGCGGTGGCGGAGTTCTTCGGCTCGTCGCAGCTGTCGCAGTTCATGGATCAGACCAATCCGTTGTCGGAGGTTACGCACAAGCGCCGGCTGTCGGCGCTCGGTCCGGGCGGTCTGTCCCGGGAGCGGGCCGGTTTCGAAGTGCGCGACGTCCACTCCTCGCACTACGGCCGCATTTGCCCGATCGAAACACCGGAAGGTCCAAACATCGGACTGATTTCGTCGCTGGCCTGCTACGCGCGAATCAACGACTACGGTTTCATCGAATCACCGTATCGCAAGGTGATCGATGGACGCGTGGTCGATCACGTGCAACTCAGCTATGCCGGAGATTCCGGACGCGACATCGACGAGATCATGCCGCGTCACGAATTCGAGAGCATCAAAAGCGAAATCGAGCGACGCAATGGCAAGGTGCCCCAGGCCGATCCGTATGCGTACTACCTCACCGCTTGGGAAGAAGACCGGCTTACGATCGCGCAGGCCAACGCGGCGGTCGACGAGCAGGGACAGTTCGTGCGTGACCGAGTGACGGCGCGCAAGGGCGGTACGTTCATGTTCGCCTCGCGCGAAGAACTCGACTACATGGACGTCAGCCCCAAGCAGGTCGTGTCGGTTGCGGCGGCGTTGATTCCGTTTCTGGAAAACGACGACGCCAACCGTGCCTTGATGGGCAGCAACATGCAACGGCAAGCGGTCCCACTCTTGCAGCCCGAAGCTCCCATCGTCGGAACGGGGATGGAAGGCACCACCGCGCGCGACTCGGGCGCGGTGGTGGTTTGCCGGCGGTCGGGGATCATCGACAAGATCGACGCCACCCGCATCATCGTTCGCGTGACCGGTGAAGAAGGGGGCGAAGACTTCGGTGCCGACGTCTACACGCTCACCAAGTTCCGACGGTCCAACCAAAACACCTGCATCAACCAAAAGCCGCTCGTTCGCCAAGGCGATCGCGTGCGCGCCGGTCAGGTTCTGGCCGACGGTCCCTGCACCGAACAAGGGGAATTGGCACTCGGCCGCAACGTGGTGGTCGCGTTCATGCCCTGGCGCGGTTACAACTTCGAAGACGCAATTTTGGTCAGCGAACGCCTCGTCAAGGACGACGCCTTCACATCGATTCACATCGAAGAGTTCGAGATCGAGGCTCGCGATACGAAACTCGGGCCCGAGGAAATCACCCGCGACATTCCCAACGTCTCGGAGGAGTTTCTCAAGGATCTGGACGAGAGCGGGATCATTCGCATCGGCGCGCATGTCAAGCCGGGCGACATTCTGGTCGGCAAGGTCACGCCCAAGGGCGAGACCCAGCTCACACCGGAAGAGAAGCTGCTGCGCGCAATCTTCGGTGAAAAATCGGGCGATGTGCGGGACGCTTCGCTCACCACGCCTCCCGGAATCGAAGGGATCATCGTCGACGTTCGCGTCTTCGCGCGTAAGGGGGTCGAGAAAGACTCGCGCCACCGCGCCATCGAGCAAGAGCAGATTCAACGTTGGGAGAAGAATCTCAACGACGAAGTGCGGATCATCAACGAGGAAAATCGACGCCTGATCGCCGATCTGCTCGAGGGCGAGCCGCTGCGTTCGGCGTTGGTCTCGCCCGACGGAGGTCGAGTGGTGTTGGCCGAAGGGACCACGCTGACACGCGACATCATCAAGGACCTCGATACCGAAGACTTGTTGCGCCTGGACGTGAAACCCCGCAAGACCGCGACGCTCGAAGCGATTCGCAAGATCGAAGAGCGCACGCGCAAGAAGGTCTTGCTGCTCGAGAAATTCCACCGCGAGAAGATCGAACAGTTGGCCAAGGGCGACGAGTTGTCGCCAGGCGTGATCAAGTTGGCCAAGGTATTCATCGCGATGAAGCGCAAGCTCTCGGTCGGCGACAAGATGGCGGGCCGCCACGGGAACAAGGGAGTCATCGCCAAGATCCTGCCCGGCGAGGACATGCCGTATCTACCGGACGGAAAGCCGGTCGATGTCGTCCTCAATCCGCTGGGCGTGCCATCGCGCATGAATGTCGGGCAGATTCTCGAGACCCACCTGGGCTGGGCTGGAAAGGCGCTGGGATTGCACTTCGCAACTCCGGTGTTCGACGGCGCACGAGAGGACGACATCAAGAAGTTCCTCAAGCAAGCCGGGATGGAAGGAGACGGCAAGACCGAGTTGTTCGACGGAATGACCGGCGAGAAGTTCTCGCAGCGAGTCACCGTCGGGTACATCTACTTGCTCAAGCTCTCGCATCTGGTGGATGACAAGATCCACGCTCGCTCGATCGGTCCGTACTCGCTGATCACCCAGCAACCGTTGGGGGGTAAGGCCCAGTTCGGTGGTCAGCGCTTTGGTGAAATGGAAGTGTGGGCGTTGGAAGCATACGGATCGGCTCACGTTCTGCAGGAGCTGTTGACCTGCAAATCGGACGACGTTTACGGCCGAACCAAAGTGTATGAAGCCATCGTGAAGGGTCAGACTTGGGTAGAGCCGGGACTGCCCGAGTCCTTCAACGTCTTGGTCAAGGAGCTGCAGGCGCTCTGCCTCGACGTTGAACTAATGACTGAACCCGTCGCCGAACAGGAATGAGGAGGCTCGCGTGAGCAAAAGCTCGCTGTTCTTCGACAGAGCCAAGACGATCAACGACTTCACGGCGATTCGCATCAGTTTGGCGTCGCCCGAGAAGATCAGATCGTGGTCGTACGGTGAAGTCACCAAGCCGGAAACGATCAACTACCGCACCTTCAAGCCCGAGCGCGATGGGTTGTTCTGCGCGCGTATCTTCGGGCCGGTCACCGACTGGGAGTGCTTGTGCGGCAAGTTCAAGCGCATGAAGCACCGCGGAGTGGTCTGCGACAAGTGCGGTGTCGAGGTTACGCAATCAAAGGTTCGCCGTGAGCGAATGGGGCATATCGAACTCGCCTCGCCGGTATCGCACGTTTGGTTCTTTCATCAGTTGCCCAGCCGTATCGGACACCTGCTCGATATCAGCAAACGCGATCTCGAGCGTGTGCTCTACTTCGAAGCCTACGTGGTGGTCGATCCGGCCGAGGTTGCCGAATTGCGCGAAGGCCAACTGATCAACGAAGAGGAGTACCGGGAGCTGCGCGAGAAGCACGGCTACGGCACCTTCGACGCCATGATGGGCGCAGAAGCGATCAAGGCGATCCTCAGTCGCGTCGAACCGGAATCGCTTTCGCACGATCTGCGCAAGCAGATGAAAGAAGAAACCTCGGTCCAGAAGCGTCAGAAGGTAGCCAAACGTCTGCGCGTCGTCGATGCGTTCCGGCGTTCGGGAAACCGTCCGGAGTGGATGATCCTCGATGTGATTCCGGTGATTCCGCCGGAGCTGCGC
>JAXLQU010000043.1:0-15553 GCA_046331425.1 Acidobacteriota bacterium
CGTCGGTGGTATGGCTGGGAGAGGGGGTGAGATGGTCGCTCATCGAGGCGAAGCATAACGCTGGCGACGCCGAAAAGGGGTGCTCGGCGGGGCCAGAAGGGGGCGAACCTCAAGCCCGCGAGTCGAGAAGCTCCAACAGCGCGCGGCAGAAGTCGGGCAGGTCATCGGGGCGACGACTGCTGACGAAATGGCGATCGACCACCACGGAGGCGTCTTCGTACAGTGCCCCAGCGTTGATCAGATCGTCCTTGATCCCAGCGCTTCCCGTGACCCGCACTCCTTTGTAGACCCCTGCGCTGATCGGAATCCAGCCGCCGTGGCAGATCGCCGCGACAGGTTTGCCGCTGCGGTCGAACTCGCGCACCAAATCGAGCACACGGCGATCGCGCCGCAGCTTGTCGGGCATCCATCCTCCAGGAATCACGACGCCGAGCAGTTCCTTGGGGTCGACACCGCCAACCGCGGCGTCGGAAAGTGCGGGATAGCCATGCTTGCCGAGGTACTGGACTTGCCTCGCTTGGCCGGCGAGCACAACGCGATACCCCGCTTCGATCAAGCGCAGTCGCGGGTACCACAGCTCGAGATCTTCGTAATCATCCCCGACGAACATCAGAACTTGGCGTGGCGACGACTTGCGACGGGTCATCGACGTTTCCTCAGGAGTAGAGCGTCGCGCGAATCGGCACTCATTCGAGCTTGAGTACCGCGAGAAACGCTTCCTGCGGTACGTGAACCTGGCCGATCTGCTTCATGCGCTTCTTGCCCTCTTTTTGCTTCTCGAGCAACTTGCGTTTGCGCGAGACGTCACCGCCGTAGCACTTGGCCAGAACATTCTTGCGGATTGCTTTGACGTTCGTGCGTGAAATCACGCGGCTGCCGATGGCCGCCTGAATCGCAATATCGAACTGCTGGCGTGGAATCAGCTCCTTCAGCTTCGAGGCCAGTGCCATCCCGCGACCGAGCGCTTGCGTGGTGTGCACGATCACCGACAACGCGTCGACGGAGGCACCATTGACCAGCAGGTCGAGCTTGACCAAATCGGAGCGACGCCAACCGATCAATTCGTAGTCGTAGCTGGCGTAACCGCGCGACAGCGATTTGAGTTTGTCGTAGAAGTCAGTAACCGCCTCGGCCAGTGGCGTGGCGTATTCCAGCATCACGCGCCCTGGACCGATGTACTTGAGGTGTTGCTGTTCGGCGCGGCGTTCTTCCATCAACCGCATCAACGGCCCCACGTATTCCTGCGGCATCATCATCGTGGCCTTGATGTACGGCTCCTCGATCCACTCGATTTCCGATGGATGAGGCAGCTTTGCCGGGCTATTGATTTCGATGTACTCGCCGTTGGTCAAGCGCACACGGTACGGCACGCTCGGCGCGGTCACGACCAGATCGAGATCGTATTCGCGCTCCAACCGCGACTGGATGATTTCCATGTGCAACAAACCCAGAAACCCGCAACGAAAGCCGAAGCCAAGAGCGTCGGAGACTTCCGGCTCGAAGGTGAAGGACGAGTCGTTGAGCCGCAATTTGTCGAGCGCGTCACGCAGGTCGGTATAGGCAGCACTGTCGGACGGATACAGCCCGGCAAACACAATCGGCTTGATTTCGCGAAAACCAGGGAAAGCTTCGGCGGTCGGTCGGCGCGCTTCGGTGACGGTGTCGCCGATCTTCACCTCGGCGACGTTTTTGATTCCGGCGATGACGTATCCGACTTCCCCCACGGACAGGCTCTCGACCACCTTCTGCTTGGGTGTGTAGAGCCCGACCTCCTCCACCTCGTAGTCGTTGCCGCTGGACATCATGCGGATTTTCAGCTTGGCCCTGATCGTGCCTTCGATCACCTTCACGCGCATGTAGGCGCCGCGGTAACTGTCATACCAAGAGTCGAAGATCATGGCCTTGAGCGGAGCGTCAGGATGGCCTACCGGTGGAGGAACGCGCGCCACGACCGCTTCGAGAATCTCTTCGATTCCAATGCCGGACTTGGCGGAGCAGGGGATCGCTTCCTCGCCCGGCAGTCCAATCACTTCCTCGAGCTGTTCGCGCACACGATCGACATCGGCCGACGGCAAATCGATCTTGTTGATGACCGGAATAATGACCAACCCCGAGTCGACTGCTTGATAGGCGTTCGCCAGCGTCTGAGCTTCGACCCCTTGGGCCGCATCGACGACCAGCACGGCGGCCTCGCAGGCGGCCAACGAGCGCGACACCTCGTACGAGAAATCGACGTGTCCAGGCGTGTCGATCAGGTTGAGCCTGTATTCCTGTCCATCGTTCGCGGTGTATGGAAGTGCGACCGGATGAGATTTGATCGTGATGCCCCGCTCGCGTTCGAGGTCCATCGAGTCGAGCGTTTGAGCCACCATCTCACGCGACTCCAGCGCACCGGTCCTTTCGAGAATGCGGTCCGAAAGGGTGGTTTTGCCGTGGTCGATGTGGGCAATGATGCTGAAGTTGCGAATATTGCGCGGGTTCATGGCGGCGGGATTATAGAGGCCAGGCCCGAAAACGGCACTGCAACGTGCCGATTAGCCGATTCACTCGCCAATCCACCCGTCACACTGCCACGCAGGCGAAACGAAGGGGCAGCCGCGCGGGCTGCCCCCTGGTTGTGTGTCGTTCAGCGCTTGGAGAGCAAGTCGCGAATTTCAGTCAGCAACTTGACATCTTCGGGCGGACCGGCCGGCGCCGCAGGGGCGGGCGGTTTCTTCATCGAATTGACTGCCTTGACCAGCATGAAGATCACGAACGCAACGATCAGAAAGTCGATGATGTTCTGGATGAAGCTGCCGTACTTCACCTCGGCCTCACCGATCTTGGCCGACATACCGCCGAAGTTGACGCCACCCATCACCAAGCCGATCAGCGGTGTGATCACATCACCGACCAGCGAGCCGACGATCTTCCCGAACGCGCCACCGATGATCACACCGACCGCCAGATCCATCACGCTTCCGCGATTGATGAAATCCTTGAACTCTTGCACCATTCCCATGAGTTACCTCCTATCCCTTGGGTCCATGACCCAGACGCGGCGCGACGCCCCGACACGTCGCACGCAACCTACCCCTAAGCGGCGCGCAGTAAATCTCATTACGCGCGGGTGAGCAAGGCTCCGGCTTCAACACTATTTCGCCTTAGCCTCGCATCCTCGACTGAAAGCCGCTCCAGCACTGCATCCGGCCAAGTACCCGGAGGCCCAGGCCCACTGGAAATTGAACCCGCCAATCCGGCCATCGACATCCAGGATCTCGCCGCACAAATACAGCCCCGCCTGCTTCCGAGACTCCATCGACTCGAGCTCGAGCTCGCTCAACGGTACGCCGCCTGCGGTGACCTCAGCGTGAGTGAAGCCGCGATGCCCCGCGATCGGCAGCCTCAACGCGACGCTCACTTCGACCAGCGCGCGACGTTGTTGGCGAGTCAGCGATGTCAACGCCAGCGATGAGTCGACATCGGCGAGTTCGCACAGCGTTCTGGATAGCCGCTCGGGAAGACCCTGCGACTGCAGCCAACGCGCAGCCACATTCCTTCCCGCCGCGAGCAAGGCGGCGTCAAGCGACTCGCGGTTGTAAGGCGGCAACCAGTTGACAACCAACTGCGGAGACGCCTCGCCTTCCGCACGGGAGGTGCGCGCGTCAGCGAGCGCATCGAGATAGTAGCGGCTGATGTCCAGCACCACCGGTCCCGAGATTCCGAAGTGTGTGCACAGCAACGGGCCATCGAACGCACGTCGTCTTTTGCCACTCGCGCTCTGCAGCTCGAGCCTGACATCGGTGGCGATTCCGGAGAGTTTGGTCAGCGGATGATCGCTGGGCAGCGTCAGCGGCACGAGTGCCGGAAAGACTCGCGCCGTCGTGCTGTGTCCAAACATCCGTGCGAGATCGTAGCCGGCACCGTCGGAGCCGCTCTTTGGGAGCGCCATCCCGCCGGTCGCCAGAATCACACGTCGCGCCTGCAACGACGGGCGCCCTGCAAACGACAGCTCGAAGTGATCGCCCTGTTGCGTCAATCGCTCGACTCGAGCGGGGTGTTGCAATCGCACGCCGGCAGAATGGCAAGCAGAGAGCAGCGCGTCGAGCACCGATTGAGCCCGGTTGGAAACGGGGAAGAGTTTGCCGGTTTCCTCACGTGTGAGTTGCACCGACTGTTCGCGAAAGAAGGCAACGGTTTTGTCGACGTCGAACGCGCGCAGCACCTTCTTGATCGCCGCAGGTGTGCTGCCGGCGTACTGTCTTTCGTCGACAACGTCGTGCGTGACGTTGCAGCGACCGCCGCCCGCTACGAGGATTTTCGCGCCGAGTTTCGTTGCGCCGTCGAAGGCGACGACACGCGCATCGGGAGCGGAGCGTGCTGCATGAATCGCAGCAAACAGACCGGCCGCGCTGGCGCCAACGACCGCGATGTCGATCGAACTAGAACCCAAAGCGAACGCCAAGCTCCAGAGTTCGCGGTGGGCCGGCCAAGCCGAGCGGTTGGCCGAACGATCGCGAGGTCACGCGTCCCTCGATCAAGCTGACGTTGTTGCGGTCGAAGAGGTTGAACACCTGCATGAACCACTCGCCTTTGGTCTTACCGGCGCCGAACTGATAGGGGCGGGCCAGGCGGAAATCGACCTCGAGAAAATCCTGCGAAGTCAAGCTCTCGATCATCGGGAGGCCCGCTTTGCGGCGCAACGCGTTGATCGAATCGAGCTTCGTGTCGTCGCCGGTATTGCGTCCGACTCCCGCGGGTCGATCGTTGGTGAGTCCGTCGACATTCTCATCGCGCCCTGTCGTGACGTCGAACGGCAGGCTGCTTGCGTACTGCAGCGTGGCCGAGGCGTTGAGGCCCAACCATGGCAGTTGTCCACCCGCCGCCATCACGACGCGATGCCGGCGATCGGTGTCGGCGCGTCCCTTCTCGTGCTCGAAGATCTGCGTGTCGACTTTGAGGACGCGTCCCTTCTTGGGCTGCGCGGTCGGTGGCAGCGAGATGCCGCCTTTCAGCGGATCGGATCCCAAATCGAGCGCCTGTGACCAAGTGTACGAAGCGCTCGCCCACCCGTTCTGTCCGCGCCAGCGATACTGCGCGGTGGCGCTGGTGTACCAGGTGCGGCCTTCGCTCACGATCGCTGCGATCGATCCCACTTCAGGATCGGCGTGTTGCGGCAGGCCGTCATCGCGGATGGTGACCACAGGGTTGAGGTCCTTCATCAGCGTTTGGTGGAAGCCCAAGGCGCGGACGAGATCGAGCGTGAACGCTCCGCGCGTACCGAAGGCACGATCGAATCCGGCGTTGTACTGCACGACGTACGGCGTATCCAGTACGGTACCGGTCGAGAAGCGCAAGTTGAGTCGCGGTTCGAACACCAGCGCCTGTTTGATGACGTCGATTCCCAACTGCTCGACGACACTCTCGGTGATTCCTTGTGCCAAGCCCTGTGGGAAATAGAGCTTGATCTGCGTGCCGGAGGTGAGTGAGGAGACGGCAGGAAACCCGAGCGGGACCTTGTCGTAGAAGATTCCCGCACCACCGCGCACCAACCAGCGACCTGCTTCATCGGCCTGCCAGGTGATGCCCAGGCGTGGAGCGACATTGTCGTTGTCGCGCTTTGCGCCTCCGTTTGGGATCAGCGACGAAACTCTTACGTCCTTCCCCAGCGTGTAGGTCGAGGCGTCGTATCGCACACCGTAGTCGACCGCCAGGCGCGACGTCGCTTGCCAACTGTCCTGCCAGAACAGCGCGTACTGCAGATCGTCCAGTTGCGCGCTGGGCCGTCCCTCGATCAGTTGAAACACCAATGGATACGTGCCGATGAAGCCCGGCTCGTCGATCGTTCCGTCGCCGTCGTCGTCAACGCCGACCGCACCGGGACAGGGGACCGGTGTGCTCACGGCGTCGAACGCATCTTCCTCTTCGATCGATACAGTGCCGTCGCCGTTGGTATCGATCGCTTGTTTGATGTCGAAGATGTCGAGATCGCCGCAATCGCCCGGCTCGAGCTTCTTGTCGGTGATGTAGAGGAAGTTTCCGTTGGGGTTGAATCGCGTGCGCACGTTGGTGCGCGTTTTCAGCAGGTCGATGCCTACCTTGTAGGTGTGGGCGCCGCGGGTCCAGCTAATGTTGTCCAGCAACTGCAAGCGCTTTTCACCTCGGTCCTGTCGGTTGAGGTTGTTGCCGCCGAAGATCCCCGACGGCCGCTCGACGCCGGGCCGTTGCGAGTTGGCCCTTTGGTTGAAGTCCGACGTGCCGACCAAGAAGCGCAGCTCGTATATAGCGCGCGGTGAAATCAGATGAGTCAGCGACGCGGCGATCTGCCCGTCCTCTTCATCGAGTGCAAACCCACCCTCCGGGGTCCGGATCCCTTCGACGTTCAGCCCGCGCGACTCACGCCGATCGCCCGACGCGCGAGCCATTAGAAACGTCTTGTCCGAGAGGTTCGCGTCGATGCGAAGAAACAGGTTTTCATCCTGATTGGGCGCGCGATACAAACCGCCGACATCCCCGGCTCGATCGATACCGGTGTAGGGCAGGATGTCGTCGGAGGTTTGCCGTTCTGCGGCGACGAAGTAGAACGCCTTGTCCTTGCGAATCGGGCCGCCAAACTTGAAACCGTAGGCTTCACGCCCGACCGATCTGTCGCCCTGATCGTGCGCCAGGCTCTGGCTGAAATCGCCGCTGCTGTTCCATCCGGGTGACGTGCCCTGCACGAAAATTTCACCGCTGTGATCGTTGGAGCCGCGCTCGGTAATGATGTTCATCACGCCGCCGCCGGCCCGGCCGAATTCGGCGGCGTACTGGTGTTTGAGCACGACGAACTCTTTGATCACCTGCTGGCTGAAGTAACTGTTGAGCGTGGTGGAGCTGGCGCGGTCGCCGTTGTCCAGGCCGTCGACCAGGAACGAGTTGGCGCGTCCGGTTTGCCCATTCAGTGCAAACACCGCAGCGCGCTCACCGAAGTAGGTACCCGACGGTGTGGCTTGTACGCCCGAATCGAGCAATGCCAGATCGGTGATGCTGCGATTGTTCACCGGCAGTGAGCTGGCCGTTTCACCATCGATCCGCAGCTCACTCCAGGTTCGCTTGGCATCGATCAGCGGGACATCGGAAGTGACCTCGACCGATTCCTCCAAGGCTGGGAGCAGCTTGAACTCGAGCCGTACCGTTTGTTGCAGACCAAGAGTTACCGTCTGCGCGTTGCTGGGCGGAGCGCCCTCCGCGCTGGCGACGACCTCCCAAGTTCCAGGCGGAAGCGAATCGAGTCGGAAGCGACCGTCCGATGCAGTCAGCGCGGTGCGGACCACACCTGTAGCTAGCGAGCGGGCCTGCACTGTGGCCGCGTCGACCGGTGCACCGGAGGACTGTACGACGCGACCAACGATCGTCGCGCTGATCGACTGAGCGGCTGCCGGGGCGGCAGCGACGAGTAGCGTGACACGTGACAGGCAGATCGCCCGCAACTTCTCAACGACCATAGTGTCCCCATGGTCCGTCTTGTCCCCCGCCTCGCGTGTGTACGAGGTAGAAGGTTTGCGACGGGTTTCCAGTAAAGCACAGTGTGGCGGAGTTCAGATCGGCGATGGTGCCCCAGCCGGTCGCATTGCTTGCGTTGTCCGAGCCGATCAAGCGGTAACCCGAAAGGCAACTGTCGGAGACCGCGTTCCAGCAGAACTGAAGTTGATTCCCCGCGACCTTGTTGACAGTCAGGCCCTGCACCTGTTGCGTCGGGGTGCAGCCACCTGGATTGGCTAGGACTTCGACCGGGTAGACCTTGTCGGGGTCGCCAAACACCTGCGTCGGATAGACCAAGCTTTCGTACCGCGTCACCACGTTGGTGGAGGGGTCTTTGAAATCGGAACGCGAGGTGACGGTGAAGAAGTACGTCTGACCGGGTGCCAACCCGCTGATCGTGGCGGTTGTGCCCGAGAAGCTGACCTGGCCTGGATTGCTGTCGGAGTTGAACGCGTAGGAACTGCTGCCGCCCGAATCGGTATCCCAGTAGATCTTGTAGTTGGTGATGCGATTGGTAATCAGTCCCGGATCCCAAGAGAGCGAAACCGTGGAACTGGTCGAACCGGTGACGGTAATCGAGCGCGGCGGGAAGAGACCGAACGTGAAATCGGTCTCGTCGGTGTTCGACCAGGTTGCGTTGTCGAGTTCGGCTTTGGTTACGTTTTGCACCGACTGTATGCGTGCGACACCACCCAAGTAGGGCACCAGCCAAATGTAGTTGACCGTCCGCACCCGATCGACTCGGAAGATCTCGGAACAACCGCTGATGTTGTAGACGCAAAACTCGGCGTAGTAGCGCTGAACCACCGCGTTGAAGGTGTGACCCGAGGGCAACGTCACGACGCCGGTCTTGATCACATCGCCGACCTGTTTGCCGGCGTAGTCCTGACATGCTTTGGCGTACAGAATATCGAACAGATTGGGCGCGCCGCAGGTTTGGTTGAAGAGCGTCTGCTGACATGTTCCCGCCGGGCCGCCTTCCCAGTGATCGCCGGGGGCAAAGTAGTAGTCGTTCTTGGCCGCATCGAAGCGATTCATGATGTAAAGCGGTACCGCGTTGCGCCCCGAGCCGTCGTAGCAATAGCGGCTCTCGCCGGTACCGAACGCGCCTGTCTTGCCTTCCTTCTGCGCTCCCGCGCGCAACCAGAACACCACATCGCTGGTGCGATTTTGTCGCTCCGTCACCTGATTGCCTTTGACCAACGAGGCGGGGATATCGAAGTTCGTGTCCTGACGACCGAGCAATCGCCCGGCGCCGGTATAACCGCAGCGCGTGGAATTGCAGGTTTCCTGCGCATTCACCGGAGCGGTGGTCTCAGCCACCTCGGCCCCCGATGTGTTCTGCGAGAAATCCCAGGTGGCGGCGCCGAGCAAATCGCCAACCGTTGCGAAGGCCCGCGGCTCCATCGCTGAGATGGGTGTGCCGGCGCCGCGATTGCGACCGTAGGTGATTCCTTTGAACGCTTGGTTGACACCAATGTCGTTGGCGTAGATCCGCGTGTCCGAGGCTGCATCGGGTGCGGCCGGTCCGGTAGACGCGCCCAACAACTTGCCTCCTGGCGCTGGCCCGGACCACGCAATCGCTGCCACGGTGCCGGAGACACGGTCCACCCAGCGCCAACCGTGGCGCAACGCGGTCCAAGCATGCGTCTCGCCGGATTTGATCAGCACGGTGATGCGTTGCAGCGTGACCTCATCCGGTCCGCTGGGGAGATGAACCCATCCTGCCTCGCGACCGACCACCTCGAATCGCAACGTGGCACCGGCTGATTCGCGTTCGACGATTCGTGACTCACCTGGTTTGATCACCAGCGGCGCATCTCCCGGCGCCTCGACCTGAAGATCCGGGCCGGTGCCGAACGGGACGGAAGTGAGGTCCCAACGCGTGCGCCCTTCAGGCGCCAGCATCTCGATCGGTATCGGCCGTAACTGCGCCCACGCCGAAACAGTAATGAATGCCAATGCCAGGGAGAATGCGTAGCGACACCGACCCATGAAGACCTCCCAATCACGCCGCCCGAAGGCTCCTAGTATGCGCGAGACAACGGGCTGGTTTCAGCCGCGGGCGATCGGGAGACTAACCCGTGATGTGCGGTCTTGACGACTACCGATCGAGCGTCGCCAAATCGCGACGCCAACGTGCGACCTCGGGTTCCGTGGTCGGGTCGAGCGCATCGAGACGTTGCCGAACCTCGTCGATGAGTGAACGCGACTCGTCACGATGCCCGTTTTTCTGCAGCGCCTCTGCCATTGCCAGGAGGTTCGGCGGATACGTCGGATCCAACTGAACCGCCGACCGCGCTTCGATCTCGCCCGCTTCTACGTCTCCCGGGCCGGCGGGCCAACCGGGGGCGCGCAGCAGCACGAGCGCCAAGACGCGATGCGGACCGGCGTGATCGTAGCCAGGGTCGCGTTCGATCGCGCGCCGCAGCGACGCCAGCATCTGATCGAGGCCGTCATTGGCGGTGGTCGGTTTCTCGCGCGCCTGCAGGCCCAACGCGATCCCCAGCCAGTAGTCGCAACCGGCCGATTGCGGATCGCGCGCGCGGCAATGCTGAGCCAACTGCACCGCATCGACCGCAAGCCGCTCGCGTTGCTTTGCATCAGCTTCGTCGTCGCAGCGACGCACTCGTTCACGCGCCGCCTCGAGAATCTGATCGATCGACGCGTCGTGCGGCAACGCCGCCAAGACACTCAGCGGCGCCGGCGTCTTCAAGGCCGACGCGCAACCGAACGTGATCAGCGCCAAAGACAAGGCAACCGGCGCGACAGATTTCACGGAGCGAGCCCAAACGCCGTGCGCGCCCGCTCGAGCGCCGCGACATCGAGCGACACGAATCGCGTCAAGCGAACCCCGTCCAATGCTGCCGACCCTTCACGGCTCTCGTGCAGTTTGGAAAGTGCTGCGATCGACCGCTTGACCGCAGCTTCTTGACCTCGGCCGCCCACCGTACAGAGCAGTACCGATGGCAACGGCGCCGACTGTTTCAAAGTCTCGATCTCTGCTGCAAACGGCAACTTGGGCACGGCAGCAGCTTGCGAGGCATCGAGCAACACCACGACGTTTTCTCCCGCGCTCACCCGCCGCAGCGCCGAGAGCACTGCAGGGCTCGCCGTGTACTCGAGCGTGGCCGGCAGCGGACCGTAACCCTGCAGCGCGACCTTCTCGACGAATCGTGGCACATACGACGCGAGGCTGATCAGCTCGTAGCCATCGAGTGCGGCTGCACCCGCTGCGCGTCCGCGCTTACCGACCAAACTCCACGGCTCGTTCGCCGCGCCCCCCTTTTGCACCGCTTGCAACACCGGCATCAGCTTCAACTCGCGCTCATGCGAAAGAAAAAACGGAAGCGGGACCATGGCGAGGGCAGCGTCGGACTGCTTCAAGCGCGTCACCCCGGCCGCTTCTTGCTCGAAGTAAATCGCGCTGAAGAAGTCCGGCTTGCTTCCCGCCGCCGCGGCAACGGCAGCGGCGAGCCGGCTCATGCTCGGCTGCGCTTCGAGGGTCGAACCGGGATAGCCCGGGGCACAAACCACCAGGGTTGCGGGCGTTGCCGCCAATCCAAGGGAAAACGTCAGAGCAAACAGCAGCCAGGTGACAACCAGCGTTCGGATCATGCGTGGATGCTACCTGCTGTCGACGCGTTGCTGCGAATCCAGAGGCGTCGCGGCGAAACCCGGCCTACTTCGATACCGGCGGGTGATGTAGGCTCTGCCGCGCATGCCTCGATCCCGTCTCGAAGCGTTGTTTGCCGCCGTGATCCGCGCACGCGTGGCGATCGTGGTGATCTATGCGTTGCTGGTGCTGCCGGGTGTGTGGTGGGCACTGAGCGTACCCAACGACAGCGCGATCGATCGGCTAATCGTCAAGACCGACCCTGACTACCAGAAGACCGAGAGCTTCCACGCACTGTTTCCGGAAGGCACCCACGCGGTTTTACTGTTGGAGGCGCCCGACCCGTTTGCCCCACAGGCGCTGACCGCACTTGCGGCCTTGGAACTAAAACTCGCCGCGATTCCAAAGCTGCAGCCATTCTCTGTGCTGTCGGTTTGGCAGCGACTCAATCCCACCACACCACTCGATGCCGATGGATCGAGAACGGTGCGCGAGTTCGCGCTCGGCACACGATTGTTCGAGCGCCAGGGTTTGGTCGGAACCGGCTATCTCGGAATTGCGTTGTCGCTCGCGGTCGAGGGCGGGGCCGAGCGCGATCTGCTCCTGCAGCGCGTCGATGCCGCACTCGCCACGCTCCCACCGCAAAGCTTCACACGTGTCCGGCGCGTCGGCGGGCCGTATGTCGATGCGTGGCTGGAACACGAGACGCATCGCGCGACGCTGATCTACATGCCGCTGTTTGGCCTGCTGGTCATCGCGCTGATCACCTACTTGCATCGCTCATGGCGCACGCTGCTGGCGATGTTGATCGCGCTGGCGGTCACGGTGCTGCTGGGCGTGGCGATCGCCGTCCCGCTCGGTTTTGGATTCACGATCGTCAGCTCGTTGGTCCCATTGACGATTCTGATTACGAGCACATCGACGCTGGTCTACATCCACTCGCGTTTCGTCGATCGGCCCCCGGAGATTTCGGTCGACGCGCATCACGTGTTTGCCTTGGCCAACAAGTTCGTGGCGTGCAGCGCCTCGGTGTTTGCAACCGCGGTCGGATTCGCGGCTCTGGGCGTTTCGTCGATTCGTCCGATTCAAGAACTGGGTTGGTGGACGGCGGCCGCCTTGTTGCTGACGTGGATCGTAAGTTTCACGCTGTTTCCAGCCTTGCAATCACTGCTGCGCACGCCGACAGGCATGCAAGGACAGCATGCCGGCCGACTGTTCTTGGCGCTGGCCGAACGAATTCCGGACTTCACGTTTCGCTGGCGCTGGCCCTTGGTGTCGTGTGCAGCACTGTTGTGGTTGTTGGGAACGATTTCGCTGTTCGGGTTGTCCGGCTATCTGCCGCCGATGAAGTTGGAGGTCGATGCGCTGGACTACATCGACCCGACGGTGCCGGTCTACCAAGACACCCGATTCTTCGAATCGAAGATCTCGGGGCTTTCGACCGGCGAGTTGTGGATCAAGACGCCGCCCGGTGGCGTGATCGCACCCGAGACGATCGCTGCGCTCGATACTGTTGCGCAACGAATCGAAAACGAAACCGGTGTCAGCTCGGTGGTGGGATTGCCGACGCTGTTGCGCTTTCGCCGATACGCGGCAGGTCTAAGCGACACACTGCCGACAGACACCGTGCAACGGGCGCAACTCGCGGCCGAGTTGGAGACGCTGCTGTTGCAAGAGCCGGCGTTCTCGTCGTTCGTCAACCTCGGCACGCTGGCCGATACCCATCTCACGGTGATCGGCGGCGGCGGCGGCGAAGCCGGCTATCAAGCATTGGGTCGGGCGGTTCGCGCGATCTGGGATCAAGAGCAGGCACGCTTGCCGGGTCTGAAGGACTGCACGCTCGAGTTGGTAGGTCAGGGGTTGCTACAAGCCAAGATCGCCGGTCACCTGGTGCCGACTTTGGTGGAGAGTTTCGTGATCACGGCAGGCGTGATCTTCGTCGCGTTCCTGTTGGTGTTTCGCAGCGGCGCGGCGCGCGTCATGGCGATGATTCCATCGCTGTTTGCGATCTTGACGATGTTTTTCGTGATGCGGCTGTCAGGCATGGCGTTGAACGTTGCGACGATCCTGATTGCAAGCACGGTGCTCGGCGCTTCGGAAAACGACCAGATCCACTTCTTCTACCACTTCCAGGAGAAACGTCGCAGCGAGAGCATCGGGGTTGCGCTGTCGCATACGCTGCGCGTCTCCGGCCAAGCGATCTTCTACGCCACGCTCATCAACGCCGCCGGCTTCCTGGCCTTGGCGTTATCGCCGTTGCCGCCGATGCGCCAGTTCGGCGTGATCGCGTCATCCGCTTTCATGCTTTCGATGATTGCCGACTTCACCGCGCTGCCGGCTGCGCTGTGGTTGCTGAGACGCTGGATTCGCCGCCCTGGAGACGACTAGAACCTGACCCCTTCTTTGCGGCCATGGTCGGTGCGGATGTCATAGTCCGAATCGCGCGCATGCCCCTCATCGATCGCCTGCTTGGCCAGTTCTCGAGCCCGCTGCGTGAGCTCGTGACACGCTGCCGACGGCAAGTCGAGCAGTGCATCGTAGAGCTGCTGACCGGCATCGACAGCGTTCTGCCGATGCCCCTGCTCATGTCGATCGAGTGCAGCACGAAACGCCAGCCACTTGTCACGCAGCTTCTGGTCGCCGTCAGCCGTGTTGATCCAGCGAGGCACCGTAATGGTGATCAACGCGGTCACGCGAGCCGATCCCACACGGCAGCGGTCGGCCTCGACTGTCGGTTCAAGTGACCAATCCAAGGTCCAACTGCTGAAGCCGTAGGCTCGGTGTCCGGTTGGCAGGCTCGGGCCCTTTGCACGCATCTCGCGGGTAAGCTGCCGCGCTGTAGAGCCTTGGATGTCGTATTCGTTCACGCGCAGCGACACAGCGGTTTGGGCCGCGGCCGGCGGCGTGCAGGCCAAGAGCATGAGGACGCGACACCAGTGCATCGCCGCGATTGTAGGCGCGCACCAGGATCCCGCATACCCCTACAATCGGCATGTGCCCGAACTCCCCGAAGTCGAGACCGTCGCGCGACAGCTCGCACCACTGCTCACCGGCAGAATCATCACCGGTGTCGAACTGTTCGATCCGCTGCTGAAGAAGCGGCCCGTACCGCGACTCGAGGGGCGTGCCATCGAAACGGTGCGCCGGCTCGGGAAGCAAGTGTTGTTCAGCTTCTCTGGCGCGCCGCTGCATCTGGCGGTTCACCTCCGCATGACCGGACGGTTGATCTACGAGCCCGATGTAAAACCGAGTACACCTTGTCATCTGCGCGCGCGTTTGAGCCTCGATCGAGGGCGACTGCACTTCATCGATACCAGACGATTCGGCACGTTTACCTGGGCCGCTGATCTCGCTCGACTCGCGCCGGTAGGCCTTGATCCGTTCTCGACAGAATTCACGCCCCTGGCGTTGGCTCGTTTGGTTGCCAAGAGCCCCACGGCGCTCAAGGTCTGGCTGTTGCGACAGGACAAGTTGGTCGGCGTCGGCAATATCTATGCGTCCGAGATTTGTTACGTCGCAAGGCTCAGCCCGTTTCGCGCGGCCGGCAGCCTCCGGCGAGCCGAGATCGAGGCGCTGTACGAGGCCACGCTGGCGGTCTTGTCTCGCGCCATCGACAACAGCGGCACGACCTTCTCCGACTTCCAAGACGCATACGGACTGACCGGTTCATATCAACGCTACCTGGGCGTTTACGAACGAGCGGGGGAGCCGTGCCAGCGCTGCAACACACCAATCAAGCGCCGCACTCAGGCGCAGCGCAGCACCTATTGGTGCCCCGGCTGCATCGCACGGGCGCGATAGGCTGTTGCCCCGCGTCGTGGCGGCGGCGAGAATCCGCGCCTTATGTCCTCGGCGATCCGTTGTCGCGACCTGAAAAAAACCTACCCGGGCAAGCCACCGGTCGACGCGGTGCGCGGTGTCGATCTCGAGGTTCAGCGCGGGGAGTGCTTCGGCTTGCTCGGTCCGAACGGTGCCGGCAAGACCACCACCGTCGAAATTCTCGAAGGGCTGATCGAGCCGACGTCGGGAACCGTCGAAGTACTCGGCATGACGTGGGCCCGCGACCAGCGCGCGCTGCGGGCGCAACTCGGCGTGACTCTGCAGGAAACGCGCTTGGCCGAGAAGCTCACGGTGCTCGAAACGATTCGCCTGTTCAGCTCGTTCTTCAAACTCAGTCGCGATCCGCAGGAGGCGCTGGCCCAGGTTCAATTGCAAGAGAAGGCCGATGCCTGGGTCAAGAATCTGTCCGGCGGGCAGAAGCAACGCTTGGCGGTGGCGTGTGCTCTGGTTGGCGATCCGCAGTTGCTGTTCCTCGACGAGCCGACCACGGGGCTGGATCCTCAATCGCGACGCCAGTTGTGGGAGATCATTCGCGAGTTGCGGGGCCCCCGCCGCACCGTGCTGATAACCACACACTACAAGGAAGAGGCCGAGCGA
>JAXLQU010000044.1:0-10018 GCA_046331425.1 Acidobacteriota bacterium
CGATCGAGTCGGTCGAGGCCTTGCTCGGTGCCGATCCAAAGTTGCCCCTGCTGATCTTCGGCAATCGCGAAGACTTTGTTACTCGACAACGTCGTTGGATCGCTTGGATCGGAGCGCCGATGCGTGAATGACAACGTCGAGCGGTCGAGCCGATCGAGGCCGCCACCGACGGTGCCGACCCACATCTGCCCGTCGATGTCTTCATGCAGCGCGTAGACGTAGTCGTTGGACAGCGATGCAGGGTTGTTGGCGTCGGAAAGAAGCTGTTCGAAGTTTCCTGTGGCCGGATCGAAGCGGTTGAGGCCGATCTGGGTTCCAACCCACAAGGCCCCGGCGCGATCCTGAAAGATCACGTTGACGCTATCGTGGCTGATCGACTTTGGGTTTGCCGAATCGTGGCGGTAACTCTGGAACGTCCACGTGGCGCGATCGAGCTTCGCCAAACCGGTCGAGTTGGTGCCGATCCAGAGGTTCCGATCGCGATCCTCGAATACCGTCCGCACATAGTTGTCGGGAATGGAGTGCGGGTCGCTGACGTCATGCGCGAACGTGGTGGCGGAATGACCGTCGTACATGATCAGACCCTGGCGCGTACCGATCCAAAGAAACCCGGTACGGTCTTGGTAGATCGCAATCACGTTTTCGACCGCGAGCCCGCGCTCGGAGCCGAACGCCTCGACCACCAAGGTCGACGACACGGTGGTAGGCGACACGACCGGCGCCGCTTCGGCAGCATGCGCCGCGAGTGCCGCAGCGCAGCAAGCCAGCAGATTTCCTGCGAGGCGAAGGATCGAAGCGATTGAAGGCTTACGGGTCTTGGAGTCGATCATCGGGCGTGCCCCTGTTGCGCGCTCGAACGATACGGCGATTCCAGGAATTGGAGAACCAGAGGTGATCCTGCTGGAAAACACGCTCGATAGCTTTGCGCTTCCCCTCGGCCTCCGGTTGTCGTTTGGCGAACGTATTTTGGATTCTTCCCATCCGCTGTTTCCTCGAGAGCCACGGCGGCCGGGCTCGTGGAGTACGGACTCGCTGGGACGAGGCGACCCTAGGGTTTAGGCGCGCCCAGAAGCGACGGGTCGATCGACTCGTCGGTGAGCGATTCCAAGAACGCCAGCAGATCGTCTGTCTCCTGCGCGGTCAGGTGCAGCGGGGTCAGGATGCGCTCTCCATCGGGGCCGGTGTCGACGCTGCCGGCCACGGTTGAGTAGAACGCGAGCACATCGCGCAGCGAGGCGAGTTGACCGTGATGCATGTACGGCGCGGTCTGCGCGACGTTGCGTAGCGTAGGCGTTTTGAACTGGCCCCACGTGTCAGGTGTGCGGCGCAGGTTGCGCAGCAGGTCGGCCGCGGCGTCGGCGCGCGAATCGGAGAACTCGCTCTGCCGGTTGAACTCGCCGGCTTGCAGGCGAGGAACTCCTTCGTAGCGGCCGCCATCGGTGCGATCGCCCAGCGATGCGGGCGGCACGCCGGTGTTGTGAAACTCGCCATCGGTGAAGTTGGGACCGCTGTGGCAGAGGCGACAGTTGCCGCGTCCGATGAACAGTTGAAGTCCGCGTTGCGCCGCCTGCGAAAGCGCCGTGCTCGTTCGGCCGCTGCGCAGCGCGTCGGCGTATCGATCGAACGGAGAACGTCGAGAGATCAACCGACGCTCGTAGGCGGCGATCGCCTTGCCGGTGTTGACGAAGATGCGGTTGGTGACGTTGCTGTGATCCTGGCTTTCTTGGCGGCTCGCGGTGTCGTCGTCGGGCTGTGGCAACGCACCGAAGATCGCTTCGTACTCGCGGCGCAGTGCTGGATCACTGGCAATCAAGCGCGCGATCGACGCTCGGCTGCCGTTCATCTCGGTGGGGTTTTCGATTGGACTCAACGCCTGCGACCAGAGCGAGTCGGCGCGTCCATCCCAGAAGTACCAGCGGTTGTACGCAACGTTCCAAAGCGATGGCGTGTGACGACGACCGCGAGCGACTCCCTTCCCGATCGGCACGCCGTCGGCGAAGCCGTGATGCGGGATGTGGCACGTTGCGCACGAGACGCTTCCGCTGGAGAGGCGCGTGTCGAAGAACAAGCGTTGGCCGAGCAGCGCGGCGCGGGCGTCGTCGGCGACGGAGTTGGACGGGTCGGCAGGCGGCGGTCCGAGTGGTGAAAGCTGCAGGATCCTTTGGCGTTCGCTTTCGGTGAACGTCACGCCGGGCGACGCAGTATCCAGATCGATTGCAAGCTGTGCGCGCTCCATGATGGCGCCGTGCCTAATGTCGAAGCGCAACTCCCATGATCCGGGCATGTGAAACAGCATGCCGCGCACCTCGAACTTGCCATCGCTGATTGCACCGTGGCCGGGCAGCAGGTCTTGCACGGGTGGTCCATCGAGCGCGATAACTCGAGGCTTGATGTTCATGCCGTGATGGTGCGCGGGCATGCCGGCATCGACCTGAAGAATTACGTTGGTCGAAAGCTGCGCGGTGCCGTCCCCTTCGTAAACAAAGACCTGCATGTCGAATGGTTGATTGAGCGGAATCGGTTGCGGTGTGGTGGTGTAGCAAACGGTGTAGCGGCCGGCGTTGCTGAGTTGCTGCGTGCATTGCGGCGCTGCGAGAGTGGCCTTCAGTGGCTGTGCGCGCACGGGTGTGGGTGACGGTAGTGGCTTCCGCGCGCTTGCGGCCGGGTCCGTGTTTGGCGCCGTTGCCACGTGTGAACTGCTGCAAGCTGCCAGTGACACGAGCAGGCTTGCGACGGTGGCGAATCGCACGGGGCGGCGCGCAAGAGCGCTCATCGCGAAACACCGGGGCGCGAATCCAACGGAAACTCCCACAAGAACTCGCCGGCGAGCGTGAATGCTTGTAGCCGGCGATTGCCCGAGTCGAGCACTAGCACGCGATCGCGCGCATCGACGTAGATCCCTTCGGGGTTGATCAACGCGCCGCGCGCGGTGCCGTGCGCACCCCAAGCGTTGCGCAGTCGGCCCTGCGCGTCGAAGCGCTGAACGAGCGCGGTGCCGCGATCGACGATAAGCACACTGCCGTCGCTGGCGACGGCGATACCGGTGGGCGCCAGGAACTCGCCCGGTTGAGACCCGCGCGTTCCCCAGGCACCGAGCCATCGGCCGTTCGTGTCGAAGCGCTGCACGCGAGATTGCGCGGCATCGAGTACGAGAATGGTTTCGCTGGTGCGGTCGAACGCCAATCCGACGGGATGTCGAAACTCACTCGACTCGTTCCCGAATCGCCCCCAGGCGCGCAAGAGATGCCAGCGACTGTCCAGCATCACCACGCGCCGTGAGACCACGTCGAGCATCACCAGATCGCCTTGCGAGGTGCGGACCATCGCGCCGGGCTCGAGCGTTTTGGGTGTGATCTCCCAGTTTCCAGGATCGACATTGAGTGCTTCGGGATCGGCCAGATCGAGCAGTTTGATGAAGCGGGTGGCGATGCTATCGAAGCGCGTTGGATCTTGCGCCGAAGGCGCCAAACGAACTTGCTGCAAGCGACGATTGCCGCTATCGCTCACCAGCAGCGTGCCGCTGCTGCGATCGAAGTCGAATCCGGCGGGACGTACGAACTCGAGCGGCTCGTGCCCTGGGCTACCGATGCGCGCGAGCCATCGCGGTGGATCGTTGGCAACGTCGAGCACCATCAAGGCGCCGGCCTCGGGTGAGCCGATCACGACATCGTTGCCACGTCCGCCGATCGTGTACCCCTCGCGTACTTCCGGATGTACACCGACGGCGCTTGGCTCCACCAAATCGCGCGCGATCGAAACCACTTGGCAACGATTCTCCAGCGCCGAGCACAACACCAACGCATCGCTTCCGGGGACCGCGGCGAGGTCGCTCGGCATTGCGATCGATGTTGATGCCACCGCGCGATTCACGACCCAGTCGCCGGAGAACGAACCGGTGCCGTCGAATGCAAGCAAGCGACGTGTGCGCGGGTCGCTGACATACAGTTGGCGATGGATCAGCTCGATTCCGCCCGGCGATGCGAGCAATCCGCCCCGGCGTCCGCTTCCTCCGAAGGACGAAATGAAGCGACCCGTGCGATCGAACTTCTGGATGCGACTGTTCCCTTGATCGCTGACGAAGAAGGCACCGTCGGCATCGACCGCAATATCGACCGGATGATCGAACGCCCCGTCGTGATAACCGTTGCTCCAGACGTAGAACTGGAACACGCCGTGCCGATCGAAAACGGAAACACGATCGTTGAGTGAATCGCTGACGTACACGCGCTCGGCAGTCACCGCCAAGCCGCGTGGCTCGTTGAACTCGCCGCTATCCGACCCGAACCGACCGAACGTGCGCAACAAGTTGCCGCTCGCGTTGAATACCTGGATGCGGTGATTGCCCGTGTCGGCCACATACACGGTGCCGTCCGCGTCGACCGCAATGCCGCGCGGGTTGTCGAATTGCGCTTCGTTTTGGCCGAACGAGCCCCAGCGTCGCAGCAGCTTGCCTTGAAGCGTGAATACGGAGACCCGCGCACCGAGCGCTTCACAAACGTAGATCGAGCCGTCCCGCGAGACCGCCACCGCGGCCGGTTCCTGCAGCGAGTCAATCAGCTTTGGTGTCGATGCCTGCTCGCCGCCTGGAACTGCGTCGGGCGCGGCATTCATCGAGCCTGCCGCCGCGATCAAACCGACGGCAAGCGACAGAATCGCGAGAGCGTTCGCAACCCTGACACCCAACAGGCCGGCGCTGAATCGTGCGCGATCGGAATCGACCACGGTGCCCCGACCCGCAGCGTGCCTGCCGCTGTCTAGGGGCAGCTCGTCAGCGAGGTATCGCGCGACGTGCCGGTGCTGAGGTTGCCGTACGTACCGACGCATGAGCCGCCACCATCGGCGCGTACCACGTAGTAAAAGCCGTCACCGAGCGGAGGAGTCGAGCTGTCGGTGGCCGAGGTCGTTGCGCCGTTGGCACTGTGACACGTGTCGTCGGTAAATCCATTGATCGCGCTGAGTGAACCGCGAATTTCGTCGTAGGTGATGCCGGTGCCGCTCATTTCGTTTTGAGAAGCCCAACTGTCGGTCGATGTCGGTTTTCCGGTCACGGTTTGCGCCGAAACTTCGACCGGCTTCCATAGCAGAGCCGCGCTGGCAGTGTTGCAGTCGAGGCGATTGATTAGGCCATCGGCGTCACTGTCGGTGTTGTCGTTCGTTCCGGCGTTGTTGACCGGCTTGGGAAAGGCCAACGCAAAGTTGGTGGAGTTTTCCTTGGCGGCGCAGTTGAATGTGCCGCGTGTCACGGTCTTGCCGAATTTCATCCCGGTCGAGGCCGCGGCCGGCGTTCCGAAGTTGCCGTCGCAGCCGTTGCCGATTGGTGGCGCGTTGGTATCGCCCGAGTGAAGGGCATTCGCGCCGCCGGGACAGTTGGCAACGGTGCAACTGAAATTGCCCCAAGCGACGCAGTCGTAGAGTTGCCCGCCGGTTGCATCCTTGAAGCAAGCGCGACCACCAGCGGCTGGCAAGGCGACACGCCCAACCTCGCCATCGACGATTCGATCGAACGCGAAGCTGAACAGGTTCTTTGCGGCTTGCGTGCCGATGATGATGGCGGGGCACGCTGGGTAGGCACACCCGACGCCACCGCCGGCGGTGACATTGGCGGTGAGCTGGCCGAAGTTGCCGAGGATGTTGCCGTCTTTGTCCTCGACGCGAATGACGGTGCCCGAGACCAGCGTTTGACCCTGCGCGGTCATGCGCAGCATCACGTATTGAGCGCGTTGATCGGGCGTAAGGCTGGGGTTGAGTCCGTCGGCTGGTGGACCGACAAAAACTTCTTGGATCACCATGAAGTGCTTGGCCGCGAACGCGGACGACGCACTCAAAACAAAGACCATCACGAGCGCGGAGAGCATTACGCCACGAACGCGTGCCAGCGTTGCCACTGTCGTACCGATCTTCATTGCGAATCTCCGCTCGAGGGCTTCCCGCTCGATGAGTGTCCCAGCCGCGGTAAGGTACGCCTGATCGAAATCGCGAACGCACGCGAGCCGACAGTTTGTGGTGATTAGGAGCGGCGTTCCCCCGCAGTGATACTCGACATTTTGAGAAGCCACCGACCTACGCGTGCACCCCAGGAGTCTCGCGACCCGTCGAGCGGCACCACTCCGCGTATCCACCGAGATAGACCTTGGGGCGCGTATCGCCATCGTCGGGCGTCAATTCCAACACCCTGTTCGAGAGGCCGCGCAGAAACTCGCGATCGTGCGACACGAACAACATCGTCCCCTCGTAGTCGGCCAAGGCGGCGATCAGCATCTCTTTGGTTTCGAGGTCGAGGTGGTTGGTTGGCTCGTCGAGTACCAAGAAGTTGGGCGGGTTGAACAGCATGCGGGCAATCACGAGCCGCGATCGCTCGCCACCCGACAGCGCCGAGATCCGCTTCTCGACATCGTCGCCCGAAAACTGGAACGCGCCGGCGAGCGAGCGCAACGTGCCCTGCGATTCGCTCGGGAAGTCCTTCTGAAGCTGCGCGAAGATCGTCAACGACGGGTCGAGTAGCTCAAGCGATTGCTGCGCAAAGTAGCCCATCACCACGGCGGCGCCCGCCCGCACGTTGCCGGAGTCGGGTTGCAGCGCACCGGCCACCATCTTCAGCAGTGTGGTCTTGCCGGCGCCGTTGCGACCCATCACGCACCAGCGTTCGCCGCGGCGAATGGTGAGATTGAAACCCTCGTAGATGGCGCGGCCGCCGTAACTCTTCGACAAGCCGGTCAGGATCGACACGTCGTCTCCCGAGCGCGGCGGTTTGCGAAAGTCGAAGTCGACGACCTTGCGCCGTCGCGGCGGCTCGACCAGTTCCACCTTCTCCAGCATCTTCATGCGGCTTTGTACCTGCGCTGCTTTGGCCGCCTGCTTTTGAAACCGATCGATGAACCGCTGTTCCTTGGCCAGCATCGCCTGCTGTCGCGAATGCGCCGCTTCGCGCTGCACGTCGCGCATCTCGCGCTCGGTGATGTAGAAGTCGTAGCCGCCGGAGTACGAGGTGAGTTCGCCGCCATCGATTTCGACGATGCGATCGCAAACGCGATTCATGAAGTCGCGATCGTGGCAGGTCATCAGGAGCGCCGCTTTGGTTTCGGATAGGAATTTTTCGAGCCAGAGAATTGATTCGATGTCGAGGTGGTTGGTTGGCTCGTCCATCAACAGCACGTCGGGGTTGCCCAACAGCACCTTGGCCATCGCGACGCGCATCTTCCAACCGCCCGAGAGCGCACCGACATCGCCGTCGATCACCGCATCGACGAAGCCCAAGCCGTGCAGCACCTCGCGGGCGCGCGCTTCGAGCTCGTAGCCACCGAGTTCTTGGTATTGCTGCTGTACCTCGCCAAATCGTTCGAGGACTGTTTCCATCTCGTCGGCACGCGATGGGTCGGCAAGTGCGTGCTCGAGGTCGATCAACTCGTGATGCAAATCGCCCAAGCGGCCGCTGCCGGCGATCGCCTCGTCGAGCACCTGCCGGCCCGACATCCCTTCGATATCTTGGCGGAAGTAACCGATGGTCGCGCGCTTGGGTACCGAGACCTCTCCCGCGTCGGGCGACTCGTCGCCGACGATCATGCGAAAGATCGTGGTTTTGCCCGCGCCGTTGGGCCCCACCAACCCGACCTTGTCGCCGGGGTTGAGTTGGAACGAGGCCTCCATGAAGAGGACCTGCTTGCCGTACTGCTTGCTGATGTTGGAGAGCGCAATCATGGGTTCGAGACGGTATCAGCGGAGCGGCGGGGGCGCACGTGGGGGTGGGTTGGTCGGTGAGCCTGTTCGTTCGTGAGGAACAACGAGCGTCAGCATCCGGGCAGGGTCACCGAGGATCGGTATGGAAAGCCGCGCGCTTCGCCGCGGAAGAGAGCTCGCATTCCGTGCACGGCTTTCTGCGGGTGCGATGCACGGGCTGTCGCGAAGAATGTCTCGTATCGTTCTGCAAGGGACGCGGCTTTAGCGCGTCATGAGGCCAGACAACGAACCGCGTCAACCAGCGTTGCTACTCGTGGGGTGAGTCGATGCGCCGAGTGTTTGCGATCGACGTACTGGAACGCCCACGCTGCCAAGGCCCAATGAAGATCCTTGCGCAGATCCATCCGCCCGAGACAACGCGCAAGATTCTCGAGCGTCCAGGCTGGTCGAAGAGATCGAAGAGCAGGCTGCCGAGCAGTGGTTCACCAGCGAGGACCTCGACGATCATCTCGCCGTGACCCATCGCTGCTACTCCGCGCTGCTCGATCTCGCTGAATGGTGCGAGGCCCACGGCCTCGACGCGGCGGCGGAGCGCTCGCACCGCAAGCTCATCGACCACTGACCCGTAACGTCGATCGACGTTACGGGCACGTGGCGATCGACTGCGGCAGGCACGCACCCGCGTCGGGCTGGCGCTCGAGGCCGGCGCTGGTCAGTCCATACGATCCCTCGACCGACGCGGTTCGCGGCACGACGAGGTAGAAGCGCGCGCCGGATGACGGCGTGATCCGCGCGGCGGTCGCACCGCCTGTGCTGCAGCGCAGCGGCGACTTGCTGCGCGGGTTGCCCAAGTCGCCTTCATAGATCTCGAAGTCGGAGGCCTGATCACACGATCCGGCCCACGCCAGATCGAGATCAGTGCCGGCACGCGTCACGGTGAGCGGCGGACCGAGCAGCCCGTAATCTCCGATGAGACGACCGGCCCCTGGCGAATCGCTGAATCGCACGTTGTCGAAGTTTCCCTGGTTCGACACGGATGACAGAACGATCGTGATCGATGCACCGACATCTTCCTGCCGGGCCACATAGGTGGCCGTGAACGGCGTCCACCCGCCGAGTACCGGTGTGCCGTGAACAGAATCGTAGAAGATGTCATTGACGAGGATGCGCGGGAAGCCGGTCAGGCCCGCGTCCTTTCGCCAGCCGACATCGACCGTGAGCGTGTAGACCATTCCCGCCTGCACTGTGGTCGCTAGGACTTGTCGAATGCTGCCGTTGCTGCAGAACGCCGAGGTCGGCCCGGTGGAAAGCTCATCGAAATACGTGGTGTTCCCCGCGTCAGTGCCGGGCCGAAGCTGGCCGCTCGTCAGACCGAGACCCAAGAAAGGGATGTTGATCCAGTCCGGGATAAAGTCTTCCGTATAGCTGCATCCAAATCCGCAGCCAGACGAAAGGCCGCCCGGCGGCAGCGTCTCGAATGAGGGGTTGTTCACGGGAATCGAGCCGGCTTTCGCGGGCATGGCCAACAACCACAGCAGCGGCAGCGCACGGAAAGTGGCGAGAATGCGCGCGCGCGACCGCGGGTGCGGGAAAGAACTTGCGGCGGGCGAGATCGGTCTGATCTGGTGCATGGCATCTCCTCTGAGGGAGCGATGGGAGAACGGCATCCAACGCGTTCGAAGTGTGAAGGAGGGCCATCGCACGGGGCATCCCTAGAACTAGTGACGTTCTGAGGCCTCAGGTTGGTTCTCTTCGCGCGAACGTCGTCCGCACCGCTCCGCAACGAGCCGCCGCCTTGCGCCGATTCTCCAGACTGTCCCGGAGTCCCGGGACGCGAATGCTTCGTGTCGCGGTGGGATGAAGATCCCTGCGCAGGTCCATCGGTCCGAGATCACGCGCAAGACTCTTGAGTGTTTAGGTTGGTCGCCTAGACCACACTCGATCAGGGCTGCGTCGCGCCAACGATCGACTTTCCTGCACGCTGACCGTCGCGATGCTTGGCCCGCGCGTGAAGCGTAATTCGAATTGCTTGTCCGCAGAAGCTCGCTGCGACCGGCACCGCTGTGACGAGACCGCTTGTCAATCGCGCAGGGTCTCGTCACGTTGGGGTGCGCCTAACGCAACGCGTTGCGTGCTCATGCGCGATCAGAATCATCATCCGCAACACGCTTCTTGGTTTCGTCGAGCCACTCGTCCTGCTTTTCCTGGGTCGACTTCAACGCCGAGGTATGTCGTTTCGAGCGGAACAGAAACGCCATCGCCGGTCGCCAACTCGGGCGCATTACCCGCACCGTGGCGTGGGCCGCTTCGGAGCTGGCCTGCGCCAACTTCTGCGTCAACAACC
>JAXLQU010000045.1:0-8133 GCA_046331425.1 Acidobacteriota bacterium
ACTGTGCGATCGTGGGCCCCGGCGAGATCCGCGATAAGTGTACGGCACAACGCGTCGTGGGTCTCGGGATTGTCGAGAAACCTGATTTCGCCCGAGGCTAGCAACTGCCGGAGCTCCTGTTGAAAGCGATCGGACTGGGTTGTGAGACGATCCAGACCTGCCCGTAAGAGGGCGGCCACGGCCTCGATAAGCGCACTTGCGGCGAGAGTGGGATGAGCAGCGTTAAAGACGACGGGCAGTGGATCGGGTTCCGCTGGAACGTGGGCATACCGGCGCAGCAGCTCGCTGTACCGCGCTTTGCGGTCTTCAAACTCCTTGCGAACTGAGTCGAGCGCCGCGGTCAACCGATTGCGCAGCACGCCAAGATCTGTTTCCCACTTGTCAGCCCCCTCGAGTGCCGCTTCTTTGCGGCTGCTCAACTCGGCCTGGATCCGCTCCATCAACGCGCAAAACGAGCGAGTGAGGTCTGGGTCGGCGACGGCGTTCCCCTCGAGCGCGAGTTTGGCGTCGAGATCGGTCGCCTGAACGAGCACACGGCGCGCAGTGGTCAATCGGGTGGCCCGTTCATCTAGTCGTTTGGCTTCGCCATCGATCCGCTGAATGTCGCGACGCAGAATGGCGACGTCCTGTTGACCACGGATGACGTCGTCGTCCGTCGGACGTTCGGTGTTGAGTTGGCCGATCACGGCAAAGGTCCGTTGTTTGAGATCGGCCCGTTGTTGCCGCAGCTGCTCGGCAGATTGGAGCAGCGTATGCCGAATCGTTTCGAGTTGCCGCGCAAAAAACTCGCCTGCGATCGCCTCACCCAACCGTTCGATCGTCCGCGGGCCATCGCCGCTTTCGGTGGCGACACTCTGCGCAGAGGCGCGTAATGCGGTCCGCTTTGATTCGAGAAATGGATCGAGCTGCTTGGCGAAGTGACGAAGAATCCGGTCGTGCTTTTCGAGTTCCCCCTGGTCGCGTTGCGCGTTTCCACTGATCGCACGCTGCAATTGCTTCAGACTCTCATCCTGACTGGACAACGCGGTATCGTCCGGAAAGGCGGTGAGCAGTGCGGTGACTCGCTCGCGCGCGGCTGATGCCTGACGAGCCAGATCCTTGGCATCGAGCTGAATATGGGCCACTTCCTGGATGAGGCCACGCTGTGGAATGAGATTGATGATCTCGCGCTTGACCATGAGATCGAGCAGCATGCCGATCTCCAGGGCACGGTAGCCATGAGCAAGCCCGGATCGCTTGACCTCGTCCAGGGAAATTTCTCTGACAGGCACCTTCCACTTTCCGACGACAACGTCCACGGTCTTCCCCGTCCGGAGCACTTGCTGCAGGTGCGCTTCGAACGGGTGGAGCCGAAAACGGACCGTGCTTCGCTCCCGGCCACGGAACTTCGGATCGATGACGATCAGTTCGGGGAAGGAGTCGATAAACGAGTCGATGGCCGGGTTGGCCCGGTTGAAGAGGCGGGCGAGGTCCTCCTTGGTCGCCTCGTAGGCGACCGTCCCCTGACGCTCATGACGGTTATCGAGCCGTTCCAAGGCCAGCAGGTAGTCCGCCAGCGCCTGTCGCCAGTTCGCCTGTCGGATGAGGGTACGGTAGGCTGGGTACCGCGCGGCGATGAGCGCACGGAACAGTTCCTCGACGACCCGCGGACCGCGGGCGGTGAAAGGAGCGCCGAGGTCGGCGTTGAACAATTCCTCCGTGCTGTGCTCCAACAGCCGCGGTTGGTAGTGCTGCGATATCTCCGCCTCGAGATCCTTGGGCACCGCTTGTGCTCGGCGCTTCTCTTCCAGGTACTCATGGAGCGCCAACATCAGGAGTGGGGTGATCTGGTTCGGCATCATCACCGGTTGCAGCGCCGCCTGCAAATCGGGGTAGTAATCCTCGCTCTCACGATGGAAGAGGTTGAGCGTCAAGAGCGCGCGGCCGCCCTCGTCCGGTTGGAGCGTGCCCGCCGCGGCTCGACGCCGTTGGTCGTCCGCGTCGAGGCGGAGCGCGAGGGTGAAATCGAGCGTCAGGTCGACATCAGTGCGGAGTGGTGCGGGCCGCTCGCCCTCCCGCAGGATGCGGACGAGCACCCGCCGCTCGGGATACTGCTTGGCGGTGGCCGGGAAAGAACCCTCGAAGAGGAGCGAGAGGTTGGCGCCGTCGGTGCGCCGCCGCTCTGTCTCCGCGCCGCGTTTCCAGTACGGCGCGCGGAAAACAATGTCCGTGAGCAAACGGGAAAACCCCGCTTCAGCCCGGCCGATGGTCGTCTCCGACGTATCGACGAAGTTCCGGCTGAACTCGCGCAGCGTCTGGCTCAACCAGTCTTGAGCCACCGCGCTCTGCGGTTCGAGACCGCGCAAGGTGTAGCCATAGGGCACGCGGTCCCCGTGATCGTCGAGCCCGCCGCCGACCATGATCGAGATTTCGCCACGGGCGAGACGGTCAGCTCGGACGCGGCGTCCCAGAGATCGAGATCGCGCAACGTCGACATCGAGTGGCGCCGTCGGTGGGAAACGCGGCCAATGCCTTGACGGCGCGACGCAGATCGGCTCGCGCGGCGACAGTGGCGCCTCGAGGTGCGTCTGGACAACAGTTTGCAGTCTGCTCGTTCCATCGAAGACGATCTCGCCGCCGAGGAACGCGTCGACCAGATCGAGCGGCGTTACCGGCGCGGGTGCAGCAGATGCCTCGAGGAAGCGGCGGGTCATCCAACTGAAGGCGGCGATCTCGTACGCAGGCCGTGGCGAGATCGTCGCGGGCAGCAATCTGGCCAAGAGCATCGAGGTGCCGCCGGGGTGACGATTCCCGGAGCCTCGGCGGTAAAGGCAAACTCCTCGGCAGGCCGCCGCCAAAGCCGAGCAGCGAACCGCTTGTCGTAGAGGTTGCCGAGATCGAGGCCGAGCCCATCCATCTTGAGGCGCTGGATGAAGTCGCCGCGCTGGTCGTTAATGACGCCGAAGTCCTTCCGCAACAGAAACGAGCCGAGACCAACGGGCAACCGACCACGGCCAGGTATTGAAGGCCTCGACGATGTTGAAGAGCGGGGCGATAGGATCTCCGTGGCCACTGCGAATAGCCGGATCGAGATACTGTTGCAATTCATCCGCGATCACGACAACGCCGGTAAACCCGGCTCGTTGCGCCACATCAGCCAGACCCTCGAAGAAGGTAGGCGTAGTCGGTGGCGACGAGGTTCAGGCTGTAGCGAAGCCGCTGGCGGGCTCCCGTAGGTGGCCGCGGTCGCGGCATTCCATCGGCATCGGTCTCGACCGACCTCGCTGTATCTAGCGTAGAGCGCTTCGAGTTCGGGGACGAACCCTGGCGCAGTGCGCTTGAAACCGTAGCGACTCCAGCCGTAGGCGGCGTGGATCAGGTCGTCGAAGCTGCCGAGTTGAAACGGTGGCACCGCCAACAAACCCGCCCGACGGCAGCGATCCCAGGTGTAGAGGGCGGTGCTGGATCTTGCCGCGCCCAAAGTCGGCAGTGATGTAGCCCTTGGGGCCCCTTTTTCGATGACCTTGGTGATGAGCCGCTTCTCGTAGTCGACGATGGAGATGGCGTCTGCTTCGTCGCCTCCAGCGGCGTGGCCGAACGGGACATAGGTACGGGCGTGATGGAGAAATGCCGTGTCGACCGTGTCCGGGGCCGTGACCAGCTTGATCGGCGGGGCGTCGGCACGACCAGGGCCCTTCATCGGGGATGACGCGCGACGTAGGCGCCATGCGGGAATCTCCTCAGCGGCATCGTTCCCGGAGCGTTGGTGCAGCGCCGGGCGCAACAAATTGTCCTGGTTTAACGCGATGCGCCCAGTGACTCGACCGTTGGCATGGTCTTCAGGCGGATGAACCGGCCGAACGCACCCGTTCTCGTGCCAGGAGCGATAATGGTGGGAAACGCCGGAATGGTGCGGTCGAGGGCGCGGTCGAGCGCGGCTGGCTCCAATAGACAGAGGCGACAGATAGCCTCACGACGCGCAGGTGTCATCGGAAGATCGACGCTAATCTGGGCGCCATTCTCGCGGGCGACATGACCGATCGCGAGGAGCAGCAGTTCCGACGAGCAGATTTCACGGCGTCGAAACTGGTCATCACTGAGCACGGGTGGCGACAGCGGCTCGAGCCACTTCCGCATTCCCAGCACACTCTTCGGGCTCAATGCCGCCAGGCGGAGCGTAGGAAATGCCCTTTGTGCCTCGTCCAACAGATCGGCGACGATGCTTTTCCCCTCCGTGGCATCGATCCTGATTACGCCATGGGACCACAGCCGGTCGCAGAAGGCGCGGTAGGCCCAGGCGCAGCCCAGGCTGGGATCGCCATTGTCTTGCCAGGCCGTCGCGAGCAAGAAGTGGAGGACGTCGGCCTGGATGGCCGGGCGTAGCGTAGCGATTGTCCGCGCCTTTGGGGAAAGAACGATGGCGTCCGCCTGGGCGCTTAGCAGCCCGAGGAGGTGGGCGAGGGAGAGCGGCTCGCTTCGATCGGTAAAGTCGTAGTCGCGACGGATACGCTCCAGAATCGCCCCGTAACTGGGGTACGCCGTGTCCGGTTCGCGGCCAAGCACATCGAGCACGAGCAGCAGATTCGCGGCGCTGCGGACCGGGTCGAGATGCAGCGTCAGACGCTGGGCAGCCACCGCGCCGCCTCCTGTCGGTACTTGGGTGAACCACCCTGATAGATCTCGTGGATGCGCCGAAAGTTTCCTTGGTTAATCATCTCAATCGACTCGTTGAGACAGATGAGATTGTGCGCGGCGCGATGCCATTTGCTCTCCATGAGGGTCTCCCAGCGATCACAATAGAGGCAGTGATGCCTGGTGCGGTCGCGATTGGCGACGAACTCACTCCAGAGGATGCCGCGTTGCAATGGCGAGCGGGAGTTGCGGTGGGTAATGTTGTAGGCGCGCGAGAACGGGAGGGTGACCTGGCCAAATCCGGCGGCCTTGAGCCAACCGGACGAGTCGAACGACCGAGCACCCAGCCCCGCGATCATCGCCACCAATGCCGGCACGCCGAGCCCAAACAAGTGAACCGGCAGGCCGAAGTGGGCCGCCGCCCTGACGACCCATTGCGCGATCTGGACCGACGAGGCATGGGCGATGTTGACACTGCTCTTGGCGCCGAATGTGCCGAAGGAACCAAACCCGATCTGACGAACCCCCATCTCGATATATGACGACAACGCGAAATCCACCTGCTCCAGGGTATGCCCGTGCACGACCGGCATCGCCCGCTCCTGCATGGCCGATGGAAGTTCGGTGAAGAACATCTGGGACCACCGCACGGTCTGCCGTACCTTGCCCCATACCTCATCCTG
Organism: Acidobacteriota bacterium; assembly: GCA_046331425.1. Lineage (GTDB taxonomy): Bacteria > Acidobacteriota > Polarisedimenticolia > J045 > J045 > JANNUT01. The sequence goes on from JAXLQU010000045.1 coordinate 5,295, forward strand.
CGTATCGCGCGAGGTGGGCACGTTGTCCGGCAGCACGAAGCAATCGGCCCAGGGATTGGCACGATAGCGGTCCAGCAGACGGAGATACAGATCCTCGTAGGGGATGCGGCCGATCTGGACGTAGTAGCCGCCGCTATCGAAGCAGACGCGGACACCGCGCTCCTCCTGCAACTGGTGGAACGCCGCGAGCGACCGGGCACCGAGGACCACCGGCGTGGCAAGCACCCGTCCGGCCGGCGGGCTCGCGTGAGGCCCAGCGGCGTCGATCAGATCGACCACCCGCTGCAAGGTGCGCGGACCATCCGTGATGGCCGCGAAGTAATTGAGCGCGGCCACTGATCTGCCTATATCGTGGGGTGCCAAGGACCTCTGGCAAAGCGTCATTCAGGATCACAGTGGTTCGAGTCTATGGCTCGCCTCAAGCCATTGCTGGCCATGAACGCTGTTTTCGTGGCAACTCCCTCCGTAGCGAGTCGAGAAGCCCACTCGGAAGCATTCTTGTCAGCAGTCGAAAACTGCCAGCGCGGATGAATGCTGCCCCTCTTGCTTGGCATCAGGTGCACTCTAGGAGTCGTAGTTTCTGGGGGCGAGAGCGCGACCCGCCGGACCGGCTGCGTGCGATGCAACGCGACAACCCACTCACTCACCTCTTGAACCCGTGCCACCGAAACGCCGAGTTGGATTGCCGCTGCACGTAGGGAGCGCGCCTGCGGTCCGTCCAATCCCCAAAGTAGTCGGATAATCCGCTGATCTTGGGCGGAGAACCACGCAAGTTGCCGCCGTGCGTCCGCGGCTGAAACTTGAACACCCAAACTCATACGGGGCTCGTCAACGAATTCTCTCAGCAATTTCTTCCGACTTGGATGCCTGACGCGTTTCAGCGCCTTGTCCTCGATTTGTCGGATGCGCTCGCGAGTAACTCCATACCGACGACCGATTTGCTCAAGGGTGTAGGACTTGCCATCGATGAGACCGAAGCGTCGTTCGAGGATATCTCGTTCACGATTCGTGATGGTTGCAAAAACTCGATCGAGCACGTCGGTCAGTTCAGCTGCTTCAGCAATCGCTTCCGGATCATCTCGATCCGGAAGCGATTCCGCGAGGATTCGCACCTGTGGGGAAGCATCAAGGGACACCGGTCGAGAGGTAACAAGGTGAGCTCTGACGAGGGATTCATTGCTGTCGATTGCCGCGGCAATTTCGGTGAGCGTTGGGTCGCGTTCCAGAGTTTGTCGAAGTTCGGCTGCGGCTACGTCAATTTCTTGACCACGCTCAAACAGGTGGACCGGAAGCCGAATCAGCCGCGAGTGGACTGCAATGTGCCGCATGATCGACTGATAAACCCAACTACTCGCGTAGGTCACGAAGCGGTAGCCCCGTTCAACCTCGAACTTCTCCTCCGCACGGAATAGTCCCTCGATCCCGACTTGGAGCAGATCGTCGATCTCAATCCCGTGATTCATATACTTGCGCGCCATCCGCGCGACGAGCCACAGGTTGTCCAGGATCAGTGCCTCGCGCGCGGCAAGGGCTTCCTCTGACCAGCAGTCGAGGCATTCTCCGACGCGGGCCGCTTCCATGGAGACGACTTGGGCATACACTCGCTCTTCGGCGCGGGACAGGCAGTGACCCATCCACGCTTGGACGAGGAACGCACGGGTTCCCGCACTGAGCGGCACGCCGACATAGCCGAACCGGTCGATGACGACATGATCGTCGATCTGCCCACCAAGGAGATCCGCGAACCGCCTGTTGGCATGACGGACCGCCGCGAGCGGCAAGAATCGTCCAACCTGATGTGACCGGGACGGCAAGATGGTCACACCGAGACGCTCGACGAACGCATGGAGATCGTTGAGGTGCGGATCGCTGCCGTGGAGGTCAACGACGGCACGCGCGAGATGACCCAAGGTGAGATAGCCCTTCTCCGCGGCAATCGCGCGCAAGCGTGGCAAGACGCGCCGCTCGAGCCGCTCCGTCAGTTGCCCGTAGGTCAGGGGACGCTCATCGACTGGAATCTCGTCGGAGTCATCCCCCGGCATCGGTGGCGAAGACGCCTCATCGAACTCAGGGTCCCCGGACAGACCAGCGAGCGCGGCGAGGGTGTCGATGTCGATGTCGGTGTCGGTTTCCGGCTCGTCGACGGGTTCATCCGTATCGTCGTCAGGATCGACGGCAGATGGCACTGGTTCTACCAGCCGCCGCGCCGTCGCCGCGTCCCACACGGGAGTGCTTTCGTTGAGAAGGAGGTCCGCCGCGGGTGACGCCTCGTTCCAGAACGATGGCGTGGTAGATGACGTATTGGCAGTTTCGTCCAGGCCTTCAGCTGCTGAGATGGCGCGCGGGACATCCGGTGAATCCGCCATGGGGCCCTGCGGGGAAGTGGCGCCTGCTTCCCGCAGTGGTGGCAGATCGCCCCACAAGAAGTGGGTCAAATCGAATGCGTCGTCCGCGGTGCCGGCGTTGCGGGGCGCCATCGGGGTGCCAACTCCTCATCGTCCCTGGTCGCCGGGGACAGTCGGTCTTCACGATGTCAACGCGGTTGCTCGTGCCACTGCCGGTTATTGTTCCGAGTATCTCTGCTCGTCTGAATTCGCGCAATACCCGTCCAAGAACTTGCCGATTCAGTCCAGCGGATCGGAGCGAGGAGATCGCACCAACGATCTACGACGCCGGGGTGCCGCGCACCAGATCGGCGATGGCGAAGGTGCTGGCCTCCAGGCCAAACGGCAATCCCTCCTCAGTCGATCGTCCGAGGGGATCGGGGATGGTGTGGTACTCGCGCACCGCTTCCCCGTCGATCTGAACGATTGCCAACACATAGTCAGCGCGATGGTTC
>JAXLQU010000046.1:0-2052 GCA_046331425.1 Acidobacteriota bacterium
TCTTCGACAGCACCAAAGCGACAGTGTTGCTCAAGCCATTCACACTCGTGACTCTACGAGAAACCATCGAGCAGGTGCTGATCGCGCAGGTTTGACATCTATTGACGAAAAAGACGCCTGCGGCAGTGTAGTTTCGGCCCATGCGATGGCTTGAAATCGCGATCGCGTGCCTTGCGACAACTGCAGGTCACGCGGCGCAGCCGCACGTTCAAGCGGAAGCGGCTGTCAGACGGGCGATGCAGGTCTGCCATATCCCTGCGGTATCGGTGGCCGTCGCGCATAAGGGAGAGATCATCTGGTCCGGGGCGTGGGGGCTGCTCGACCTGACGCGCAAGCAACCCGCCACACCGAGCTCGCTGTTCGAACTGGCCTCGCTGGGGAAACCGATCACCGGCGTTGGTGTGATGCTGTTGGCGCAGCGCGGGACGATCTCACTCGACGACCCGTTGACGCGTTACTTCGCGGAGCTTCCACCTACATGGCGACCGATCACCGTGCGCCAACTGCTGTCGCATACATCGGGTCTCCCTCCCTCGATGCCCGCGACGGACGCTGCTGGCGCTCAGGCGCAAGGTGTCGGCTGGAAGCAGCTCACCTCTCAGCCGCTGGTTTTTCCGCCTGGAAGCGCGACTGCCTACAGCGACGTCGGGTTTGCGCTGCTCGGACAAGTCTTGACCCTTGGGTCGCGGATGAGTCCAGAGAACTTCCTTCGGCAAGAGGTGTTGTCGCCATGCGCAATGAGCGACACCTTCTTCGCCGGCGAGATCCCGGCGAGTCGAGCGCGCGCCACCTCGTACACGCTGGGAGGCCCGCCCGGATCCTCGACTCGCCTAGCGCGACACGCCACGTTGCGCGCCGGCTTCGGAATCGCGACGACGGCGAACAACCTCGCCCGTTTCGGCGTCTGCGTGCAGTCGGACCGATTGCTCGGTCCGGAGGCACGAACCGCGATGCAAACACCGACCCGATTGAGTGACGGCCGAGAGGCAATGGTCCATGGCGAGCCGTATGGCCTGGCGTGGTCGATCTCCGAGTGGCGGGGACAGGCTGTGGTGGAACATGGCGGGAGACTCGGCACATGGCTCTCGATTTTTCCAGAGCGCGACCTGGTCGTGGCGGTGCTGACCAATCTGGAGCTTGGTTCAGGGAGCGATCCCGCGATGCTCGCGCGCGTTGTCGCCGGCTACTTCGATCCAGCGTTTCGGCCGCCTCAGTTGGAAACAGCACCCGTGGTCGTGGAGCCGGCGTTGATCGACGCGCTCCGCGACACGCTGCAACGATTGGCCGAAGGTGCGTCGTCCGAGATTCTGCTCCCGAGCATCGCCGAGTCGCTCCGGATGCAGACGGCCGAAGCGCGACGGCTGTGGTCCAAACGACTGAGAGCTATCAGGAGCGTCCGGCCGCTTGCGATCGATCGGCCCACTCCGGCGAGGCGCCTGCGTTTGGGTGAGCCGGTCGCGCGCATCGTTCACCTGGGTGTCGATTCGAAGGCGGGGCGCTGGCGTTTCAGTTTCTGGCTGCGGGCCGACGACAAAGTGATCGATTTCGACGCGGAGCTGCTTGACGACTGATCGCTTCAGGACTGCCCGCCGAGACTCGTCTTGATTTCCGAAGCGTGCGGACCATCCGGATATTCCGCCAGCGATCGACGCCAGGCAAGCTGCGCCTGTTCCTTATCGCCCAGCCGTTCGTACGCCAGCCCAAGCTGATAGAACGCGTCCTCACGACGGTGCGCGGCCGGGAACTTCTCGATCAACCCGGAGAGTCGTCCGATCGCGCCGGGATAGTGTTTGCGTCGCAGGTAGTACATCCCGACGATCCACTCGTGTTCAGCGAGCGTGTCTTGCGCTTTGGCCACCATCACACGCGCCGCCATCCCCCACGGGTTGTCTGCCGGCAAATCTCTGACCATCGCGTTGAAATGCTCGAGTGCACGGCGCGGATATTCTTGGTCGTTGGTGGCGCGCTGCGACTGCAGGAAAAGGCAGGCACCGATCTGATATCGCGCGTAGGGCGCGCGCGCGTGCAGAGGATAGAAACTCATGAACTGCT
>JAXLQU010000047.1:0-2040 GCA_046331425.1 Acidobacteriota bacterium
ATTTGAATCGGTATACCGTCCCCGGATTGATCCTCGGATTGGGGAGGTGCGATGGGAATCGTGGTGCTGATGGCGGCGGCGGCTGTGGCGGCAACTCCGGGTACGTTGAGGGTCGATTTCTTTCACACGGGGTCGGCGACGGAGGAGTTGTTGTCGCTCGATGGGTTGGCGATCGAGGGGGCTTGGCCCGGGCCGCTGAGCCGAACCATCGATGAGACCGATCTCGGCAGGTACCTGTTCGAGGTGCGCGACTTGCCGTCCAACGCGCTGCTGTTTTCGCGCGGCTTCGCGAGCATCTACGGCGAGTGGGAGACCACCGACGAAGCGCGCACGGTCCGTCGCACGTTTCACGAATCGCTGCGCTTCCCGCGGCCAGTGCGTCGCGCGCAGGTCATCGTCAAGAAGCGCGACGTCGAGCGCGGCGGGTTTCGCGAACTGTGGAGCTACAGCTTCGATCCCACCGATGCGTTGATCGATCGCAGCGGCCCGCCGGCCGACGTCACGGTCTGGCCCGTGCAGCAAAACGGCCCATCGGCACAGAAGGTCGACCTGCTCTTGATCGGCGACGGCTACACCGCAGCCGAGATGAGCAAGTGGCACAGCGATGCTCGGCGTCTCACTGCCGAACTGTTCAAGGCGTCCCCCTTCAAGGAAAACCAGCAGCGCTTCAACGTCTGGGCGATCGATGTCCCTGCCGCGCAGAGCGGCGTCGCTCGCCCGTCCTCCGGCACCTACCGACACTCACCGGCCCGTGCAACCTACGACGCCTTCGGCTCCGAGCGTTATCTGCTGAGCTTCGATAACAAACGTTGGCGCGAGATCGCTGCTGCTGCGCCGTACGAGTTCGTCGAGATCGTCACCAACACCCGCACCTACGGCGGCGGCGGCATCTTCAACCTGTACGCCACCGTCGCGGCCGACAACGCATTCACACCGTACGTTTTCGTGCACGAATTCGGTCATCACTTCGCCGGGTTGGCCGACGAGTACTACACCTCGGACGTTGCCTACACGGCCGGCAGCGAACGCCCCGAGCCGTGGGAGCCCAACGTCACCGCCAACGCCACGACGCCGAAGTGGAACGACCTCATCGCGGCCGACACGCCGCGCCCCACGCCGTGGGACAAGCAGCCGTTCGAGACGTACCAGCGCGAGATTCAAGCCCGACGTCGCGCCATTCGCGCCGCCGGCAAACCGGAGAGCGAGATGGAAGCGCTGTTTCGCGAGGAACTCGCTGGAACGATCAAACTGCTCGGCGCCGGCGCACACGCGAAGGTGGTTGGAAGCTTCGAAGGCGCCAACTACGAGTCGACCGGCTACTATCGCTCTCAAGCCGATTGCATCATGTTCACGCGCAATCTCGAGGGCGGATTCTGCGCCGCCTGCCGGCGTGCGATTCAACGCGTGATCGACCTCTACGCACCGTGATGCGCTGCCTTGCTTCGATCCGGCGGAAACGACTTCGTTGAAACAGCCAGCGACGATTGCAGACTTCCCTACCTCGATCGGCGCGGTCCGATGAGCGCCTTGGATACATCGCGCAACGAAGGCCTGCCGATCGGCCTCTACGACAACGACGACGATCTACTCGCCGCCGCGCAACCAAGGGTGCGCATCTCCCGCCCTTCGCGCATCGAAGTGGTGCTCGGAAGCGGCAGCAGGCCGCACTTGGAACTGAACATCCAAGACTGTCTTGCCGATCAGGTCCCACTCACACGACGCGCCGGCGGCGGCTGCAGCGTGGTGCTCGATCCCGGGAACTTGGTGGTCAGTGTCGTGCTGCCCGCCGAGGGGTTACCCGGAATTCGCTCGTCGTTCAATGCGCTGTCGTCGTGGATGATCGCGGGACTGGCCGCCTGCGGCCTGCCCAACGTACAGCAACGCGGCACCTCCGACCTGACTATTGACGATCGAAAGATTGGCGGCTCGTGCATCTACAAACCGCGCGCGGTTCTCTACTACTCGACCACGCTGTTGGTCGATGCCGACCTCGGACTGCTGGACCGCTATCTCAAACACCCGCCACGCGAGCCGGACTAT